>CAZCDU010000051.1:0-31379 GCA_964497125.1 uncultured Victivallales bacterium | reverse complement strand
TCTCGGGCAGCAAGGCTCCCCTGCCGGACAATCTCGATGGCGGCAGCCTGCGCGATCTGTTCGAAAAGGGGAATGCCGGCCGGGTCGAGCGCCCCGGGGAAGGGCTGGTGTTCCACTACCCCTGCTACTTCGCGCCGCCGCTTACGCTGATCCGCATGGGTGACTACAAGTTCATGAAGCACCTGCTGACGGGCGAAACGAAGCTGTTCAACCTGGCGGATGACATCGGCGAGAAGAGCAATCTAGTCGCGGCCATGCCCGAGAAGGCGGCCCGCATGGACAAGGTGCTGACCGACTATTTAGCAGAAATCGATGCCGAGGATGTGCAGGACGTCTACCAGGCCCGCTTCGAGGAGCTTGACCGCTTTGAGCAGGGCGCAAGGGAGAACTTCAAGAAACAGTACGCCAAACACAAAGCCTCCGGTGACGCCGCGGGGATAGCCGCAGCAAAGGAGAAACTGGAGGCGGACCTGGAGCGCTTTGCGAAGAATCGCGCAGAGGTCAGAGCAAACATGCAAGGTACGCATTGGGCTGGTGGTGCTCCGGCGAAGTAGCGCGTGAGCGGAAAGGGCCCATGCCTTCTCAGAATACGCAAGTCCTTGTCATCCCGAGCTTGCCGAGGGATCTCATGGTTGCACAACTCGCCACAGATCCCTCGGCAAGCTCGGGATGACAGACAAATGATGCGAGTACAATGATGTTAGATAACACTTACATATCTCGCCCCGTTGGGGCCCTTTTTCGCACAGACTCGAACTAGAACGAAGGAACTTTGATTATGTCTTTACCCATATCACGGCGTACGTTCATGGGGGCAGCAACCACCGCAAGTGTGGGCCTTTCGTTTCCGACCATCCTGAAGGCCAAGGAGGAACGCCCGCTACGCGTGGCCATCATTGGCCTGGGGCGCCGCTCCGATTTTGCCTTCCGAAGTCTGAAGAACGAAACCTTCACGGCCTTCTGTGATCCCGACACCCGCACCTTCGCGGCCGATGTTGACAAACGTCGCATTGAGGGAACGCCCAAGGAACTCTACCCCAACGCCCGCTGTTTTGCAGACTACCGGGAGCTGTTTGAATACCCCGACCTGTTTGACGCGGTATGGGTTTCCTGCTGTGACCATCATCACTACCCCGCCACCATCCGCGCCATCCGCGCGGGCAAAGCGGTCTATTGCGAGAAACCTCTGGCTTGGTCCGTGCACGAATGTCAGCACCTGGCAGAGGAGGCCCGAAAACACCGGGTGCCAACGCAGATGGGCAACCAGGGCATGGGCAATAACGGCTGGCGGGTGGGGCGCGCTTACTACGAGTCGGGGGTGCTGGGCGACATTGTGGAAGTCCATACCTATACCGGTAGCCAATTCGGGGTTCCTGGTCATTTTGGGCGGGAAGCCATTATCGAAGAAGATCCGGTTCCGAACGGTCTGAATTGGGATCTTTATCTGGGCCCCGCTCCCCACCGTCCCTATGAAGAGGAGAAATACCACCCCTTTGAGTGGCGCGGCTACGCCGACTTCGGTAACGGTGGCCTCGGTGACTGGTGCTGCCATCTCATGAACGGCTTCTACAAGATTCTTGAACCGGAATATCCCACGTCCGTGGAGTGCCTGGGCCAGGAAGATCCCCTTGAAGGGGCATTCCCTCGCGGCAAAACCGTGCGTTATGACTATCCCTCCCGGAATGGCCGCGCGGCCTTTACGGCCTACTGGTATGACGGAGCACATACCCCGCCGCGTCCGGAAGCCCTGGAAGGTGGACGCGAATTGGGCGGTGTTGGCTCCTACCTGGTGGGCACCAAGGGCACATTGTGGCTGAAGGGAGGCTATGTGGAATCACCGATCCTCATTCCGGAGACCTTCCGCCGCGCCATCGGAAAGCCGGAGGGCACGGCTCCCCCGAGCAACCATGTCGGAGAGTGGATTCAGGCCGCCAAGGGGCTGATTCCCTACGACGCACCCCTGTCGCACTTCGGCTACGCCGGTCCCTTCACGGCCTCCGCCTTGATGGGGAACATAGCCGCCCGGGTAGATGGACCTTTGGTTTATGACGCGGCCGCGCAGCGATTCACCAACAACGAAGCGGCCAACCGCATGCTGAAGCGCGAAGATTCTCGTCAGGGCTGGTATGTCTGAGTGCATGCTCAAGACTGGGAGAACTACGAAATGCGCGGAATGCGCGAAAGCTTGATAGACGAGGTGAGTTCCCGACTGCTGATCCATTTTCGTGTGTTTCGCGTGTTTTGTAGTTGAACCTATTTCTGTTGAGCATTTGTCCAATTACGACATTGGCTGTTGATGTCGATATTGCAGGCCTGCTATGCTTGCGCTCTTATGCAGTTTAAAAGCGACTTTGCCTGTATCCCTGATGGGTGCCGAGACCAGCATTTGCCGATGGTTCCACGTTACGCGGAGCCGTTCAAATCGCATGGGCTACGTGGTGTTGGCATCCACGAGGTCGTTGAGCCATACGAGATCCGCCGGGTTTCGGTTCCGTGGCATATCGTTCTCGTGACATTCTCCGGGCGGGCCGAGTATGAGTGCGGGGATGAGAAGGGGATAATTCGGGGCAACGACATCTGGGTGGGACCCGCAAAGGCTTCCTATGACTACCGCGCCCGTGGAGAGTGGAAGTTCGCTTCTGCGGCGCTCTTTCGAACAGACCGTTTTGCGCACCTGGAGGGCAAGGTCACCTGCCGTAGCGTCTTACAGACGCCCGAGCACCTACTCGCCGCGATGGAAGCATACCTGTTCGAGTCATCCTTGCGCCCCAATGTTGATGCCGCTGCCTGCAGCGCGTTGGCGGAGTACATTGCCGTCTTTATCGCACGTCAGCTTATGCCCACTCAACCCTATGAGGGAAGCCGTGCCATGCTGGATCTACATCAACTCTGGGAGAGCGTCAATGCGACCCCGAGCGCCCCCTGGAAACTTGCGGACCTGGCTCGTCAGCTTGGCGTATCCATCCGACAGTTCCAGCGGCTGATGCGTGAGCACTACGATCTTACCTCGGAGCAGATGCTGTTGCGGATTCGGATGGAACACGCGCGCGAGCTCCTGGCGGCCACCGATCTCTCAATGGACATGATCTCCGAGAGGGTGGGGTACCAGAGCGTCTTCTCCTTCGCCAAAGCCTTCAAACGTCACTTCGAAGAGCCCCCCGGCGCCTACCGAAAGCGGTTATCCTCGCCGGACTGACTTTGTCGACTACTTCGATCCGCAGCCGCCCTCGCAGCCATCCCAGCAGTAGGTGCAGAGCTTCTCTTTCGGGAGGCCGATGGCTTCGACCAGGTCGGGTAGCTTCTGGAATTTCAGCGAGGTGAGATGCAGGCGTTTGCGGATGCTCTCGATCATCGCGGCGTATTCCGGTGTGGTTGGGTCGGCATAGGCCTCCAGGTTGGTGTTCTCATCGCCCTCGAGTTCCTTGATCGCGGCGCGGGTGGCCAGGTCGAGCTCGGAGCGGGAGCGGGAGAAGTTGAGGTACTTGCAGCCGTAGACAAGCGGTGGGCAGGCCGGACGCATGTGGACTTCCTCAGCTCCGTATTCGAATACGCGTTGAACGATGTCCTGGAGCTGTGTTCCGCGCACGATGGAGTCTTCGCAGAAGAGGAGCTTCTTGCCTTTGATGAGCTCGCGAATCGGGATCAGTTTCATGCGGGCCACCAGGTTACGGATGGATTGGTCCTGTGGCATGAAGCTGCGCGGCCACGTTGGTGTGTATTTCACAAACGGCCGGCGATAGGGAACCTTGGCTTCAACGGCGTAGCCGATGGCATGGGCCGTGCCGGAATCGGGGATGCCGGCGGCCAGATCAATTTCCTCGTCGTCGTTGCGGGCCAATGCGGCGCCGCAGCGATTGCGTGCGTCTTCGCTGTTGATGCCCTCGTAGCTTGAGGCCGGATAGCCGTAGTAGACCCAGAGGAATGAGCAGATCTGCATCTCGTCACCAGGCAAGGCCTTCTGTTCGATGCCGTCGGGGGTTAACAGAACGATTTCGGCTGGGCCGAGATCGCGTTCATGTTCGTAATCCAGGTTTGGCAGGGCACAGGTTTCAAGCGTAGCGGCAAAGGCGCCATCCTTCTTTCCTAGAATGATGGGCGTGCGACCAAGGCGGTCGCGTGCCGCATAGATGCCCTCGTCGGTCAGGATCATGATGGAGCAGGAACCTTCGATCTGTTCCTGGGCGTAACGCAGACCTTCGTCAAAAGTGTCGCCTTTATTGACGAGCATTGCCACGAGCTCGGTGGGGTTGACGTCGCCATCGCTCATTTCCGCGAAGTGTACGCGGCGATGTTGGCACGCATCGGCGGCGAGCTCTTTGAGATTCTGGATGACGCCGACAGTCACGATGGCGTAGGTGCCGAGATGGGAGGAGATGATCAGGGGCTGGTCGTCGGTGTCGCTGATGACGCCAATGCCCATGTTGCCGCTCATCTCACTGATGTCGTCTTCGAACTTGGAACGGAACTGGGTGTTGGTGATGTCATGGATGTAGCGGCAGAAGCCGTTGCCGTTCTTGGTGGCCAGCCCGCCGCGGACGGTGCCCAGATGGGAATGATAGTCGGTTCCAAAAAAGAGATCCGTGACACAATCTGTTTTTGATACGACTCCAAAGAAACCACCCATGACGACCTCCTGTTGTGGGCACTGTTGCCCGATTGTGCGGTTATGCTGTTAATCCACCTCTGCGATGAAACACTTCACTTCCTGTTCCAGTGCGTCAGCGGTTAGTAGAATTTGCCTGCCTTCAGGCACGAGACTGCTGGCGGGGACAACCTTGATGGCATCCTGCCATTTCTCTGCAGTGGGGACGAGCTCCAACAGCGTGGACGGCGTATTAAGAAAGCGTTCGCCGTCGAGGTAGCTTCCCGGCTGTGAGGGGAATAGCGCCAGGTAGAGCATGTCGACTTCAACAAGTTCATTCAGGAAATGTGTCCCGAGGGATACGTCCGGGATCAGATTCTCATGCATGGTCACGATCTCACAGAGAATCGATACGCCGTTGATGTCCGAGAAGTTGACGGGAATGCCCAGTGATGGACTGCTGGTTCCCCAGCGGCCCGGACCCAACAGGACCGTAACACCCTCCTTGTTCTGTTCCCGAACGGCTCGGTTGACATTGCCAAGCATGCGTGCGACCTCGTAGCGCTCGGAGACGGGTAGTGCGCCGTATACTTCGGGGACAACGTAGATGAAGGTGTCGATTGCCGTGATGCGGCTCTGTCCCACGACGGCACTGTGCGCGGCAATGATTCGATCCTCATCCTTGATCTCGACATCCGGCAACTCAATCTCGGTCGTGCCCTGGACCTGGAGTGGCCGGCACTGGACGAGGTTGATCCTGTACTCCCCGTCATCGTCAAAATTGACCGTGAACTCAATGTCTACCGGGTAGTTATAGGCTTCGTGGAGGACATGCAGTATGTCCTTCATGGTTTCAATGAACTTGGTCTGCTTGAGCAGGTTGTCGAATGTCAGGAAGCGTGGGGCCGGCGGCACGGGGGTTCCGGGGCGCCGGCGCTCGCGTAGCTGGCGCGCAACTTCGTGATCGATGGATGTCGCCAGGTCCAGGGGAAGCTTGTCACACGAGTCGATCAGGTCCTGGAAATGCCCCGAGCTCAGGTGGTTCGCTTCGAGGTCAATGAAGTCAACGCGTCGCTGGGCGTACTGTTTGACCTCATCAAAGCTGTGCTCTGGCCGGCGGTCCGGTGCGTTGAGTGCGATGACCCGCGTGTAATCGTCGTCAGAGCGATCGACGGCGCGCGTGCCGAGACCGAACACGAGGCGGATGACGCCGGCTGCAGGATCGATGTCCTTACTCCATACGTAGGGATTAAACGAGAAGCCAACCCCGGCAACGGGCGGATAGAAGTTCTTGCCATAGGCTTTGCCCGAGACGCGCATCACCAGCAGGCCCATCTGTTCATCGCGATCCAGCATACCGCGCCGATCGCGATAGCGCAGGGCGCGTTCGCTCATGGAACTGGCGTAAATGGTGCGTACGGCGGCCAGGAAGTCTTCCAGTCGCTGGTTACGCGGGCCCTGGTTGGCGCAGAATACGCTTTCGTACTTGCCGGCAAACGCATTGCCGAAGTTGTCTTCGAGCAGTGAGCTCGACCGCACAATGAATGGCGACTGGCCAAAGTAGTCGATCATCTCCTGGAACTGGCGGATGGTCTGGTCGGGGAATGTTCCGGTGATAATCAGGCGCCTGGCGCGTGTGGCATTCTCGTAGAAGTCATGGGAATCGCGCTGCTGTCGCCGTGTCCACCAGATACCGTTGCGGACAAGGTAGGTATAGAAGACGTCCGAACCGATGAAGAAGGAATCGTGCTCCTCCAGCACGCCCGTGAGCTCCTGCGATGACCGCTTCACGATGGCGCGCGCGAGCAGCATGCCGACGGCCTTGCCGCCGATCAGCCCGGTTCCGATCATACGTCGCCGTACATCGAGGATGTCCTCGAGAGTGAGGTACCGTCGCGTCAGTCCCTGCATCGTTTCGTCACGGGTAATGACCATGGGGACGAGCTTCTCGAAAGGCTCCTGCTCATCAGATTCAGAACGCAGACCGGCCTGCACCTCGCTCTTGACCTCCTGGGCTTCGATGAAGGCCCGTTCCCAGAAGCCGGGGCGGCGGTCGGAGTAAAGGCCGGACCACTTCGCCGATGTCAGGATCTCGGCGATGATAACGCTGTCGCTAACCGGGCCGACATCGTCGTCCTTCCAGCGGTGCAGCATGTTCATGGTGGTGGAGTAGCGATGTTGGACCTTGAGGGGACGGACGTAGAGATCCTTGTGATGATAGACCTCAAGGAAGAGCTGGGTCGTTTCGGTGATGGGGTCAACGGCGCGAGGGGAGTGGTGGTTTCGGTAGAGGCCGAAGTACGCCAGTGTTTCGAGGTCGAAGAGGTAGGGGCAGGTTAACTTGAAGAAGTTGCCCAGCATCTCGTCAGAGTACCAGCAGTCAGCCAGTTCGGAGATGCAGTCGAAAACGTAGTATGCGCCTCGCCCGGCCTCGCCGATGACGCGGTGTACGTTGCCTATGAAGGTCTCGAATCCTTCGTCAGGGCGGAAGGTGTAGGTTTGTACGTTGGCGTTTTCCGGGACGAGGGGCTGGTGGTCGGCAAAATGAAAATAGACGACCGGCTGTGATGTGCGTGAAGCGGCTTCGATATAGGGGCGCACGAGCTCCTGGTAGTCTTCGATCTTATCAATCTGCCAGACAACATTATCACCGGGGAGAATGCCGCGCAGGATCTTGTCGAGTGCTGGTATTCCGGTCGAAAAGTGGTAGGCATCCATCGGGCTAGTCTTGATGCTTGTGAGTTCAGTGACAAGAAAAAAGGCGGCCCTGCCGAATGACAGGGCCGCCTGAGTGGTCATTCATCCGCCGAAGCGGATGATCTGGCACTTATACGAGGCCCTGATCAAGCATGGCGTCAGCCACCTTGACGAAGCCTGCGATGTTGGCGCCCATGACGTAGTTGCCGGGCTGGCCATATTCCTCGGCCGCCGCAACACACTGCTCGTGGACTGCAACCATGATGCCGTTGAGCTTCTGGTCGACCTCTTCGCGTGACCAGCTCATCCGGATGGCGTTCTGGCTCATTTCGAGACCGGATGTCGCCACGCCACCAGCGTTGGCAGCTTTGCCCGGTCCGTAGAGGATCTTCTTGTCGATGAACTGATCCACGGCTTCCGGGGTGCTCGGCATGTTGGCACCTTCGGAGACGACGTAGCAGCCGTTCTCGAGAAGGGTTTTGGCGTCGTTGCCGTCGATTTCGTTCTGCGTGGCGCTCGGGAAGGCGCAATCACAGGCGATGCTCCACGGGCGCTGACCTTCGACGTAGGTAGCCTTGAACTGGTCGGCGTACTCTTTGATGCGGCCGCGACGCACGTTCTTGAGGTCCATGACCCAGGCGAGCTTCTCAGCGTCGATGCCTTCGGGATCGTGAATGAAGCCGGCGGAGTCGGACAGGGTCACGCACTTGCCGCCGAGCTGGTTGACCTTCTCGACCGTGTACTGTGCGACGTTACCGGAACCGGAAACGCAGCAGGTCTTGCCTTCGAAAGTCTCGCCGCGCGTCTTCAGCATCTCTTCGGCGAAGTAGACAGCGCCGTAGCCGGTAGCTTCCGGACGAATCAGGGAGCCGCCCCAGTTGAGGCCCTTGCCCGTCAGCACGCCGACAAACTCATTGCGGATGCGCTTGTACTGGCCGAACATGAAACCGATCTCGCGACCGCCCACGCCGATGTCACCGGCCGGGACGTCCGTGTCGCCGCCAATGTGACGCTGAAGCTCAGTCATGAAGGACTGGCAGAAACGCATGACTTCGGCGTCAGACTTGCCCTTGGGGTCGAAGTCGGAGCCGCCCTTGCCGCCGCCCATGGGGAGGGTCGTCAGGGAGTTCTTGAAGATCTGCTCGAAGCCGAGGAACTTCAGGATGCTCTGGTTAACGCTGGGGTGGAAGCGAAGTCCGCCCTTGTAGGGGCCGAGGGCGCTGTTGAACTCGAAGCGGAAGCCACGCTGCACATGCACGTTGCCCTGATCGTCGGTCCACGGGACGCGGAACATGATCTGGCGCTCGGGCTCTGTAATACGCTCGAGGATGTTAGCCTCTACGTACTGCGGGTTCTTCTCCATGACGGGCTCGAGTGAATCGAGGACCTCTTTGACGGCCTGCAGGAACTCTTGCTCCCCGGCGTTACGACGTTGCACGACTTCCCATGCGTTCTGGATTACTGACATTGCCTATTCCTTTCGTTGTTACCGCTGATCGTCAACGGTGTGGCAAATTGATGCCGTCTATAATCATCCATTCTGGCCAATACGGCAAAGAAAATAGGCCTTTCAGGGCGCGTTTGCGCACCTTGATATACGGCAAGAGTGCCGTATACGCGGGGCAAACGTCTTGCCTATATGGTCCGTACGGGCTAGAGTTGTGGCCGTTGATACCGAAAACATTGCGGCAACAAGTAACGGCAACGCTCGCAGACTTTTTTCAACCGGAGCAGTGCGAATGGCAACCAAAGCAGATCGAATTCGAAACGGAATACTCAAAGCGTTGAGTGAAGATGATGCCCCGGCCGGTGCTGCAAAGCTTACGCAGCGCTTGCGAGCCATGGGGCTGGAGCTTCGACCGCGGACGGTCAGGGCGCATCTGCTCTCACTGGACCGTGAGGGGCTCACAAGCATGGTGAGTCGGCGGCAGGGGCGGCAGCTGACCGAGCGGGGACGTCGGGAGCTCACCAATGCGGATGCCTTTTCGAAGTTAGGCTTCGTGGCCGCCAAGGTTGATGATCTTGGCTATCGCATGTCATACAGCACGAGGTCCGGGCGCGGGACGGTGGTGACGAACATGGCGCTGATTCGCGATCGGGATCTTTCGCGGGCCCTGTTACATGTTGCGCCGGCCTTCCGAGCCGGGCTTGCCGTGAGTGATCGGCTGGCGGTGGTACGGGCAGGTGAGACGATCGGCAGCTTCACGGTGCCACTCGGGTCGGTTGTCCTGGCCACGATCTGCAGCGTCACGGTCAATGGCGTGCTGTTATCAAGCGGCATACCGGTCACCTCGCGTTTTGGTGGCCTCCTGGAAATGCGCGATGGTGTGCCCGTTCGATTCGTGGATGTGATTGAATACCGCGGGACGACCGTGGATCCGCTGGAGGTATTCATTGGCGCCGGCATGACCGAAGTCTCGCAGTGCGCAAAGACAGGCAGCGGGATCATCGGCGCGAGTTTCCGGGAGATCCCAGCTGGGGCAGGGGCATTAGCGAAACGCGTCCTGGCTCGTCTGCATGAGCGTGGACTGGGTGGCGATCTCGCCATGGGGGAGGGGAGTCTGCCGCTGTTTGACATTCCGGTGACAGAGGGCCGGACGGGGCTGATCGTGATGGGCGGCCTGAATCCACTGGCCATCCTGCGCGAAGTCGGCGTGCCTGCCACAACGCGTTCGCTGTCGGGATTAGCGGATATCTCGTCGTTCATGCCCTTCGAAGATGCCGCTATGCTGGGCAAGCGCAGCTATCCGTACGTCGACTAGGGGAAAATGGGGAAAATGGGGAAAAGGCTGAAAAGCTGAAAGGCTGAAAGGCTGAAAAGGCGAACCGTGCCCACGGGCGGCCGTGGGGCAGTGGATAGCGACCATCTACTTTTTGCATTGCTTTCGCGGGGCTGTCTCGGTAGAAATGCTACTATGACGGTGGCATTAAGAAATGGCGGTGTGCTGTGAAGGGTTGTTGTGCACCCAGCGCTGCGCGTGAGACTTCGGTTGAGCCGGCTGACAGCGGCGAGTTCCGTCGTGTCACGTCGGGCGATACCGGGGGGATGATTCACGTGAAAGGCGGGCGGTTCCTGATGGGGACCGACTACCCGAAAGGGTTTCCGGCTGACGGCGAGGGGCCCATCCGGGAGGTCGAGGTCGACAGTTTCTGGCTGGATCGCTATTCCGTTACGAACCGGCAATTTGGCGAGTTCGTGAAGTCAACGCACTACCGGACGGAAGCCGAGACGTTTGGGTGGTCGTTCGTCTTCTGGCTGGTGGTGCCTGCCATGCTTCGTAAGCAGTTGTCGGAACGGGGTGAGACGGTGCTCGGTCTGGAGTGGTGGTACCGCGTTGAGGGCGCCTGCTGGAAGCGGCCTGAAGGCCCCGGGTCCTCGATTCGCAAGCGTCCCGATCATCCCGTGGTACACGTATCGCATCGCGATGCCCTTGCTTATTGTGAATGGGCCGGCAAGCGGCTACCGACCGAGGCGGAATGGGAATACGCGGCCCGCGGTGGGCTGGAGCAGAGCCTCTATGTCTGGGGGGATGAGCTGACGCCGGGTGGCAAGCATATGTGCAACATCTGGCAGGGGGACTTCCCAAAAGTCAATACGGCTGAGGATGGCTATGTGACCACGGCTCCGGTGTTTACCTATGAACCCAACGGGTATGGCTTTCATCACATGGCCGGCAATGTGTGGGAGTGGTGCCATGACTGGTGGAGTCCGGACTTCCACGTTACAGGGCCACGTGCGAACCCCACGGGGCCGCCGCCCAGTGATCGGCGCGTCATGCGTGGTGGGTCCTACCTGTGTCACCACACCTACTGCAATCGGTATCGTGTAGCCGCCAGAACGTCAAATACGCCGGATTCGTCGACGGGCAACCTGGGATTCAGGTGTGCGAGGGATTGTGACGAACCATGGAGAAGGAAAGCAGTATGAGCGAAAAGAAGACATGGAACCCACTTGAGGAGTGGCAACCTATAAAGGTTGAATGGAACAAGATTGATATCAGCCAGGAAGACCTGGCGCGCTTCATGGAGCGGAGCAACCTGAAGGGGCTGCTCTACGCCATCGGGTTTCTACTGATTTTTGTGGTGACCGGTGGCGTGGCGTATTGGGCATTTGCCGGGCAGCGATGGGTTCTGATGGCGCTGGCTCTCTACCTGCACGGCTCGATCTATGGGCATTTCGGCGATGCTCTGCATGAGATTGGTCACAACACGGTCTTCGCCAGCAAAAGCCTGACCGCGTTTTTCATGACCCTCTATGGTCTGCTGTACTGGCCATGGAACCCCTACCTGTACCGAATCAGTCATATGGGATATCACCATCGCTATACGCTCCACCAGGGATCGGATGGTGAGGACACGCCGAACTTCGTTGAGTTCACGCCGACGCTCATATACGAACTCTTCTTTCACGTCTTTCGCGTTAAGGAACTGGTCCAGAACGTTGCCCGTCTTCTGACGCTGAAGCCAACCGGTGCGAGGTGGCGAGGACGCGGTTACAAACTCGACACGTGGGAGCAATTCATCCTGGAGAAGGCAACGCCGGCGCAGCGGCAGCAGGTGCGGCGTTTCGCGGTCTTAAGCCTGGTCGTGCAGCTCGTGTTCGTTTCGGTCTGCATTGCGACCGGTCATTGGTTCCTGACGGTTCTCATCACGCTGGCACCATTCTATGGAGCAGGGTGGCACGGCTTCTTCTGCAGTACCCACCAGCATGCTGCATGTGACGCGAACCATCCCGACTTCAGGATCAGCTGTGGTGACGCGATTCTCGATCCGCTCAGCTCATTCCTCTACTGGCGCATGGAGTACCATATCGAGCACCATATGTTCGCCAGTATCCCGTGCTACAACCTGAAAGCATTCAGCCAGTTTGCCGCCGACCAGCTACCGCCAAAGGAATACTCGCTGCCGCGCCTGCTGAAGCTGCACGGTGCCTCGAAGAAGAAGTTCGGCACCTGGCAGCAGTGGCGTGATAATTATGGTTTGTATAAGGGGTTTTAGGCTGAAGCTTAACCTGCGTCCTAGTGTTTTAGACTCTTCCGTAGGGCGGGAAATCTTCCCGCCTACTCCCTTCTGTCGAACGGCCGGGAAGATTTCCCGGCCTACATATGAGCGTTTCACCGCTGATTAGTCCGGGTCCGCTCGGGGTTGCCCTGAAGCTTCACGGCGTTACCCCACTTGCCCTCGAGCCCTACCACTCGGAGAGTGGGGGCTACTTCAGTACGCGCCACTCTCCGAGTGGCAAGCGCCCCCTCGCCAAGTTTCAGTCCAGTATATTCCGGCGAAGGAACGCCGCCGGGGCCCCGCTAGTCTGAAACTTCCTCTGCTTTCTCGGTGCCTCCAAGGTAGGGCGAGGCGTCCCTGCCGAGCCGGAGCAAGAAGTCGAGCGAGACGAGAGGCAAGACAGCGCCCGCTCAGCCCTGCCACATCTATCGCACACCACTTGCTCCGGCTCACCGAGACGGTTCGCCCTACCTTGCCTAAGTTTCACCGCTGATTAGCCCGAGTCCACTCGGGGACCCGCTGACTTGCAACACCAACGCGTTCCAACGCTTTCCGGCGCGGACGGCGGGTTTTGTGCAAAGGTTTTTTCGTTTTTTCTCCTTTGTGGATTGCAGCGGGGGGGGAGGGGTGGTAGCGTCCTATTTTACCCAGACTGTTAGGCAGGAGTGAGAGTCTCTATGAGCGTCTGTGAGTTCCCCGAGCCGGTCGCCGATGACCGTCCCCATGAGTACTGTGGCGTCTTCGGCGTGTATGGGGTGCCTGAAGCGGCACCCGACATCTACCGAGGGCTGTTCAGCCTTCAGCACCGCGGCCAGGAGGGCGCGGGAATTGTCGTAGCGGATGGCGAGAAGGTCCGTTCAGCCAAGGGCCAAGGCCTGGTTAGCGAGGTCTTTTCCGATCAGGACTGGAGCCTGTTATCTGGTCATCTTGGCATCGGCCATGTGCGCTATTCAACGACAGGATCCACCCGCATTCAGAACGTCCAGCCATTGGTTGCGGAGTGTGTTGATGGCAACTGGGCGGTTGCGCACAACGGCAACCTGGTGAACGCGGGGCAACTGCGGCGGATGTACCAGGAAGCGGGCGCCATTTTCCAGACCAGCACCGACAGTGAGGTGCTCGTGCATCTGTTGGCGGATCCGATGTACCGGAGCCGTCCCCGTCGGGTAGCCCGAGCCCTGGCCGAGCTTGAGGGGTCATTCTGTTTTCTGCTCATGACGCGCAACTGCATGATGGCAGCTCGCGATGCACACGGGTTTCGGCCGCTATCGATTGGGACACTGGGCGATGGCTATGTCGTCGCGAGCGAGACCTGCGCCCTGGACCAGGTGGGCGCTACCTTCCTGCGTGATGTTGATCCCGGGGAGCTGGTTATCTTTGATGAGACCGGCATGCACAGTTCGATGTTCGCAGAGGAGAAGACGCCGACAGACCAGGCGCGCTGCATCTTCGAAATGGTCTATTTTGCCCGCCCCGATAGCCGAGTCTTCGGTGAAAACGTTCACAAGGTCCGCGAAGCCTACGGCAAACAACTTGCCAAGGAACATCCCGTGGACGCCGACATCGTGATCGCGATTCCGGACAGTGGCAACTCGGCTGCTTTGGGGTATGCGATTGGGAGTGGCATTCCGCTTGAGCACGGTTTTATCCGTAATCACTACATCGGACGAACTTTCATCATGCCGGAGCAGGATGAGCGCGCCAAAGGGGTCGATATGAAGCTGGCCGTGCTTCCGGAGGTGGTGAGAGGGAAGCGCGTTGTGGTGGTGGATGATTCCATTGTACGCGGGACCACCGCTCACCGGCGGGTGATGCGCCTGAGGGAGGCGGGGGCAAAAGAGGTCCATGTGAGGATTTCATGCCCCCCCATTGCCCATCCCTGCTTCTACGGCATCGATTTCCCAACGAGTGAAGAGTTGGTGGCCGGTGGTATGAGCGTGGAGCAGATTCGAGACTACATTGAGGCCGATAGCCTGGGATACCTGAGTTTAGAGGGGCTTTTTTCACCATTTAGGGCGTCTATGGGCTTCTGCGCTGCCTGCTTTGATGGCAAATACCCCACCGATATCAGCGGAATTCGGGGGAAACACGACCTGGAGAGGAGCTCCGAGCTCGATCTGGATCTGTGATCGGCGTACACAATGTTCGTGGCTTGGGTGCTTTAAGCCCTTGACCCGCCGGTTGCCACGCCCTATCCTTAGCCCGTGAGCGCAGGTAGGCTGCGTATTTGCATCAGGAGACTTAATGAATTACGGATTGATCATGGCCGCCGGAAAGAGCGGCAAGATGGGTAGCAAAGTTGACCGGGCGTTTCTAAGCCTGGGACCAAAGCCGGTATTGGCGTATGCACTACTTGCTTTTGAGACGTGCGAGGACATCGAAGGTGTTATTCTCGTGGTGCGCAAGGAGCGCGTCGATGGGGCTCGTAGCATGGCCCAGCTTTTCGGCTGTTCCAAGGTTGTCGACGTCGTGGCCGGCGGCACATCGCGGGTGGCTTCGGTCCAGAAAGGACTGGCGGCCATGCCGGAAGATGCGAAATTGGTGACGATTCACGAAGCCTCGCGTCCCTGTGTGACCCCTGAACTGATCTCGGAGACCATTGGTGCCGCAAAACGTGGTGGCGCGGCCGCCGTGGCCCTGAAAGTTGATGATGCCGTGGTACATGCTGAGCGAGGTACCTCCGTGACGCGCTCGGTCGATAGCGCCAAGCTGTGGACCACGCAGACGCCGCAGACTTTCAAGGTTGACCTTCTGCAGCGAGCCATTCACAATCCGGAAATTGATAAATCGACGATTGACGAGGCGTCGGCCGTGGAGCAGCTGGGGGAGAGTGTTCGCCTTGTCCCGGGATCTCCGCTCAATATTAAGATTTTGACAGTAGATGACCTACCGCTAGCAGCAACGTTGCTGAAGCTCTAGGATGTGCACGCGCTATGAAGGGTAAGAAATACGCTATTCTTGGTGATATCCACTCCAATCTGGAGGCATTGAATGCCGTCCTGGAGGATGCCGAGGCCAATGGTGTCGATACGTATATCTGCGTAGGCGACATTGTTGGTTATAATGCGAACCCGGCAGAGTGCATCGAGAAGATTCGCGAACTATGCGTTGCTGTTGTGCGCGGCAACCATGATCACTATGTTTCGCACGATGAGTGCCTTGAGGACTTCCATCCTCTTGCTGCCAACGTGATCGACTGGACCCGTCGCCAGCTATCCCGTGAGCAGATCGCCTATCTACGTAACCTGCGCCTGACGCAGATGGTGGATGGCTTCACAATTGTTCACAGTACGCTGGATATGCCTGAGAAGTGGGGCTATGTCCTCGATCCGCTGGATGCCGAGGCCAATTTCAACTACCAGACTTCATCGGTCTGTTTCCACGGCCACACGCATGTTCCCGTCGTATTCGAGCGCCAGGGACGTGTTATTCGGAGTAGCTTCACAACCTATCGCACGACTCTCGGGCGGAAGTGCTTTGTGAATACGGGAAGCGTTGGCCAGCCCCGGGATGGTGATCCCCGTGCGGCATACGTGATCTACGATCCGGGCATGCGCCGTGTCGAGCTACGGCGTGTTCCCTACGACATCGTGTCCGTTCAGCGCAAGATCGCCGAAGCCGGGTTGCCTGATCGCCTGGCCAAGCGTCTTGACTACGGGAAGTAGTCTTGACTTTGCCGTCCGGAGGCTCTATAACCGCACGCGTTGCGGATTTCAGCAGTGACTGAACCGGAAGTTTTGTGTCTCAAACATAAAGAAGGAGTAACTCATGGCTTACGTAATCTCTGATGCATGCACGAAGTGTGGCGCCTGCGAAGCAAGCTGCCCATCTGAAGCAATTTCCGAAGGCGACGCACAGTACGTCATCGACGCAGATGCCTGCGTGGACTGCGGTCTTTGCGAAGGCGAATGCCCCGTTGAGGCAATCAGCGCCGGCTAAGCTGGTCATTGGTCATTAGTCATTGGTCATTGGAAGATGGGCAGTGATGCGACTTTTTGAGGGCCGCGTGGTTTTCTAAACCGCGCGGCTTCTTTTTGGTCATGCAAACCGCGAAATACGCGAAAGTCGCTAAAAGAAGAACATGCGAGAAATTCGCGGTTTGAGAACCTGCATTTGGTGGGGTACTTCTTCTTATTCCCCTTTTCGCGCCTTTTGCGCCTTTCGCGGTTAATCCACTCTTGGATGTAGGTTGGTCAGCCATGGATTACCACTATCTATTTGGTCCCGTCCCGTCGCGCCGCTTTGGGCGGTCGCTTGGCGTTGACCTGGTTCCGTCGAAGACGTGCAGTTTCGACTGTCCGTTCTGTGAGGTCGGGCGGACGACGTCGGAAACGACCCGTCGCGCGGAATATGTGCCGACAGACGTGGTTATCGAGGAGCTGCGTCATTGGCTTGAGCATGACGGCGAGGCCGACGTGATAACACTCGCGGGATCCGGCGAGCCCACCTTGCATTCTCATTTCGGCGACATCATCGAGGCCATCCAGGCGGCCTGCGATATTCCTGTTGTACTGTTGACCAATAGTTCCCTGCTGCATCTCGCCGACGTGCGGGAGGCCGCGGCCAGGGCCGCCATCGTGAAGGGGTCGCTCAGCGCCTGGGATGATCGCTCATTCAAGCGTGTTAACCGGCCCGCGAGTGATCTCGATCTGGAAACGGTTGTGGCCGGACTTCGGGAATTCAGGGCGTGCTTTGGCTGTCAGTTCTGGATTGAGGTATTTCTCATGCGCGGCATCAACGACGCCCCGGGTGACGTGGCGAAGATCGCGGCACTGGTGGAGTCGATCGCGCCCGATCTCGTGCAGCTCAACACCGTTGTGCGTCCGCCCGCCTACCAGGCTGCGGAGGCGATCAGCCCCCGTGAGTTGGAGCATCTGGCACCGCTCTTCAAGCCGAAAGCTGAAATCATCGCACGTTTCCAGGCTGGCGACGCCGTGAAGGAGAGTTCCGTTGACCGTAGCCATATACAGGCCATGTTGTCGCGACGGCCCTGCACGATCGATGACATTGCCGGTGCTTTTGCCATTTCTGCGGTGCAGGCGGAGGCTCTCGTGGAAGATTTGCTGGCGACGTCATCGATTGCTTCCATCAATCGCCCTGATGGGACATACTACGCTTTGAGTACAAATCATGAGTGATACAGTCTTAATCTTTGACTTTGATGGCACGATTGCTGACACGCACCATTACATCGTGCATATCGCCAACCGCCTGGCGCCGGAATACGGCTATCGGCAGATGGAATGGGAGGATGTCGAAGGCCTCAGGGACAAGACGGCGAAGGAGATGATCGAGTATCTCGGCGTGCCACTGTTGAAGGTTCCCGCGATTCTGGCGCGGGCCAAGCATGAATTTCATAAGGGCATCGAAAAGGTGAAACTCATCGAGGGGTTGCATGACGTGCTGCACGAGCTCCACGACCGCGGCGTGCTCATGGGAATTGTTTCGTCAAACGCGGCCAAGAACATTGAGAGTTTCCTGACGAATCATGATCTGAAGATCTTTGATTTCCTGCATAGCACGACGAAGATCTGGAGCAAACACCACTCGCTGGAGAAGCTCATCAAACAGCGCAAGTTTCCCCGTGAGCACGTGTATTACGTGGGGGATGAAACGCGTGATATTTCGGCGGCGAAGAAGAGCGGAGTCCATGGTGTCTCGGTGACATGGGGGTACAACTCGGCCAAGGCCCTTGCCGCAGACTCCCCGGATCACCTGCTCGAAGCCCCCGCAGAGCTGCTCCAGTTTGCCTAGACTGAAACTTCGCGCACAGTGCCGAGTTCTGCAAAGGTGGACCGTGGCCTCCGGACGCGGTCGCGCAAAGAAAGCGCCTGCTGAGAGACAGTATCGAACATCGTACTCCGCTGTCTCTTGAAAGGCTCATCACTTGCACGACGCCGTCCGGAGGCCGGCGTCCACCTTTTTCGTCTCCACAGTTCCACCCCTGTATGGCTCGTCCTCCATCTTGTCCTGCGTAGCCGCCCTGACGCAGCTAAATGTTGCTCTACCCACAATGGATCCGGCAAAGGCACGTGGCGAGGCAGGCAGTTTGTAGAGGTACTCCATTTATCCCCAGCATCAGCTGCTTTTGGGCTGGTTATTGGGGGCGTGGTGTCCTACTCTTTTGGGCCATTTTTACACCATTTTTTTGGAGCACATTCAGATGCAGTGGATCATTAAGAAAATCTTTGGAACCAAGAACCAGCGCGATATCAAGAAGTTGCAGCCGCTGGTGGATCGCATTAACGAACTTGAGGTCGAGTACCAGTCGCTTTCGGAGGATCAACTCAAGGCCAAGACAGATGAATTCCGCGCGCGTATCGCCAAGGGCGAGACGGTTGACGATATCATGTGTGAGGCCTTTGCTACGGTGAAGAACGCCTGTCGCCGATTGGTCGGGACCACGGCTCATGTCTGTGGCCATGACTTGCTATGGGAGATGGTGCCTTTTGATGTTCAGCTAATCGGCGGCATTACGCTACACCAGGGCAAGATCGCCGAGATGCAGACAGGTGAAGGTAAGACGCTCGTGGCAACCATGCCGCTCTATCTCAATGCCCTGACCGGTAAGAACGTTCACCTCGTGACGACCAATGACTACCTGGCCCGTCGTGACGCGCAGTGGATGGGGCACGTCTACACCTATCTTGGCCTGACCGTGGGTTGCATCCAGAACCAGATGAGCCCGGCCGAGCGGCGGGAACAGTACTCCAAGGATATCACGTACGGCATGAACAGTGAGTTCGGCTTCGACTACCTGCGTGATAATGGCATGGCCTACCGCCCGGAGGACCAGGTTCAGAACAGCTACCACTACGCGATCATCGACGAAGTCGACAACATTTTGATTGATGAGGCCCGGACTCCGCTCATCATTTCAGGTCCGGCCCCGACGTCTTCGCACCAGTACTTCGAGCTCAAACCGAAGGTGGAGCGCCTTGTGCGTCTGCAGCATGAGCTGGTCAACACGATGGTGCGGAACTGTCAGAAGTCGCTCAAATCAGAGGATGTCGAGTCCGCCCAGCTGCTAATGTACCAGATCGGTCATGGCATGCCGAAGCACAAGCAGTTCATGCACATGATGGAGGAACCGGCCACGCGCAAACTGCGCGAGCAGATCGAGAACCAGATGCTGACTGACGTCCGCAAAGAAGAGGCACGGGAGCTGCGTGAGGAGCTCTACTTCAATATCGATGAGCGAGGTCGGGACGCCAGCCTGACAGAGAGAGGCTGCGCGGCGCTGAATCCCAGCGACCCCGACATGTACGAGCTTCCTGACATGGTATCGGCGATGGCTGAGCTTGATGGCGAAGAGGGGTTGGATGAGGAAGAGCGGACACGCAAGCGACAGAAGATCCAGGAGGTCTTCGCCGATCGCAGCGAACGCATTCACAACGTCGACCAGCTCATTCGCGCCTACTGCCTGTACGAGAAGGACGTCGAGTACGTTGTCCAGGAAAACCAGGTTATGATCGTGGACGAGTTCACAGGGCGCCTGATGCCGGGGCGGCGCTGGAGTGACGGTCTGCATCAGGCTGTCGAAGCCAAGGAAGGCGTCAAGATCGAGCGTGAGACGCAGACGCTGGCGACCATCACGATCCAGAACTACTTCAGGATGTATGACAAGCTTGCGGGCATGACGGGTACGGCCGAAACGGAGGCCGATGAGTTCCACCAGATCTATAAACTCGACGTGGTTGTGATTCCGACCAACCGGCCGATTCGGCGAACGGACGGCAACGATGTCATCTACAAGACACAGCGTGAGAAGTACAAGGCGCTGATTGACGACATCACCGAACGTCACCGGCGAGGCCAACCGGTCCTGGTCGGTACGGTTACGGTGGATACATCGGAATTGATCAGCCGTATGCTGCGTCGTGCGAATATTCCGCATAGTGTGTTGAACGCCAAGAACCATGAACGTGAGGCGGAAATTGTGACACGGGCGGGCCAGCCGGGCGCCGTGACGATTGCGACGAACATGGCTGGCCGCGGAACCGACATCAAGCTGGGCCCCGGGGTAGTAGGGGTCCCCCGTGATGTCATTACATCGCAGACATCGCTTTCTGATAAATACGAGGATACAACGCTTGGTGCCTTCCTGGAAGAGCATCCCTGCGGGTTGCACGTGGTGGGATCTGAGCGGCATGAAGCGCGTCGTATTGACCGCCAGTTGCGCGGTCGCTGTGCGCGCCAGGGTGACCCGGGATCATCGCGATTCTACATCTCGCTGGAAGACGATCTGATGCGCCTGTTCGGATCGGACAGGATCGCCAATATCATGAGCCGACTTGGTCTGGAAGAAGGACAGGAGCTGGAACACAGCTGGCTGAACCGCTCGATCGAGACGGCCCAGCGCAGGGTGGAACAGCAGAACTTCTCCATTCGTAAGCGGACGCTGGAATATGACGATGTGATGAACAAGCAGCGCGAAGTCGTCTACGGGTTCCGTGGTGATGTTGTGCGCTCCGACGCCGTACGTGAGATCATTCTGGATATCATGAACGATATGATCTACGGGACGACAGAGACCATGCTCGAGGACATCTCGGATGCCACGCTGCATGACTATGTTGAATGGGTTCAGATGACATTCCCCATTCCGCTACGTCCGGAAGAGTTGAAACGCATGGGCAATGTAGAGGAGATCGGCGACGAAGTCTTCAAACGCGTACAGCATGCCTATGAGCTGAAGGTTTCGATGGAGAATCCCGAGGCCGTTCCCATTATGGAACGCCAGATCGTCTTGCAGGCCATTGACAGTCACTGGCAGGAGTATCTGCGTGCCATGGATGGATTGCGGCAAGGTGTTGGCCTGCGTGCCTACGGTCAGCGTGACCCGCTCGTTGAGTACAAGCGCGAAGCGTTCACGATGTTCGATCACCTGATGGGCGACATCAAGACCGACATCATGAACTCGGTCTTCCGGTCAACGACATCGGTCGATGACTTCCAGCACTTCCTGGATGCGCTACCGCAGACTCTGATTCACGATGAAGTGTCGATGCTGGGTGCCGGCGGCGCTCCGCCCCCGCAGCAGCCTCAAGCTGCCCCACGCGGATTGCCGCCAGTAGGTGGCGGGGCACCTTCCGGATCCATACCGTCAAGCCTCATGCCGCCATCATCTGCCGATGACAAAGTTGGGCGCAACGACCCGTGCCCATGCGGGAGTGGTAAGAAGTATAAGAAGTGTTGCGGGCAATGAAACGAGGTGCCAGGTGTCAGGTGTCAGGATGTGCTCTCGTGGAACCGTCTTCCGTGCGCTTGCGGTACTGATCTCTAGCTTCCTGTTGGCGTGTTCCTTTCCGATGCCGGCGGCGTTGGCGTCGATGGAAGGGGCCTCTGCCGCCTGGTTGGGCCTGATTCCTTTGATTCTGGTTGCGCGGTTATCACGCCCAAAGGCCGCCTTCTGGTGGGGCTGGCTCTGCGGATTCCTGTTCTGGCTTGTTTCTGTAGCCTGGGTTCTGTCACTGCGCCACACATGGGGCTACCTTCCTGTTGTGATCCTGGCCTGGGTTGCTCTGGCTGCGTATTGCGCGCTCTACGTGGGGTTGTTCGCCTATCTGCTTGCGAGTGTGAAGCGAGATGCGCAAGGGGCCACGGCCAACATCGCGCTTATCCTGCTGGCCCCCGCGCTCTGGGTAGGCTGCGAGTATCTGCGGGCCGTGCTGTTCACGGGATTTCCCTGGAATAGCCTTGGCGTTAGCCAGTACCGCAATATCCCCGTAATACAGCTGTCCGCCTGGGGTGGGGTATATGCCGTGTCGGGGCTCGTCGTTCTGCTCAATGCTTCACTGGCGTTAACGGCTCTGCGTATTGTTGGGGAGATACGGCAGCGGGAATCCCGGCGCCGCATCCATATCGAGCTCATGATGGGTTTGGTTGCCGTGGCCCTATGCTGGTCCATGGGTGTCCGCGCCGTCCGACGAGGCGCTGCCGGTGATGCAGCAGGCAGAGGCATTCGTGTCGCGGCTGTGCAGCCCAATATTCCCCAGGTACAGAAATGGTCCGAAATCCACAGGCAGGATGCCTACCTGGCCTTAAGAGATCAGACTGAGCTGGCGATGATGAGTCGCCCGGATCTCGTGATCTGGCCCGAGACAGCCATTCCCGACCTGTTGCGGATTGATCCGATTGCGCAGTCGGTTGTGTCGGCGCTGGTCTCAAATGGTCCACAGCTCCTGGTGGGGTCAATGGACTTTGAACAGCCTGATGAGGATATTCTTTACTACAATTCCAGCTTCCTGGTGGATGCGAGCAGTAGCATCATGGGCAGCTATCGTAAGCGTCATCTTGTGCCGTTTGGTGAGTACCTTCCGTTTGAGAACCAGGTGGCGCTTATCAAGCGATTGTCGCCACTGGGTTTCAGCTGTGTGCCGGGGGAACCAACCGGGATAATGGAACTGAGTCTCACGGATCGGGCAGAGGCGGCTTCGCTACTTTTCGGTGCCTTGATCTGCTTTGAGGACGTCTTTCCCTACCTGGCCAGGCGGGATGTCCGGGATGGGGCGCGTTTCCTTGTGAATCAGACCAATGATGCCTGGTTTGATCCTTCGGCGGCATCGCGTCAGCACATGGCGAACGCGGTTTTCCGGGCGGTCGAGAATCGCGTTCCCCTGGTGCGGTGCGCCAACAC
Source organism: uncultured Victivallales bacterium (assembly GCA_964497125.1). Classification (GTDB taxonomy): domain Bacteria; phylum Verrucomicrobiota; class Kiritimatiellia; order UBA8416; family UBA8416; genus CAYLXP01. The sequence goes on along the minus strand of CAZCDU010000051.1, from coordinate 8,460 downwards.
GGGCTTAACCTGTTTTGTGGACCGGTTTGGCAGGATCCTGGAGCTCCTGGTAAGCGATGATGGCCACCACGGATTGAAGGGGTTCTCGGTGTCTGAGGTCCGCGTTCGCCCCGAGACCATGCGACTGACGCCATACACGCGATTTGGCGATTGGATGTTGGCGCTTCCTTGCGCTATGCTGACCCTCATTCTGTTTCTGATACCGTTCGTACAAAAGTGGGCCAGTAGGGGGAAGACACCATGAGTGATGATATCAAAGGTCGTTTGGATAGCTTAAACGTGCGCTTGGACGAGATGCGGGGGTATCTTTGACATCGCGACACGTGAGTCCATCGTCGCCGAGTTAGAGCAGAAGAGCAACGCGGTCGATTTCTGGAATGATCCGAATGCGGCGCGCCAGGTGATCGACAAGACGAACCAGCAGCGCGCAATCCTGAAACCGTTTCAGGCGGTTGAGTCTGCCCTTGAAGAGGCGGGCGTTATGCTCGAGCTTTCCGAGCTCGAGGAGGATGCCGCCCAGAGCGCCCAGGCCTTGAAGGACATTGATGAGTCGCTGGCGACCACCGAGGCGATGTTCGAGAAGCTCGAGATTCAGTCCTTGCTGAGCAACGAACTGGATGGGAGTAGCGCCTATCTGACGCTACACGCCGGTGCCGGGGGAACGGAGTCCTGCGACTGGGCGGATATGCTGTATCGGATGTACAGCCGCTATTGTGAAGACCACGACCTGAAATTCGATGTGCTGGAGCTGCAGGCGGGGGATGAAGCTGGGATCAAGCGGGCATCGGTCCAGATTTCGGGAGCGTATGCTTATGGCTACCTCAAGGCCGAGCGTGGGGTTCACCGACTGGTACGCATCAGCCCTTATGATTCCAACAAGCGTCGTCACACCTCGTTTGCAGCGGTCGACGTGGTGGCCGAGATTTCGGATGACATCGAAGTGGATATGGCCGAAAGCGATCTTCGTGTCGACACGTACCGCGCGAGCGGTGCGGGTGGCCAGCATGTCAATACGACCGATTCAGCGGTCCGTATTACGCACTTGCCGACTGGTGTCGTCGTCGCCTGCCAGGCGGAGCGCTCCCAGCACATGAACCGTGCCAAGGCCATGAAGATGCTGCGGGCCAAGGTCTATGAGATGATTCTGGACGAGAAACGCAAAGACATGGAGAAGTTCTACGGTACGAAGGGCGAGATTGCGTGGGGGAGCCAGATTCGGTCCTACGTCCTGCAGCCCTATACGATGGTGAAGGATCATCGTTGTGGCGTCGAGACTTCGAATGTTCAGAAGGTGTTGGATGGCGACATCCAGATGTTCATTGAGGGCTGGCTGAAGAGTCAGCAGGGCAAAACTGAAATTGAGACAGCTGAAAGCTGATCCGAACGCGGAATGCGGAATTGAGAGGCGTTCCGACGCTGTGCGTCGGCAGCACCACTTCTGGCGGTGGCGGCTCGCCCGGAGGGCTCGCCCTACCTGGGAAAGAATGAAAGGCCTGAGATGGCAATTTCGAGTATGACGGGATATGGACGGGGGGAAGCGACCTCTGGGGGCGTCGAGGTGGTCGTTGAACTGAGTTCGGTGAACCGTAAGCAGTTTGACTTGCGGTTGAACATGCCTCGATCGTTGGCGGCGCTTGACTCGCAGATATCAAAGCTTGTGCGTGCCGCCGTCTCACGCGGCTGCGTGACGGGGAGCGTCCGTGTAACGGTTACCGGTAAGGCACGTAGCGGAGGCATCCGTGTCGATATGGATGCCGCCACAGCGGGGGTTAAGGCGCTACGGGCTGCGGCCGCAAAACTGGATCTGGCAGACGATCTCAAAGCCAGCACGCTGATGCGTCTTCCCGACGTGGTTTGTTTCGAAGATGTGGGTCAGGACTCTCAGAAAGTGTGGCCCGTGCTGAAGCGGGCTCTGCGAGAGGCGCTCAAGCAGCTTGTGGCGATGCGACTGACTGAGGGCGCGGCGCTTGAGAAGGATCTCCTGAAGCGACTCGCCAAACTTGAACGGCGTGTTGGGCAGATTCAGCGTCTGGCTCCCAGCGTTCCGCGTCGCTATCGGGCGGCACTGATGGAACGGCTTGCTGATGCCAAGCTACCTGTGACGCTCAGCGAGGAACAGCTGGCCAAGGAAGTCGCCATGTTTGCCGATCGCTGCAGTATCTCGGAAGAACTCGTGCGCTTGGGGAGCCACTTTGAGCAAGCACAGCAGATCATGGAGCGCAAGGAACCGACGGGGCGTGCCTTTGACTTCCTATGCCAGGAATTCTTGCGGGAGATCAACACGATAGGCTCCAAGGCCAACGATGCCCGGCTCTCCCGGCACGTGATTGCATTCAAGACGGAGTTGGAGTGCGTTCGGGAGCAGGTCCAGAACATCGAGTAGCTTATGAAACACCCACTCCTTATCGTTGTCTCGGCGCCCTCGGGGGCAGGCAAGAGCACACTGTGTGACCGTTTGCTGGCGGAGTCGCCGGATATTGTCTACTCCGTGTCGTGCACAACACGTGCCCCCCGGGGAGAGGAGCAGGATGGATCGGCCTACTTCTTTCTGTCACCCGAAGATTTCGAGCAGCGTGTCGGCGAAGGGGCCTTTCTTGAGCATGCTACGGTACATGACAACCGCTATGGCACGCTGAAAGAGACCGTCCGTTCTGCGATGTCCTCCGGTAAGAGCGTTATGATGGATATCGATGTACAGGGAGCCCAGCAGGTCCGTGATGCGCTGGCAACGCTTCCGGCTGATGACGCCATGGTGCGGGGCTTCGTGGACGTCTTTATTCAGCCGCCGTCGATGGATATCCTGCGACAGCGGTTGGAGGGGCGCGGCGAAGATGCCATTGAGGTGATTGAAAGGCGTCTGGCAAATGCGGCCCAGGAGATGTCCTGTGCTGATGTTTACAAGTACTGTGTGATCAACGACGATTTGGATACTGCGGTAGCCGAGTTTCGAGGTATCCTGGATCGGGAGGGTTCGCAATGAAGATACTGCTCGGGGTAACAGGGTCAATTGCCGTTTACAAAGCGGCTGAGTTGGTTCGTTTACTGCAAAAACGTGACTGCGACGTGCAGGTGGTGATGACGCGTGCGGCAACGGAGTTCGTCAGTGAACTCACATTTCGTTCGCTCTCACGGAATCCCGTTCATATTGAGATGTTTCCGCAGACCGATGCGTGGCGCCCGGACCACATTTCGCTGGGTGAATGGCCGGATGTTTTCGTTGTCGCGCCCTGCACGGCGAACGTGATTGCCAAGTTTGCGCATGGCATTGCCGATGACTTGCTGTCGTGCACAGCGTTGGGCATGCAGGCGCCCCTGGTGGTTGCGCCGGCCATGAATGATCGCATGTGGGCCCACCCGGCGACGCAGGCCAACGTGGCGTGCTTGAAGCAGCGTGGTGCAACGTTTGTTGACGTGGGCACGGGAGATCTTGCCTGTGGGTACCAGGCGCAGGGGCGACTGGCCGATCTTGACCAGATCGTGGATACGATTATGCGAGTAGCAGAGGAGCGTGGTGTATGAGCAAGCGATTCACGACGGGGCTTATTCTCATTGGTGTAGCGATTCTGATTCTGCTTCTGAATGCGACCGGCAAAGTCACGATCAATCTCGTCCTCTTTGATATTGGCGTTCTTAAATCGATTGCCTTTCTCTTCTTCCTGGGAGTCGGCGTCTTCATTGGTGCGCTCCTCCGATGAAAACCGGGACGCTCACGCGGGGAGGGGAGGTGCTCGTACCTCGCCTACTGATCGCTACCGGTATCTGGTCTCGTATGCGCGGGCTGCTTGGGCGACCGGGACTGCCTGACGACACGGCCATGTTTTTGTCTCCGTGCAATTCGATTCATACGGTAGGGATGCGCTTCTCGCTTGATGTCATATTTCTGGACCGCGCGCAGCGCGTTGTGCGTATCGTCCGAGCGGTGCGACCCAACCGATTCGCTTTCGGCGGACGGGGAGCCAGCTCAGCAATTGAATTCGAGGCCGGGGCCGTTGACCTGTCTGGGGTGGATGTGGGGTCGTGTCTGGACGTTAGGTGTTGAGTGCCAATACATCGTTCACAGTTCTAGTGCCAACACATCGTTCACAGATAGGATGTGACCGATACAATATCCAACAGCCAACAAGGAATCTCCAAGATCCAAGTGAGCGAGAAACAGAGGATGAAAGGCCCCTTGGCCCCAAATTCGCATTTCTCGCTCTCTTCCCTTGGAAATTGGATTTGAGTGTTGGCTGTTGGATATTCAAGAGCACTGGCCACTGTGCACGATGTATTGGCATTAAATGTATGAACGATGTATTGGCACTCAACAGTTAGTCTAGAGGAAGGGAGTTCATCTTGAGTACCTTTACGCCTCGCCCCGTAGTGACACGCCGCGATGTTCTCAGGGCAACAATCGGCGCGGCCGCGATGGGCGCACTGCCCGCGACTGCAGCAGCAGGAGATCCCGTGGCCCGAATCGGGCTGGTGACGGATTGTCATTACGCCGGTGTTGAAGTGCGCGGAAACCGGTTCTTTCGGCAGTCGTCGACCAAGCTGGGGGAATGTGTTAGCGAGATGAACCTCCAGGGCGTCGATGCCCTGGTGGAGCTGGGCGATTTCAAAGACCAGGATTCTCCAGTCGTTGAAGAGAACACGCTGCGTTATCTCAGGGAGATTGAGTTGGTTTTTCGTGGCTTCCGTGGGCCGCGCTATCATGTCCTGGGAAACCATGACATGGACAGCATCTCAAAGCAGCAGTTCCAATCCGCTGTCAGCAACACAGGCATTGCTGCCGACAGGACGTGGTATAGTTTCGATGCCGCCGGCATCCATGGTGTTGTGTTGGATGCCAATTTCTCCGACCAGGGGGCTCCACTTGATCACGGTAATCTACGTTGGGATGTCGCGAACGTCCCCGGTAAACAGCTTGCCTGGCTGCGAGGCGATCTGAAGGCGACGCAGCTTCCCGTGGTGGTCTTCATCCACCAGCGGCTTGATACCAATTCCGCGTATGGCGTTGACAATGCTGCTCGCGTCCGACGTGTACTTGAGGCGTCGGGCAACGTGCTGGCTGTCTTTCAAGGACATCATCACAAGGGCGCGCACAGCCATATCAATGGCATTCACTACTACACGCTGAAAGCCATGGTCGACGGCACCGGCCCCGAGAACAGCTCCTATGCAATCGCTGATGTGGCACGGAATGGTGATATAACGGTTACCGGCTACCGCAAGGCGGTGAGCGTGGGGTTGCCGGACTAGGTTGAGGCTTGAGGCCAGCAATGCCCCCGAGTGGACTCGGATTAATCAGGGGTGAAACTGGGCGAGAGGGCGCTTGCCACTCGGAGAGTGGCGCGTACTGAGTAGCCCCCACTCTCCGAGTGGCAGGGCTCGAGGACAAGAGGTGTAATGGCGTCAAGTTTCAGACTAGCGGAGCCGACGCGGAACCTGATGGCAATGAGTTCCACCCGCAGGTCTTCCGGAAACAGTCGCCCCGTAGACTTACAGATCCTCTTCGAGCTGGTCTTCGCGCAGGGGTTTGACGGACTTGATCTCTCCGCGCATCAGGGTTTTGAAAATGCCGGGATGCGTTTCGAGCTTCACGTTGCGCTGGGCGTCTACCTCAATCAGGACACCGCGGTAGACTTCGGTTTCCGTTTTGACTTCGTAGTTCGGGATGAACCGGCGTGCCAGTCGATAGTGCTTGGTGAAGATCTCGTCGCGGATGATGTCGATTTCCGTCTTCGTTTCATAGTAGCCGGGCTTGGTGAGCGTGAGTACGTGTACGCCACAAGGAATCAGATCAACCGATAGGGGTTCCGAGACACGGTCAGTTCGGTTCGTGTCCGTCGCCGTGAAACCAATGTTCTTTCCGTCCAGAAGCACATCCACGTCTGCCGGTTCGGTTGTGATTGCGATGCCGCCTGCATTGCGTAGCAGACGAAATTCCTCGACGATGTTCTGAGCCCGGCCGATCTCCACATTGCGCAACATGATCTCATGGGCAGGCAGCTCGGCTCGAATCCGATAGGTGCCGGGCTCCAGGTTAGTCATGCTGACAGGGCCCTTGCCGCGGAACTGGTTGTTGACGTAGATGCGGGCTCCGGCCGGTATAGAGACGATCTCGAGGTCCGAGGGGATCGGTTTGAGTACGGCCGTGATCGTTTGGCTTTCGCCAGCTGAGAGCTTGAGCGACTCGCTATAGGGCTCGAATCCCGCAAGGGAGAGTTCCAGGGTTGCATCTCCGGATGGGATGCGCTCGACCGAGCAGGGGGTCTCGCCACGAGCGACGCCGTTGAGTGTGACATCTGCGCCGGGCGGTTCTGAGTCGAGCGCCAGGCTGGCCGAGTCGGAGGTGAGCACAACATCCAGTTTGAGAGGGCTACGATCCTCGATATTCATCTCCACCTCTTTGGCGATGAACCCCGGCTTACTGAGGCGTGCGCGATAACGGCCGATAGGGAGATCACTGATCAGTGTAGGGGTGGTCCCGCGATGGGCGCCCTTGATCTCGATGTCGGCTTCGGATGGCGTCGAATGTACCAACACCAGTCCGAGGATCGGCTGAAGGCGGAATTCCTGGCTGGAGCGCTGTCCGTCAACGAGTGTGACCGTTCTCCGCACGGTGGCATGATCGCGCTTCTCCGCGATGACGAGGTGTTTGCCCGGCGTCATCGTCGGTAGCGTGAGTGGGGCGGTGCCCTTCTTGACGCCATTAATCGTGATGGTCGCCCCGGCTGGCTCAGAGATGATATGAAGCTGAGCCGGCTCGCCAACTGCCGTTGAGAGGACTGCCAGCGAAAGGCAGAAAGCGGTGAGGCATCGTCTGAGCGATCTTGTCAGAATCGGGTGCTGATGGGGGGGCAGTATGATCATTTCAGCGCTTCCAATCGTGCGTCAACTTCAACCAGTTTCTTGCGTGCTTCATTGTGCCGCGCATCCTCACGATCCGGGATCAGTTCCATCAGCATGCGCAGTTCAGATGCCGCTGCCGTCCATTCACGCAACCGGATGGCGCGCTCGGCCTGGAAATTCTGTTCCTCGTAGCGGCGGTTCAGGTCCTCCTTGCACGTGCTGCGTGAGGCAAGCACGTCGGCGTAGAAGTCAGGCTTCTCTTCGACTGTCTCAAGGTACCATTCGGCTTCATTGAAGCTCTTAATGGAGGCCGCCAGGTTACCCAGGGCTACCTGGCGCTCGGCATAGAGCTTCTTGCCCAGCAGGTAGGCATCGTTGGCCATGGTGAGCAGTTTCTCGGTAGAGAACTGGATTGCCCACAGGCCAAGTTCGACGCGACCGAAGTCTTCCAGCTTCTCCCGGACGATCGTGAAAACATCGGGCTCGACGCGATTACGAACAGATGTCTGATGTGTGTCGCGGCCAATGGTGACGGAGATTGTGTGTTGCTCGAGTACATTCGGGTTAACACCCTCGTACTCCTCCTCCAGCTCAAAGAAGCCCGATTCGGAGAGTGATTCGGCCAGTCCCTGAATCAGCGATTCGTCAACGATCTTGTCATCCCTGACGGTCCGGTTGTTCTCCAGGTCGTCGATTGCGATGGCGATTTTCCGGTCCGGCGTGATGGTCAGGTGATAATGAAAGATGTTCTCGTCGGAGGCTTCTACCTTCTCGTAGTCGACCGAGAGCGTGAAATCCTCTTCCGGTGGTGCGGTAGGAATGACGGGTGGTGGAGGTGGTTGCCGGTTCATCGCTTTGTGGATGAAGATGCCTAACGTGGCAACCACGACAACGCTGAGGACAGTCAGAAGCGGGCCAAGGCCAAGGCGTTTGCGGCTACTGGGGGCGTGGGCATCGCCTCTCAGTCCGAGATCGACCGGCGCCCCGGTCGCGGCGTTTTCCGTAGCTACTCGATCATCGCGAGCGATTCGCAGCACAGTGTCGCCAATCGTAATGCGATCACCACAGTGAAGGGGGGCCTCGATTGTCGGCTCCCCGTTCAGCAACGTTTCATTGGCGCTACCCAAATCGGTAATCCAGAGGCCGTCTTCCTTGAAGAAGAGGCGACAGTGATGTCGCGAGAGCATGGGGTCGACGAGGCTGATATCGTTCTTCGACGAGCGCCCAAGACGGGCTCCCTCCAACGGAACGGTGAATTCCTTGCCGAAATCCTCTCCCTGCTCAACGACGATATGCGGTTCATTGTTCATAGGACGTTAAGTAAAGATAGCAGATGGTATTGATGGCGACAAGTCATGGCACGAGTTTCAACGCTTTGCCGTGCCTCGCGTTCTTTGATATAATACCGGCGAGAGAGAGGTGAGATCGGCACTGGAAGAAAGATTGAAAAAAATGGGACATAGGGGTTGCAATGCCCCGAACATCTGCTAATGTACACAGCCGTTTGAGGGACGAAGTTCTTCAAGCACAACCAGAATACTGATGCGGGATGGAGCAGTCTGGTAGCTCGTCAGGCTCATAACCTGAAGGTCGTTGGTTCAAATCCAACTCCCGCTACCAATTTGA
>CAZCDU010000050.1:26522-31483 GCA_964497125.1 uncultured Victivallales bacterium | reverse complement strand
CGAATCGCGCCCCGCAAGGCGCGCAGGGCATCGCAGTGCCCCTCGTCTGATAAATTGTCTGTTGCATAGGCAATCTTTGCCGAAGCAATTGCGCTGCTCAAGGCCGTTGTATCTTGACTGGCCTTCTTGCCCGACTGCTGTGCCCTCTCACCCAGCTTGATCAGGGAATACAGGCCTGGTTTGTAGGCGTAGCCATTCTTCAGAATCGTAGAGTCATGGACGTTGTGCCCAACATCGCAGACCGCGGGCATCGTTTCTGAATTGAGCAGATAGCCATTTACATCGACCATGCTAAAAACCGCATGGGTCGCTCCCGGCGGCATTGTTGCCTCAACACGTCCCTCGCGGATCGTTGCCGGTGCCGCAAACCACTCTTCACGGCTTCCCCGCGTGGAATCCAATGGCTTTGGGTTCAGCGTATAGAGCAGCTGCGCTTCGGCGATCTCAGCTTTTCCGTTGCCGGTCTCGAAGGTGGCCCAGACCCGATCCTTGTCTGATCCCCGTTCCAGGATGGCCGGAGAGGCCGCACGATGCTCTGCGGGCACTGACGAGGCTGCCAGATTCTTGTGAGGAACCGGAACGCCTGAGGACGCAATGAAACCGTTGAGCTCCGCCAGCATGGCATTGCAGACTTCAGGATACTGCTCCGCCACATTCTGCGCCTCGCTCAGATCGCTCGTCGATCCGTCTTGATCATACAGGCGGAACAGTTGCACAGCCTTCGCATTTTGACCTCGCGGGGTTCCATAGTGATTGACCAGCTTCCACTCCCCCTTGCGCATGGCGGCCGACATGTGGGCATCCCACGGGAAGAACCAGAAGATCGATTCACGCGCTGTGCCGTCGGCATTGAGGGCTTCGTCTGAATCGGCCGTGATCAACGGCAGAATATCGCAACCATCCAGCTTGAGCGCCTCATCAGGCTCCATCCCGGCCATCGTCATGAAGGTGGGGAAAAGGTCGATGAGATTGATTGGGGTATCGCAGACTGTCCCTGCGGGAACACGGGGGCCGCGGACCAGGAACGGAATACGAACGCCGCCTTCCCAGGTGTTCTGCTTGCCGCCTCGCAACGGTGCGTTGTCCGTATAGGGAATAACGCCACCATTGTCGGAGTCGACAATGATGTACGTATTGTCGATCAGCTTGTGCCCCGGATTGCGTGGGTCGTCGGTTGCTTCCAGGTAGGAGATAACGTCACCAATCATCCAATCCACGGTATCCACCATACTGGCGTAGTAAGGGTTCATCTGACCGTCCAGCTCATGATAAATGGGCCCCGCATCGGTCGGGAACTCATGTCCCATCTTCTTCAGATAGTGCTCGAAACGCTTTCGGTCTCGCGTCTGAATGGGTCCGTGCACGTAGTACGGGCAGTAGTTCAGGAAGAAGGGCTTGTCCTTATGCTTATCCATAAACCCCATCGCCAGATCGTGCGGCTTATCGAAGGGGCGCCCGTCTTCGTTCAGCTGATAAGGATCGTTCTCATCCTGTGTGGCAAACCCCGTCAGACGGTCGGGTTTCATTCTGCCCCAGGAGCCAAAGAACTGATTCTTCTCGCCATCGCTCGGATTCCATAGGTCAGGATCATTGTAATACTTCTGCCGCCCGTTCTTCTCGGTGAAGCCAAAATCAAAGCCTTGGTCCAGCGGGAACGGATAGCCGGCCGACTTGCCGCCCGCATGCCATTTGCCGACATGCCCCGTGATATAACCCGCCTTCTTCAGCGCTTCCGGAATCATCGGCTCTTCAACGGGCAACCCATAGCGATAGTAGGGACAGACCGCTGGGCTGCTCGGATGCCAGGGACGGGGTATCCGACCGCCGGAGACATGATAGACGCCGGTATTCACGGGGTGCTGACCGCGCAGAAAGGCAACGCGCGACGGCGCACAGCTCGGAGCCGGAGAGTAGGCATTCGTGAACCGCCGCCCGTCCCGGGTCAGTCGGTCCAGATGAGGCGTCTCGTAGATCGGCTTGCCATCCAACTTGTGGCTGGCAATATCCTGCCACCCCAGATCGTCCACCATGATATGGACGATGTTCGGCTCGCCCGCCGTGGCGGGCTTTGGCGCAGCCGTTGAAATTGAAGGCATGCAGCAGAGTCCCACTGCCGCAGCCATTATGTATATAGTCTTCATTTCAATTCCCGCTTTCTGCTTTCCTTCCGGAAACATGGCAGAATCATTAACAGCAGAATCATTTTCTCTTAATTATTCTGCTGTAAATGATTCTGCCAACTGATGCTGCTATCCCGCCCCTGCCCCCTGATATCACCATTTCCCCAGCGGCAAACTATTCAAATCCGCCAGCGCGGCTTCGGGGACATGGCCATCAAACTTACGAATGGCATGCCGCAGATTGCGGATAGCCCCCCCGTAACGCTTCTCTTCAACCGGCTCTTTACAGGTTGCCCTCGCAGCTTTGAGGGCGTTCTGCAGTTCATCGGTGGACACGCCCTGCTTCATCAGCTTGGTGCGGGCATGGTGGCCCACCTTGATCAGAGAAAGCAACCCCGGCCGGTAGGCGTAGCCGTCTTCCAGGAATGTCGATACCGGACCGTCAATGCGGCATTCGCCTCCAACGGGAGGGACGGGCTCGGAATAGACCAGAAAGTTGTTCTCGTCGATCAGGCAGAAGATCCCGTGCGTCATTCCCGGAGGGGCTTCCGCTTCCACCCGACCTCTGCTCAGTTTCGCCGGAGCCTTGATCCACTCTTCGAGTCGCGGCGGACGAAACTTCAGCTCGGTGCCGCCATTCAGGCTGTAGACAAGAAACGCATTCACCACGTGGGCTTTGCCCTTGGTTTCGAACGTGGCCCACAGGGCGCGACCGTCGCTGCCCCTCTCCTTCACGACAGGGACATCCGCTTTGCCGGGCAGATCGGCCTCTGCGTCCGGGTTCAAATACGGTACGCGTGCATCGTTCTCTTCCATCCAGGCGGTCAAGTCGGCCGACAGCTGTTTAGCCATTTCGGGGTATTCATCCACAAGGTTTCTCTGCTCACCCAGATCCTGGTCCAGCTTGAACAGCTGAAGGTCCGGGGCTTCGGTCAGGCCGGGGCCGGTGTTCTTCATCAGTTTCCAGGGGCCTCTGCGTATGACGGAGAAGGACTTGTTGTCGGCGGGATGGTGGAAAAAGAGCGTGTCCCGAGCCGAGCCGTCCACCGAGTGAACAGCAGTGGTTTCGCCTTTCAGAATGGGAAGGATGTTGCAGCCGTCCAGATCGAGACTCTCGTCCGTCTCCATCCCTCCCATGGCCATGAAGGTTGGAAAGAGATCGAGCAGATGCACCGCGGTGTCCTGGTTTACCTTACCAGCCTCAACTCCCGGGCCCATCACGATGAGGGGAATGCGCACCCCGCCTTCATACATGTAGGATTTGCCCTCCCGCAGGGGATCGTTATCGGTGACCTTCTCGAAGTTCTTCTTGCCGTCCAGTCCCTTCCATGTCGCCAGCCGCTGGGAACCGCCATTGTCGGAACTGATGATCAGGTAGGTGTTGTCGATCAGCTTGTGACCGGGGTTGCGGGGATCGTCGATAGCCTCCAGCGTTCTGACCACCTGGCCGACCATCCAATCCACCGAATCCACCATGCTGGCATAGTAGGGATTGTTGTGGCCGGGGGCATCCGGATCCGCAATCGAACCGGGATCCGTGGGGAAATCAATTCCGAGCTTCTTGCAATAGTGCGCCAGACGTTTGCGGTCGCGCGTCATAATCGGGCCATGCACCAGCTTGGGACAAAAGTTCAGGAAGAAGGGCTGATCCTTGCGCCCCACCTTCTTGAGCCAGCGGAGGGAGATATCGGTCAAGCTGTCGTAAGGGCGTTCGTCTTCCAGCAGGGGCAGGAAGAGTGGATTGTCGAAATCGTTCAGGCGATCCTTCGGCTGAGCGAAGATGCCTTCCTTGTTGTTGATCTTGCGATCATTCGGATCGACAATTTCCGGGTCGTTGTATTTGTGATCTTTACCGTAGGAGAAGTCGAACCCAAGCTGCAGCGGGCTCGGCACCATGTTCTCGCCGCAGACATGCCACTTGCCCACGTGCGCGGTGGTATAGCCGGCCTTCTTCAGGACCCGGGGGATGATGACCTGGGACGGATCGAGCCGCGCGGAGTAGAACGGATTCAACTCCGGGCGCCGGCCCCAGGCGCGCGGCACCCGGTTGCCCTTCACATGGTAGACCCCGTTCTTGACCCCGTAGTGGCCTGAGAGATAGGCCGCCCGCGACGGCGAGCAGGTGGGCGACGGAGAGTAGGCCTGCATAAAGCGAATGCCACGCGAGGCCACCCGGTCGATATGCGGAGTCTCGTAGAACGACTCCTTGCCGTGCAACGCTTCGTAATAGCAGGCGATATCCTGCCAGCCCAAGTCATCCACCAGGATGTGAACGATGTTTGGCTTTGCCTGCCCTGAGCCTGTCGAAAGGGGCGACGCCGTCGAAAGTGAAGGCATGCAGCAAATCCACACTACCGCAGCTATTGTATATATCGTCTTCATGCCAACTCTCGCTTTCTGCTTTCGTTCCCGAAACATGGCAGAATCATTTACAGCAGAATCATTTTCTCTCAATTATTCTGTTCTTAATTATTCTGCTGTAAATGATTCTGCCAACTGATGTTGGTATCCCGCTCCTGCCCCCTGACCTCACCATTTCCCCAGCGGCAACCTATTCAAACCCGGATGATCCGCCTCTGGAATCTCTTTGTGACTCTCCTTGCGTATCTACACCCGCACATGCGTCTCATCAGTACGGCACAGCGGGACTTGTTCGTTAACTATTTGATATTATACCGACCCGAGGCTCCGCACCAATGGGGAATAGACACCAATCTATTTGAATTGCTAGCACGGCCCGAAGGGAACCATCGTTGCATGGACCTTCGGCTGTCGTCAGCGGATGGTGAACACCATTCCCTTGGGGAGTTCGACGATGTTGGTGAGCGCGATGGCGAGGTC
>CAZCDU010000050.1:0-26422 GCA_964497125.1 uncultured Victivallales bacterium | reverse complement strand
CCCACGTCACGACAGTGTGCTGGCTCAAGTTGGTCAGCGCAATGGCCAGATCGCCACCGCCCTGATCATAGGTGAGATCAAGATCAGCCAACCAACCCGCCGTCAGTGAAACTGTGCCCCAACCATTATCACCCTCTGCCTGACTCTGCAGGACCAGAGACCCATAATCAACCAGAACAAGCGTGGTACCGTTCGTGATATCATAGTTGCTCAAATCAACATCCAATATGCTACTAGTTCCCCTCAATGAAAACCTGCCGTCGATCTGAAAAGTTGTCACACCGTTTGCATCTGCAATCCATTCGTTTATATACGAAGGAGCGGCTTCATCATTCCAGTATCTGTCTACTCTTGCGGTCGCGCCGGCCTCAATCGTCAAATGCCCTCCGGCACCGGACTCCGGCATATCGAATCCAGGCAGATTCATGCTACCGCCAGTCGCTACGGTCAAATGCCCTCCGTCCCCGATTCGCATGGACGAAGTCGTAACCGTCGTAGTCATCGACTCTCCCGTGCCGATGGTGAATTCTGAAAACATATCTAAAGTATGATCAATCACGACGGAGTCGTTGGTGCTCTCCGGAGCAACTCCTCCCACCCAGGTAGTACCTGCACCAAAGAGACCATTCTGCGTAGTCGTATTCGTATCCGCCTGCACGGCTCCAGCCATAAACCAGATCAACACCGCGACGATAAACACCGCCCTTTTAAGTCGTCTAATTGTCACAACCACAATGCCCTTACCTTTAAATATTGCTATCCTTAAATAACCTTATCGATAAAGACCTTGATTCTACTTGAACTTTAAGACCGTGCCCGGAACCCCGATGCCGATGATGCGAATCTGATTGTCTGTCACGTAATCAATCGTCCCCGTTAGTCCGCCATAGATGTTAACCGTACCAAAACCTGTCCCACTCTGATACACCAGAGATCCATAATCAACCAGAACCAGAGTGTCGCCGTTTGCGATATCGTAGTCAGTCAAATCAACCTCCAACACGCTTTCAGTTCCCCTCAATGTAAACTTGCCGTCGATCTGGAAAGCCGTCACACCGCTTGCATCTGCAATCCACTCATTGATATACGAAGGACTTCCTTCGTCGTTCCAGTATCTGTCTACTCTTGCTGTCGCTCCGGCTTCAATCGTCAAATGCCCACCGGCACCGGACTCCGGCATATCGAATCCAGGCAGATTCATGCTACCGCCAGTCGCTACGGTTAAATGCCCTCCGTCGCCGATTCGCATGCCAGAAGTCGTAACCGTCGAAGTCATCGACTGTCCCGAGCCGATGGTGAATTCTGAAAATAGATTTAAAGTATGATCAATGACGACGGAGTCAATGCCGCTGGCCGGAGCTACACCTCCGACCCAGGTCGTACCTACGTCAAAGTTACCATTCTGTGTGGAAATGATGGTCCGGATGAGGTTGGTGAGTCTAATCTGGTTTCCGGTAACATAATCTACATCTGCCGTCCAACCCGCTGTAAGGTTAATAGCGGAAAACGTACCGATTAGACTACCACCGTTATAGTCAACAAGAACAAGCGTGGAACCACTCGCAGGACTGTAGCTGGACAGATCCACATCCAACTCCGCGCCGGCATTCAGCGTAAGCCCACCCGTCAACGTGATTTCGCTGCTGCTGGCGTCCACAGAAACATGCCCGCCACTATTAACGGTGACAACGCCCGAAACCGTTCCCGTACCACCCAACGTGCCACCGCTATTAACGTTCAGCGCCCCCGTTCCGGTGGCTGACCCCGATGCGTTGTTCACCAGCAGCGTGCCGCCGTCAATCGTGGTCGTGCCGGTGTAGGTGTTGGAGAAATTGAGGCTCAAGGAACCTGATCCATCTTTGACCAGAGTGAGTACGCGTCCTGAAATGTTGTCCAGAAGACCGCTGTAGGTCGTATCGGAATCTTGATTAACCGTCACAGTGCTGTTCCAGGCCGCAATTCTGCCACCAGTCCCGGAAAGCTCACCAATCTCCCAAGCACCACGAAAACGAAGACATGTTCCATCGGTTGCTCCACTGGTAAAGATCTTTGCAGGGGTGGTTTCAGCACCGGTACCAGGCTCGAGATAGAGATTATTCAGACCATTGACGTTGTCATGTGTGATCGTGCCGGAAAACCCGGACAACCCGGCCCCGTTGTCGTAAATACGGACTGTGCCACTGCCCTGTCCATCGCCACTGCCACCAAAGTTCAGGTTTCCCGTTCCCGTAACTTCGCCACCGTAATAGTTGTTTCCACTAGGGGCGAAGATCGCCGTGCTGGTCGCGTCCGTCACGACAATGTCGTTGGCATGCGACGTCGTACTACTGAATGCCGTCAACTTGCCGCCCGACAGCGTAAGCGTCCCGGTTCCCGCGGCACCGATTGCACCCAGATGCAGTATCCCATCATTGAGAGTCGTCCCACCAGTGTAAGTGTTGGCGACATTGAGCGTCGTCGTACCGGTGCCGTTCTGCTCGAAACTGCCGTCACCGCTGATGGCAGCGGTGCTGAAGTCGGTGCCCTGAGTGACGGCATCGTTCCTATTCACTGCAAGGGTCGCGCCGCTGGACACGGAGATCGCACTATCGGCCGCGAGCGAACCGCTACCACCTCCGTTGCCAAGTTGAAGCGTGCCGTTGCTAACCGTGGTGGCACCGAGGTAGGTATTGGCGGCGGTGAGGACAGTTGTGCCGGAACCATTCTGTTCAAACCCGCCGTCGCCGCTAATGGCCGCACCGCTGAAATCAGTTCCCTGGGTGACGGTATCGCTCTGCTTCACCGCAAAGGTTGCCCCGCTGGCCACCGAGATCGCGCTAGCGGTGGCGAGCGAGCCCGCCGCACCACCGTTACCAAGCTGCAGCGTGCCTTCGTCAATCGTCGTGGTGCCGGTGTAGGTGTTGGCGCCATCCAATGTGAGCGTTCCAACACCATCTTTAACAAGTGTTCCTTTTCTACTAGCATCACCATCTTGCAACAACCCGCTATAGGTAGTGTCCGTGCTTTGCTCGATAGTTAGGGTCAGACCACTACCCCCCCTCATCAATATTTTGCCACCAGTTCCGGAAAGCTCGCCAATTGTATGATCGTTGCCGCTGTTGATAAACAGAAGACCACCACCGCTGGTTCCACCACTGGTGACAATTCTAGTGGCACTCAAATCCGCGGCCTGATTCCAAAGCCGTAGTTGGCCTCCTGCATCGTTGTCGTGTGAGATCGTGCCGGAGAACCCGCTCAGATCCGAAAATAGTCTGGTTTGTTGAGTGACGCTAAAGGCCAGCGCTCCAGCTCCCGTAACAGCTCCACCACTAAACGATAAAGTGCCGGTATTATTACTGATGACCGTGCTGCCCGTGGCAGAAATATCATTGCCAATACCAGCAGCTATCTCCAATGTGCCGCCCGAAAGCGTGATAGTCCCCGTTCCCGCTGCATCAGCATCCCCCAGAACCAAGGTTCCCGAACTGAGGGTCGTGCCACCGCTGTGGCTGTTTGCCACGTTGAGAGTTGTGGTGCCAGTGCCTGCCTGCTCAAGGCTGCCATCGCCGCTGATAGAGTTGCCGAACTCGGTGCCCTGGGTGACGCTGTCGCTCTGATTGACGGAGAAAATGCCCCCACTGGCGATCGTGATGGTGTTAAGCTGACTGATGGCGCCACCGGTTCCTCCTGTGCCTAACTCAAAACGGCTACCAGACCCACCGATGGCAAGCGCCTTAGCCGGGTCATAGTCAAGATTTGCTCCCGCGGCAAATGTTCCGCCGCCCGATATCGTGAGGGTCCCACCCGCAGAAGCGGAGATAGTGGTATCGCCATTCACAGTCATTGTGGACCCGGAACCATCCACCAAAACATCAGCGGTACCTGCTCCATCGTTCATGCTAAAAGACGTACTAAAAGTTGCCGTCCCGCCGTTGAGCACTTCAAAGGTCGCTGTGCTGCCTGCGCCCTGGTTGCTGTCGAAGAAGCCGGCGGAGAGGCTGCCGCCATCCTTCACGGTGATTGTACCGTCTCCAACGGATGCGCCACCAACCCAGTTGATCCGCTGGCCGTTTGCCATGGTGAGAGAACCACCGCTCCCAATCGTCAGGGAGCCGCTGTTCCCACTTGTCGTGTTCACGTTATCGCGATAGATCACCTGAGCATCCCGAACCACGACATCCACGTCGGTCATAAACGCGGCATCGTCTGACAACGTTGGCGCCTTATTTGGATTCCAGTTGTTGGCGTCATCCCAAAACGCAGTGCCTGCACCACCATCCCAGCTAAGATTCTCTGCCTGCGACACCCCCGCCAGGACGCCCAGACAGACAACGACTATGGCAAACGTAACCATGGTTCTGATTGTGCTCTTCATGTTGGTTCCTCCAGTATTTGCCGACCATCACGAATGTGTAATCGTGCCGGCAATCTTTGAAACGGTTCCTTGTATGTGCATCAATTATCCTATATTCCCCTGCAAAATAGATATAAACGATACTATCTTGTCTATTCGGAATCCTAACGCAGGGAGAATCATGCAATTCGCCGTAAACACCCTGACCGCACGCTGCCGTCGCCTGCTCGACTGGGAGATCCTGGTCTCTGAGCGGCCTTATTGGCGACTCTGGTGGAGCGAGGAGGATCCGTTTAGCCACGGTAGGCACCGAATCCGCGGAAAGGGACGGCTGTCCAGAAGGGGAAGCAGTGCCCAATCTCCGGGCTGATCGGTGGCACGGGGAGCGCAGAACGAGCAATGGTCACAAAGAGGCACCCCTCAAAGATGCACAGGCACCGTGCGACAGAAGCCCTTCTTGTGTAGTGTTTGCGCTCACTATATACCGAATCCGTGAATTATCGCTTGCACTCGGGTCGCTTTCGGTGTAATCATGGGTCCATGAAACGGACAATCGCCAGAGATCTTGATGCGTGGCGGGTACAAGCGACGCGAAAACCACTGCTGCTCCAAGGGGCACGACAGGTCGGAAAAACCTTCTCATTGGAGGATTTCGCGGCGCAGCATTTCAAGCAGTGCCATTACGTCAATTTTGAGGAGCATGAGTCGTTCATCCCGACATTTGCGGGCGACCTGAGTCCTAAACGCATCATCCAGGATCTCTCTCTTCAGCTCAATTCGCCCATCAATCTACAAGAGGACCTGCTCATTCTTGACGAAGTGCAGCAGTATCCCCGTGCATTGACGAGCCTGAAGTATTTTGCGGAGAGGATGCCCGAACTGGCGGTATGCGCGGCCGGCTCGCTGCTGGGGGTGCACTTGGCAGAATGCTCGTTCCCCGTCGGAAAAGTCGATGAGTTGCACATGTATCCTCTCACATTTGAGGAGTTCCTCCTCGCCGGTCCCAATACGATGCTCTACGAGGCCTTTGCAACGATCGACGGCGGAACGCCGCTTTCCGAAGCGCTCCACGCCAAACTATGGGATGAGTTCAAGCTGTATCTTGTCACGGGCGGTCTCCCCGAGGTCGTCGCTACGTTTATGGGCGCCAGAGAGGACTTGCTGACGGCTTTTCGCGAGGTCAGAGCCATCCAGACGCGGCTGATCTCTGAATACGTGGCCGACATGGCAAAGCACTGCGGCAAGCAGAACGCCATGCACCTTGAGCGCCTGTGGCGAAATGTCCCCGCTCAGCTGGGGAGAGAACAGGATGGATCGGCGCCAAAGTTCGTATTCAAGGGCGTCCTTCCCGGCGTCAAGGGGTACGAACGGCTGGCCGGTACCATTGACTGGCTCGCCTCGGCGGGGCTGATCATACGGTTGCCTATCGTGAACAGTGCGCAGCTTCCCTTCATGGGCTACGAGCGGGAGAATTTCTTCAAGCTCTTTGTGTTCGACGTGGGGATACTAGGCGCACTCAGCCGCCTGCCGGTAACCAGCATTCTGGATTACGACTATGGAACGTACAAAGGCTACTATGCCGAGAACGTTGTCATGCAGGAGCTCCTCGCCGCAAACTGGGATAACCTGGCCTGCTGGCGCGAGGGACGCGCTGAGGTCGAGTTCATCTGTGAAGCCAACGGCGAGGTAATCCCCATTGAGGTCAAGTCTGGCTGGGTAACACAGGCCAAGAGCCTGGGCGTTTTCTTCGATAAGTATGCCCCGCCGTATTGTGCGGTGTTCAGCGCGCGCAACCTTAACCTGGACCCTCGATCAAGAAAACGCAATTACCCCCTTTACCTGGCGTCGAAGTTTCCATTGAGCGAAGCCCTCTTCGGTCGCAATCCCCATTGAGGCCCAAAGGAAAGACCCTATTCTGGAGCATCACAACATACGTATTCGCAGTCTGAACTCAGGAGGAGGTAGGCGATGCAATTCGCGGTAAACATCCTGATCGCACGTTACCGCAAACTACCCGACTGGGAGATTACGGTCTCGGAGCGTCCGTATTGGCGCCTCTGGTGGAGCGGGGAGCCTGGGATATCCGTGGAGACGGAGTCCGGACATACTGAGCTGACACCGAAACAGATCGTATTGCTGGCGCCACACACGACCTTCACCCCCACCATGCGGAATCCGGTGCACCACCTGAATCTGCACTTTCAGCTAGAAGCCCCCTTCGATCTGGCGGTTCAGGGGATTTACACCATTCCGGTAACCACAGCTCTTTCGGAAGAGCTGGAGGCGGCGAAGGGAGCAATCCGGCAGAAGAGGCGGCGTCGCATACTGGTTCTGTCCCGCCTGGTCAACAGCGCCTGCCTGGCCCTGCCCGATAGCGCGTGGCGCGAGCCCGTATCAGACACCCGCTTTGTGCGCGTCATGTCGGCCATGGAGCAGCACGAAGGTGAGCCGCTTTCCAACGCGGATCTCGCGGCAATCGCCAAGATGGCGACAACCGCCTTTGTGCGGAGTTTCAGTCAGCGCTTCGGCATCTCACCACAAGCACACTACATGGAAATGCGACTCGAGAAGGCAAGCCTGATGCTCGAATACGAGCACGACTCGATCGAGAGGATCGCCGAAGCCTGTGGCTTCTGCGACCGAAACTACTTCTCCACCGTCTTCCGCAAGAAACTGGGAATCCCCCCCGCCGAGTTCAGGAACATGTCCCGTATGGGGCAGGAGTGAGGGGGAGCCGGATTGAAAATCGAAAATTGAAAATTGGTTGGAGCCAGGACGTAAGTGTGGGGGACAAGCTTGAGGTAGCTATCCCGAAAACGCTGTAGGCCCCGGTGCACGTCGCTGGGGACGTTTTATGCGAGATTGAAGGGTCCTCACTGCCAGAGCAGAAGACCGGGGACGGCGGTGAAGTGTTCGTCGTAGGTGACAAGGTGAGCGCCGGCCTCGGTGGCTTGGGCCGCAATCCACACATCATTGATCGGGATCGGTGTTCCTGCTGTCTTGAGGCGATGCTTGATCGTACCAAAGATCTCTGCTGTCTCCTGTGTTACGTGCAGAATGCGTACGGTAGGACGCGCAGTAAATTCATCCAACTCCTTGCGGTTCCGGGCTTCCTTGCTCCCCCCTTTGAATCCGGCATGGAGCTCGCCGAGCACAATGGCGGACATATAGACCGTCTCGGCGCGTCCCAACACATCCAGAATGGCTTCATCGCCGCGCCGCAATGCGGTGTATGCGTTGGTATCCAGCAGCACCTTCTTCATCGCCAGTCCTCCGCGTCCACAGATTCCATGTCTGCCACGCGACGATTAAAGTCCTCAAGGTCATCCTCGCTCCAGGTGCCGCAGAAGGGGGCAAAGTCATCGCGGTGAGGCGGCTTGGCCGGAGTCTTGATCCCGAGCCCCTCGGCAAGAATGCGCTTGGCGAGTTCATTCATGCTTATAGACTGCTCGCTTGCCCGGCGCCTGATCTGGTCCGCCAGTTGATCATCCATTGCATGCAGTGTCAGCGATTTCATGTTGACCTCCATTCGGTTCGCAGCGTGAACCATACCTCTAACCATAGATTACCACTTATGGTTCAAAGAGCAAGGCTCATCCGCGCTCAAACACGCCAGGGCTCACTCCCTGACAGCCCCCCACTCTCCGAGTGGTAGGGCTCGATGGCAGGTGGCGTAACGATGAAGTTTCAGGTCAGACTAGCGGAGCCACCGGCGTCGTTCCTTCGCCGGATTATACAGGGGTGAAACTCTTGCTCTCAACGTGGGACAGCTGTCTTCCGTCGATCATGCCCCCCCCGACTGTAGGGCGGGAACGGTTGAGTCTCCGAGACCTTCCCGCCGTTCCCGGATACAGCGGCGTGCATCAAGAGCGGCGGGACGCGAAGCGAGGCTGAATACTTGGAGGCCAACGACTCGGGGACTCGCCCATTCCCGCCCTACAACTAGATGCGTAAGCATCAAGAAGACGGTTCAAGTTTCAGGCTAGCTCAACCCCCGGGTGCGCTGCGTTTCCCTGATCATTCAGGGATGAAACTGAAAGCGCAACGCGCTGGGTTGATCAGCCACGCTCGCGGCGCGAGCGGGCCACATGTAGCCCAGTTGCGCCGCAACTGTGGCTTCTGGGCTGTCAAGTTTCAGGTTAGAGCTGCTTCCGAATCCGCTCCGCCACCTGATCCGCAAGCTTGGCTGACCCGGCCTTGGTGTAGTGGACATCGCCGGCGCGGGTGGAGAGGTCTGGCGGGAAGGAAACGCTCAGGGCGTGCAGATCGTTGATGGCGATGTTGTGCTTCTTCATGATTTTCTCGGCCACGGCGTTGTAGCGGATGTCGTCGCCGACTTTGCGTCCGGCCTCGCCTTCGGGCACCTTGGTGGTTGAGGCCCAGATCAGCGTGGCACCGGTCTGCTTGAGTTGCTGGACGAGCAGTTCGAGATTTTGCTCGTATTGCTCCAGCGGCACGGCAATCGCGCCGTTGACCTTATCGCGACTGCCGTAGACCTTGGCGTCGGGATGACGGTGGCAAAGATCGTGCAGCCCCCAGTTAAAGTGGATCACATCCCACTTGGTGTCTCCCAGCCACTTCTTGAGGCTTGCGAGACCGCGATTCGTGTCGCCGCAATTCCCCTTGGCCCGCTGAACATTGGCTACGCCCTTCAGGGCCTCGGTCACGGCCGGTGTGTAGCCGATCGAGATGGAATCGCCGATTAGGAGTACGTTGGGTAGCCCAGGTTTCTCCGAGGCTGAGGGTTGGCGCTGGCCCCGGGACGGGGCCGCGCTACTTGCCGCATGTTGCTTCAAGGCCTTCTTGTCCTGTTCGGGTGTGTAGAACTCATCGCCTTCATAGTTCGGGTTCAGGGTTGGCATACGTGCTCCTGATTTCTTGCGCCAGTCGTGTAGCATCTTTGTCATCTTGGTGGTGAGGTCCGGCTTCGCTTTCGACAGATCCTTCTGCTCGCCAATGTCATCACGCAGATTGAAGAGCTCAACCTGCATATTCTCAAAGCGCTCCACCAGCTTGTAGTCCCCCATCCGCACTGCGCCGGAGGGACCCATGCTGTTGATATGGTGATAGTGCGGATAATGAAAATAGACCGCCTCGCGATCGAGGCCGTTCGCCTTCCGCTTGAGCAGGCCCTTAAGACTTAGGCCATCCACATGCTGCTCAGGCTGCAGAGGCAACCCGGCCATCTCCAGCATAGTCGGATAGAAGTCGGTACTAACCACCGGCACGGAGCAAACACTGCCCGCCTTCGTGACGCCCGGCCACTTGATGATCATCGGCTCGCGGATCCCACCCTCATAGACCCAGGCCTTCCCCGCACGCAGCGGCAGGTTGGAGGTCGGCATTCCCTTGCCGCCGCCCGTAGACAAACCACCGTTGTCGGACATGAAAATGATGGCCGTGTTCTGCTCCAGGCCGTTGGCCTTCAAAGCATCCATGATACGTCCAACGTTCTCATCCATGCTCTCAACCATGGCGGCGTAAGCGGCGTTATCCTGCCGGGTGCGGTGCCAGCTGTCATATTCCCGAATGGCTTCGTCCGTGTCGGAGGGTCCAAGTATCGCTGCCTTCTTCCGATACTTCTCAACCTTGTCAGGCCGGCCCATGATCGGCGTGTGGACAGTGTAGTACCACATGTTGAGGAAGAAGGGCCCATCCTTGTTGTCCTTGATGAAGGCGATCGCTTCATCCGTCAGCCGATCGGTGAGATACTCGCCCTCCTTGCCGCCTTCGAGGTCAGGCACGTTCGACCAGGCATGCCGCTCGCTCTTGTAGGGATAGAAATAGGAGCCCGGCTGCCCGGCGTTGTGTCCGGCGATGTTGACGTCGAACCCCTGGGCCTGGGGGAAGTTGGCTTTGTCCTTCTGGCTGTGCGACTGCAGGTGCCACTTGCCGATATGAGCGGTGCGATACCCCGCCGCATGGAGCGCTTCGGCGATGGTGACTTCGGCGAGCGGAAGGCTCCCGGTCGCCTCAGGGCCAAGTAGTTTGTACTTGGGTGCGGACGGACCGCGGTGCCCTCCGAAGTTCGTCATCATGATCCGACTCGGATACTTGCCGGTCATGATGCTGGCCCGCGTGGGCGTGCAGACCGGATTCGCCGCATAGGCATCCGTGAACCGCATCCCCTCCCCCGCCAGCCGATCGACATTCGGCGTCTCGTAGAACGTCGAGCCATTACAGCCCACATCCGCCCAGCCAAGATCGTCGATCAGGAAGAAGATGATATTGACCTGCGGCTCGACTGAGCTCGCCGAAATCCGAGGCGGGTTGGGACGATCCTTCCCGACGGCAAATACCGTAGCGGCGATCGCTACTGACGTGAACGCAACAAGTGATCTCAGTCTCATTTCGCTCCTGATCCCCAATCTGGCCCGCCTGCGACGTCCTGTCTCAGTCGCGGCGCGACTGGGCTACAGTAGCCCGCTCGCGCCGCGAGCGCGGCTGGGCTGGTCATGGCACTATCGGCCGCAGTTCCTCTTCGCCCACTTGCGGGAAGAGCGCATGTTTGTCCGCCAGATCCTTGACCAGTGCCGTCATCATTGACTTCAGGTCTGTCGGATGGCTCACCGCCAGGTCGTTCTGCTCAAATGGATCCGTCCTCAGATTGTAGAGCTCATACTTCGGCTTGCCCGCCACTGCCGTCTTCTTTTTCGACGACGGTACGGGATAGTGATAGATAATTTTCCAGTCGCCATCGACATAGCTCGTGAAGTAGCTGCTGCGATGACCGTGTGGGAAGTGATTCAGGAAGTCCTCTCTGCGACTGTTGTTCCTTTTGCCGGCAAGCTGTTGGGTGAGATCATACCCGTCGAGCTCCATGCCGTCCGGTAGTTTGGCACCGACCAAATTGCATATCGTGGGCAGGAGGTCCAGGATCGTGCCCGGTTGGGTCTGAACCGTACCTGCGGTGATCGGGAGTCTGCGTTGCCATTCATTTCCGCTGTCCGCCTCTGCCCATGCGGCGATAAACGGAACTCTCATACCGCCCTCATAGTGCGTGCCCTTCTTTCCGCGCAACGGCGCTGAGCTCGAATAGCCGTGGATTGCACCAAGTGGCGCGTCCGACCCGTTGTCACCCAGGAAGATCACCAGGGTGTTGTCGGCCACTCCCAGTGACTCCAACTTGTCCAAAATGTCGTCGAGTGATCTGTCCATCCCTTCGATCATGGACGCAAAGGCGTTTGCCTTATCTCCCTTCTCGGACTTCTCGTAGTTCGCCATGAAACGCGGGTCTTTGTGGAACGGGGCGTGAACCGCATAGTGCGACATGTGGAGGAAGAACGGCTTACGCTCTTTGACCGCCTTCTCGATCTCCTTGTTGGCTTCAAGCGTCAGCGCCTCGGTGAGATAGGTGCCAGTCCCATGGTACTTCTCAAGGTGCGGGACAGCTCTGCGCTTGTTGCCTTTCAGATGACCGTACCCGTCTTCACCGTAGTAGCTGCCCGGTTGCCCGTAGGAGTTACCGGCGATATTGACATCAAAGCCGAGGTTGACCGGATCCTCGGCGTAGGCGTCCATAGGGCCAAAGTGGGCCTTGCCCGCATGGATCGTCCGGTAACCGGCCTGCTGCAGAAGGCGCGGAAGCACGACCGTATCTTCATCCGGACCTTCCCAGTTCCACTGCTCCGGGCCATACGGCGTCCGATTATTACCCTCGGACTTGATCCAGTTGGTGACGCGTGTACGGGCCGAATTCTGCCCGGTCATGATGGAGGTGCGGGTAGGAGAGCAGACCGAATGCGCATAGAAGGTCGAAAACCGGACTCCCGCCGCCGCCAGCTTCTCCATACCGGGCGTACGATAGAAACCATTCAGCGGATGTGTCACAGCTTTACCGGCTGAATCTACCACGAACGGCACCGACGTATCCATCAACCCCATATCATCCACAAGAAACAGGACAATATTGGGCTTACCCGCGGCCAACGCCACGGTTGACACCATACTCACCGACAACAGAACACAAGCCACCAACTTCCGCATCATCGACCTCCTTGACACAACATAGCAGCTAAACCAGTTTGCCTCAATAGGCGTAGTCATGGTTGCCCGCTTCTGCGCTGCAGCTCCCATACGCGTTCGTCGTAGCTCCAGATATCTCTTTCCGGAATCGCCTTGGCCTACACAAGGAGAGAATATCGACTATCTGCGTGAAAGGCGTATAAAATGCACGATACACAGCTGCCGAAGTCCCATGAGAACGTCATGGTTGTTGACGATACCCCGGAGAACCTGAGGATACTCGTTGATATGCTGACCGAGGAAGGGTATGCAGCACGCCCCACAACGGAACCGGAGATGGCAATCGAAGCAGCCCTTGCCTCCCCACCGGACTTGATTCTGCTCGACATCCGCATGCCCGGCATGAGCGGGTTCGATGTCTGTAGAAAGCTCAAGGAGAACGAGACCACCGCCGACATCCCTATCATTTTCGTTAGCGCGCTACAGGCCTTGCATGACCGCGTCATGGGGTTCGAAGCCGGGGCGGTGGACTACATCAGCAAACCGATCCAGCGAGAAGAAGTTCTTGCCCGGGTGAAGACGCATCTTGAGCTTGCCGCCCAGCGCAAACTTCTCGAAGCCCAGCAGGAGCAGCTCAAAGCTGCCAACGCAGAGCTACAGGCCTTTTCCTATTCCGTTTCTCATGATCTTCGCTCGCCGCTGCAGGCGATCAATGCCTACGGGGAGATTCTCGCGGAGGACTATGGCGAATTGCTGCCAGCGGACGGAAAGGACTGCCTGCAGCGCCTCGGAAAGGCAACGGTGGAAATGAAGGACCTGATTGAGGCGTTGCTACGGCTATCGCGATCGACCCGCGGGAACATGCGTATTGAGACGATCAGCCTGTCATCAATTGCAACCGATCACCTCAACAACCTGAGGAAGACGGAACCAGACCGCAACGTGGAAACCCATGTCGCCCCGAACCTGACCGCCCGTGCAGATGCGGGCCTCATGCTCAGCGTTCTGGAGAACTTGTTGAACAATGCCTGGAAATTCACGAGGAACTGCGACGAGGGCAGGATTGAGGTAGGCGCAGAGCGCGTCGGCTCCGAGGAAACCTTCTTCGTGCGCGATAACGGCGTGGGCTTCGATATGGCTAATGCCGGCAAACTGTTTGCTCCGTTCCAGCGGCTTCACGGTAAAAGCGAATTCGCCGGAAGCGGCATCGGCCTGGCAACCGTTCAGCGCATTATCGGTCGGCACGGAGGGAAGATATGGGCGGAAGGGTCGCCAGGCCATGGAGCCACGTTCTTCTTTCAGTTGGGCGGCGTCATCCCGTAACGAGACAACAACAGCGAGTACAGTATGCAGAGCACACGCACATCACGATTTCTGGCGCTGTTCCTGTGTGCCTTGGTCCTGCCGGCTGTTTCCGTACGTTCGGTGGAGATCACCCGCGACGAAATGCTCGCATCCTACATCTTTCGATTGGCCGAACACATTCAGTGGGCACAGGAAGCTGAGATCTCCGAATATCGCATCCACCTGATAGGAGACACCCGCGGCGTTGCCCGCCACCTGGAACGTATTGGCCGGGCCAGGACGCTGCATGAAAAACCGTTTGCAGTATCCCGCGGCACAAAGACCGAGGTCCCTGCAGGCACCCACCTTGCGTTCGTCTCACGCCAGGAACTGGACCGATACACCGACCTTTTCGATCGCGTCGAGGGACAGAACGTACTGCTCATCTCAGACGGCATGCATGACCAGCGCTGGGTCATGATCAACCTGGTTGATACCCCCGAGCAGCAGATTCGTTTCGAAATCAACAAGGCCAACATCCTCAACCAGAACCTTGGCATCAAGCCCGATATCATTCTGCTGGGCGGCACCGAGATCGACGTCGCAAAACTCTACCGTGAAGGGCAGGAATCGCTCAAGGCCATTGAGCGGACGATTGCGGAACGCGAAGTGAAGCGGCAAGAGCTCGAGGCCAAGTTGGCAGACATCAGCAAGGACCTGCAGGAGCAGAGCCTTCTCATTGAGGAGCGCGAAACACTGATTAAGGAGCTCCATAGCAATGCGAACAAAGAGAAGGCACGCAACAAAGACCTCGCGCAGCGGGCGGAAGAGCAGAAAGCCCTGATTGAGAGTCTGCACGCCATGACGGAAGAAGAGCGCAAGAAGCAGGAGGCGCTACACGCGGAGGCTCAAAAGCAGGAGGCGGCCCTCCGGGCGCAGAAGCTGGAGATCGAGAAGCGGGCCGAGATGATCAGGACGCAGGATGCGGAAATCGCGCAGCAGCAAGATAGTCTTCTAAAGCAGAAGTCGACGATCGAGACGCAGCAGCTCCTTCTCATGCTCCTTTCTGTGGCTGGCGTGACTGTCATTGTGATGGCCATCGTAGCCTACAGTGCCTACCGCCAGAAGCTACGCGCCAATGCACTGTTAACCACGCAGAAGCAACAGCTTGAAGAAGCAGGCAAAGCCCTGGATGAGGCAAGGAAGAAGGCGGATGCAGCCAGTGAGGCAAAGAGTCTGTTCGTGGCCGGCATGTCGCATGAACTGCGAACCCCACTTAATGCTGTGCTCGGATTCTCGGAACTGATGGCTGCCGACAAGACCCTCAAGGCGCACCAGAAAGCCAACCTCGACAACATCAATCGGGCGGGACATCACCTACTGCAGCTCATCAACGACGTACTTGATATGTCGAAAATCGAAGCCGGAAAAATGGAGCTCGAACCCACGGACATCGACCTGGGAAATCTGATTCGCGACGTCATCGAGATGATGAAGGTGCGGGCCGAGGAGAAGGGGCTGCGGCTCTTGTTCGACCAAAGCTCGGAGTTTCCGCGTTTCGTTCGCGCCGATGGTCCGAAGATTCGACAGATCCTCGTCAATCTCCTGAGCAATGCCATCAAGTTCACCGACCGCGGCGGAGTCACCCTGCGCCTGGACGCCAAGAACGGCGACCCTGACCGCATCAGCCTGCGAGGCGAAGTACAGGACAGCGGCTGTGGCATGGACGACGAGGGGAAACAGCGTGTGTTCCGGCCCTTCGAGCAATTGGTCAACAGCGTAAATCAGAAGGGCACGGGACTGGGGTTAGCGATCACACGCCAGTACG
This sequence comes from uncultured Victivallales bacterium, assembly GCA_964497125.1. Taxonomy (GTDB): domain Bacteria; phylum Verrucomicrobiota; class Kiritimatiellia; order UBA8416; family UBA8416; genus CAYLXP01. The sequence goes on along the minus strand of CAZCDU010000050.1, from coordinate 11,012 downwards.
TGGAGCTTATGGACGGTAACATTTCGGTAGAGAGCGAACTTGATACGGGGACAACCGTCTCGTTCCAGATCTTTGTGACCCCCGGCATCCCGGGGATGGCGCACCCTCTGGTTGGACTGGACAAACGGCACGTTGTCGGGCTGGCGGGACCGAAGCAGGAATGGCGCATCCTGGTGGCAGAGGACAACCTTGATAACCAACTCCTCCTGCGACAGCTCCTGGAGCGAGCCGGTCTCACCGTTCGCACCGCAAACGATGGCGAGGAGGCCGTGCGCGTTTTCGAGGAGTGGAAGCCGCACCTGATCTGGATGGACAGGCGCATGCCTCACGTGGACGGCCTGGCGGCAACAAAGCGTATCCGCAAGCTGTCCGGTGGCGCTGATGTAAAGATCATAGCCATCACGGCATCCGTCTTCAGAGAACAGCGAGACGAGGTTATGAATGCCGGTAGTGATGGGTTTGTGCGAAAACCGTTCCGGGCCGCAGAGATATTCGACTGCATGTCCGAACATCTGGACCTGCACTATGTCTATCAAGAGGGAGAAAGCGAGACACGGGAAGCTGCGCTGGACATGTCGGTCCTGTCTGAAGAGCGTGTTGCGGCACTTCCCGCAAACCTGCGCTCAGACCTGGCCATGGCAATTCGCCACCTGGATCTGGATCGCATTTCGAGTACGCTGTCAGCGATGTCGGGGAGCGACCCCGAGTTAACCACTGCTATGGAACACATGGTAGCGGTCTTTCAATTCAAGGCGATCAAATCACTTCTGGATTCGGCGGAATCTGGGGATGCGTAACGAAATAGAAACGGGCACATCAGGGCGGGAGACACGCACTGGGAGCAAGCCATGGAGAGCGAAAGCACAGCTGACATATTGCTGGTAGAAGACAACGAATCCGAGGTGGAACTGTTACGGCGTGCTGTGGAGCGACAGAACCTCGACTGCCGTTTGCATATTGTGACGGATGGCCAGGAAGCGCTGGACTACCTGTTCTCCCAAGGGGAATACGCAGGCCGGGATCGGAGTCAGAATCCCCGACTTGTACTTCTGGACCTGAATCTCCCCAGGGTTGATGGCAAGGAAGTCCTGTCCCGCGTCAGAGACAACAAGGACACGAGCCTGCTACCGGTCGTTGTGTTCAGTTCTTCCGATGACCCGCATGAAATTCAGACGTGCTACGAGCTCGGCGCAAATGCATATGTCCAGAAGCCCCTGGTTTACGCTGAGTTCCTTGCGAGTGTCGAAAGCACAATCAGGTTCTGGGGACACGTTAACCTCAAGGCCATGCAGGGCATATAACCGCGGCAAGCGAGGCGTGACGGCCGATATGCTCAAGGGCTTACAACGCGTGCACGGCTTGAGCGGCCAGCCGCCTACCCCCTGCTTTCACCACCATCTCGTCCCCCTGGGTGAAGAGTTGTACCTCGATCCACGCTTGCTGATCGGCGCTGAACTGGTACGTGTCGTAGCCGGGCTTGGCGGTGAAGCTGCTGTTCTCGACCTGCACGGTCTGCTTCGGGTTGAAATTGGCATCGGAGATGAGCGCGGTGTCGCCGTCATCGTACTCGATGTAGTCACCGGTTGCGATGTCGCCGCAGACCGTCAGCGTGCCGGTGCTACTCGAGATCGTCAACTCCTTGAGCGGCACGCTAATCTCTTTCAACAGCTTGATCTTCTTCACTTCGACGCGGCAGCTTGTGCTTGCCGGGATGTGACAGAAGCCGGTCCGGAACCAGGTCACCATTGAGTAGCGCGTGTGTTTCGCGCCCATACGCCATCCCCATCGCTCCTCGTGCCATGCGACTTCGCCGTTCAGGATCTCCACGTACTTCTCCCCCGTGAAATCAATCGGCACCACGTAGTCACGCCCGGCGATCTGGATCGCAAAGATGGCGCCGCTCCCATCGCCTTCAATCGTCAGGCCGATCCCGCGGTGGTTGGCCATGTTGGCGCGGCAATTGAATGTCGGCAGCTTGTAGGCCTCGTAGAAGTCGGTGTCGACCGGGTTCTCGGCCGCAAACACGTAGCCGTCGTCGGAGACCTCCACGCTGGTAAGGCTCTGACCGGAGAACTCGTCCAGTTTCGGGTCGAGTAGCATGTTGCAGTCGATGCTCAGCCTCTCTGCAGCGCCATCGGCAGCGTTACCCGCCTCAAAGAGATGTTCCAGCTCCTCGGCCTTGCCGGCGATCTCCTCGAACGTGAAGACGCTCTTCGTCTCCATGTCGTAGTCGTAGTTCTGAGCCAAGCGGATCACAAACTTGGGCGTCTGCTCTGCGTTGGGGTTCTTCAACGTCAACTCGGAGTCGCTGTGTTCCGCTACGTGAGTCGGCCTCAGTTGCGGCGCAACTGGGCTACATGTAGCCCGCTCGCGCCGCGAGCGAGGCTCTCTCCCGGGAGCATCCAGCTTCACGTACTGCAGGGGCGGAATGGCGCCGTGCTCCTGGCCATGAATCCAGAGCGGATCCCCGACCTCTCGTGTCATGACGGACGTCGGCACAAGGCTCAGTTTCTCGCCCTCCTTCCGTGCCACGAACACGTTCTTCGAGGCGAGATGCTTGCTGCGCTCGTAGCGGTCGGGCAGGTATTGGAAGCTGCTCTCGACGACCTTGCGCTGCTCATCAGTGAGATTCGCGGCGACCTCGCGCCAGTTGCACAGAATGTCGACCAGGTCATCAATCTGACCATGCGCCTTCAAATCCTTGGGCCTGACGCCGAACATCGGTTCAGGTTTCGCGATGCCCAGTGCTCCGCCCTTGTACCCCTGGCTCAGCGTGTAGTGCGTGTCGAGCTTGTTTACGGCCGGACGCGAATTGGAGTCGAGCGCAAACGGGACGCTGTAGCTTCCGTGCGTGTAGGAGCAGTGGCCCTCCATCAACTTGCGGGTGCTGTTGAGCCGGTGCTCGATGTGACATTTCGGGTTAACGGCGCCGCTGTCGTGCGAGGTGATGGGATGGTCCACGTTCTGGTAGACCAGGGAGGTGAATTTCTGGAATGCCCAGTTGCCGGTGTAGTTGTGGATTTCAGCGCCATCATACTCCGCATGCCATATGCGGCAGCGGTTGAGTAACCCGGCATAGCCCTTGGCAACCTCCTCGAGCAGCGTGCTGTCGTTCTCCGGCAGTTTCATACGTCCGTAGGCCGTAATCAGCCCCTTGACCGGCTCGTCTGTCGTGTGTGAGGCCACGACCGTGTTGGTGCTCCGCACGCAGTTGGCGAGTGTCCACGTGTCGGTATCGGTGTCGAGGAACTCTCCAACCTGAATGATCTCGTTCCCGATCCGCAGGCTGTGAAAGTTGAACATCCGGCGATACATCCCCGGCAGCCTCGGGTAGGCGTTGGAGTCATCAACAAGGTAGGGCAATTCCAGGCCGTTGAGGGGCCTGACCCGGATGGTCGTATCAGACTCCCCCACCCCATCGACCAGCTCGAACTCACCATAGCTGGCCAATCGGTCATCGGGCTTCACGACATACATCGGATCCTCGGCCCCGAGACCACCACTGACGTAGTGGATCGTGAGCCGGATGCCGTTCTCCCAGAGATAGTCGGAGTATGCGCGCATGTCGCTCTCGCCGTTGGGCCAGATATCACGGCGTATCTCCCAGTTGTACTCATTGTGCGTCATGAAGCCGTGGCGCCACGAGTTGGTGAAGAGATAGATCTCGTTGCAGCCGGACCTCTTGGCGAATTCCGCGCCTTCGTAAAGCTCTTCCAGGCTGGCACCTTCCAGCATCAGCAGGTTGCGCTCTGCAAAGATCTCCTGCCAGTCGGCGACCCACTGTTTAGCACGCTCATGGGTCCAGGGCTCATCCACCTTGGGATGCGGCAGTCCTTCGTTCGCCCAGATCTCGAGGACTATGTCATCCTCCTCGTCGTCACTGCCGGGAACATAGAGCGCGAAGCCACCAAGCGGATTGTCGGGATGGCGGTTCCAGATGAACTCGAACTGCACCTGGAGATTGTTGTCCGACACCACCCGCGTCACGAGGCAGTTGTGGTGGGCGTGTTCGATGTCGTCGTTCTCGGGGCCATCCTTGCCGACCACGAATGTCATGTAGTCCGTATCGAAAGCCTTCAGATTGCCGATCGTATTCAGCCCGAAATGGAGCGTGAGCACGCTGGTCGACGGAATACCGATCAGCTTCACCAGTTCAAAATGACAGTAGCGGTCACGCGGAGTCACCTTGAAGAAGACCGACTGCGTGCCATTGGCGCAACTGCACTTCAGGATATTGCCCTCCTGCCACACCAACTCGCAGAGCGGGATTTCGGTCTGCATGTTCAGCAGCAGATAGAACGCCTTCCCGGGATCGTCGGCGTTGATCTGCTCCTCGCCCCCGGCATTCAGAAAGGAAACCAGCTTCCCGGTAGTGGAGAACTGTAGCTGGTAGTAATCGGTCTTAACGGTAAGGGGATACTGTTCGTTGCTTAGGCAGTGGTCGGCTGTCATGAAAGCTCCATCTTCTACGTCGATACTCGGCCCCGCACATAAAAAGGGCCCTGCTTCTTTAGCGGCCACGATAGGAAATCCAGCAATCCTGCACAATGCACGCATGTTGAGCAGGCGTGCACACAAGGCAACGAGCGTCCGGTCAGTTTCGCCCCAAAGCGCGCTCGGACTATGCAGGAGAGAAACGCTCCGGTATGGTCGGATAGCAGTCGGTTCACTATGGGCCAAGTGTGGTTGTACCGCGGTTGCAGCAACCGCCCCCAAAAAGGCGCGTCTCGTAATCTTGGTTCTCATCCATGTTCCCTTTAACATTATCTATTGCTCTATCGCCATTTAGGTTACGGCTTTAAGCTGAACAACATTGTATATTCATGCAGCAGTCGAAGGTAGATGCGATAGTTCTCCAGGGAAACCCCCGGGGGCGTCTGGTGATCGACACTGGGGATGAAACCGCCGGCTTTCACGATCGGCACCAGGCGCTCGAACTCCGCCCGCATGGCCTCTTCGCCATGCTTCATGACCATCTTGTCGTAATGTCCGACCATCCTCAACTCAGGGAACTCACTGCGCAGAGCCATTCCATCAACACCGGCCTGCCGTTCCAGAGGAAGCACTCCCTCAACGCCGTTCTCCATCAGCCAGGGCACGAGCAAAGTCACATCCCCATCGGTATCAACAATGGTCAGCATCTTCATCTCCTTGGCGCGTGCGAGCGTCTTCTCGTAATAGGGCGACAGGTATTGGTCCATCAGATCTTTTGAAATCATCGGGCCATTGTTGTACGACATGTCCTCCGCGATCGTCATAAAGGTTGGACGCCCGATCTTCTCTATCTGATCAAGCAGGCCCATGTTGAACTCGAGCAGGTCCTGGTTCATTCTGTGCAGGAGCTCCGGCTGGTCATAGAAGGCGAGCATGAGTTTGGAAAACCCCATCAGTGTGCGCAGGAACCAGAAATACCCTTCAAGCGTAATCCATACGACCGCGTCACCCTTGTCCTGTCGCTCCATCCACGGCTTCATTCCAGCAATGGCACTGCTGTGGTCCGGAAACAGGTTCGGCACATGTGCCAGATAATCGTCCATATCCGAAACAACACCTTCCACATGGTGCTGCTCTGCTTCGATCGTCGCCTCGGTTGTGCTGAACCAGTACTGCTTGTACGGATCAAGACCGAAGTACTCGTGTATATCAAATACGTCTGCCACCTGTGCCGGCAGACCCTCACCATGCCAGCGCTCAATGGTTTTGTCCCACCACATGGCCCATTCCCAGCGTGGTATACGGTCCACTTCCTGGAACCCCATCAACGCCCGAAATCTCTCAACATGATTCATAACAGCAGACATGACTACACTCCTCTACTCGTGTTTCCCGCATTCGTAAACAGCGCCATACGCTACAGACAGCACCAGCACCCGCCGCTGCGGCCGCCCATCGGATCATCGCGCTGACCATCCACGCACAACGGCTTCGAAGCGCACGCGACCCGGCCGCCGCCCGGCGTGAACAGACGGTTCAGCGGGCAAAGCTACGTATGGCTGAACAGCTTGACCAACCGTTGCGGATGGAGGATCTTGCCCACGAGTTGGGCACCAGCTATTCACGCTTCCGCCACATGTTCAAGCAACATACCGGGCTGTCGCCCAAGGCATACATGGTCGAGCTACGCATCGACAAAGCGCGCAATCTGCTCACATCTACCTCGTTGAGCGTCAAAGAGGTCGCCTACCAGCTCTCCTTCGACACGCCCTACTACTTCATGCGCCTCTTCAAGAACAAGACCGGCATGACCCCCACCCAGTGGCGCACCTTCTCACGGGGTTCTCACGGGGCTCACGGGGTCATCCTTGATTAGTGTTTGCAAGGAGTAGTAGCGGCGTTAGCATCACGCTGTTATGGCCAGACCGCTACGATAGTCCGTAAAGGGACAGACAATGTGGGCCGTGTGCAGGTCTGGTCGGACGCCTACTGCTACAGGATGTCAGGCAACGGCCAAGTGCAATTCCTTCTTGAGCGCTTCGGCAAGCCAAGTCCTGATAAGGGTCTGGTAGGGCATAGATTTCATGGTGGCCAACTTCCTGATCGCCTGAACCTGTATGGGATCCAGCTTGAGCGTGACGCTCTGCAGGTTGTGCCTTCGCTTGCCTGCGAGGACCGCATCGCGCAGTTCTTCGCTGAGACTGAGAGGCGCGTCGTCTTCCACGATCTCGTCCAGAACTCCATGGTCGTCGTAGTAGGTAGCCAAGTCCCTGTCTTTGGTTTTCTCTGCCTTCTTCATTTTCTCGGCCTCTGCCTCTTGTAGTACTTGATTGTAGACGCAAGAGAGTGCTTTGCTCTAAATGGGCAGGCCCAAACGATCAAGCTGTTCCTGGGCACAATTTCCGGGAAGATTCAGGCTCAAGATCTTCTCCTTCAGATGCTCTTGCATTTCCTTCAGCTTCTCCGGGCTTGAATCTGCCAGATTCGTCAATTCACTTGGATCTTTCCGCTTATCAGACAACCAAGTGGGATCTTCCGGCGGTCGTCTATTAGCGGATCTCAGTACAGGTCTGCAGCCGTTGGCATATTCGCCAAGTCGATTGACGAGCGCATAGGATCCACACTTTCCATACCAGTTCAGAGGCTTGTTCTCCCCACAGTCGTTCTGATGCAAGGCCCAATCACCATCCGTCAGTGTGACACTGTCGCCAAACATGCCGGCAATGGCGAAGTCCCGGGTATGCAGCTCTTCTCCATTCAACAGGGGCATCAGGTTTACCCCGTGTATAGCTTCCGGAATCTCACAGCCTGCAGCAGCCAGTGTTGTCGCATAGATGTCAACCAACTGAACCAGTTCGTTGCAGGTCTTCCCTGTTCCGCCTGGATGCGCAACGATGAACGGAATATGTGAATTCGCATCGAACTGATGGGTCTGGAGCTTTCCGGTACGCCCATGGTCGCCATTGAACGTGCCATGATCCGTGGTGAAGATGATCATCGTGTCATCCCACAGATTCAGACGATCCATGGTGTCGCACAGTTTCCCCATCCACCTGTCAATGTGGAGCACCTTGGCCGCATAGCGTGCCCGGCCATTCTTGAATTGCTCGGGCGTCATCCGGCCTTCCCACTTGGCGTAGTCCATACCGTGCCACCAGCCGTCGACGTCGTAGCCCTTGGGGTCGAAGATCTTCACGAGGTCTTCCGGAGGATCGAAGGGTTCATGCGGGTTGAAGCAATCGACATGAAGATGGAAGTCCTCATGCGTGTGGTTCTTCTCAAGCCACTTTATCGACTCGTTAAAGACCGCCGCGGTGGGCCACTCCAATTCATCGGTACGCGCCCTGATTGACTTTGTCCAATGCGGGAGCATCTCCATATACTTCTTATCCGTTGCCGGATAGCTGAAGTCTTCCGGTTCGGGTTCGGTATGGTAAGGATCTTCTGTCGTGCCGCGGACAAAATCGAACCCGGTGTACCCCGTATGATAGTTCTCCCCCCCCCTTCTCCAAAGATGCGCGTGGTCACTGATCAGGTAGCTGACCTTTCCGGCCTTGCTGATTAGTGACGGTAAGTCCCTGCCGATATCCTCTTCCTCAAGCGATCCCCATCCGCGGGTCAGAAACTCGTACTTCCCGGTATAGATATCACGCCGGGCAGGCATACAGGGCGTACTGCCATGGTAGCAGTGCGTGAAGACCGTCCCGCGCTCCGCCAGTCGGTCGATATTCGGAGTTAGGACAGACCAGTCCGGCGCTTCGGCACTCCAGCACTGGTTAAGCGGCTTGCCTCCGGTATACGCGCTGACGTGATCCCGTCGCAGTGTGTCGCAGACAATTACTATAGTTTTCATTTCGTTCTCTTTCTCATGATACTGCCAAAGCTGACAGCACGTTCTCCCGCCCAATACGCTCTCTTACAGCGGGTTGACCATGTTTCGGCCTTCTCCCCCGTTCTTCCGACCTTTCGGCCGACGACGACGGCGACGACTACGGTGGACGATTGGGAGAGTGCCCTCGTAATCCGTAGTCGTCGCCGTAGTCGTCAACCGATCCCCTCTCACTGAGTACCCACTCGAATCGGATCACCAGCAGTGAAGATCTGCACGCCCAGTTGGGGGTGCAGGTCATTGCCTTCGGACAGTACTTGATACTCGATATCTGCTCCTTTGCCCGGCACCACGAACTCCTGTTTGCACACGGGCAATCTCTCTATTTCGTTCCAGTTCAAGTCGTAGACCCCGACGGTATCTTCACCGGTGTACCAGATGTAGTGATCAGACTCCACGTCACCCTTGATTTGCAGCAATCCCCCATTGATCTTGAGGGTTGGATTGACCAGGCTTGCCGGAGATTCTGCCAGCAGGCGCAGGTTACTGACCTCAACCCTGGCGTGTGTTTCCGGGGGAACGTGACCAAAGGATAGCCCCACCTGCACGACAGGCTCTTCATGCAGCATTCTTTTGACTCCCATCGAGTAGAACCAACGCTGATCTGTCCAGCTGGCGATACCCGATGGGATTACCACTTCTTTCGTGCCAGTGAAATCAATCGGCAGAATATAGTCAGCCTGCCCAGATCCACGAAGTTGGACAAGCAGGAGCGCACCGGAACCGTCGCCCGTTACCGTCAGGCCCAGGCCGCGTGCCCGGTTCGAGTTTGCCTTCACCTCCCAATAGCGAAGATTTTCCCGCTCGGTATAGGGCGTAGCCAGATTGTTGTGGTAGGATAACCTGAGTCCCTCTTGCGTCGCCTCGAACGCGTGATCCCCGCAATTTTTGATCTGCTCCACTTTCGGCTGCAGAACCAGGTCCGTTGCCGGGCCGTCGGTGGTAAGGCTCCGCTCCTGGCCGGCGCCGACGTCATAGCCTTCGGCATCCGCGTCGGTCTTACCGCCCACAGCCGCCTCAGCCGCAAAGGCCTGGTCTGTCAATGCCGGCATCACATGAATGACGACTTGCGGTTCCTGTGAGTCATAGGCGTTCTCGACGCTCACCTTTTCGCCCACTTTGACAAATTGCCAGACACAGATGGGGCCGAATTCCTGTCCAGTTCCCCAGCCGGCGTCAATACCAGGCCGACTCAGCAGCCGCAAGGGCTGCAACTGTAGTTGATCGTTAACCAGTTGCGGTTCGAATAGTACATCCGACTCGTGGTGGTTGCCGCCATCAATGCCAAGCAAAGGACGATCCATCTTCCTATAGGAATCAAGAATCACCTGGCGTTGATCATCGCTCAGCTCATCCGCAGCCCTGCGCCAAAGGCGCAACTGCTCAACGAATCGTTTGCTCAAACCGTGCGTATCCAGCATTTGCTTGGAGAGATCAAACATCGGCTCCGGCTTCATCAGCCCCCCTACCGAATAGCCCTTCGCCACAAATTTCGCCACCTCAACATGAACCTCGTAGGGATTGGTCGCCCGTCGGCCGCTGCGTTCCAGCGCCAACGGCATCGTGGTGCACCCGTCTGTTTGCTGCCGGGCTGCGCAGAACCAGTACTCCATATGGAAAGGCATCACGCCGCCCGTCGAAGAGCCGCTGGTGGTATAGTGGTCGAGAGTCTTGTAGAGCAGACGCCCGAATTTCGGCTCACCGTAGCCGTCTTGCGCATGTACTTCGAGCCCGTCGAGGGACATCATGGTTACATGGTTCTCGTTGCTGAAGTCGCCGTATCCTTTGGCCAGCTCCTCGAGCAGGGACGAGTTATTGTCGGCGGTAAACGCTTGATCGTAGGTTCGGATATAGCCGACGATTCTTTCTCCCCTGGCATGATCGGTTTCTTCCGAACCGTACAGGCCGCGCTCGTCAATCTTCAAGCACCAGACGTCCTTGTCGGTGTCGAGAAACTCGCCAACCGAGAAGAATTCCCGCCCCACACTGATCTTATCTATCGTAAAGCAACCGAGCAGACTTTTCGGTCCGTAACCAGAGAGCGGGGGAAGTTCGCTACCGGGCTCCGGGCGGAAGAGCAGCGTTGAAGAATCATCGTCAATCACTTCGACCAACTCTCCTTTCACCCAGTGGGCCAGCCTCGGATCCGGACCATCGGGAGTGATGACCCAGTATGGGTCCACATTGGAAATGCACATACTGATGGTGTGCAGTTCCAGCCGCATATTCTTGCCGGCGACATAGTCGCAGAACGCCTTGAACTCGACCTTGCCTCCGGGGAACACCTCGGGATTGGGGGTCAGGTGGTGACGATCATACGGCCAGAACCCACCGCGCCAGGTATGGGTAAAGAGTTTGATCTGGTTCAGGTTCTCCCGCTCTGCGAAGTCTACGAGCTCGCGCAATTCGGCGGCGTTCTTCCCGTCGATCGTAATGGAACGGATGTCGCGGCTGAATTCCAGCCAGCCAGCCAACCATTCCCTTGCCCGAGCTACCGTCCACGCATCCTCGATCAATGGCTTCGGGAGTGCCTCTTCATTGACCCAGATATCCAGAAGCGTTTCATCATGCTCTTCATTGTTTCTCGGACATTGCAGGGCAAAGGCGCCAAAGGGGTTATCTGGGTTACAATCCCAGAGCCAACTCCACGCAACCTTACGGCTTATGGGCTGATCCTGCGCAGCTTCGT
>CAZCDU010000049.1:29324-32276 GCA_964497125.1 uncultured Victivallales bacterium | reverse complement strand
ATTCGCACGACCACAACATGTAGCGGCTACTGGAGTCAAGGATATACCCCCATGCCCTCTAGACCAAACACTTAGAGTAGCCTGCTCGTCGTCTGCAGGGAAGACAGAATGATTGCTCGTCGACTGGGGGAGAGAGAAGGCAGAATCATGGATAGCAGAATGATTTTCTCGTCGACTGCTGGGGAGGGAAGGCAGAATTATTGATAGCAGAATGATTCTGCCAGTATTCTGTAGACGACGAGCAGTCAACCTGTGGCCAGGGATGCGTTGATTGTCTCGGCGGCCTGCATGCCTTCGGCGATGCATTGGGCGACGGAGGCCCCGCCGTTTATGAGGGCGCCCACCGCAAAGACGCCATCGATGTCTGTCGCGAACGGGGTTTCTACTTGCGTGGCAATTAGCCCTTGCCTGGTGCCGGACACGCCTGCAATGGCCTGCTTCACGGCATCCGAGATGGTCAGCCCCATGGCTTCGATTACCAGGTCAACCGGCAACGTCAGTTCCGTGCCTGGCATGAATGCGTTGTGCCTGCATGTGAGTCCCGTCAGCGTGCCGTCGGTCCCGGCGGTGTATTCCACGGGTTCCGTTTGCGTCATCAGGTGCACGCCTTCTGATGCGGTCCATGCTTCCTCCATGTGCCAGTGCATCTCGCCGCGAGCGCCGCCATAAACAATGAAGAGCTCGTTTGCCCCCAATGACTTTGCCTGACGGGCGGCGTCCATGGCGCAGTCGCCGCCACTGAGGATCGCGACGCGTTTTGGCATCGAAATGATTGAGCCTGCCCTGACGCCGGCAAGAAACGAGAGCGCATCGATCACCCCTTCGGGGCGTTGCCCGGATAGTCTGCGCTCCTGCCCAAGCCCCATCGCCAGCAGCACGGCATCATGCGTTGTGCGGAGCTCGGAGAGATCCAGGTCTGAGCCAAGCGCCTGACCGTAGTTGATCACGATCCGGCCGGAGTCCAAAGCTGGTTGCAGGCGGGCCGCGATCTCTCCCTGTGCGCCAGGATAACGGCTGCCCGGGATGGTGGCTTCGGGCGTGCCGCCAAGGTGCATTTTGCTTTCATATAGCGTAACACGGTGACCGGCGGCGACGAGGCGTGCAGCGGCACTCAGACCCGCGGGGCCCGCTCCCACGATGGCAATATGCTTCCCGCTCTCGTTCTCTGGCACCCCGATCCCAATGTCGATTTCCTCTCGCGCCAGCCATGAAACGACGTACTGGATGTCACGGATTGGTACAGGATTGCCGGTCAGCGTGTTCTCGATGCAAGCCCCTTCGCATAGTAGCCAGCCGGGGCAGAGATGAGAGCACATCTCGGGCAGAATATTCTGCTGATCCAAGATGGCATAGGCTCCTGCGATGTCATCTCGTTCATAGGCCTTGATGAAAGCCGGTACGTCGATCCGCGCCGGACAGGCTGCGCTGCACGGCGCGTTCTCACAGTCGTGGCAACGCGTGGCCTCGTCCCGCAGGTGATCCAGATCAAACTGTCGCTGGTGTCGGTATGTGCCCCCATAGACCTCGCGGTCACGGATGACGCAGCCTGCAGTTCTGCCGCTGCGTATGAGTTTGATGCAAACTCCGCACAGCATGCAGGTCTTCCCCGGGACAAGCTCTTGCTTACTAAGGATGTCTGCCGCCGCGTCGGGATAGGCAAGGGCCAGGCGCCCTAATCCGACGAGGGCAGCCCCATTGCTATCGATAATGCCTGCTGCAACGTGTGCGGAGAACTGGCGAAACCAACTGATGTCGCCACCCATCACGGCGGTGCCCGGTACCGCATTCTGGATGGCGCGTGTGAGCGAGATTCTGCGCGCGACTTCGCGGAGATCCGCATCGGCACGTGGTGAGCCACTGCTGTTTGACGGATCCTTCCGCGGACCTGTCGGGCTGACGTTGATTATGCAGACTCCGGCATTCGCCAGTAACCCGGCAAGTTGTCGTGGCTCATCGAGATCGGCCCTTTTTGGGTCCTCGCGGTCAACACCGAATCCGTAGGGGTACGCGTTCGCATCGTAGACACTGGTACGCGTTGTGAGCCACAGGGCAGGCTCGTGTTCCCGGACGGCGGTTAGAATCGCGAGCAACAGTCGCGTCCTGTTCTCGAAGCTCCCGCCATAGGCGCCTTCGCGCGTGCGCGCCCCAAGCAGCTCTCCGAGGAGGTCGTTGTGACAGGTCTTGATGTCGACACCATCGAATCCTGCAGCCGCTGCCAGCCGGGCGGCAGCGATGAATGAATCGCGAATGGCTTCGAGCTCCTCGTCGGTCACGAGAGGGTACGTCGCAGGAATGCCGGAATCGGCATCCAGGACCGGGTTGTGGTGGACAAGCATCGGGGGGGCGCAGTTCCGGCCCGGATGTGCCAGTTGCAGAATGATCACGGGATCATGTCCGCGTTGCGCGGCGGCTTCGCGCACGGAGGACACAAGCTGCGTGAAGGCCGGTAGGGTCTCAGTGTGTAGGCAGAGCTGGCTTGGGTTTGAGCGCACCGCGGGTGTGATGGCCGTGGCTTCCATCCAGATAAGGCCGGAGCCGCCTTCTGCGTAGCGGGTGTAGCGACGATACGTCAGGGGGCTGGGCGAACCGTCCGGATGGGCATCGCACCCCTCCATGGGCTGGACACAAAGGCGGTTGGGGATCTGTCGATCACCGATGGCAAAAGGGGTGGCAAGGACAGAGACATCATCGACTACCGGCACGTCAACATCCAGCCGTTTGAGCTCGGAACGCAGCTGCGCTAGATCGCTGATCGTGAACTTCCGGTAATCTGTTAGCTCCATGAGGAGTCCTGTGTTCGTTTGTGCTTTGGCTGAATCATCTTCTCGTCGAGTGTAGAGAGTTGGCAGAATCATTTATAGCAGAATGATTACTCGTCGTCTGCTGGAGAAATAGGACAGAATCATTTATAGCAGAATGATTACTCGTCGTCTGCTGGAGAAATAGGACAGA
>CAZCDU010000049.1:0-29224 GCA_964497125.1 uncultured Victivallales bacterium | reverse complement strand
CAGAATCATTTATAGCAGAATGATTACTCGTCGTCTGCTGGAGAAATAGGACAGAATCATCTTCTCGTTTGGTCCCCGCAGTCGACGAGTTTCAGAGCCTATCAGGAGGTTTCGTCTTTAATGATTCTGCTATAAATGATTCTGCCTCTTCTCTTCTGCAGTCGACGAGCAGTCATTCGGCGACCTTCCCAACGGTGGCTATGTAGATGGCGAATTCCTGCTGTCCATCGACGCCGATGAGGGCATCAAGGTGGGGCTGGGAATAGCCAAGCAGGGCGCAAGCCCCCGCATCAATGGCTGTGGATGCGAGATAGAGGTTCTGGCAGACATGCCCCGCCTCCATGGCAATCATGCGGTGTGCAATATAGCCATACTTCCATTCGGTCCTGCACGGGATCGCGCTCCAGATAAACGTCACGGCGGCATCGCCGACGAAGGGCTGCCCGTAGCATGCCTGCTGTAGTTGGCCCGACAAGGTGTCCGTCTCCTGCAGTATGCAGAGCTTGTGACCGAACGGCAGAAACCGATACAGGCCGGGCTGCAGGCCCTCTACACGGTTGATAGCCAGGTACGTCTCAAACGGATGCCGAGAACCGCCCGAGGGAACTGTACGAAACTGCTCTGTGACGACTCCGTCGGCATCCTGATCAAACGAGGATACGCCCTGCGTGCACCAGAGGAGGAAACTGAGCTCCTCGGTCGTCAGGGGTGTGTCCGAGTATTCTCTGAGACTTCGACGTTTGCTGGCTGCCTCCGAGAAGGGCATTGCACCAATCTTGATATCAGCTGGAGCCGGAAGATCGATGATTCGGGCGTCTTCAGGAATGGGCTGCTGGACGGGGGGCGCTGGTACGCCACGGCTCTGGTCGGTGCTGCCCCGCCAGTCACCCACATAGCCTTTGAGAAACACGCGAAGTTGGTCGGATGAGAGTTCATCCAGTGGCCGGACGGATTGCTCTCCCGTGTCGGGACGGCGAGGCGGTGTCTCACTTGAGCACGAGCAGAGGACTAAGACGCTTGTCGCTAGCAACAGGAGCCGGCATGTCATGTGTCGTTTCCGCATAACGCATAGTACCAACTGTGCCCTTCACGGCAAGTCGGGGGTGGGGCAAGTCGGTCAGACCTTTGGCTACGTGACGAGGCTCAAGAATCTACTGTCTTCCTTGAACAGCCAGTTCCGTGAGCGGAAGGTACACACCATTTTGTCGACGTCGGGACCGAACGAGTCTTTGAGTTGAGCGAGTGTCTGGGGGTGGTTCAAGGCATCCAGCACCTGCTTTTCGGTGTCCGAGATTTCGGTTTCGAGCGGATTCCCTGAACGGGTGTCATAGACAGCCCAACTTACATCATCGGATGCGAAGCAGAGCTGGGCCTGGGGCTTTTCGTCTGTTCCCAGCCAGCGCTCCGTCCACGCCGAGATTGCCTCGTTGAGGCGCTCCAGCCAGCTGTTAATGTGGTCGGTGTCGGCATTGTTGTCGTTGAAGTGGTAGGCGAGGTTGCGTACGGATGTCTCGTCGAATGGAAAGGTGAAGCCGTAGAAGGCCTTCGGCGCCAAATCGAGTCCGTAGGCGTCGGGATCCTCGAAATAGCGGCTGAAACGGACGAAGCCCACGGGATAGGCCCCGGAGGGTGGGGCAAGGTGCGCGAGCAGGGGAATATCCCGCAGGGCTTTCTCATAAGTTGCTTCGTCTTCTCCCGGCGAGAAGACAAGCAGGTTCCAATCAAGGCGAAGGGGATGAGCGCTACAGCTTTTTAGAAACTCGATGTTCTGAAAAGCGGAAATGCCTTTGTGCATCAGCTTCAGAGATGATGTGGCCAGCGATTCAATACCCGGTTGAAAGGCGCGTACTCCGGCATCAACCAGGATCTGGATCTCTTTCGCAGAGATGTTGGGGCGGAGTTCGTAGAACAGGTTCATGCCTTCCGGCACAGAGAGATGCGGAAGCACGTGATCCGTGTAGCCCTCGGGGAGGGCGGTGTCCACGCCCATCAGGATGTTGCAGTACGGCGCGTAGCGATACAGCGATTCGAGGTGGGCAATCGCATGCTCCGGGGTCATGTGCTGGTGTCGCATATGCAGCCCGTTGAGGCCGCAGAACGTACAGGCTTTTCGTTGTGCCCACCAGCATCCGCGAGAGGTCTCGAAAAGCAGGGCCGGTCTCTGGCTGCCATCGGGAAAGGCGGTGTTGAGATCCGCCAGGAAAGAGTCGTAGTTGAGAGGGATGAGGTCATTGATGTCCGATGGATCCCCCAGCATGCCAATCTCCGAGCTCCCTGCAGGTCCGGGCCACCGATGCCGGTTCGTCCGGGTGAATACACCGTTGATCGTATCGCAGGCCGCCGGGTCTCCTTCGAGGAGATGCCCAACAAACTGTGGGAAACTCTCCAGGGCCGGGCCTGAGAATATGGCGTCAAACTGCGGAACCTGTGTGGCAAGCTCCATACCCATCTCGGCATCGCATTGCGCCCCCCCGAGGACAGTCTTGATGTCTGACTTCCGGGCCTTGATCCGTCGCGCCATGGCGATCGAGGCCACGGTCTGTGAGAAGAGCGCCGTGAAGCCGACAAGGTCGACCTCCAGCAGTTGGTGTTGGTCAATCATCTCGTCAAGGGCGTCGTCGAGGCCGGGCCGCTTCTCGATGAGTTGATTCCAGACGGCCTGCGTTGCTTCGTCTATCCCTTGATAGTAGTGGGCGTAGTAGGCATCCCGATTGTCCTCCGCATTGGGGAATGCCGATTGCCGGAAGAACCATTCACCGATGCCGGTTAGGAATGCTGTTGCTGAGTGGGCATGATCGTAGAGTGCGACATCGCCAATGTACGCGGCGAAGTCAAGGTTCAGGTAGTGGATCGAGATCTCAACACGATCCCCGAAACGTTGCTTGAGCACTGCCGATAGCTGCGTGAGGGCAATGGAGGGCATTGACAGCCGGGCAAACGGCATGTTGATCAATGCAATGCGATAGGGCACGTGTTTCGGGTCAGAGCGTCTCATTCAATCGTTTGTAGTAGTCGGCGACGAGGTCGCGGTACTTCGACGGGGCGAGGTCGGGGCCGCTGTCGACGACGTCACCGAGAACGCCCGGGGCGGATTCGACGGCAAAACCGGCCTCGGGGCCGGCCGCGAGTTCGGTTTTGGCATCCTGCAGCGAAGCGACCGCCAGCTTCCGGAATTCACGCACCTGTCGGATGTTGCCCCTGCCAACGGCATCTGCCGATTGCCGCAGATGGTGGGCGGCATCCTTGAGCGCATCGACTCGAATGTTCTTCATGGAGGCCTTGGCATACACGGCATCCGCCTGGCGTGCCATCAGGGAGGCCATACCTTCCCAGGAGCCGGCTTCATTGGAGTCCATGCGCTTCACGCCGCCTGCCATACCGAGTTCATCCGCTTTGCCTGTTGCCAGCTTGCCGCCACCGGTTGCCTTCGTGTCCGCTTCTCCGTCCAGGTTGACCTGGCCGCTCTGAGTGGGGTCGGCGGTGCGGCGCTCCTCGATGTTGTTGTCGCCTTCGTTGATGGTCCCGCCCCCGGCAGCGGTTTCGCCGACCGACATGCCCTGGCGTCCCACAATGGACCGCCCGTCCTGCTCCTTGTGGTCGGGCCGTTCGTTGCCGGACTTTCCCTTTGCGGCGAAGGACGCGATGTCGCCCTCCATAATCTCCCACCCCGCCTCCACGTCAGCCATGGCATGGGTCGTGGCACCATCATCGGCCTCGGCGGCTTCCTCCTCGTCCTGTTCGAGGAGATCGCCGATGATATCCTCGACTTCGGTGGCGAGCGCCCCAAGCGCAATTTCTTCGGGCATCTCCTCGCGATCATGGGTCTCCGTCGTGACCTTGACGTCATCCGCTTCGTCACCCAGCCACATCTCCAGATCGTCAATGCGACCTTCGGCCTCTTCCATGGCATCCAGCAGGGCTTCTTCCTTGGCAAAGGCGGCTTCCTCAACTTCGCCGTCGGCGCCGCTATCATCGTCGAAAGACTGCTCTACTTCCTGGAAAAGGGTGAAGACATCCTCGATCACGTCGTTAGCGACGTTGAGATCGAGGAAGACGTGTAAGTCGGTAGGTACTTCGAGTAGCGACTCTTTCGTGTTGCGCACGAGCTCCTCGTACTCCTCCTCCATCATGTCGACGCGGTCGTCGTCGCTTCTGTCTTTCTGGTCCCGCACGGCGTCCATAGCTTCGAGCATCTTCTCGTGCAGTTCCCGGATTCGGTTGAGTTTCTCCTTGGCCTGTTCGACGCCCACGACCATGGCCTCATGCTCGAGTGCCTCTTCCTTGGCCGCAACGGCGTTCAACATGGCTTCGAGGGCCTTGAGCTTCGCGAGGGCGGCCTCTTCCTGCGGCAATGCAGCGGCGGGCTTGTTTTCGTCAAGATTCTCGGCGGCCATAATCATGTCGTTTCGGATCTTCTCGCTCTCGCAACGCCTTGCGAGCTCGGTCAGTACGGCGGCATAGGTGGCGTCATTGGCGAGCACTTCTCCCGCCTCACGCTTGCAGGCCGTCGTGAACTCGGTCAGGTCCTCTGCGAGGCGATCCTGTGCATCGACGAGCGCGCTACCGGCAGAGGTCTTCTGGGCGATCACGGTTTGGGTCTTCTTGAGTACGCTGGATTCGCCGCTGATGAGCTTCTGAAGCATCGACGTCAGGCCGGAGAGCCGGCGCTCGACTTTGGCGGTCGATGCGGCGCTCTGGGCGCGTGAGAGCTGGCGCAGAATGCTCTCCTCCACGACCAGGGCACGCGAGGCCTGCTGGGCTCTTCGTGACTGGGCCGCCTTCGGCAAGCCGGTGAGCAGGGATACGGCTTCAGCCATCTCGTTGAGGTAGAGCTTCTGGATGCCGCCTGTGAGCGTTCCGAGCGGCTTCAGAGGATTGGTGAGGAGTTCCTTTGTGAGGGTGCGTACTTCCGTCTGCCGCGATGAGGTCTCTTCCCAGAAGCCTGCCGTTACCGTCTCCAGGCTGGCGCGGCCTGTTTCTGTCTGCGAGATATTCTGACGCTGAAGTTCAATCACCTTGTTAAGGCTGGTGAACGCCTTCGCTTCCAGCTGGTTGCGCTTGTCTGCCACGGTCTTATGTGTATCGGCATTGAAGATGATGGCAGCGGAGCGCGCGGTCTGTGGGGTGCCCGCGTGATTGTCCCGTGCCACGATCCGGTAGGCAACCTGCTGTCCCTTTTCAACGCTGCCCTGCCATACATCCTGGAACGTCATGGTTCCGGCCAGCGGCCAACGCTTGAGGACCTTGCCCGGCTTGTCGCTGCCGCTGCCGATCTTGATCTGCTCCACGGCGATGTCTGTCAGTCCGTATTCATCGACAGCGTTGAATTCAATCTGAGGCGCTTCACCGGGAGACAGGACTGTCCGTCCCTTGGGGGATGTTACCTCGATCGTCGGCGCTGCATCCGGCTTATAGACATAGCCAACGACCTGTTCAAGCGGGTCACCGTGCGAATCCTGCGCAGCCAGGCGCAATGCCCGCCCGCCGGTGATCGTTGTCGATGCGCTCCAGGCCGCGTCGCCATCCTGCGTCATTGCGATGGGTTCCCCGCCGTGCGCCGTCAGGGTCAGCGATGTGAGCGGGACATTGCAGGTGGCCGTGATGTTGACCGTGGTGTCCTGTGGAACAATGATATCCTCGTCCCATCCACTGACGGTTCGCGGCTTGACTCGGGTATAGGACGGGGGAGTCAACGCGAGTTCGATATCGGTGAAGGCGGGTGGGGGACGGGTGTCGATTGCGTGCCACTTGCCGGCGGGGGCATCGCCGGCGCGGAAGCGGTAGCGCAGGCGGGTTGCGACGCGCGGGATGCGATGCGAGAAGTTGATGGCTTCCGAAGCGCTGATGCGACCGAGGGAGTAGACGGTCTTGTCCGCGTCGGCAGGATCGACATCGACCCACACCTCGTGGCCGCGCCGACCGAGGACTTTGCAGACGAGCACCACGGGGCCGCCCTGCACCACTGTCGTATCTCCGGGCGTCACCTCGACGATCTTCGTGAGGCTGGCCGGCGGCGTGCTGGTGAATGGATTCACCGAGCGATACAGCGCCGTGCCCCAGGAGCGTCCCATGAATAGCGCCGGTGCCACGAGCAGCAGCAGCGTTACGACGAGGGCGACTGTGCTAATCAGGTGGGCCCTGCGATTCTTCATGCGGTTGAGTTGGAGCTCGCGATACTGGGGGGTACCTTTGTGGACATAGGCCTTCTTTAAGGGATCGCCCGACGCGTCACGTGAGAACTGGACATAATTGATTAGTCGATTATCCAGCTCCGGGAAGGCGCGTTCCAGGGAGGCGGCGACCCCCTCGGGCGTAATGCGTCGCCGCAAGACTCTGCGCAGGATGTACCCGGTCCCAGCCACGAGAGCAATCAGGATTACCGCAACGAAGAACCGCGTGACGCGCCCGTACTGGCAGAAGAGGTCCAGGATAGCAAACAACCATGCGGCACCGAGAATGGCGGCGATGCCGGACACGAGGCCGAGCTTTGCCCGCCACCATTTCAGCCGTTGCCCAATGTGCTGAAGATCTTTGTCCAGTGCAGCCATTACAGCTCCAACTTAGGGTCTTTGACGCGAGTGATTTGCACATCGTCAATAAACAGCTCTCGTGATGTCCATGCGTAGAGCGTGACAAAACGGAGGTACTTCATGGTGTTGTAGGCCGTCTTGGACATCTTCTTGATGCCCGGTAGCTCGAAGGTCACGGTTTTCCAACTGCTATGGCTCTGCGTGTAGGCTTTGCTCTTGTAGATCGTGCGCAGCTCTCCCATTTCCGGGTCATCGTGTGGTCGGATGCCGGGCTTCCACTTGTGGCCGGCGAAGTAGATCCGTAGCGGTCCGTCTCCCTTGGTCTTCATCTTGAACTTGCATGTATAGCGATATCCCATTTCGAACGGGATTGGTTTGCTGTCGAGTTTGGCCCCGGCATCGCCGGCCGCCACGATCCGGACGACACTCGCCCGGCCCCCCTCGAGGGGCAATACCGAAACCCGGTCGCGGTTGTCTACGTAGTTCTTGTTCTTGGTCCACGCGTAGTCGGTTGTCCAGCCTTCAAGCGGATCGGGGGAGTGATCGAACGTCCCGTTGAAGCAGAGGTTCTCTGCTGCGCCTGCACCGCCTGCAAGAACCCCCGCAAACACAATAGCTACCAAACCCACCTGACGAGACTGCATGATCACGTTTCCTTTCTCTAAAGACAACATACTCAGGTTACCACACCAGCGGCCCCAGGCAAGGGGAGAGCGTGGTGTGGTTGGCCTCAGGGTCATTCAGTTCTATGCAAGAACTTGGCTATGTATGAGTTACAGCTACAGCTTGGTGTCGTAGCGCTGAAATACCCAAATACCCAAGCACCCAAATACCCAAAGAAACCCCAAATCCGAAGTCCGAAACCCGCATGCCGAGTGAATTCGTATGTTTTGATATTCGGATTTCGTCATTTCTTGGGTATTTGGGTATTTGGGTGTTTGGGTGTTTGGTGCCATTTCGTCCGCAAGGCGTTCTGTGTCAGCAAGATAACCTTGAGGACGAAATGGCCCTGTGGTTGGCCTGCTACGGCATGTTCTGGAGCTTTCGCATAATCCAAGTTGCGCTCAGCAGGAGCATGAGCAGTATTACAAAGAACCAGGTTTGCCAGAGGCTCCTGTATTCGACGGTCTGTTCTTCGATCGGGTTGGCGTTGAGTACTTCGAGAGCCCGGTTCAGTTCTTTCAGCGTTTCAAAGTAGCGCCCACCGCTGCTCCGGGCGATCGCTTCCAGCGCCGGGGCATGGACGGGACGGGGCATGGATTCCGGGGTGTATGGCTTGACGAAGAACGAGAGCGGCATGGATTTGAGGGCGCCGGCTCCTTCTCCGGTGACGGCCGTTGCCGTGTAGAGTCCGGGCACATCGGCGGTGAATGGCATTACGTATCCCGGGAAGGTCTTCCCGCTCGGTGACGTTACAGGCTGCGCTGCCATCGCGTAGGGCACCTCACGCTTGTCCGGCAGCACCAGCATGCACTGGATGCGCGTATCCTCATCGACGGCATCCTCATCCAGGCGGGCACTCAACTCGATGGTTTCGCCGAGGAAGAGCCCTTCGCGGTCGGCGAATAGCTCAATGCCCTGGGTATCGAGTTCTTCCTCGGAGGGCAGCAGCCAGGTGATGAGCTGATCCCAGAAACGCTGGTACGGCTTGCTCGCGACGGCGTTGGCCGTGAGCTGCCATTTCCAGAGCGAGTCCGTCAGAATTGTAACAACCTTGCCCTCTCCGTAGCGGTGCGAAACAACGATGGGGTGCATGCCTTCGGACGTCTGGACCTCGACAAGCGTCTTGGCCCCGGCAGACATCTCGACCCCGGGGAAGAACGTTAACACGGGTGGCACGACCGACCAGTAGTCTGCATCGCCGGCAAAGGCCGCGTGCGCCTTGCCGGCATCAGCGATCTGCACCGGGAATGGTGAGTCTCCCTGAATTGGCGTTGTAGCGTGCTTGCGGATTGGCAGGATGGAACGCAAGGATGTTCCGCTGAGTCCCGCTTCCCCCCAGGCCTTGGTGCCGCCCAGGATAACAAGACTGCCGCCGGCCTCGACGAAGTCGACAAGGTTGCGCGCCCGCGGCTCCGTGAGAGCCTCTGCATCCAGGTTGCCTACGATCACAACCTTGATTTCCGCCAGCTCGGATTCCGTCATGTTCGACGTCATCTCGCCCACCGGCACGCCACCATACGGCTTGCCGTCAAATCCGGCATAGAAGATGATCGGCGTAATCTGCCGGTTGGCAACCAGCGCCCGTCGGAGATACTTGTATTCCCAGCGAGGCGGACCCTCGACATAGAGGAGTCGGTTTCTTGCATCAACCACCCGTACGGACAGGGCGAAGCTGTTGTCGTTCGTGTTGGATTCCCCCGGCAGTGGCGGCACATGGACCCTATAGTCGAAAACACCGATCTCGGGATGCTCCAGTTCAAACGTGGTTTCGCGGGCGGCTCCGGAATCGGGAAGTTGGATGGGATTCTCAAGATGGAGTTGGCCATCCTTGAACAGTTGGACGGCAACGGGTTTCCCGCCGGATCCCTGGCCGGAAATGGCGGTGGTGAGCTCTGTCTTCCATCCCACGGTTGTACGGCGGGGGGTATTGGCCGAATCGACGCGTAGATCCGGTTCGACCTCCCATCCGCCCTCAGGTTCCAGGCGCACGGTGTAGATTGGGAATGGCCGCGCGTCGACCGCCCAATCGTCCGTGGCCTCACGTGTGTCGGTGCCGTCGGTGAGCAGGAGTGCACCAGCCACGTTCATCCCGGCGTAGCGCTGCGTGAGTTCCTGTAACGAGTCACGCAGCATGGTGGCGGTGCCATCGGGCGAGAGCTCGGACATCTCCTCTGGTGTGAGGCGTTTCGAGAGCGCGGAGCTGAAGGCAAACCGCTCCACGATGCAGTCTGCGCCGAGGGCGTCGACCCATGGCATGGCCATGGCCTCGAGAGCGGTGTCCCAGCGTGTGGTTACCTCATCGGACGACCGGACGAGCATGCTGGCAGAGGTGTCGAGCGCCACGGCAAAACGGGGTTTCAATTTCTCGATCTCGACGTCACGCTTTCCTGGCTGCAGCAGGCACCACGCCATGACAAGAATGAACAGGGCATAGATGCCACCAATCGCGAAGTTGTATACCGTGTGGGGCATGAAGCGCCACACGCTAAAGGCACCGCCACCCAACGCAAGAATCACGGCAAGCCAGATCAGCAGAGTGGGCGTGGTGTGCTCAAAGATGATCATGAGGCCCCTCCCTTCATGGCGCCACCCGCAGCGTGGGGTACATGCCCGCTAACCTTGCCAGAGGGGCGGATCTTGAGCTGATCAACAAGCTTTGGGCGGTCCTTGATCAACATGTTGGCATAGATGAACTCGGCCAGCGCCAACAGAAGCGCTAGCCACAGCAGGTGTTCGCCGAACGTTCTTCCGATCCGGAGTTCGTCTACCATCGCCAGCAAGGCATCCTTGTCTGCGGCGATCTGGAGGTGCTTGATGTCGAGCAGTTCGGGCAAATCTGAAGGCGTTAAGGGGGTCAGGTCCGACTCACGGCGGTCGATGTTGACGGCCAGTCCGGGCGTAGCGGTTTGCCCCGGCTGTATCAGGTCATAGATTCCCGGCTGCGCCAGGTTCTCAACGTGCAGTACGGTGTGCCCGGCAACAATCGCACTGCGTATGGGGGCGGCGTTCCCTTCCGGTCCCATGATGCGTGAATTGCTTGTCGCTTCAGGCAGGTGAGTCCCGAGGGGTAGGGCATCGCAGCTCCAGACGAAGGGCGCGAACGCGCCGATGCCTGCGCCGTACTCGATGATCTGGCGGATTACGGGAAGATAGAAGGGCGAGAGCGGGAAGTCACTCCAGGCACGATCCGCTGCCGTACAGAACATCAGGACACGCCCACGCCCATAAGCGCGTTCCAACAGGAAGGGCGTTCCATCGCCAAGCGAGATAAGCGTTTCTGTCTCTTCCCCAAGCTTGTCCCATGCCAGGTGGCGCTTCAGCGTGACGACGGGAAGTGACAGGCTGTCAAGAAGCCCGCGTACGACCGGGTGTTGCGGTTGTGCCCATGTCAGCATCTGCTTGCGCGAGCTCGGTCGGACGTCCGTTGTGCCGGTAGGCGTGGCGGGCAGATTCTGCCAGGCTTGATAGTCGGAGATTGCGCCCTGTGGGCCGGGGAAGATGGCCAGCAAGCCGCCGGCTTTCACGTATTGCTCCAGTACGGTCAGGGACTGCCCCGGCAGCGGGATGGCATTGCAGAGGAATACAGCGGCATAGGCGTGCAGTTCCTCCTCCGCCAGCGCATCCGGAGTAACCCAGCGCGCCTCGCTGTCGGCCGTCCCGTTGGGGGCCGCGTGCAGGGCTGCGCGCACGAAGAAGGTGTCTTCCTTGCTGCCAACGCACAGGGTCGGAAGTTCCTCCCTCACGCGTACGAGGAAGTGGAACGCGTTGTCGATGGGTAAGTTGTCGTCCGGTGTTTCAATGCGGACGGCGTGTGTCCCGAGAGGCAGTGATGGGATGGAGAAGGAAGGGTTCCGCTCTGCTCCCGCGCCGACCTGCGCCGTGCGGCGGCCGATCTCTTTGCCTCCCATGTGCAAGGTAACCACCGTTTCCGTTGCACCACCGACCCCCATGAGGCGGGCGGTGATATTCGGTGCTGTCCCTTGCAGCAGCAGCGGAGGGTTCAAGTCGACATCCGTTGGAGCCACATTCTCCGGGGCATCGGCTCCCAACAGCGCGACGAAAACAATCGTGCGTTCGTCTATGCTGTCCGGGTCCCACGCCTCGGTTGAGGAACGACCGTCATCGTCATCCGCTTCTGCGTTGCCCGACACAAAGCTGCTCCATGGCAGAGCCTGGCCATCTGTGAGAATGTAGATCTCCCGTTCGCGCCGGCGCGATTCCGCCTTGAGAGCGTCGTTGGCGGCGATCAGGGTTGGCGCCAGCGAGGAGGAGGAGAACCCACACGGGAGCGCCTTGAGTCGTGCGAGGCCATCTTCCGTGTCTGCGGTAGGTTCGGCGATAATCGGGTCGGGCTTTTCGCGAGCCACATAGATGCAGAAGCGGTCGTTCTCGCCCAGGCCCTGAATCAATGTCGAGGCTACATCAATCGCGCGTTCCCAGACGGTCTGGCGGCCCAGGTTGTAGTCCATGCTGTAGGAGGCATCGACAATGATGGCGACGTCACGCGGTGTATCCCCGAGCCAGGCGAAGTTGCGCGTACGTAGCATCGGCATCGCAAAAGCCAGGCCCAGGCAGATCATAATGAGTGTGCGTAGCAGCCAGAGAAGGATGTTCTCCATTCGCACTCGTCGTGAGGACTGCTGGATCGCCTCCTGCAGAAAGCGCAGCGTCGGAAACGGCACGCGTGCCGCATTCCGTTTCTGCATCAGATGCAAAACCAACGGCACAGCAGCACCAACGGCAGCGGCGATTAAGAATAGTGGCGTCGCGAACATGATTTAGAGAACATCGAACATTGAACACTCAACATCGAACATTGAAGGGGAGATCGGGAGGCGAGCTAAATATGGTACTCCTCATCTGGGGTCTCACGCAGCTTGTTGCTCTCCGCGGTACGGATACTGGTAACAAAGATCCTTATAAGTTCGTCGGTTTCCTGTAGTAAGACTTCAGTTTCTTGGCAGGCCCCTACGAGGGGTACTCTTTTGATAAGCCGTAAGGCGCGGTGCGATTCGCGCAGTTCTTTGAGGCAGACCTTCATCTTGTGTACGAAATCGTTCGGAGACTCGGCTGCTTGTGCTTCTCCATGGTTAAACAGGGGGGACGTGCCTGAACGCAGCAGCTGCCCACCCACATGGTTGGCGGCCCTGGTAGATGGCATCTTCTCCGTGAAACGGACAATGTCAGCCGCATACTCCAGAAGCCGGTCTTCTAAGTCATATATGCGTTTCTTCATTCCCTTCCCCTTCTCCCATTTCGATGTTCAATGTTCGATGTTCGGTGTTGGATGTTCGAGGATTCTCCTATTTCGATAGCCGTCGGCGTTCTTCGAGGTAGGCGCGCACGAAGGACTCGAGGTTTTGGTCGGTACGGGCGAGGCGGTAATCGATTTTGAGGGAGGAGCAGGTGTTCTGATAGCGCTCAAGAAAGTCGCCAAAGACCTTCTGGTATTCGGCGACCATGCTGCGCGGATTGACGGTGAGCCGTTCGCTGGTTTCAAGATCCTCGAACTCACACGCATGCTTCATGGAAAGGTCGACCTCCATCGGGTCGGCTACATGGAAGAGGATGACATCATGGCGTTGTTTGCGAAGATGGGCGAGCGCTACAGCGACGGCCTCCTCATCGTCAAGGAGATCAGAAATGATGATGATGAGTGCGCGGCGATGAACTGACCCGGCTATCTGATGCAGAGCATCCGCCAACCCGGTGCCGGAGGATGGCTCGTGCTCCTGGACACGCTTGAGCATATTGTTCAGATGCAGGAATGAGTTGCGGGCGTCCATCTTGAGATCAATCTCGTCGGCATGCAGAAACATGCCAACCGAGTCCCGGTTCTTGACGGTGACGTATCCAAGGGCAGCGGCCAGATGGCAGGCGAACTGGTACTTGGTGACAGCGCCGCTGCCGTATTTCATGGAGTTGCTACGATCCAGCGCAATGTAGACACGCAGGTTGGTTTCATCCTCGAACCGTTTGACGTAGTATTTGTCGGTCCGGGCCAGAACACGCCAGTCGATGTGCTTGGGATCATCTCCAATGCCGTAGGCTTTATGGTCGGCAAACTCCGAGCTGGCGCCTTTCAGCGGGCTGCGGTGTGCCCCTGCCATGGACCCTTCTACCACGTAGCGCGATAGCAGCGAGAGACGTCCGAGTTTGTGCATTTCCGCAGGATTCAAATAGGCAGCAATGCCCTCCTTGCGCGGCGCCGCGGACTTCTTCGGAATCTTGATCTTCTTCTCGACGCTCATGGTGTCCTCGCTGGAGGCTGGGGAGGGAAGGCAGAATCATGGATAGCAGAATCATTGCTCGTCGACTGCTGGAGAAATGAGACAGAACGATTGATAGCAGAATGATTACTCGTCGTCTGCTGGGAGAGAGAAGGCAGAATCATGGATAGCAGAATGATTTGCTCGTCGACTGCTGGGAGAGGGAAGGCAGAGTGATTGCTCGTCGACTGCTGGGGAGAGGGGAGGGGCTCTGGCAGCGTTTCGCTTCGGTTGGATAGGGTGATCATCATTTGCTCAGGGTCGTGAGTTGTACGTTTCGCTGATTGAGGTTGATCCAGTGGATTCTCTGCAGTGCTGTGTGATTCAGCAGGCGGCGAATATGGGTCTCGTATGGTGCTAGATGTTGCCTGGCTGCGGATATGTGCCAAGCTGTGTCTTTGTCTAAGAGGCACATCTTGTGCGTGCCGCATCACTTCTCGATCCAGAGCATGGAACGAATCCTGGCCAATGGACTCAATTTCAATCTTACACCCAACTGTCATCCCATTCTCCGCCATCTCTCCCCGCAGTCACTGCCCTGCAGAGCCCATCAGCAAGTCTCTCTTCCAATGGTTCTCAGTCTTCTCTCCCAGCAGTCGACGAGAAATGATTCTGCTAAAAATGATTCTGTCTCTTCTCCCCGCTCATCTAGGTCTGGGCAGGACTTTCCAGTGGTTTCGGTCGCAGACGATGATCAGCTTTTCTCCAATGTATGCGAGCAGGAGATTGCCGGATGTGCTCCCCTCGCCGAGCACGAACCGCTTTCCCGCCTCACGACCTGCAATCCATGTTGCAAACTCGATGACGCCATTGGCTTCGCCTTTAGAGACAGTGCGAGTCGGACGAATATGGATGTTTCCGGCGTAGGGGAGATCCGCCGCTTCTGTGGCGTCCAGCGTGTCGCCAAGCCTCAAGCATCCGATCGAATAGCGTTGATTCCGGAAGCCCGGGACGCTGGTGAAGCCGGTCAGTCGGTAATTCCAGGGGCGGTCCCACCGGTCCCGCAGGTGCTGCTTGCTGTCGGCCGGGATGCCGGGATGCCCTTCCAAGTCAGCGATAGACTCCGGGTAACCGACTTCCTTGCGGTAGTAGAGCTGAAGTGCCTGTTTCACGCTCGCGAGATCAATCCGGCTCAGCCAGCCTCGGGCCAACCTGTCGGCACCGGCTCCCGTGCGTTTCGCGGCACGCGATAGATGCGATTCCAGAATCGGCACGGCCTCATCCTGTCGGCCGGATTTCACGAGATGCCACGCTTCGATGCCTTGCGCTACAACCACAAAGGGATCGCCCCCGTTTTTCTCCGCGAAATCACGACACGTCGCGATGACGGTAGCGTGTTGATCGGGCTGCTTGCTGTGCAACTGCCAGAGCTTGATGAAATCTGCTTCATTGGCGGCTTGGGCAGGGGATAGGCTCAGTCCGAGTGCGGCCATGGCGAGGACCATGATCATGGTTATCTGTGGATTGAGTCTCTTCACTTCTTCTTCTCCGCGGCACGCGCTGCATTTCGCTTCGTAACTTCCGCGGCCAGGAAGTCCGCCCAGCCTTGTTTGCCCCGCTCTTTCAGAATTCGGCCTTTGTGCTGCAGAAGATCGCGGTCTTTGTAAGTGATGCCGACGGGGCGACTTCCACCCGCGTAGGAGTAGAACAGCGCGCGAGGGTCGACTTCGCAGAGAAGTTCCTTGCCGCGGGCGGGGCTGAGGCGATCCTTGTGGCGAACGATGACGGACCCAAGCTGGATGGTGTTGCTCGCCTTGTCTGCAGCGACAACCTTGCCGGTTACCGCGATGGCAGAGCCCAGGACCGTGACGGGATCCTCCCGGAGCGTGCGCAGGGAGGCTGTTCGCGTCACGGAGAAAGAGACATCCATATAGGAAGCCGGTTCGAAGGCCTTGATACGGTATCCCTTGGTGTCGTTTTCGTGGATCTCCTCCATTTCCATGATTTGGAGATACCGGAAGAAATGCGGGCGGCCAACTGCATCCTCTACGAGAGTCTTCTCTTCTGCGGGATTCCGCGTCTCGATCAGGTACAGCGCAAAGTCGTTGCCGTTGGACGTGCGACCGGCAGCGAAGGTGGTGAGGGGCGATGTGAGTAGAAGGAGAAAGAGGGGCACCCAGCGGCGGACGTTTGACGCTGAACGTCGAAGGGGGGGGAGGGAGAAGGCAGAACGATTGCTCGTCGACTGCTGGGGAGAGAAGGCAGAATCATTGATAGCAGAATGATTACCTGTCGACTGCTGGGGAGGGATGGGGGGATGGAATTTCATGGTGCTTGGCCTTCTACTGTGTCACGCAGTACATGAGAATGTTCTGGCCGGTCTTGATGGAGCCGACGTCGTTGTAGCCGCGGGCGTAGGGGCTTTGGGACATCTCCCAGCCGCCGGCCATGCCGAACCGGCTGTAGATGGCCGCACAGTGGCCATCGATCACGATGCCTTCGAGCACTGGCTGTATGCCCGCCTGTCCCAGATCCTGCATCAGGGTGGGGGTCACGCCCACCATGGATACTTCGTTGGGATACTTGAACGCCTGCGAATTTGCTGCCATGCGCTGAAGACCATGAGCCGGGAAGATCTCCTTCACCAGGCGTCGGAACGACATATCGAAGCCCTTGCGGCCGCAGCAGGCTTCGGCGAACAGGAATCCTCCATTCTCGAGATAGCGTTTGAGGGCCGCCTTTTCGTTCGCAGAGAGTTGAAAAGCCTCATGTCCGGTCAGGTAGAGCAGCGGCGAGTCGAAAACGCCTGGATCGGTGAGGCGCATTTCCGTGAGCGTGAACTTCACGGGGACGTGCGTCTTGCGGTTAAAGGTCTGGAGAAGGACAGAGATGCCGGCGTGGCGGGTCTTCCAGACTCCGTCATAGGCGATCTGGGCGATGGATACCTTGTCGGCGGTGGTGCTGTCGGTGTCGACAAAGCGCATGGCCTGGGCGGCATTCTTGGCCCAGGCCCGCATGGATGAGGCATAGGCAAAGATGTTGATGCCGAGGCGGACGGCCGACTTCTGCCGGTAGGCCTGGTATTCGTCCTTCACGCCGCCCTGCCATCCGACCGCCATGCCCCAGCGGGACACGAGAGCGACGATGCGGCAGTTGATTTCAACGGCGTCGAACCACGGTTCGTTGCCTACATAGCCTGCTGCACGTACGGCCGGGGTATACTCGACGCGATCGACGTCGTAATAGGAGTGAAAGACGGGATGGTCCGACGTGATGCGTTGTAGCGGCTGTTCCGGGAAGATCTGTTTCAGCTCCTTCACAACGGAGCGGTAGAAGGGCAGGGAGCCGAGACCGGTATTGTAGATGATCATCCCGCCGGCCAGCAGATACTCGCGTAGTTTCTGGCGCTCCTCAGGGGTGTACGCGAAATTGTAGTGCCCGGAGCGGTAGAGGACGGGGTTCTTGGAGGGGTCCGTATCGACCTCCGCCAGCGTGCGGATCTCCATGTGGTAGTCGGCGTCAACCTGTTGCTTCATGCCCTTTAGCAGGTTGTTGATATCATTCGGGGTGGCATTCCAGTAGATATCACGACCATAGATCTCGGCCGCAGACTCCTGCGCGAAGCACGGTGTCCACGGCATTCCCACCATAATTGCCAGGCCCATCGCCATCCAACGGTATCCGCTCATCACATTTCTGCTCCCATTTTGCTTGAAGTCGCCCTTGATCATAGTCCACTGAGCTGTCACTATAAAGAGGTAAAGTTTCAATAGATCAGGAGTCTCGCGTAAAGCGCATTATTCGCAGCAATGAGGAAACAAGATGAGCGATAAGCCAACAAGATCGAAGAAGAGCACGGTATCTGCAGCTCTCGCCGCCACACTATGCGCCGGCACGGTTCTGGCGGGGGGCGAAGGAGCCAACGAACCGGGTTTTGTGGCTCCACCGCGTGAGCGCAAGAAGCCTCCCGCGCCACCGCGTACCTCCTCATCCGCAGAAACCCTGTTGGCCTGCTGTTGCTGTCCGGTCACTCCCATGGCGCGCACCGAGGCCAAGAAGCCGCCAAAGCCTCCTGTGCTTGTGACCAAGATCAAGGACGAGCGGGGTGCCGGCACGAAATGACCGGTCTGCGTGTATGCCACCGGACGGCCCTGCTGGGATGGAGTATTCTGCTCGCCCTTGGGCTCGTAGCGGTCTGTCACGCGGAATGGCATGTTCCTGAAGCGGCGTTGCGCTTTACGGTGAAGCTTGAGAAGGGGCCCACTCACAAGGCCGCGGGTTACTTCGCTCACCTGCCGGATGGCGGAGTCCTTCCGAAACCGTATCCACTGACACGGGTTGTTTCTGACCAAGGCAACGTGCTGGACAGCTATGCGCTTTGGCACAATCCGATTGGCGGCCTGGCCATCGTCTTTGCGCCGCCCGCTCGCGGATCGAAAGTCCATGTGTACGTGGGCAAGTCGATGCGCCTCAATCTATGGACCCCCGAGTCCGGGCTCAAACCAAGTGCCATCCTGTGCGCGGATCCCACGGTCGGCAGCATGTCTGCGGCACAGAAGTTGGGTCAGCTTGGCTCTGTTGGACCGACCGTTCACTACCGACAGCACTACGGGCACAGTCGGGCACCGCTCGTAGTCGACGGTGATCACTCGGGGCGTCCAAGGCCCTGTGCCTTCTACATGTTGGCCCATCTGCAGGTCAACGATCCCGGCAAGACCTGGGTTGCCCCCTTCGTTTTGAGCGGCAGCGGCGAGGTCAAGGTGAACGGGACCACCATCAATCCGGTCAGACGCATCGATAAGTGGGGCGGTACCGGTGCGTGGGTCGATCTCCCGAATGGATTGAATCGGTTTGAGCTCTTCCAGACGGCGGAAGGGCAGGGCGGCTACTCAGAGAGAGGCTTCAGCGGCTTGATGTATATGACGTGGCGTCCGCCGAACGCCACGATGGCTGACCTGGGCGGTGTGCGCTCGAAGAAAGTGCCAATGACCGGCACGTCGCGTTTCGAAACTCGGTTGGTCAAAAAGGATGAGATTGCACATTCCGGCAGTTGCCGCGTGCTCGCCATTGCGTCACAGAACGGGGCTCCGGTTGCCTCGATACAGGCAGTGCCGAAAGAGGTGTTTTGGTTTGGCAGCGGGACTCCGATGATTATGTATGAACTATCTGCTTTCTCGGAGGGGGCGCCGGCCGGCACGAAGTACGCCTGGCAGTTTGATGACCGTGGCACGACGGTGTCCGGGGCAACGGCATCCTGGCTCTTCCCCGCCGCTGGCGAGCATCGAGTGAAACTGACCGCTAGCGCGGCAGGACGTGTGTCACGGGCGCTACATGGTTTCTATGGACACACCACGATACGCTCAAGGATGCGGCACGCTAAGACGCGGAGTGCTTTCTATGACGCATCCCTTACGATGTTCGAGGCCACGCCGGCAACCCGTGATCCCATGGTCGCATTCGGTGAAGAATACTGGGACCTCTTGCTTCATAGCATTGCCGTTGGCGAAGGGACGGACCTTCTGCATCATCTGTTTTCAGATCGCCCACAGCTCTTGAAGGTACGTCTTGACGGTTCCGAGATCGACCTGCTTCTGGATGTTCTCCTCGACACGCTCGCACGGCGAGATGCTGGCGGAGCTGCCACTTGGATTCAGGCCCAAAAGCGGAAGACTGTTGAACGCACGTATACGACACAGCTCTCTCTCGCTGAAGCAGAGACCCAAATGCACTACCTGGGCAACACCAACGCCGCGGCAGCTGCACTGCGTCCTCTCCTGTCACAGGCTGGCGAAACGCGGGAGCTGGCGCTGATCCGGATGGGGGATCTGGCATTCCTGTCCGGTGACCTTAATCGCGCCACGGCGATCTATGCGGACGTCCAGAAGCGCGTGCGGTACCATCGAAATAGCAGCGAGGCCGGCACTCAGGGAAGCAGAGGCAGTGCGTTTGTTGCTTCAATGCGAAAGCGTGGGGAGGTGGATAACTGGAAGCTGAACGCCTTCCTTGGTGTCTCTATCTCGGAGACGGTCAAGAGCCTGATTGACCAGGGGCAGATGCTGGCGGCGCGGGAGACGCTCCAGGCATGGGAACGCCAATTCCCCCTGAGCAAGGTCAGTGGCGACTATGTTCTACAAGAGGCACGCTACTATATTAAGCTGAAGGACTGGCAGCGCGCGCGCAGCATGCTGGAAGCCTACTGTGACCTGGTGGACGCCTCAAGCTACATGCCGAATGCCGCCCTGGAATTGCTCGAGTGCATGATTGGCATGGAAGACTCGAAAGCAGATATTCGCGCCTACTGCGAGAGGATGTCAGAGCGGTTTGAGTTTCATCCGGTCGCGAAGGCGTTTCAAAGCTATATGGGGAGGTATTGATCCGTGTTTGTTGAATCAAAGCGCGTTTGTCACGTGGGCTACACGATTTGCCTGATTATTGCGGCCCTTGGTTTTGCCGCCGGCACCTGCGAAGGCGTGGAGGAACGGCATCGACTCTATACCAAACCCGATCCGACCTGCACCGGCGGGATTCAGGGAAGCATCGACTATCCGTCGGAAGGTATTGAACAGATCCTGGCCATCCCTCCGGATGACCCGCTTAGCGTGTACGAGGGGACAGTAAGCGGGTCGGATCGTCGTGAGTTCAAATTTACAGGCTTGCCGATGCGAAAGTACAACCTCGTTGTTATCTACAACAACAGCGTCTACGAGGGCCTCAGGCTCCATCGGGAAGACGATACGTTAACCGCAGCCGACCGCGCGGAGATCAAGGCAAAGATTGAGGAGTCCGAGCCTTTCTATACATTCAAGGATGTTCACCGCCTGGAAGGCACAACCGGTCGCGGCAACGTGGCGCGTGCTATCTGTACGTTTGCCAGGGAGAAGTCCTCGTCAACACACGGTGGCCCTGGAAAGGGATGCCGGCGGACGTTTAAGATTGCACTGTTGAAACAAGTGGGCCCCGGATGGCAGATTGTCCGGACCCGTGACTTATACCCGATTTGGGCGCCGCGGGGGCGAACGCGTCCCAAGCACAACTACAGCCAAGCCTTGTCACGAATTCGGGTGTCGGATCGCGTAAAGGAACTCTCGCCGCTGAGTCTAAGAAACTGAAGTTGTTGCCGGCACGTTCCGCATGTGGACATGCCTGCCCTTACAATAGATGGAGATATCGATGATGCCAAAGCTACTCTTTACCGCGGGCGCCCAAGCCGGCGAGAATGTTGTTATTGATCGGGAGCGGATGCTGCTGGGAAGATCCGAATCGGCCGACCTTGTCATTTCTGACGGCGCAGCCTCCAGCAGACATGCCGAGATCGCGGCGAATAGTGGAGGCTGGGTTATCGCTGACTTGGATAGCTCGAATGGTACCGAAGTCAACGGCATTCCGATTACAAGCCAGCTCCTGTCGGATCAAGACATCGTGACGATAGGCGACACCCAGTTTACCTTTTCCCTTGGTGGATCGGAACTCGCTTCGGCGCCGGAACCCGCCCCCGGGCCCGCCGCAACGCCTGAGCCAGAACCTGAGCCCAGGCCTGAACCGGCTCCAGCGCCTGCTCCCGTCGCCCCGCCGTCGGGGAGCCCGGAGGACCTGGCCCTCGTAGAGCAGATGAGCGAGCTAACAGAGAAAATCCGGCAAGAGGTCGGCAAAGTGATTGTCGGGCAACGCGAGGTGATGGACCAGGTCCTGATGTGCATCCTGGCCAGTGGCCATGCGCTCTTGATCGGATTGCCGGGAATGGCGAAGACCCTGTTGGTCAGCACACTGTCCACCGTACTCAACCTGGCCTTCAAGCGGGTTCAGTTCACGCCTGACCTGATGCCGACCGATATCATCGGTACCGACGTGCTTGAAACCAACCGTGACACGGGTGAGAAGGAGTTTCGTTTCCTGCAAGGCCCGATCTTCTGCAACCTGCTATTGGCCGACGAGATCAACAGAACGCCGCCGAAAACGCAGGCCGCGCTACTGGAAGCGATGCAGGAGAAGCGCGTCACTGCCGGCAATGAGACCTACAAATTGGATGCTCCTTTCTTCGTTCTGGCTACGCAGAATCCTATTGAGCAGGAGGGAACCTACCCCTTACCTGAGGCGCAGTTGGACCGCTTCATGTTCAACATCTGGGTGGACTACCCCGAACAGCATGAAGAAGAAGCGATTGTGGGCGCCACGACAGCAGGGAAGCGCGCAGAGCCACAGCCCGTCCTGACAAAAGCGGAAATACTCCAGCTTCAGGAGGTGGTCCGCAAGGTGCCGGTATCGGAGCACGTGATCAAGTACGCAATCCGACTTGTCCGGGCAACACGCCCCGGCAACGATGATGCACCGGAAGTCACGAAGACCTATGTCTCGACGGGAGCCGGGCCGCGAGCGGGCCAGAATCTCGTGTTGGCGGCAAAGGCCATGGCTGTGCTGGAAGGACGAATCCACGTCAGTTGCAGCGACATCCGCCGCGCCGCCATCCCCGTGCTGCGCCATCGACTGCTGACCAACTTCGCCGCGGACTCTGAAGGCTTGGCCTCCATTGACATCGTCGAACGTCTGATTGAGCTGGTCGAGGAGCCAGGCGCCGAGGACTACGCCGAGTAGTTGTCACGACTGGCCATCGCCTATCCAGCAGTGTCATTCGCCGCGGCGCGGAGCAGTGGGTTCTACCCTTTGCCATAGCCCTGTTAGTTGGTCTTTTCTCCGGCATTGACTTGCGGTATGATTCACGCATCGTTAATTACCAGTGAGGCATGGTCATGGGCAAAGACAAGCAGGTGAAGCGCAAGAAGCTTGATAAGAAGTTCTATGAAAAGGAGCTTGAGCGACTGCAGATCGAACTGGTGAAACTCCAGGAGTGGATCAAGCAGAAGGGGCTGAAGGTTGTCGTGATCTTTGAAGGTCGCGATGCCGCAGGCAAGGGCGGCGTGATTAAGCGCATTACCCAGTGCCTGAATCCGCGTGTCTGCAACGTCGTTGCCCTGCACAAGCCGACGGATCGGGAGGAGACTCAGTGGTTCATGCAGCGTTACGTGGAGTACCTTCCCGCTTCTGGTGAAATGGTTCTCTTCGATCGTAGTTGGTACAATCGCGCCGGGGTCGAGCGGGTGATGGAGTTCTGTACCGACGAGGAGTATTGGGAATTCCTGCGTTCCTGCCCCGAGTTCGAGCGGATGTTGATACGCTCCGGCATCATCCTGATCAAGTACTGGTTCTCGGTGAGCGATGCAGAGCAGGAACGGCGTTTCCAGGCTCGTATTGATGATCCCACCAAGCGGTGGAAGTTGAGCCCCATGGACCTCGTATCCCGCACGCACTGGGTGGAGTACTCCAAGGCCAAGGATGAGATGTTCAAGCACACCGATATCGAAGAGGCCCCGTGGTTCGTTGTCGACGCTGACGACAAGAAGCGCGCCAGACTGAACTGTATTCATCACCTGCTGAGCATGATTGAATACGAGGATCTTACACCGGGGGCGATTGATCTGCCGTCGCGCGAGGATAGAGGCAGCTACGAACGCCCCCCCCTCGACCACCAGACCTTTGTGCCGGAAATCTACTGATCACATGGAACGAACATAACGCAATAGCGAGTGGAGATAGCGAGATGGGATGCAAGAAGGGCAAGGCGTCTGCGCCTAAGAAACCGGGAAATTTCGAGTGCAAGAAGTGCGGGGTTGTTGCCAAGAAGAAGGGCAAGATCTGTAAACCAAAGAAGATCAAGGGCGAGTGAGCGCATGAAGCAGCCTGCACATCCGCCAATGGCGGTCATCGAGCTTGGCACCACGTCCATTCGAATGGTCGTTGGTGAGGTATCCGCATCCGGGGGCGTCCATCGGCTTGATGAGCTCGAGCATGCCGTATCGTTGGGCAGCGATACCCTGGCGAACGGCAGCATTGGGCCTGATACGACGGAGCGCTGTGTTGCGGCCATGCGCAGTTTTCGCGATGTGCTTGCTGAATACGGCGTCGCGGAGAGGCACGTTCGCGTTGTGGCTACCAGTGCGGTTCGCGAGGCGGACAACAGCGACCGTTTCAGGGATCGTCTTCTCGTTGCGACGGGGTTTGAGATCGAGATTCTCGATGAGGCGGAGGTGAGCCGCCTGACTTACCGGGCTGTGCAGCCGCAACTGCGGGGGCAGTCGTTCTTCCGCAAATCGGATGTGATGGTTGTCGAAGTGGGTGGCGGCAGCACCGAGACCCTACTGTTCCGCAAGGGCAAGGTCTTTACATCGCACCTGTATCGACTCGGTGCCTTGCGCCTGCGCGCCCACGTGGATGATGAGGATGTGCCCCCTTCGCGGCACCTGGAGTTGATGCGTGCCGAGGTGGGACAGGTGCTGGTCCAGATGAGCCATAACCTCAGGTCGGCCACGTCACCACAGATGGTCCTGTTGGGAGGCGATGCACGTTTCGCCCGCAAAGCTATAGGGAGAGATAGCGATGCACCTGGTCTGTGCCAGTTGCGCATGTCCGCCCTCCGCAAGTTGACGCAGAAGATCGTCGGCCAGACGGTGGACGACCTGGTCCGGGAATACCGGCTGACCTATACGGATGCCGAAACACTTGGTCCATCACTGCTGATTGCCGTGACGCTTGCCGAGTCTCTTAAGCTGAAACACGTGCATGTCGCGGAGGTCTCGCTGCGGACGGGGATCCTAATCGAGATGGCAACGGGTGAGAAATGGACGGCTGAGTATCGCCGGCAAGTGATTAATTCCGCCAAGGTGCTTGCCCGACGGCATGGAACTGATATACGGCATGCGAACCACGTCGCGGCAATGGGACGTCAGATCATCGAGTCTCTGCGGGGTAGTTTTGAGATCACTGCTCGTGAAGAGGTGATCTTCCACGTAGCGGCACTACTGCATGAGGTGGGGCAGGCCATCAATACGGCCAGTCATCACAAGCACTCTCAGTATATCATCCTCAACAGCGACATTTTCGGTCTGGGGAGGCGCGACCTGGTCTTAGCAGCTCTTGTAGCGCGTTATCATCGACGTGCTCAGCCCAAGCCAAGTCACGCCGATTACATGGCCCTGGATCATATCAGCCGAATCACCGTTTCCAAGTTGGCCGCCGTATTGCGGTTGGCCAACGCACTCGATCGGCTCCACACCAAACGTATGCTCAAACTGGACATGCGCTTGCAGGAGAAGCGGTTCGTGATCGAGTTCCCTGAAAGCCTCGATCTGGCGCTTCTCCGGCGACGGGTTCGGGACAGATCGCGTCTCTTTGAAGACATCTTTGGCAAAGCCGTCGTCCTGCGACGCAGAAAGAAGTAGCTCTATGGCGCACAAACCTGATCGATTCATTAACAGGGAGCTGAGTTGGCTTGAGTTCAACCAGCGCGTACTCGACGAAGCGGCCTGTGTGGATGTGCCGCTGATGGACCGGCTCTTCTTCCTGACGATCACCGCGTCCAACCTTGATGAGTTCTTCATGGTCCGTGTCGGCGGTCTCGAACTCACTCGCTTGGCAGGGGTCCGCAAGCGCGACATCGCAGGCATGACACCCGTTCAGCAGCTCACCAAGATCTCTGCCCGCGTTGAACGTATGGTTGCCGATCAGTATGCTCTCTACCGGGACGTCATTCTCCCGGAGCTTGCCCATGCCGGCTTGGCACTGGTAACCTACGGATCGCTGGCTGCCGACGAACGTGCCCAGGCACGCGGTACCTTCACCGATGAAATTCTGCCTGTGCTCACGCCAATGTTCCTGGACAGGGATGGCCCCGTCCCGCTTTTGCAGAACTTCGATCTTTACGTTGCTGCAGAGCTTGCGTCGGAAGCGGATGAAGCAGGTAATGACTATGCGGCTGTTCCCGTCGGACGGAATCTTGCCCGTCTCTGGCCCATCGTAGGAAGGGAGGCGGGGCATGCCTTCATGCTGATTGAGGATCTGGTGATCCAACACATTGGTGATCTCTTTCCCGGGCGCGATGTGCTTTCTGCGGTGCCCTTCCGAATCACCCGAAATGCCGACATGGCGGTTGAGGAGGATTTCGCCGACGACCTGTCCCGAGAGATGGAGACGGTACTTCAGCAACGCCGGACGAGTGCTTGCGTGCGCCTTGAGATCGGGACGATATCCTCCCGCTCCCTGGTGTCGTTCTTGCGTGACCTTCTGGACGTCCCAAAGACGGGCGTCATGCGGGTGGAGGGCCCCGTTGATCTTACGGGGTTGCGACCCCTTGTCGAGTTGGAGGGCTACGCCGACTTGCATGCATCTTCATGGCCGCCGCAGCCCTCTGCAGACATCGATCCCAAGGCCAGTCTTTTCGCTCAGATTGAGCGTCGGGATATACTGCTCTCTTTGCCTTTCGAGAGCTTCGACCCCATCGTCCGATTGGTCACCGAAGCTGCTGACGATCCTGATGTCCTCGCGATCAAACAGATTCTCTACCGGACCAGTCCGGGTAGTCCTATCATCATGGCCCTCCGGAAAGCTGCGGAGAATGGCAAGTATGTGACTGTTGTCGTGGAACTGAAGGCTCGCTTTGACGAGGCCCGCAATATTGCCTGGGCGCGTGAGCTGGAAGCAGCCGGTGTGCAGGTTGTTTACGGCGTGAAGCATCTCAAGACCCATGGGAAGATCTGCATGGTGGTTCGCCGTGAGCGCGAAGGCGTTGTCCGGTATGTTCACTTTGGTACCGGCAACTACAACGATAAGACGGCACGTCTCTATACCGACGTGGGATTGCTTACACGTGATCCTGGGCTTGGGGCTGATGCCTCATCCTTCTTCAACGCGATCTGCGGACGCTCCGAACCACGCCCCTACCGATGGCTTGAACAGGCTCCGCTCCGCTTGCGGGATCGTTTGCTTGAACTGATTGCCGACGAGACGGCCCGTGCAAAACAGGGGCAGCGTGCCCGCATCATGGCCAAGATGAACTCGCTCGCGGATCCGGCCCTGATTGAGGCGCTTTACAAGGCATCACGCGCCGGCGTCGAGGTACTCCTCAACGTGCGCGGTATCTGCTGCTTACGTCCCGGGGTCACGGGGTTCAGTGGGAACATCCGTGTTGTCAGCATTGTTGACCGCTTTCTTGAACACAGCCGAATCTTTCATTTCCACCACGGTGGTGCCCGGCTCACGTTCATTTCGAGTGCCGATTGGATGCCGAGAAACCTGGATAAGCGCGTCGAGCTTTTGGTGCCTGTCCGGGACAAAGCCTGCAAGCGCAAACTGCTTTCCATTCTGAAAGCCTGTTTTGCGGACAACGTGAAGGCCAGGAATATTCTCTCTGACGGTGGCTACGGACCGGTGTCGCATGAGAAGCCCCGCAGCGCGTCGCGTTGCCAGGAAGTTCTCTATCGCGCAGCACGCGAGGCCCGGCAGCAGGCCGAGCGTGACCGGCTCACCTCCTTTGAACCGCATCTCCCGCCAACACAGTAGAGTAGGGCCGTGACGCAC
Source organism: uncultured Victivallales bacterium (assembly GCA_964497125.1). Lineage (GTDB taxonomy): Bacteria > Verrucomicrobiota > Kiritimatiellia > UBA8416 > UBA8416 > CAYLXP01. The sequence continues at coordinate 2,418 of CAZCDU010000049.1, read as the reverse complement.
GATCCACCCATCACCACCAAAGACGTCACGGCGCTGGTGGCTGCGGGACAGATCATGGCGGCTCAGTATCGCATCATGGCGGATAATGCCGCCGCTGCGCTCGAACGGCCCGATCCTGCTCCCATACATGATATGCGCGTCGCCATGAACCGGCTTCGCGCCGCGTTGGCCCTCTTTCGGACGGTGCTTGCCGACGCGGAGATCGAGTCCACCGGAAAGCTGTTGCGTGACGTCCGTGCTGCATTCGGTCCTGCGCGTGACGCGCAGCTGTGGGTTGATTTCCTGAACGGCCTCCTGCAGGAGGCGGGGACTGCTGACGACTCGCCTTTGCGGCAGTATGCACTGGATGAAACCGTGGAGTTGGAGCAGGCTCTGGCGGAACTGGAGAGTCACCTGGCGCATGAGTCATTTACGCAGCTATGCTGCCAACTGACCGCCTTGATTGAGACTGACATCCCGCGCCTGGCTGAAATATCCTCTGTTCGGTTTGTGCCGTTTGTGGCGAAGCACCTCAAGAAGCGTTTCTGCTCAGTTCTGGAGGAGCCCGACGACACGAAGTCCATGTCGTCGTCGGAGATGCATCAGGTGCGGAAGCGGTGCAAGCGTCTGCGCTATTGGGCTGAGTTTGCCGCACCGGTTCTTGATGAGCCGATCACCGAGCTGATGCTACGAGCGAAAGCCGTGACGAGTGCGTTCGGCTATGTGCATGACGCCGACGTGCAGCACGAACAGTTGAAGCGCTCCGGGTTCGCGGAGAGTCGCGCTGTTCGAGACGCACTTCGCAGGACGCGAAAAGCGGCTTGCCGCGATGCCGAAAAGGCATGGTCGATGCTACGCAAGCCGGCTTTCACCAAGGTCGTGCAATCAGCGCTTACACGCCTTCAATAACAGCCTTTTCTCGTAGCTCTGCAACATGCGATGTCACAAGCTCGCCGCGGCGGGCATGGCGCATGAAGTCGCGGATCTTGTCCGATGCTTCGGGGAAAGAGGCCTCGCCACCTTCGTCAGCACCTGTCTTGTAGATGACGTGGTAGCCGAACTGGGTCTCTATGATTTCGCTTAGCTCACCGACCTCCATCGAGAACACGGCGTTGTCGAACTCAGGTACCATCATGCCGCGGCCAAACCAGCCAAGGCTTCCGCCTGCCTGCTTGCCACTGGGGCATTCAGAGTGGGCCGTTGCGAGGTCGGCAAAGTTGGCGCCGTCTGCGATCTGTGCCCGCAGTTCTTCGATCTTGGACTCCGCTACCACGCGGTCGTCGTCGGAATCGGTTGCCGGCTTGATCAGGATATGCTGAGCCGAGGCGCGCTCGGGCTGAATGTACTGCTCTTTGTTCGCTTCGAAGTGCTCCATCATCTCTTTTTCTGTCGGCTCAACGGCCTCTTCGCAGACCTTCTCGACAAGGAGATCCACTTTGCAGCCCTGCTCAATGTTCTTGCGGAGGGCATCTTCGGTCATGCCATGTTCAGCCAGCCTGGCCTCGAACGCTTCGCGTCCACCCATCTGCTCCGTCATTTCGTTGACGCGCTTGTCAATCCGATCGCCCGGAACCTTGATGTCCAGCCGCTGGGCCTCGTCGACCAGCAGCTTGGCGCCAATGGCCTGATCGGTAGCTTTTTCGCGGAGTTTGTCTACTTCGCCCTTGAGCGCCTCAGGCGGCATGTGCTGGCTGTAGAATTGCAGAAGCCGACGATATTCGAATTCGATAGCCTCGGCGGGGAGCTCTTCTCCGTTGATCGTAACTGCCATGATAATCCTCTTTGTGGGTTGTTTGTTAAAAGAGCTGCGGAGTATTGCGGGTGCGGGGGGAGGAGTAAAGCAGAAAGGAGAGCCGCGGATGGGCACGAATGGGCACTGATGGGGAGGCTTCTTTCAGAAGTTCTATGAGAAGTATGAAAAGGTGAACTGCGAAGATCTGAGCTGTGGGTAGGGCAACGCAGGGGTTAGGCGCTAGGTGTTGAGTGCCAATACATCGTTCACAGATAGGATGTGACCGATACAATATCCAACAGCCAACAGCCGGAGCGAAGCGGAGACAGACTTGAGCGAAGCGAAAGCAATGACCGAAGGGAATGGCAACGAATCTCCAATGTCCAATTGCGCGAGAAGTCGAGAATGGCGGGACTTTCGGCCCCGAATTCGCATCCCTCTCTCTCTTCCTTGGAAATTGGATTTGAGTGTTGGCTGTTGGATATTCAGATAGTCTGGTTGATGTGTCTACGATGTGTTGGCATTTGAGAACTAGTGACTAATCCCTTCTCCGCTAGCGCCTAGCGCCTAACTCCTGGAGGGGAAGAGCCAATTCGCTACAACTGCTTAATGAAACGACAGTTAACCAAGCAACCCGGGCTCTTCGCTACTCTGAATGGGTAAGCATAGTAAGCGTTAAGCTTGGCGTTCGGGGGTGCTGTTGACTT
>CAZCDU010000048.1:0-32483 GCA_964497125.1 uncultured Victivallales bacterium | reverse complement strand
CTGATACCGATACTGCCGCCCCCAGGGATCTTGAATAGAGGCAACGTTGTTCGTGTAGACCTGAATTGCCTCCATACCGCTGGGGGGCTTCTTTGCAACACCGCGCACGTGGAGATGCAGTCCCTCCAGGAGATGCTGCCATTTGGCTTTCGCCGCTTTATCGCGAGCTGTGTCAGCATCATACCAGCAGTTCCCCTGCGATCCGCGGTCGCGGTAGTAGAGGTGCGATACTAACCCGTAACTGTAACCCAAGTGCCAGTCCGATTTTGAGGGAATCGCATAGGTATCGCCCGGCTCCCTGGGCTCCCTGGGAATATCACCAAAGAAAGGCTGCTTGTATGGGTCGTTCTTGCCCTGGAGGAACCTCTGGAACGACTCGGACTGGCCGCCAACGTTCTCGTATTCATAGGAATTGTGCGATACCGGCGGGTAAATACCATAGGCGGAGTAATACTCGTTGAGCGCATTCTCGATCTTCTGGATGTCCGCGATGCAACGTCCGCGCGCTGCCTTGTCCCCAATGAGTCCCGCAACCTTGAAGATCATGCCCGCCAAGACGAGAATGATCAATACGACCACCAGCAACTCAATCAGCGTGAATCCCTGCTGCGACACATTCCTTCGTCTCATATCATACCTCCCACACTCAGATCCTACCAAAATGTCCCCCACCCCACCAGACTCGAGACACTCGTTAGGAGCTAGCCCCCCGAAGCGCCTCTCTTCTCCCACCAAACCACCAGCGTAGGGATGGGGTGTCCCTCGACTTGTCCCGCTGTAGGCCCCGCGAAGGCGGAAGGCCTTTCCGCATTCTCTCTCCAGCCTCCGCACTCAAGCTCTTCCTCGCCCACAGACCACCGAGCGGAGGGATGGGGTGTCCCTCGAAGACCTTTCCGCATTCCCATGCGGTCCAGTCGAGAGGGACACCCCATCCCGGAGCGCATTCTCATGCGGTCCAGCTGAGAGGGATACCCCTCCCCGGAGCGCCCTCTCTTGCTCCCAACAAACCACCGAGCGAAGGGGAGGGGTGTCCCTCGAAGGCCTTTCCGCCTTCCCAGGCGGTCCAGCCGAGAGGGATACCCCTCCCCGGAGCGCCTCTCTTCTCCCCAACAAACCACCAAGCGGAGGGGTGTGGTGCCCCTCGAAGGCCTTTCCGCCTTCCCAGGCGGTCCAGCCGAGAGGGGCACCATACCCCGGAGCGCTTCTCTTCTCCCCAACAAACCACCAAGCGGAGGGGTGTGGTGCCCCTCGAAGGCCTTTCCGCCTTCCCAGGCGGTCCAGCCGAGAGGGGCACCATACCCCGGAGCGCTACGACATTTCACTAATAATCGAAATCAACGGTACAAACATCGCGATCACGATGGTACCGATGATCAACGCCAACATCACAATCATAATCGGCTCAATGATCGAAGTCATGCCCTCAACCGCCGTATCGACCTCTTCATCATAGTTGTCCGCAACACGCACCAACATCTCGGGAAGCGCGCCGGTTTCTTCACCGACGTCTACCATGCTGACAACCATTCCGGGAAAGACGCCACAGGCCTCCATCGGCATGGCCATGGAATCCCCTTCTTTGACAGCATCGTGAACACGCTGAATTGCGCTCGAGACAACGCTATTGCCGGCCGTATCGCGCACAATTGTCAGCGCCTGAAGCACAGGCACGCCTGATCCCATCAGGGTTCCCAGTGTACGGGCGAAACGAGCAACAGCGCCCTTCCTGAACAAGGGGCCAAACAGAGGAACCTTCAGCTTAACCGCGTCAAGCATGTTGGAACCCCTTTCGGTCCCTCGCAGAATCTTGGAGATGATGATGATGCCGAAAATCCACCCCAGGATGATGTACCACTCGTTGGCCACCGCATCACTGATATTGACAACAAACTGGGTAAGCGGGGGAAGCTCCTTACCGCCCAGGAGGTCTTCGAAAATCTCCGCGAACTTCGGGATGATAAAGATCATCAGGAAGGTAAGAATACCGAGAGCGGCCACCAGAACCACAATAGGATAAACCATCGCGCTCTTGACCTTGGCCTTAATCCTCTCGGCCTTCTCCTGGAATTCTGCGAGTCGCGTCAGCACCTCTTCCAAGACACCACCGGCCTCGCCGGCCTTCACCATGTTGACATAGAGATTATCGAAAGTGTAGGGGTACTGGCCCAATGCTTCAGAAAATGTGCTACCGCCTTCGACAGACTCGCCCATACCCGTCAACGCTTCGCGCAATCCCTTCGACTTTTCCTGCTTCAGAAGAATCCGGAGACCGCGCAGCAGCGGCAAACCGGCATCAATAAGCGTGGCGAGCTGACGCGTAAATACCATGAGGCGCTTCGGCTTCACCCGTTTCCTGAACAACCCACCCAGGAGAGACGGCTTGTTGGACGCCCTTGCGGACGGGCTTGCAGCCCCTTTCGCCTTCTTGGGACCACCGCCACCGACCTCAGAGACACGGGTAGGGAAAAGTCCCTGCCCTCGAATCGCGCTCACCGCCTGGGCCTGGCTATCTGCATCCAGCACGCCTTCGGTTTCAGCGCCGTTTCCATCCATCGCGACATAGCGAAATCTTGGCATGATACTCCTCCATTTTCAGACTCAAACCTACCACGTCACCCCGTCCCGTGCAGCCAAAAAAAAGAGCGTCGAGGCATTATCCTCGACGCTCTTCGCATAGTCAGTAATAGGAGGCGAAAACTAGTCAGTCGTTTCGGCCTCATCCGTCGATGCTTCGGGCGCGGCAACGGCCGTAGCCGGACCAACCCACTCGACGACGGCCATCTCTGAGCTGTCGCTACTCCGGCGCCCAAGCTTCATGATCCGGGTGTAACCGCCTTCGCGACCGGCGCAGATGGGGACGATATCGGTGAAAAGCGCACCGACGGCATCCTTCTGACGCAGTACAGCCTGAGCACGACGACGGGCAGCCACGGTATCGCGACGTGCAACCGTCACCATCTTCTCAGCTAGCGATCGGGCGATCTTGGCCTTAGCCAACGTCGTCTTGATACGGCGCTCTTTAATCAAATTACAGACGAGGCTGGCTGCCAACGCCTTCTGGTGGGCAGATGAACGCCCCAACTTCGTTGAATTAACACGGTGCCGCATGGGTAAACCCGTCCTTAGTTCTCGCTCGGAGCATCGATCAGGCTGGTGTCAAATGAGACGCCCAATCCCAGTCCAAGCTCTTCAAGTTTCTGCTTAATCTCATTCAGGGACTTCTTACCGAAGTTACGATACTTCAGCATGTCCGCTTCGGTCTTCTGCGCCAGCTCGCCAACAGTTGTGATGTTGGCGTTGTTCAGGCAATTTGCTGCACGAACGCTCAACTCAATCTCGTTAACGCTCATGTTGAGCTTACGTTTCAGCTCTTCACGCTGCGCATCAATCTCTTTCTCGTTCTCCTCGAACTCGACAACATCCTTGTCGTAGTTGACGAAGACATCAAGATGGTGACGGAGAATGGCCGAAGCCAGGGTCAGGGCGTCATCCGGAGATACGCGTCCGTCGGTCCATACATCAATGACGAGCTTGTCATAATCCGTGCGCTGTCCAACACGTGTGTTCTCCGTGTTGAAGTTCACGCGGCGTACGGGAGAGAAGGCTGCATCAATCGGAATGCGTCCGATTTCCTGCTGGGGAGCCTTGTTCCATTCGGCAGGACGGTAGCCACGACCGATTTCGATTTCCAGCTCCATGTTGAGGCTCGTGCCATCAGCCAGCGTCGCAATATGCAACTCTGGATTGAGGACCTCGCCAAAACCGCCCGTATCGATATCGGCAGCCGTAACATCGCCTGCGCCCTTGACCTTGACGGTCATGGTCTTGGATTCACGTACATACATCTTGAGCAGAACCTGCTTCAGATTCAGGATAATGTCGGTGACGTCCTCGACCACACCCTTCATTGAGCAGAACTCATGATCGGCTCCTTCAATGCGGACTGCCGTGATCGCGGCGCCCTCAATTGAAGAAAGCAGCACTCGCCGGAGCGAATTACCAATTGTCCGACCGTACCCGACTTCAAACGGCTCGGCAACAAACTGCGCATAGGCCCCCGTTGCCGTAGACTCGTCCTTTACGACCCGCTTGGGCATCTCAAACCTACTGACTCTCATCGGCATCGTCACTATCCCCTTAGTAAATCGGAAACGCCGGCAGGCGCCTTCCGGTAATGCTCACAGCAACACTCTCAAAAAACTGTGGCCTTCTTAATCTATACGCGGCGACGTTTGCGAGCTCGGCAACCGTTGTGCGCGATCGGCGTCACGTCCTTGATGCTGGAAACGCTCATCCCCGCTGACTGAATTCCACGAATCGCGGATTCACGACCAGCACCGGCGCCCTGGACCCGGACTTCGACTTCATGCATGCCCTTGGAGACAGCCGTACGAGCGGCTTCCTGCGCAACCAGGGTTGCAGCAAATGCCGTGCTCTTACGGGAGCCCTTGAAACCAGCGCGACCCGCACTGCTCCAGGATACCACCGCCCCGCGTGGATCGGTAATCGATACCAGCGTGTTGTTGAACGTTGCCTTAATGTGTGCAACACCAACGGGAACGTGCTTCGCGTAGCGTCCCCGACGTTTTGCAACGGGGGCAGCTGCCGGAGTTTCTCCCTCGGAAAGGACATCGGCTGCCGAGGCAGTCGCGGGCGCTTCAGCAGCGGCTTCTTCCTTAGGGGCTTCCGCCGGCTTCTCTGCAGCGGGAGCCTTGGTCTCGGCGGCAGCAGGTGCTTCCACAACCTTCTCAGCCGCATCCTTGGGCGCGCTTTCCGCCGCCTGGTTTTCGATCTCCTCGGCCATAATCTCTCACTCCTCGGTGCGCAACCGGTGCCCCTTAGGCGACCAGCACGATCTCACTTCAATAAATCCTAGCTCTTTGCTGCAGCACGAGCCTCTTTGCCACGAACAGCACCCACCGTGCGACGCGGGCCCTTCCGCGTGCGGGCATTGGTGCTCGTACGCTGACCACGTACCGGCAAACCACGGCGATGGCGCAGTCCACGGTAACTACCAATCGAGATAAGGCGGCGAATGTTCGACGTCACTTCGCGACGCAGGTCACCTTCAACGCGATACCCTTCCTGGATAACATCCAGAAGCTTACGCAGCTCGTCAGGGCTCAGGTCGTCCGCCTTCGTCGCCGGGTCCAAGCCCGCCTTCTCAATAATCTCTTTCGACATCGCCGGACCAATTCCGTAGATGTAGCGCAGCGCATATTCAATGCGCTTCCGTCCCGGAATATCGACACCCAGTACCCTCGGCATCCTAGCTCTCCTTCACTCGATCCACATCCAAATCCCTGTCGGCAACCTTCACCAACAGAGCACTATACATCAACACGAACCGCAAAAAGTGCGCGTTTAGCCCTGCCGCTGCTTGTGACGCGGGTTCGTGCAAATAACACGTACCACGCCCTTGCGGCGGATGACCCTGCACTGTTCACACATGCGTCTGACTGAACTACGTACTTTCATATCCTCACCTCAACCATCAAAAAGGCTAGTAGAGTAGCCAGTTGGCAACCCCAAGTCCACAATAAAATCCACTTATTTCGTGAGAATCTCGACCTCACCATCACGGATGGCAACGGTATGCTCAAAATGCGCTGACCACTTGCGATCCTTGGTCAGAACCGTCCACCCATCATCCAATACTTCAACCCCGACTCCACCCATGTTGACCATCGGTTCGATCGCCAATGTCATGCCTTCCCGAAGCTTCGGTCCACGGCCGGGCTTCCCGAAGTTCGGGATCTGCGGGTCCTCGTGCAGCTCCCGCCCAATCCCGTGTCCGACAAAATCTCGAACAACGGAAAAGCCGTCGTCCTCAACTGCGCTCTGAATCGCGTGCGAAACATCGCCCAGTTTCTTCCCTGCTTTCGCCATCTCCAGCCCGGCCAGCAGGGATCGCTCCGTCGACCGCACCAGCTTGATAACCGCGGGATCCGTCACGCCAACCATAACGGTTGTCGCCGTATCCCCGTAAAACCCGTCAATCAAAACACCAAAGTCCAAGCTAACGATATCGCCAATCTCAATCCGCCGACTTCCCGGAATGCCATGCACGACAACATCATTAACCGACACGCAGATCTGTCCTGGAAACCCGCGGTAACCGAGAAAGGCGCAGGTGCCGCCTGCCTTCGTGATCAGTTCCTCAGCGTAATCACCCAGTTCCCCCGTCGTAACGCCGGGACTAGCCTTAGAGGCAACTTCATCCCGCACGCGTGCCGCCACGCCACAGCTCGCGCGCATACGCTCCAAGTCCTGGTGTGATTTGATGACAATCATAGCCAAGGTCCTGAAACAGCGAGCGAAGGGCCGGAAACCGCAGGGCGTTTCCTAACCCCGGCCGCTGCGAACTCTTCCTTTCCGCAGGAAGCCGTCATAGTGACGCATCACCAGGTGCGACTCGATCTGACGCATCGTATCAAGGGTTACACCCACAATGATCAGCAAGCTGGTACCACCCATGAACCCAGCCACCAATGCCGGTACGTCAAAGTACTGAGACAAAACCGCCGGTAGAACGGCAATGCCCGTCAGGAACAGCGCCCCAACCAGAGTCAGCCGCGTCATGGTCGAGTCCAGGAAATCTGCCGTTGGACGCCCAGGGCGAATCCCCGGAACATAGCCACCATTGCGCTTCAGATCATCCGCGATTTGGAGCGGGTTAAACTGCGTAGCCACCCAGAAATACGAGAAGAACAGGATAGCCGTGCCGAACGCTACCAGGTAGAGAGGCTCGCCCATCTGGAACATGGCCCCCAGCGAACGGGTCGCCGGAATCTTGTTCAGAACCGCAACCGGGAACATCAGAATCGCAGAGGCAAAGATGATCGGCATCACGCCTGAGTAGTTGATCCGAAGCGGCATGTACGTGTTCTGCCCGCCATAGACCTTGCGACCCACCACGCGTTTCGTGGTATGAATCGGAATCTTGCGCTGCGCCTGGGTCAAGGCAATCGTGCCCGCCGTCACCAGGAAGACCATGGAGACGAGGCCAATCAGCTCGAACGGACCAAACAGAGCTTCACCACCGACCTTCGTGAACATGTTCACGCCCTGGGCAATGGCTGCCGGCAGACGGCTAACAATATTGATCGTGATCACGACCGATATGCCGTTACCAATGCCACGCTCGGTCATCTGCTCACCCAACCACATCAACAACATCGTGCCGGTGGTGGTCGTCAAAACGGTCAGAAGCCGGAAGCCCCACCCGCGCAGCTCTGCCGGCACGATCTGGTCGCCGCCCGGTACGCCACCGAAACCACGCTCAAGCGTCATGGCAAGCACGAGGCCCTGCACAACGCAGATAATCAGAGTCAGGTAACGCGTATACTGCGTGATCTTTGCACGTCCGCTATCACCCTCACGAGCCAAACGCTCGAGCTGGGGAATCACGGCGGTCATCAGCTGGATAATAATCGAAGCACTGATGTACGGCATGATGCCGAGAGCACCCACGGCACAACGGCTGAGAGCACCACCACTAAACAGGTCGATGAATCCCATGAAGCCGCCGCCGGCATTCTTGGCAATGCTATCGATCACCATCTGCAGCGCAACCGCGTTCACCCCGGGAGAGGGAACCATGGCAATCAGGCGGCAGATGAAGATCAATCCCAGCGTAAAAAGAATGCGCTGGCGCAGTTCGGGAATCTTGAATGCGTTGATGAAGGCAGAGAACATTAGGCTTATACCACCTCACAGGCGCCGCCGGCCGCCTCAATCTTCTCCTTGGCGCTTGCGCTGAACGCAGCAACCTTCACGGTGAGCTTCTTGCTGATCTCACCACGGCCAAGAATCTTGATACCATCAAAGGCACCATTCGCGAGGCCTGCGGCACGCAGAACGTCACCCGTCACCTCAGTTCCGTCTTCGAAACGGTCGAGTGAACACAGGTTGACCGGCAGCAGCTCCTTGCGGGTCGGATTCTTGAAACCACGTTTTGGCAGGCGCCGGATCAGCGGCATCTGGCCACCCTCGAAACCCAACTTGTGCTTATTTCCCTTGCGGGCCATCTGCCCCTTGTGGCCTTTGCCACTGGTCTTGCCAAGTCCCGATGCCATGCCGCGCCCTAGACGCTTGCGGCGGTGCCGCGCACCTTTAGTATTTTCCAACGAGTGCAGATTCATAACTCAAGCCCTTATCGCAATCGTGCGTTGTCTACAGCGCCACCTGGCGCACTTTTGAAATCTCTTCCTTGGAGCGAAGCTGGTTCAGCGCCTCAATCGTCGCCTTCACAACGTTCACCTTGTTGTTACTGCCAAGCGACTTGGCCAGCACATCGCGGTATCCAGCAACTTCCAACACGGCACGCACCCCGCCACCGGCGATGACGCCAGTACCCGGCGCAGCCGGACGCAGCAGAACGCGGCCACCACTATACTCACCAATCACTTCGTGCGGAATCGTACGCTCCCACATCGTAACCGGAAACATGTTCTTACGGGCAATGTCGCCGCCCTTTGTAATGGCATCAGCCACTTCATTGGCCTTGCCAAAGCCGTAGCCCATCAACCCTTCGCGGTTACCCACAACCACGATGGCACTGAAGCTGAAACGGCGACCACCTTTAACCACCTTTGAGCAGCGGTTTACAAAAACGACGCGCTCTTCAAGATCGGACTGAGGCCCGGACTTCTGGTCTCTAAAACTCACTTCTCCTCCTTCGTATTCCTGAGTCCGGCTTCAATCGCGGCATCCACGATCGCCTTGACGCGGCCATGATAGCGGAATCCGCCGCGGTCTACGACAAACCGGGATACGCCCTTTTCTTTTGCGGCTTCGCCGGCACGCTTACCAAGCTCGGTGGCGGCCGCAACATTGTTGCCTTCCGTCCCCACTGAACTGGCGCTAACGAGCGTGGTACCCGCGTCGTCATCAATCAACTGCACATACATGTGCTTATTCGAAACCATAATCGCCATCCGCGGACGAGCAGCGGTCCCGCTGATCTTCTTACGAATGCGCTTGTGCCGACTTGCGCGGTAATCTGTTCGTGTCTTCGCTTTCATGCTACGTCCTTGCTCCTCGAAATCCCTGCAATCGGGGGTTCAGCGCCATCTAGGCGACTGTCTTACCTTCCTTGCGCCGTACGCGCTCGCCCTTATATCGTACGCCCTTACCTTTGTAGGGCTCGGCCGGGTAGAATGAACGAATACGAGCAGCGACCTCTCCGACCTGCTGTTTGTCTGGCCCGGAAACCACAATTGCCGTGTTGTTGTTGACCGTTACGGTCACCGTGTCGGGCACCGCAAACTCAATCGGGGACGCGAAGCCCAGCGATAGACTCAATGTCGAGCCCTGCAGAGCAGCGCGGAAACCAACGCCCTGGATCTCAAGCTCCTTCGAGTAACCGTTGCTCACGCCTTCGATCATATTCGAAACCAGGCTGCGAGCCAGGCCATGAAAGGCCTTCTTCGAGTCATCGGCCCGCGAAACGTTCAGTGTATCACCCTCAACAGCCGCACTGATACCCTCGGGAAGGTCCAGGGAAAGCTCCCCCTTGCCACCCTTCGTGGTTACGTGCGCCCCGTCCACCGTAATCGTAACCCCGCTGGGTACGCTAATCGGCATTTCTCCAATTCTGGACATGATTCAAGCTCTCCAATCACCACACGGTGCAAAGCACTTCGCCACCGACGTGCTTCTGCCGCGCTTCCTTGTTGGACATAATTCCCGAGGACGTGCTCAGGATTGCGACACCGAGACCACCCAGTACGCGTGGCACGTCATCCGCGCCACAGTACTTGCGAAGTCCTGGCTTGCTGTAACGCTGCAACCCCCGGATGGATGGCTCATAGCCGTCCATGTACTTCAAATAAACCGTCAGCGTCTTCTTCAAACCACCCTCGACAACGAAGTCGCGAACAAAACCTTCAGTCTTCATGACGCGTGCCACTTCGCCCAAGAGCTTCGAATGCGGCATCGACACTTTTTCATGTCCGACCGCTACCGCGTTGCGGATTCGGGTCAACATATCTGACAATGGATCAGCCAAACTCATTTTCTGCTACTCCCTACCAACTGGCCTTGATGACACCTGGAATCTGCCCTGATGAGGCCAGTTCTCTGAAACAGATACGGCACAGCTGGAAACGACGCATGAATGCGCGTGGGCGCCCACAACGCCGGCAACGATGATATGCTCGCGCACGGAACTTCGGCTTCCGCCCCGCCTTCACAATAAGTGCTGTCTTAGCCAAGTGACTCTCCTCCGTTAACTAGTTGCGAACGGCATGCCCATCAGAGTCAGCAGCTCGCGAGCCGCATCGTCTGTCTTCGCCGTTGTGACAATCGTAATGTTCATGCCTTGTGCTACGCCACTGTGGTTCGGATCGATCTCCGGGAAGATCGTCTGCTCCTTTAACCCCAGCGTGTAGTTTCCTCGTCCGTCGAAACCCGTGCTCGATACACCACGGAAGTCGCGAATACGCGGCAGTGCCGCATTGATCAAACGATCCAGGAAATCATACATCCGGCTCTGCCGCAGGGTAACCTTGGTACCGATGCTCATTCCCTCACGCAGTTTAAAGTTCGAGATACTCTTGCGTGCCTTCGTCACCAGGGCTTTCTGCCCCGTGATCGTGGTCAGCTCGTCCGTGACCTGCTTCAGCGTATCCTTGTCAACCGCGCCGGTACCCATGTTGACGACAACTTTCGCCACACGCGGAACCGTCATGATATTCTTCAGTCCCAGCTTCTCTTTCAGAGCGGGCACAACTTCGGCACTATATTTCTCTTTCATCGTCGACATTGGTGTCCCCAGTTATCAGTCAAAAACGTGGCTGGATGCCTTGCTCTTCCGAAGCGACTTGTCGCCATCCTTGGCACGACCGATACGTACGCCCTTCTTGGCTTCCGGATCATATGGCATCAAGTTCGAGAGCGCGATCGGCGCCTCCCGGTCAATGATGCCGCCCTGCGGGTTGTCCTGCGAGCGACGCACCGTCTTCTTCTTTACATTAATGCCTTCAACAATGGCCCGACCCTGTTCACCATCCACGAACAGCACCTTGCCCGTCTTCCCGGCATTCACTCCGGCAATAGCGACCACTTCGTCGCCCTTCTTGATCCTGTTGATACTCACGTGATCCCTCTACCGTTGAACGCCTACAACACCTCAGGTGCCAAAGACACAACCTTCATATAGTTCTTCTCACGCAATTCACGGGCCACCGGTCCGAAAATTCGTGAACCAATTGGATTCTGATTTGCATCGAGCAACACGACGGCATTGTTGTCAAACCGCAGTGATGATCCATCCGACCGGTGCAGCGGATGCTTGGTCCGCACGATTAGCGCTTCACAAACCTGCCCCTTCTTGATGACACCATTCGGTTGCGCCTCTTTGACGGAAACCTTAATGATATCACCAACGTAGGCGTAACGCTTTCGCTGCCCCAGCACCCGAAAACAACGGACGCGCTTTGCGCCGGTGTTGTCCGCCACCACTAGATCCGCTTCTTCGGCTATCATCTCTCTACCTCTATCAGGCGCCTAAGCGCACTTCTCTGTAATGTTGACAAGACGCCACCGCTTGATCTTGCTGATGGGGCGCGTCTCCATAATCACAACCTTGTCGCCAACGTTGGCTTCATTCGCCTCATCATGCGCATGAAACTTCTTCAACTGACGTACGATCTTTCCGTAGCGCGGGTGCGGCTTGCGCGTCTCAACTTCGACGACAACCGACTTCTCACCACTACGTTTCACCACAACGCCATTTCGCGTTTTGCGGTTCCCGCGTTCTTTCGTGACGACTTCAACCATGGTTCTCTACGCCTTCCCGTTCAACTTCTCTCATGACCGTCTTGATCCGCGCCACGTCACGGCGAAGTGTGCGCGCTCTCAGCGGGTTGTCTGAATCATCACCGCTGTCCTTGCGGACCTGGAGGTCGAACAGCGCCTGGCGTGTCTCGTCGTACGCTTCGCGCAGTTCGTCCGCGGTCTTTTCTCTTAGCTGCGTTGCTTTCATCGTTTCTTCCGTCTTTCCGTCAAATTCTGCGATCAGCCCTCACCACGCTTAACAAGGCGGGTCGGAACGCCAAGCTTGGCGTCCGCCAAACGCAAGGCCCCACGGGCTACGTTCTCAGGAACACCGGCTACCTCAAACAGCACACGACCGGGCTTCACCACGGCAACCCAGTACTCCGGGTTACCCTTGCCCTTACCCATGCGCACTTCAATCGGCTTCTGCGTGATCGGCTTGTCCGGGAAAATCCGAATCCACAATTTGCCTTTACGTTTCATATGGCGGTTGATCGCCACACGACACGATTCAATCTGTGTCGCTTTGATCCATCCGCGACCCATGCACTTCAAGCCATACTCGCCAAAGGCAACGGTCGTTGCGGACCGGGCAAACCCCTTACGGTTGCCCTTCTGCACCTTGCGGTGCTTCACTCTCTTAGGCATAAGTGGCATTGCGTTTCGCCCCTCTCTGACCCTCTTCCGGATCCTCACGCTTCTTGCACACCCAGACCTTCACGCCGATCAGTCCGGCTGTCGTCGAAGCCTCGGTGAAACCATAATCAATGTTGGCACGCAGGGTATGCAGCGGAATCTTGCCCTCTTTGTACCACTCCGTACGAGCAAGCTCGGCACCGCCCAGACGGCCGGCCGCGCGAATCTTGATGCCGTCGACGCCCAGGTCCATCGCCATCTTCATGGCGCGCTTCATGGCGCGGCGGAACGAAACACGTCGCTCCATCTGCATGGCAATGTTCTCAGCAACCAACTGCGCGTTGCAGTCCGGATCACGGATCTCTTTGATCTCAATGTAGATCTCTTTGCCCGTCATCTTCGCTAGCTGCGTCCGAATACGCTCAATATCCTGCCCCTTACGCCCGATCACAATTCCCGGTCGTGCGGTGTGGATGCTGATACGCACGCGGTTGGCATAGCGTTCAATATTGACTCGCGCCACGGCAGCGTTTTCTAAACGCTTCATGACCAGAGCACGGATCTCAAGATCCTCGTTCAGCAAATTGCCAAACTGCTTCTTGCCGGAGAACCACCGTGATCGCCAGTCCTTGTCCACGGCAACTCTCAAACCGATAGGATTTACTTTCTGTCCCAAAGCTTGCTCCTCCTTAAGCGCAGCGTCGTCAAAAGGCCTGCTTATGTACCTCTTTACTTATCGTCCGTCAAAACAATCTTGATGTGACACGTCTTTTTTACGATGTGTCGCACCATGCCACGGGCCCGCGGCCAGTAGCGCTTCATCCGCGGACCTTCATCAATAACCGCTTGCTTGACCCAAAGGTCATCCACGGCCAGGTCCGCATTACTCTCCGCATTGGCAATCGCAGATTTTAGCGTTTTGCCAATCTGGAACGCAGCCTTGCGTTCGTTGATCGACGTTGCGCGCAGAGCATCCGCCACCGGCTTGCCCTGAATCTGACGCGCAAAATCACGCGCCTTGGATGGCGATAGTCGCACTCGCCTCGATATTGCCTGAACTTCCATCTTGTTCTCCCTCGTCAACCCGAATTACTTCAGGGAAATCGTCTTATCCGTGTGTGAACCGTGGCGACGGAATGCCCGCGTCGGAGCAAACTCTCCCAGGCGGTGCCCCACCATGTTCTCGGTAATGAACACAGAAATGTGCTGTTTGCCATTGTGGATGCCCATCGTGTGCCCCACAAACTCCGGCATAATCATCGAGCGCCGTGACCATGTCTTGATCGGGCGTCGATCGCCAGCACGATTCATGCGTTCGATCTTCTTGAGCAGCTTCGGATCAACGTAGGGACCCTTCTTAATTGAGCGTGCCATAGCTTACTTTCTCCGCTTAACAATGAACTTGTTTGAAGGCTTCCGCTTTGCTCGCGTCTTGCCGCCCTTGGCCAACTGTCCCCACGGGGAGGTCGGATGCCCACCACCAGACGTACGTCCTTCACCACCACCCATCGGGTGATCAACCGGGTTCATGGCCACACCACGTACCGTGGGACGTACACCACGCCACCGTTTACGACCGGCTTTGCCGTCTGAAACCTTGGCATGCTCGGCGTTGCCCATCTGGCCAACCGTCGCCATGCAACGCACGTTGAAAATGCGAATCTCACCCGAAGGCAGCTTCACTTGCGCGTACTTGCCTTCGCGGGACATCAGCTGAGCGCTTCCGCCGGCCGTGCGGCAGATCTTGCCACCGCGTCCGGGCTCAAGCTCAACGTTATGAATAAACATGCCCAGCGGAATCCGCGAGAGCGGCAACGCGTTGCCAACAACCGCCTCGGCCTCAGCGCCAGAAACCACCTGGTCCCCTACCTTCAGCTTCGCCGGAGCCAGGATGTAGCGCTTCTCACCATCCACGTAATGCAGAAGCGCAATATTGGACGAGCGGTTCGGATCATACTCGATCGCCGCCACTTTCGCCGGTACCCCTGTCTTATCACGTTTGAAATCGATCAGGCGATACTTCCGCTTGTGGCCACCGCCACGGTGGCGCACGGTGATGCGTCCTGCGGAGTTCCGACCGGCTCGCTGCTTCTTCGCCTTGGTCAGCGAACGTTCCGGCTTGCTCTTCGTAATCTCGTCGAACGCCGATACCGTCGTGAAACGCATGCTCGGAGTCGTCGGATTGTATTTTTTCAGTGCCATCGTTCTTCTTCCCTGTCAGCGCGTAGTACGCGTTACGTCAAATCAATGCGGTTGCCTTCAGCCAGCGTTACCACCGCACGCTTCCAATCTGGACGCTTGCCGTACTTCGCTGTGCGTTGGCGCTTCCTCTTGCCCGTGTAATTCATCGTGTTGACTTGAGACACTTTGACGTCAAACAACGACTCCACGGCACGCTTGATTTCTACCTTGTTCGAGTCAGGGGCTACTTGGAAGAGGTACTTATTCGCCTCGCCGAGCAACGTGCCCTTCTCGGTAATCTGAATCTTCTTAATGATCGAACGGGAATCTTTCATCGCTTACCTTACTTCTCCAGACGCGCCTTGAGGACTTCCATGCCGGCGCTGTTAACGATGATGGCGGGGTACCGCAGAAGCTGGTACACGTTCACGTCACGCGCCGGTACCACTTCAACACGGGGAACGTTGCGGGACGCAAGCGCCAGGTTCTGGTCAATCTGGTCCACGACCACCAGGGTCGGGCCGCTAACGCCCAGCGCCTTGAGCGCGGATGCAAAAACCTTTGTCTTCGGTTCTTCTACCGCGAACTGGTCAACCACGCATACAGCGCCGTCGTTCAGTTTCTCACTCAATGCACGACGAAAAGCGAGCTTCGCCACTTTCTTGTTGATCTTGGAGCCGTAGTAACGGGGACGCGGGCCAAAGGCCACGTAGCCGCCACGCCACACGTTGGATTGCTTGTACCCGGCGCGAGCACGACCCGTGCCCTTCTGCTTCCAGGGCTTTGCCCCGGTGCCGGCCACTTCGCCCTTCTCAAGCGTAGAGGCAGTACCTGCACGGCGAGCATTGTTCATCGCGACCACAACGTCGTGGACCGCCTGCTTGCCCTTTTCCAGCTCAAGCAATTCCGCCGGTACATCGTATTCACCGACTTCGCTGCCCTTCATATCGACTATCTTAATATTGCTCATGCCGAACGCTCCGTCTTCTTCAACGCCTTCTTCACGAGAACCAAGCCTCCGTTCGGACCCGGAATGGAGCCCTGGATCAGGAGCAGGTTGTCTTCCCCACGCACATCCAGAAGCTTGAGGTTCTGCTGCGTCACGCGAGCATTACCCATGTGGCCCGGCATACGCTGACCCTTGGCAACACGCCCCGGATACGCACACTGACCGATCGCGCCCGGACGGCGACGTGAGTGACCACCATGCGTCTGACGACCACCACCAAAGTTGTAGCGCTTCACGACGCCGGCGAACCCGCGACCTTTTGAAGTCCCTACAACGTCAACGTAGCCCGTGCCTTCGAACAGCGAAGCCGTCAGCGTATCGCCAACCGTAACCTCGTCGCTTTCAGAGCACTCGAATTCGCGCAATACACGGTGGGTGTCCACGCCGGCTTTCTTGTACGTGCCCGCTTCCGACTTGCGCAGGCGGCTTTCGCGCTGCGGATCGAAACCAAGCTGTACGGCCTCGTAGCCGTCCGTGTCCTTCGTCTTACGCTGAACAACAACGCAGGGCCCTGCCGCAATAACCGTCACCGCTACCCGGCGACCGTCCGCGTCAAATATCTGCGTCATTCCCAGTTTTTTTCCAATCAATCCGTTCATGATACCTTCACTCAGATCTTGATCGTTATGTCTACACCTGCCGGTAGATTCAGCTTCTTGAGCTCATCCACCGTCTTTGCTGTCGGCTCAATGATATCCAGCAGCCGCTTATGCGTACGCATCTCAAACTGCTCCATCGATTTCTTGTCCACGTGCGGGCCCCGGTTAACCGTAAACCGCTCGATCCGTGTCGGCAACGGTGTTGGGCCGGCGATCTGTGCTCCCGTGCCCTTGGCTGTATCGATAATATCGAGGACAGCCTGGTCCAGAACACTGTGATCATAAGCCTGCAAACGAATTCTTATGCGCTGACCATCCATTACTGTGTCACCTGTTCAGTAGCTCGTTCTTCAACTGCGCCGGCACAATGTCAAACTGCACCGGCTCCATCGTATAATTTGCCCGTCCACGCGTCAGCGACCGTATTGCGGTCGAATAGCCGAACAGCTCGGCTAGCGGTACGGATGCATGTACAACCTGCAACTCGCCCCGCGTCGCCATCTCCTTTACTTTCCCGCGGCGACCGTTCAGGTCCCCCAGGACGTCTCCCATATGCTCGGCTGGAGTTACGATCTCCAACGCCATAATCGGCTCAAGGAATTCCGCTGTAGCGGCCATCACCGCTTCGCGCAACGCCATCGTCGCCGCCGTTCTAAACGCTACATCCGTCGAAAACTCAGGATCGACCTTAGCCCCCTTTACGGTTACGGCAACATCCGTTACCGCGTAGCGAGTCAACACCCCGGTGATCGCCCCGTCTTCGATTCCTGCTTCAACACATGACCGGAAGTCCTCCGGTAAATCACGTTTTGAAACTTCAAAACTTAAACTATTTCCAGAACCTCGCTCTCGAGGCTCCACTTCAAGAATCAACTGTGCGTAGTGCCGTTGACCGCCTAAATCACGGTCAAACTCAAACCTGCCCTCTGCCTTGCCGGTTACCGTCTCGTGGTAGGCCACCATGGGCTTACCCGTGTTGGCCTGCACTTTGAACTCACGCAACATCCGGTCTTTCAGAATCTCCAGATGAAGCTCGCCCATTCCGCTCATCACGGTCTGGCCGGTCTCCGGGTCGCTTCGAATCACGCAGGACGGATCCTCTGAGGCCAGCGAAGCCAGGGCTTCATCCAGCTTGTCCCTGTCGGCTCGTGTTCGCGGCTCAACCGCCATGAACATCACCGGCTCCGGGAAACGTATACCTGCCAGCTCAACCGGGTCATTCTCAACACACAGGGTGTCACCCGTCGTGATCAGCTTCAGTCCGGATACCGCACCAATCTCCCCGGAACAAAGCGCGTCCACTTCAGTTCGTGAATCCGCATGCAGTCGTGCGATCGTCATGATGCGCTCGCGCTTCTTGGCACGAGGGATATAGACGTTCTGGCCTTTTTTCAGTTGGCCGGAATAGACGCGCACGAACGCGATTCGCCCCAGGTAAGGGTCGGTAGCAAGTTTGAATACCAACGCACTGGTGGGTCCGAAGTCATCCGGCTCCCGGATGATCGAGTCTCCTGATTTCGGGCTCACACCCTCGATCGCAGGAACTTCCAGTGGGGAAGGCAGATAAGCCACAACCGCGTCTAGTAACGGTTGGACTCCTTTGTTCTTCAGCGAGGATCCGCAGAAGACCGGGGTCATCTCATTGGCAGTAACGACCCGTCTTATGCCTGCTTTAAGGACATCTACAGACACATCGCCCTGCTCGAGATAGGCTTCGAGGACTTCTTCGTCCCCTTCAGCAACCTTTTCAACAAGTTCAGCCCGTGCTCGCTCTGCGGCATCGGACAGTGTTTCGGGTATCGGCTCGCGGCTTAGTTCCGCGCCCAGGCTTTCGTCATCAAAGAAGATCGCTTCCATGTCGATCAAATCGATGAGCCCGCGGTAGTCTTCCTCAGCGCCGATGGGAATCTGAACCGGAACCGCATTTGCGCCGAGGCGCTCGCGCATCTCCGACACGACTCGGTCGAAGTCTGCACCCATGCGGTCCATTTTGTTCACAAAGGCTAACCGGGGAACGTGGTAACGATCGGCTTGATGCCAGACCGTTTCGGACTGGGGCTGTACCCCGCCCACTCCACAAAAGACGCCAACAGCTCCGTCCAGGACTCGCAGCGACCGTTCCACTTCAACCGTAAAGTCAACGTGCCCGGGCGTGTCGATAATGTTTACTTGGTGGTCTTCCCAGTAGCAGGTCGTTGCAGCACTTGTTATCGTGATGCCACGCTCCTTCTCCTGCTCCATCCAGTCCATTACCGTATTGCCTTCGTGCACCTCTCCGATCTTATGGACCCGGCCCGCGTAATAGAGCATACGCTCCGTCGTGGTCGTCTTGCCGGCGTCAATGTGGGCTATAATCCCGATGTTCCGTACTTGGCTCAGCGAGCGGTCGCGATCCGGCGCCTCACGGCGATTCTTTCCAGACCCCTTGGCTTTTCCACTACTGCCCAAGACGGCACCCACACTTGTTTCTCGATGTCAAAGATCCGTCTACCACGCATAGTGGGCAAAAGCTTTATTAGCTTGTGCCATCTTATGCGTGTCTTCGCGCTTCTTGATGCAACCGCCCTGGCCATTAAAGGCGTCAAGCAGTTCAAGCGCTATGGCCTGCTCCATAGGCATGCCACGTCGTGCAGCTGAATACTGCACTAACCAGCGCAGCGCCAGCGCAAGCTGGCGACGAGAGCTGATTTCCACGGGGACCTGGTAGGTTGCGCCACCCACCCGGCGAGATTTCACCTCGACCCGCGGTTTGATATTGTCAACGGCGCGAATCAGAACACCCAGGGGATCCTCAGAGGACTTCTCCTGAATCTTGTCCATCGCGCCATAAATAATGCGTTCTGCAGTCGATTTCTTACCAGCGCGCATGACGTAGTTGATCACCCGCGCAACCAATTCGCTGTTGTACTTCGGGTCCGGTAGTACCGTCCGACGTTCAGCTCTGCGTCTGCGTGCCATAAGATTTCCTCACTCAGCGAAGTTACTTCTTCGCCTTTTTTACACCGTATTTGGAACGACCACGATTACGGCCATCCACACCAAGACTATCCAGAGCACCACGTACCACGTGATAGCGCACACCAGGCAAGTCCTTGACTCGACCACCACGCACCAACACAACGCTATGCTCCTGCAAGTTGTGCCCTTCACCACCAATGTACGCACTGACTTCGAATCCCGACGTCAGACGAACACGTGCCACTTTCCGCAATGCAGAGTTAGGTTTCTTCGGCGTCTGGGTCTTCACCTGAAGACACACACCACGCTTCTGAGGGCAGCCCACCAAAGCGGGGGCCTTGCTCTTCTTCTTGACCTGCTTGCGGCCTTTTCTCACTAACTGATTAATCGTAGGCATTCTGCGATTCCTTATTTGGGCAACAAAATCCGGAAGGTATCAAAGCTGTAACCCTAATTACAAGCCTTTATCCCATAATTGTTCGAACTTTCTTTCCGCCTCTTCGATATCCACCATCTCTTCCTCAGGGATTGGATCGGCCAACGGCACCAGCTTGATGTTGTGGTGCAGATGGAAACCCGTGCCTCCGGGGATCAGATGACCCATGATCACGTTCTCTTTGAAGCCACGCAGCGTATCGACACGTCCCAGCGTTGCCGCATCCGTCAGAACACGCGTCGTGTCCTGGAACGAGGCCGCCGAGATGAAGCTCTCTGTCTCCAGGGAGGCCTTCGTGATGCCAAGCAGAGACGGCGACGCCTCGGCCGGACGTTTGCCTTCTGCGAGGGCGCCCTCGTTGATCTCCAGGAAGCGCTGGCGCGTGACCTGCTCGCCCCATAGCAACTCGGTGTCGCCGGGGTTCGTGATCTTCACCTTGCGCAGCATCTGGCGAACGATAACTTCGATGTGCTTGTCGTTGATCTCCACGCCCTGTAGACGATAGACCTGCTGCACTTCGTTCACGAGGTACTCCTGCAGCTCCTGCGGTCCACAGACCTCCAGGATCTCCTGTGGAACAATCGGGCCTTCTGTGAGCTGCTGACCCTTGCGGACGCGATCGCCCTTGAAGACAACGATGTGCTTACCCATCGGAATGAGATGCTCTTCGGTATCTCCGGTGACCTCGTCACGAATGATCAGGCAGCGCTTGCCACGCTGGTTCTCACCAAAGTCCACGAGTCCTTCGATCTTCGCGATCTCGGCTGCGTCCTTGGGCTGACGGGCTTCGAACAACTCGGCCACACGCGGCAGACCACCGGTAATGTCCTTCGTTTTCGATTCCTTGCGCGGCGTCTTGGCCAGCAATTCGCCCGGCGTAACCACGTGCCCCTCTTTCACAACAACGTGCGCACCAGCCGGAATACTGTAGAAGCCAATCACCTCACCAGCGTCATCCTCAATGATGATCTGCGGGTGCAGGTTCTCTTTGCTGTCCAGTACAACCGTACCGCTCATGCCGGTAGTCTCATCGACTTCCTTCTTCACCGAGACGTTCTCGACGAAGTCATGGAAGCGGACCTTACCAGGCTGTTCTGCCAGAACCGGGACACTGTACGGATCCCACTTGGCCAGGCAATCGCCCTTCTTGAGCGTACCGCCGTCTTCGACCAACACGATGGCACCCATGGCCAGCGTATAGCGTTCCACTTCGTGACCGGAGTCATCATGCACGCTAATCACGCCGTTCTTGTTCAGAACAACGTGGTCGCCTTCCTGGTTCTGCACAACGCGCAGTTCGTGGTAACGAATCATGCCCTTGTGCTTGACGATAATTTCCGGTTGTTTGAAGACCGAGCTCGCCGTACCACCAATATGGAACGTACGCATCGTAAGCTGGGTTCCGGGCTCACCGATTGACTGTGCCGCAATGATGCCGACCGCGTTGCCAACGTCAACGGGGTTACCCGTCGCGAGGTCGCGTCCGTAACAACGTGCGCACAGGCCACGGCGGCTCTCACACGTCAGCACGCTGCGAATACGAACGCGTTCGACACCGGCGGCGAGAATCTTCTTAGCCTTCTCTTCGTCGATCTCCTCGTTCGTCTTCACAATCACTTCAGTCGTGATCGGATCCACGATGTCTGTCAGTGCAGTACGACCGAGCACACGCGTATCCAGGCCGACGAGCTCCTCATCGCCCTCGGTAATCGCGGTGACTTCAATGCCATTGACCGTGTTACAGTCCTGCTCAACAACGATAACGTCCTGGGCCACATCCACGAGTTTTCGTGTGAGGTAACCGGCGTCAGCCGTCTTGAGCGCCGTATCCGCCAGACCTTTACGAGCACCGTGCGTACTAATGAAGTACTCAAGCACACTCAGACCTTCACGGAAGTTCGACGTAATCGGCCTTTCAATAATCTCACCGGACGGCTTCGCCATCAGACCACGCATACCAGCAAGCTGACGGATCTGCTGACGACTACCACGCGCTTTGGAGTCAACCATCATGAAGACCGGGTTGGTCTCATCACTGCCGGCGTTCTCCTCAATCGAGGTGTACATCGCGTTCGAAATCTCTTCCGTCGCGTGGGTCCAGATGTCAACGATCTTGTTGTAGCGTTCACCGTCAGTGATAACACCCTGGCGGTACTGCGCATCGACCTCGGCAACCTGCTCGCGTGATCCGCTCAGGATCTCGCCCTTTTCCCTCGGAATGATCATGTCGACCATACCAATGGAAACACCGGCAAGTGTTGCGTTCTCGAAGCCGGTACGCTTCAGGGAATCCAGGGCCTCAACGGTGGCCTCATGGCCGGCACGCTTGTGGCAATGCCAGATCAGCGTACCCAACACGCTCTTATCGACGGCCTTGTTTACAAAACCGATCTCGGGAGGCCAGACCTCGTTGAAGAAGACACGACCAACCGTGGTTTCGATCACGCGCTGTTCGGTGTCACCGAATGCGGTGTCCTTGCCAATGTCCGGGTTCTTCAAGCGAATACGATCGTGGACCTTGACCGCGCCCTCGGCGTGAGCCAGAAGCACTTCGTCGCCGTTCGTAAAGATCGGCAGATGCTCAAGCTTGCCTTCACTATCATCACGACGGAACTTGCGCATCTTGTCGCTCTGGGACAGTGCCGTCATGTAGTAGATTCCGAGCGCAATATCCTGCGTCGGAGTCATGACAGACTTACCACTAGAGGGAGAGAAGATGCTGTTCGACGACATCATCAGGAGGCGCGACTCAAGCTGCGCTTCGATTGACAATGGTACGTGAACCGCCATCTGGTCACCGTCGAAGTCGGCGTTGAATGCCGTACATACCAACGGGTGAATCTGAATGGCTTCACCTTCGATCAGGGTCGGCTCAAAAGACTGCACACTCAAGCGGTGAAGCGTCGGTGCACGGTTGAGCATGACCGTCTTGTCCTGGGTGATCTCTTCCAGAATGTCCCACACCTCATCCGACTGGCGCTCAATCAGTTTCTTGGCGCTGCGAACGGTATGCACCACGCCCATCTCTTTGAGACGGCGAATGATGAAGGGCTCGAACAGCGTCAGGGCCATCTTCTTCGGAAGACCACACTGGTTCAGCTTCAGTTCCGGTCCAACCACAATCACGGAACGGCCGGAGTAATCCACGCGCTTACCGAGCAGGTTCTGACGGAAACGACCGCCCTTACCGCGCAGCATGTCGCTCAGGGATTTCAGCGGACGATTGCCGGCGCCCGTTACGGGGCGGCCATGACGACCGTTATCGAATACCGCGTCAACGGCCTCCTGGAGCATGCGCTTCTCGTTACGGATGATGACATCCGGCGTCTTGAGCTGCTGCAGGTTCTTCAGGCGGTTGTTGCGGTTGATCACGCGACGGTAGAGATCGTTCAGGTCCGACGTCGCGAAACGGCCACCCTCAAGGGGAACCAGCGGACGCAGATCCGGCGGAATCACGGGAAGCACATCCAGAATCATCCACTCCGGACGCGTGTTGCTGGTACGGAAGCCTTCCGCCACCTTCATACGCTTCGAGAGCTTCTTCCGAGTCTGCTTACTGCGTGTCTTCTCCATCGCCTCTTCAAGCTCGATCATAAGATCTTCGAGCTTCACGGCTGTCAGAAGGTCCAGAACGCCTTCGGCACCCATCTTGGCCGTGAAGGCATCGCCGTACTTCTCCAATGCTTCGCGATACTCCAGCTCACTCAGGAGCTGCTTCTCTTTCAGCGGAGTGTCACCGGCGTCCGTAACCACGTAGTCCTCGTAGTACAGCACACGCTCAAGACTGCTCGCCGTCATGTCCAGCATCAGTCCGATACGGCTTGGTGTACATTTGAAGAACCAGATGTGCGAGACCGGCACGGCCAGCTCAATGTGGCCCATGCGCTCACGCCGCACGCGAGAAACGGTTACTTCCACACCACAACGGTCGCAGATCACGCCTTTGTGCTTGATGCGCTTGTACTTACCACAACTACATTCCCAGTCCCGTGTCGGGCCAAAAATGCGTTCGCAGAACAGTCCGCCGCGCTCCGGCTTGTAGGTTCGGTAGTTGATCGTCTCGGGGTTCTTGACTTCCCCGCGACTCCAGGACCGAATCGTCTCCGGCGCCGCCAACGTCACACCAACGGAATCGAAGGTGCCGAAGTCGTTAAGGGCGCTCGTCTCTTTGCCTAGGATTGGATTCAATGTATAGCCTCCCGGCTTCTTATGGTTACAGCAATCGGTCTTTCTTCTCGCCCTCAATCTGGACATCCAGACAGAGACCACGAAGCTCGTTGATCAGCACGCTGAAGGATTCCGGCATACCGGCGTCGAGCGTGTTGTTCCCCTTGACGATAGATTCGTAGATCTTCGTACGGCCGGCCACGTCGTCACTCTTCACCGTCAGCAGTTCCTGCAGGGCGTAAGCAACACCGTAGGCTTCCAGGGCCCACACTTCCATTTCACCAAGACGCTGACCACCGTACTGAGCTTTACCGCCCAGGGGCTGCTGCGTCACCAGCGAATACGGTCCAACCGCACGAGCATGGATCTTGTCGGTCACCAGGTGGTGAAGCTTCAAGATGTAGATCTGTCCGACCACAACACGCTGGTCGAACGCATCGCCCGTGCGACCATCGTAGAGGACCGTCTTACCATCCCGAGGCAGTCCGGCTTCAACGAGTAAGTCTTCAATCGCGAGCTCGGCAATACCGTCAAAGACCGGCGTCGCCGCGTACATACCCAGGAGACGGCAAGCCGCACCCAAGTGCGTTTCAAACACCTGCCCAAGGTTCATACGAGAAGGCACGCCAAGCGGATTCAAGACGATGTCAACCGGAGTACCATCCGGCAGGAACGGCATATCGCCATCCGGCACGATGCGTGCCACAACACCCTTGTTTCCGTGCCGACCGGCGAGCTTGTCACCCACAGCCAGCTTCTTCTTGGCAGCCACGTAGACCTTGACCTGCTTGATGATACCGGCATCCAGATCGTCGCCGCTTTCGAGACGTTCGACAGCCTGCTGGTGCTCCTCGTCAATATCGGCGATCTTCGGCTTATACTCGCCAATGATCTCGTCGATCTTGATCTGGATCGGGCTGTTCTCAATCTGGATGTGATCGCTGGCCGCGGCGAGCTTACGAAGCAGTGTCTTCGTAATCTTGCGGTTGGCCGGAATGATCACTTCGTTGGCTTCTGCATCCATCACGTCCAGCGGGATCTTCTCCCCGAGGAGGATGTTGCTCAGCGCTTCGGTCAGATCTTCCTGGAGTTCCTGGCGCTTGGCCTTGTGGTCCTCGTCGATCGCCTTGCGTTGACGCTTGCGTTCGGCTGGTGTTGCCTCGGCACGCTTCATCTCCTTGTGGGCCGTAACCTTAACATCCATAACGATGCCATACGTGCCACTAGGAACCGTCAGCGACGTGTCGCGAACTTCAGCAGCCTTCTCACCGAAAATAGCCCTCAACAGGCGCTCTTCAGGAGCCAGTTCCGTTTCGCTCTTCGGCGTGATCTTACCAACAAGGATGTCACCGGGACGCACTTCGGCACCGGGACGAATAACCCCGTCGGGGCCGAGGTTGCGCAGGGCATCCTCGCCAACGTTCGGGATATCCCGCGTGATCTCCTCCGGACCCAGCTTCGTATCACGGGCACCGACCTCGAATTCCGAGATCTGAATGCTGGTGAAGGTATCTGCACGGACCAGGCGTTCGCTAATCAGGATAGCATCCTCGAAGTTATAGCCTGACCATGGCATGAACGCCACTTGCAGGTTCTTTCCGAGGGCCAATTCACCCATGTCCGTTGCCGGACCATCAGCGAGCGTGTCCCCAACCTTGACCTTCTGGCCAAGTTTGACAATCGGCTTCTGGTTGATGCAGGTGCCGGCGTTAGAGCGACGGAACTTCTGAAGTTTGTACTCCATGAAACTGTCAGCCGGTGAACGCTTGCTCGGCATCTTGCCGTCTTTCGAGACAATGATGCGGTTGGCCGTCACGTACGCAACGGTGCCGCTGTTTTCAGCGATCACCATGACGCGTGAATCGCGCGCCGCACGTGTTTCCAGACCTGTCGCCACGTAGGGACGCTCGGAGCGCAACAGCGGCACACCCTGGCGCATCATGTTTGCACCCATCAGGGCTCGGTTCGCATCGTCATGCTCCAGGAACGGAATCATGCCGGCAGCAATACTAATCACCTGCTTCGGCGACACATCCATGTACTGAATCTCGGTGCCAGGGACTTCAAGGAAGTCGCCGCGATGTCGTACCGACACCAGCGGGTTCGAGAAGTCACCGTTGTCCTTCAGCGGCGCGTTCGCCTGGGCAATCACGTAGCGCTCTTCACGGTCCGCGGAGAGATACTCGACCTCATCCGTGACGCGGCCGTTCTCGACCTTACGGTACGGGCTTTCAATGAATCCGAAATCGTTCACCCGGGCATAAATACTCAGGGACGAGATCAGACCAATGTTCGGCCCTTCCGGTGTCTCAATCGGACAGATACGTCCATAGTGACTGCTGTGAACGTCACGCACTTCAAAACCAGCGCGTTCACGACTCAGACCACCTGGGCCCAACGCACTCAAACGGCGCTTGTGGGCCAGTTCCGAAAGCGGATTCGTCTGGTCCATGAACTGGCTTAGCTGGCTGCGTCCGAAGAAATCCTGAACAACAGCTGACAGCGACTTCGAGTTCACCAGGCGCTGTGGCGTCAGAACACCCGTCGAGGGATCAAACAGCGTCATACGTTCACGGATCAACCGCTCGGTACGAGCAAGGCCCACGCGACACTGGTTCTCCATCAATTCACCAACCGTACGGACACGGCGGCTGCCGAGGTGGTCAATGTCATCCACGTTCTCGGATCCACGGCGGACGTTGATCAGATGGCGCAAGGCCTCGATCACGTCGCGCTCATCCAGAACGCGCATTTCATTGTCAATCTCGCCGTCCAAGCCAAGCTTCTGGTTGATCTTGTAGCGACCGACGCGACCGAGGTCGTAGCGGCGCGGATCAAAGAACAGTCGACGAAGCAACTGGCGCGCATTTGACGGCGTCGCCGGATCACCGGGACGCAATTTGTGATAGATATCCTTCAGCGCATCGTCCGCTGAACGCGTCGGATCCGCCTTGAGACTCTCAAGCAAGACGCCTTCATCCCACGACACGTCGACAACCGAGATCTTGTCGCTGCCAGCATCGATGATCTGCTTGATGGCCGCGTCGGTCAGTGGCTCATACTTGCGAGCCAGGATCGTCTTGGAATCCAGGTCAATGATATCGTCTTTAAAGACCTTAGACACGAAGTCACTCTCATCCAGATCCTTGGAGAGCTTCAGCTCAGCAAAGTCATAGTAGAGTCCGAGGACTTCTTCGTCCGATCCATACCCCAGGGCCCGCAGGAACGTCGTCGCAAGAAACTTTCTGCGACGACGTTTGCGGTCCATGTAGATCCAGATCAGGTCTGACGTATCAAACTGGATTTCGATCCAGGAACCCCGATCGGGGATGATACGCATCGAATACAGCGTGGCGCCGTTCGCGTGAGTTGACTTTTCAGAACAGATTCCGGGGGAACGATGGAGCTGACTGACGACAACGCGCTCTGCGCCATTAACGACAAACGCGCCCGTGTCTGTCATTAGCGGCACTTCACCCATATACACGACGTCTTCCGTAACATGGTCCCCGTCTTTAAGACGGAAAGTTACGTGCAACGGCGCAGCAAACGTCTGCCCCTCATAAACGCTCTCTACCGGATCCAGTTTTGGATCCGAGAGCTCGTACTTCACAAAATCAAGGACATATCGCCCATCGTAACTCTCGATGGGGAACACTTCCTTGAAGATGCTCTGAAGCCCTTGACTTTTGCGTTTCTCCGGCCCAGCACTGCGCTGGAGAAAATCAAGGTACGACCGCGTCTGGACATCGATCAAATCGGGCGGATCGATGATCTCACGCAGTTTACCGAAATTAGTTCTTTCAACCACGAAGGCACCTCGCTGTTAGATCAAAAATGCGACAACTTGAAATAAGGGTAATGCAGCGCTATCGCTACTTAACCTCGACCGTAGCACCGGCCTCTTCAAGTTTGCCCTTGATCTCTTCAGCTTCTTCCTTCGAGACGCCTTCCTTGACGGCCTTCGGAGCGGCCTCAACCAGATCCTTCGAGTCCTTCAGACCCAGACCTGTGATGCCACGCACTTCCTTGATGACAGCAATCTTCTTGCCGCCAGCATCGGTCAGGATGACGTCGAATTCGGTTTTCTCTTCAGCGGCTTCGCCACCGTCGGCTGGCGCTGCACCTGCAGCTGCAACCGCAACCGGAGCTGCTGCTGTGACACCGAGGCGATCCTCAAGCGCCTTGACGAGCTGGGAAAGCTCGAGAACGCTGATTCCCTCGATCCAGTCAATAAATTCAGCCATCTTGCCCTCAACAACCGGGGCGGCAGTCTCTTCAACCTGTGCTTCTTTAGCTTCTTCAGCCATGACTCATTTCTCCTTTTTCACGCAGTCCGTTACGCAGCGTTCTTTTTCTTATCCTCAATCGCACTCAATACATACAACAAGCTCGACACCTTCGCGTTCATAACGCCAACCAGTGACGTCATCGGTGCCTGAACCGTACCCACCAACTGACTCAGCAAGATCTCGCGTGGCGGAATCTTCGCCATCGCCTCAACATCACTACCGGTCAGCATCTGATCATTTAGGAAACCACCCTTCATCTCGGGCAGTTCGTTAGCTTTCTTAAACGTCGCAAGCACCTTGGCTACAACCGTGGCGTCGCCCGTGCCAGTAACAAGCCCCGTTGGGCCCTGCAGGACAGCGGACAGCGCCTCGCGCCGCTCGTCGCCCATGGCAATACCCAGGAAGCTGTTCTTCTGCACGTGCATTTCCGCCCCTGCTTCGGCAAGTGCCGCACGCAAATCGGCCAGTCCCTTCACGCTCAACCCACGGTAGTCAGCCAGAAAGGCAAACTCCGAAGCTCCCAGCGCGTCGGTGATCTCACGAACAATGGATTCTTTTTCTGGTCTCATCAGTATCGTCCCCGCTCTAGTCCCTGACGTTTACCCGCAGGCCAACGCCCATCGTGGATGACAAGGTACAATTCTTGATATACGTGCCGCGCGCACCAGCCGGCTTCGCGGCCTTGACCGCGCTGATAACCGTGTTGATGTTCTCAACAAGCTGGGACACTTCGAACGAGAGCTTGCCTACCGGGATGTTGATGTTGCCGTGGCGGTCCATACGGAACTCCACGCGGCCGGCTTTCGCCTCGCCAACCGCTTTCGCGGTGTCATCGGTAACGGTCCCAGTCTTCGGGTTCGGCATCAAACCACGTGGACCAAGAACACGGCCAAGCTTGCGGACTTCCTTCATGGCATCCGGCGTCGCGATAGCAACGTCGAAACCAGTCCATCCACCCTTGACCTTCTCGATCATGTCCTCGTTACCGACAAAGTCGGCGCCCGCTTCACGTGCCGCATCAGCGGCCGCACCAGCGGCGAATACGAGAACAGACACGCTCTTGCCTGAACCGTGTGGCAATCCGCACGTACTGCGAACTGCGTTGTCGGACTTCCGGGCATCCAACCCCATCTTCAGACAAAGTTCAACGGTCTCGTCAAACTTGGCTACGGGGTTTGCCTTCAGAAAGTCCACTGCGGCTTCAAGCTCGAGCACCTCCCGAGGTGCTTTCTCCTTGATGCCGGCGAATTTCTTTCCGTGTTTCGGCATATGGTATTGGGTCCTCTCTGTGTTCATCGCCGGCATCCACCAGCGATTCGGTCTGCGCTTCCTCACTGGTCGCCGCACCCGCGGCGGCAGCCTGGAAGCTCCCGCTAAACAGACAAATTTCTAGTCAACGACATCAATGCCCATGCTTCGGGCTGTACCGGCGATGATCTCAATGCCGGCTTCTTCATCGTTGGCGTTAAGGTCAGCCATCTTCAAACGTACAATCTCGAGAAGCTGATCGCGCGTTACCGTTCCCACCTTGTCACGGTGCGGCACAGCAGAGCCCTTAGCCAGTCCCACGGCACGCTTCAGCAGCGAGGCCGCCGGCGGGCTCTTGGTGATGAAACTGAAGGAGCGGTCCTGGTAGACACTGATGACAACCGGAATCACCAATCCCGCTTTGTCCTGAGTCTGCGCATTGAAAGCCTTACAGAACTCCATAATGTTGACACCATGCTGCCCGAGAGCCGGGCCAACCGGTGGTGCAGGATTCGCCTGTCCGGCAGGAATCTGCAGCTTTATCTCTCCGATGACTTTCTTGGCCATCTTATCCTCACTCTCTCTATGCGTTTATGAAGTTCACGCCCTAAGGCAGGGCAAAGCCATGTGCACGCGTTATACGCGCTCAACCTGCCAGTACTCGAGCTCGACCGGTGCCGAACGCCCGAAGATGGCAACAGAAACTTTGAGTTTGCCGCGGTCGGGATCGACTTCTTCGACCACACCGTTGAAGTTCAGGAACGGACCATCGTTGATCTTGATGGTTTCGCCAGGCTCGAACGTGACCTTTGGCGCCACCTTCTCCTGCTTCTCCTCAACCTGGTGCAGGACCACGTCGACCTCTTCGGGCATCAGCGGCACGGGCCGCTCGCCGCCCACGAAGCCAATCACGCCGCTGGTCTCTTTAATGAAACGCCACGACTGCTCGAGCATCTCACGATCAGGTCCATAAAGCGCGATATGCACAAGGACATAGCCCGGGAAGAACTTGCGAGTCGTCGTCGACCGTACGCCACGCTTCACTTCCGACACTTTCTCGGTCGGAATGATCACTTCATCCAGAAGATCCTCCATCTCTTCGATCTGGAGACGCTTCCTGATGCTTTCCTGGACCTTACCTTCCTGGCCCGTCAGCGTGTGAATTACAAACCACTGCTTGTCCATCTGTGCCTACCCCTGCGGTACCAGCCACCTGAGTAAGGTGGCCAGAATCTTGTCACTGATACCCACAAAAAGCCCCAGCATGCACACCGAGACAATCACGATAACCGTATGCGACACGAGTGTCTTGCGCTCCGGCCAGGTGGATCGCTTCATCTCCAGCCCGACCTCGTGGAGGAACGTTCTGAAGCGAGTAACTACCGAATCTCTCTTCTCTTTCATGCAAGCGATCCTTTGCTGAAATCCATCGCCCTGTGCGGCTTATTCTTATTGTGGCGGCACAGGTGCCTGCCGGCGTGCACTGGCAGGCCAGGAGGGAATCGAACCCCCAACCCCCGGTTTTGGAGACCGGTGCTCTGCCAAATTGAGCTACTGACCTAAGCCTGAAAATCGCGTCGGGTAAGCCCTACTTGGTCTCGCGGTGCAGGGTGCGCTTCCGGTCAAACCGACAGAACTTCTGCATTTCCAAACGCCCGGGCGTATTGGTCTTGTTCTTCTTCGTCGTATAGTTACGACGCTTGCACTCGGTACAAGCTAGTGTGACAAGTTCTCTTGGCATCTTACCCCTGACTCACGCGGATCAACCCCGTCGCACATCTGTGCGGCGGGGTCGAAATCAGCGTTTTCGTGTTCGATCTCTGTGCTACTTAAGAATCTTCGCAACCGTGCCGGCGCCGACGGTGCGGCCACCTTCGCGGATCGCGAAGCGCATCTTCTCTTCCATTGCGACAGGCTGAATCAGCTTAACAAACATGCTGACGCTATCGCCCGGCATCACCATCTCGACGCCTTCCGGCAGCGTGATGTCGCCCGTTACGTCCGTTGTACGGATGTAGAACTGCGGACGGTATCCCTTGAAGAACGGCGTGTGACGGCCACCTTCATCTTTGCTGAGGATGTAGACTTCGGCGTCGAACTCTGTGTGAGGTGTGATCGATCCGGGTTTCGCCAGGACCTGGCCACGCTCCACTTCGTCCTTCTTCGTTCCACGCAGCAACACACCAACGTTGTCACCGGCCTGGCCTTCGTCCAGGAGCTTGCGGAACATCTCAACGCCCGTAGCCGTCGTCTTGGTCGTGTCGCGGATACCCACGATCTCAACCTCTTCGCCGACCTTGATGATACCACGCTCGATACGACCGGTAACCACCGTGCCACGACCTTCAATGGAGAAGACGTCCTCGATGGGCATCAGGAACGGAAGATCCGTTACGCGCTCGGGCTCTGGAATGTAGGAATCAAGGGCATCCATCAGGTTGCCGATGCATTCGCAAGCCGGATCGTCGGCCGAGTTGGCCTGCGTCGCCGAAAGGGCGTCGCCACGGACGATCGGAATGTCGTCGCCGGGGAAGTCGTACTTGGAGAGAAGCTCACGTACTTCGAGCTCAACCAGCTCAAGCAGCTCTTCGTCGTCCACGAGGTCGACCTTGTTAAGGAATACTACAATCGCCGGAACACCAACCTGGCGTGCGAGCAGGATGTGCTCACGCGTCTGAGGCATGGGGCCGTCAGCTGCACTACATACAACAATAGCACCGTCCATCTGCGCTGCACCCGTGATCATGTTCTTCACGTAGTCAGCATGGCCGGGGCAGTCAACGTGCGCGTAATGACGCGACTCGCTGGCGTACTCCACGTGCGAGGTTGCAATCGTCAGAATCTTGGTCGCGTCGCGGCGGCCCTGGGATTCCGATGCCTTGGCAACTTCGTCATAGGCGATGAACTCGCTCAAGCCCTTAAGAGCCTGAACCTTCGTGATCGCTGCCGTCAGGGTCGTCTTGCCGTGGTCCACGTGCCCGATCGTACCGACGTTCACGTGTGGTTTCGTCCTTTCGAACTTCTCCTTCGCCATTGTGTCCTCCGTTGTCCTTGTTTCTCGAGTCTCTCGATTTGGTTTCTATTCGCTATTACTATTCGCCATCAACAATCTGGAGCCCATGAGCGGGATCGAACCGCTGACCTCGTCCTTACCAAGGACGTGCTCTGCCGACTGA
>CAZCDU010000047.1:0-34957 GCA_964497125.1 uncultured Victivallales bacterium | reverse complement strand
TTTGTGTGCAAGGAAAAACCCCGAGGCAATGCCTCGGGGTGGAACGGTTGGCTCCTGCGGTTGGACTCGAACCAACAACCAAGTGGTTAACAGCCACCTACTCTACCATTGAGCTACGCAGGAATTGGCGTTGTGAAGGGCGCAAGATACCAAGCAGCGTCATTTTGTCAATGCCAATATCAAGAAGCTCTTGCTTCCCGCAAGTTTCGCAGGAATGCGTCGTATTGGGCGCCGGCATGGTAGGACGAGCGGACGAGGGGGGCGGATTCGCAGTAGGCGAATCCTTTTTCCATTGCGATCTCCTTTAGCTCCACGAACGCTTCGGGTGTCCAGTAGTGCTCGACGGGAGCATGTCGCTTGGTGGGCTGCAGGTATTGACCGAGGTTGACGATATCCACATCGACGCCACGTAGATCCTCGAGGGAGGCAACGATCTCGTCGCGGGTCTCACCGAGGCCAAGCATCAGGCTCGACTTCGTAATCGCCCGGGGTGCGATCTCTTTCACCATTTCGAGATAGCGTAGGGACCGATCATAGTCCGACCGCGATCGGATTGTATCGGTCAGGCGCCGTACCGTTTCCAGGTTGTGGCTATTGATGGTCGGCGCACTATCGGCGATTGTTCTGACGGCGTCCGGATCCGCCCCCATATCTGAGACGAGTACCTCAACGGTACAGTTCGGGGCTTCTTCGCGAATACAGTTGACGGTCTTCGCCACGATGCCGGCGCCACCGT
Organism: uncultured Victivallales bacterium; assembly: GCA_964497125.1. Lineage (GTDB taxonomy): Bacteria > Verrucomicrobiota > Kiritimatiellia > UBA8416 > UBA8416 > CAYLXP01. The sequence goes on along the minus strand of CAZCDU010000047.1, from coordinate 34,221 downwards.
CCGGCAGGTCATCACGTGTCACCATGGTAACAACAACATGCTTGAGCTGCATCGTGCGTACAGATTCGGCAATCCGCCTTGGCTCGTCGGTATCCGGCGGCAGCGGCTTGCCGGTCTTCACCGCGCAAAATTTGCAGGCGCGCGTACAGGTTTCTCCCAGGATCATGAATGTGGCTGTCTTGTGACGTCCCCAACACTCATGAATGTTGGGACACATGGCCTCTTCGCATACGGTGTGCAACTTCTTCCCGTGGACAAGCCTGCTCACTTCCGAGAAGGCTTCCGTGTGCGTGAGCTTAACGCGCAGCCACTCTGGTTTTCTTTCTTTCGTAGCCATGGTGTTCGCTTCCTCTTCTGTCGTACCGGACGAAATTGACACCATAGCTGGGGCATATGCAAGATCATAGTTGACCTATTCCCTTGTAACTCGTAAGCATATCGGCAGTCCGTCAATGGAGACATTTTCACGAGGGCGGATCCGTAACCCAGCAGCCTGGAGGACTTTCAGAATGAGCGTACATGAGCTGGCCGGAAAACCGGCCCCCGAATCACTACGAACGGACATCGAGGAGCTGGTCTCCGCCTATCACACCGGTACTCCGGATCCATCCATCCCGGCGCAGGCGGTTTCTTTCGGTACCTCCGGGCATCGCGGCACCTCCGTGGCGTTGAGCTTCAACGCGCCCCATATTCTCGCGGTTTCCCAAGCCATTGTTGAGTATCGAGAGGCAAATGGCATTGCTGGCCCGATGTTCATCGGCATGGATACGCATGCGCTATCCGAACCGGCCCTGGTCAGCGCTGTCGAGGTATTCGCCGCCAACGGCGTTGAGGTCAGACTCCAGGAGGGGCGGGGCTATACACCGACGCCGGTTATCTCGCACGCGATTCTTCAGCATAACCGCGACACATCCAAGCCCCTCGCCGATGGCGTCGTGATTACACCGTCCCACAATCCACCCGCTGATGGTGGGTTCAAATACAATCCTCCGTCGGGCGGCCCCGCGGGAACCGACATCACCAAGCCGGTCCAGGATCGTGCCAATGCCATTCTTGAAGATGGACTGACCGCCGTGAAACGCATCCCGTTCGAACAGGCTCTGGCGGCACCGACGACGCAGGAGATTGACTACGTCACGCCCTATGTAGACGACTTGGAGAACGTGATCGATATGGCGGCCATTCGCGAGGCCGGTCTGAAGATCGGCGTCGATCCCATGGGCGGCGCGGGCGTTGCCTTCTGGGAGCCGATCGCTGCGAAGTATGGGTTGAACATCGAGATTGTTAATCCCAACGTCGATCCCGCGTTTATGTTTATGTGCGTGGATCGTGACGGTAAGATCCGCATGGATTGCTCATCGCCCTATGCCATGGCGGGGCTGATCGCCCTCAAGGACCGTTTCGACATCGCGTTTGGTAATGATGCCGACTACGACCGACATGGCATTGTTGCGCCCAGCGTGGGACTGCTGAATCCGAACCACTACCTGGCCGTGGCCATCAATTACCTCTTCCAGCATCGTCCCGGATGGCGGGGAGATGCGGCGATCGGCAAGACACTGGTCTCAAGCGCCATGATTGACCGGGTGGCCAAATCGCTCGGCCGGCAGCTTGCCGAAGTCCCTGTTGGTTTCAAGTGGTTCGTCGAGGGGCTGGTCGATGGCTCCTACGGGTTCGGTGGCGAAGAGAGCGCCGGCGCTTCTTTCCTCCGTAAAGATGGTACGGTGTGGACGACGGACAAGGACGGTATCATTTTGGATCTACTGGCCGCTGAGATCACGGCCGTGACCGGGAAGGACCCGGGACAGCACTACCAGGAGCTTGAGGCACAGTTTGGCGCCCCGGTCTATGAACGGATTGATACTCCCGCCAACATCGATCAGAAGCGCGTGCTGGCCAACCTTTCTTCAGACCAGGTAACGGCAGATACGTTGGCCGGCGATCCGATCGAGGCCACGTTGACGGAGGCCCCGGCCAATGGCGCCGCCATCGGCGGCCTCAAAGTCCAGACGGCCAACGGTTGGTTTGCTGCCCGTCCGTCAGGGACAGAGGATATCTGTAAGCTGTATGCGGAGAGCTTCAAGGGCGAGGACCACCTGCACCAGCTGCAGGACGAAGCCCAGAAGATCGTGGCGGATGCCTACGCCGCAGCAGGAGTGTGACGCTTCCGGCTCCTCGGCGGTGGTGCCGTAGGATGGTGCTCCTGCGCCGGCCAAAGCGGCTTAAGTAAAGCAGTGGCCACAGGCACAGGCTCCCTCGGGGACTCGGGAAGCCTGTCCTACAACTCCAGATGTCGTGAAGACCGTGTAGGACAGGCTTCCCCGATTCTCATTGGGGAGCCTGTGTCCGGGGCCACAGCTTTACTTAAACCGCGTTAACCCAGCCGCCGCGTAACCCGCACGACCTCGGTTACGGTGGTGTCACCTTCGATGGCGGCTAGCCAGCCCTCGTGGCGCAGTGGTACGAGGCCATGTTCAAGTGCGTGTTCGAGAAGAACGGAACCGGGAGCCCGTTCGGCGGCAAGTGAGCGCAGCCCTTCATCGACGACGAGCGTTTCCACGATGGCGCGACGCCCGTGATATCCGGTGAAGCGGCAGTCTGGACAGCCGCGTCCTTCCATGAACGTCTTCGGCAGGATCTTGTCGCCGCATTCTTCCAGCATGAGTTGACGTACCGCGTCATCGATGGCAACGGCGTCCTTGCACGACCTGCAGATGCGGCGCACAAGGCGCTGCGATACAACACCGGTGACGCCCGTGGCGACGAGATAGGGCTCAACGCCCATGTCGACCAGGCGCGGAATAGCACTGACAGAATCGTTTGTGTGTAGGGTGCTCAGCACAAGGTGCCCCGTCATGGCAGCGCCAATGGCGATGCGTGCGGTTTCGTCGTCACGGATTTCTCCCACTAGCACGACGTCCGGATCGTGTCGCAGTACGGAACGCAATCCCGAGGCGAACGTGAACCCGATTTCCGGGTGCACCTGGAGCTGGGTGATGCCGCGAATCTGGTACTCCACGGGGTCCTCGATTGTGATGATCTTGCGGGACTCCTCATTGAGGCGAGCCAGCGTCGCATAGAGCGTGGTCGTCTTGCCACTACCCGTCGGTCCGGCAAATAGCACCATGCCATGTGGTTGCGAGGTGAGATCCGAGATGTATGCCAGCTGTTTCTCGTTGAGCCCCAGCTGGTCCAGGGTCATGAGCGTGCTACGACTATTCAGCAGACGGAGATTCACGGCCTCTCCGTAGCGAGTGGGCAGGACAGAGACACGGATATCGTAGGGAACGTCATCCACCTCGAACGAGAACCGCCCGTCTTTCGGCAGGCGCTTTTCCGCAATGTCGAGCTGCGCAAGGACCTTGATGCTGGAAACGATAGCCCGGCAGTGCCGTTCGACGCCTGTTGGCAGGGCAATGCGTGAAAGCACCCCGTCAATGCGGTATCGAAGCTGAAGCTCGTGCTTGTAAGGTTCGAAGTGTAGATCCGTCGCATCCGAACGAATGGCGTCCGTCAGGATCTCTTCGACGAATCGTACAACGGCCCCGGCATCCTGTTTCTCGGTATCTTCGGTATCCGCGCCATCGGAAGCGAGCAGTGTACTGATACCGATGCCGTAGTAGTGCTTGATGCTCTCTGAGATATCTCGTGAAGGAGCAAGCACCCAGCGTAGCGGATGACCGATGACCACGCGCAGCTGGTCTTCCTCGGCCACATCATACACGCGGTAGGAGGCAACGGTTAAGGTGCCGGCGTCAAGTGATAGCGGCATAATCCGATAGTGGTCGGCCAGCTTGGCCGGGACAGCGGCCAGCGTGGTTTCGTCAAGCGTGAGGCGCCCCAGCCGGCAGACCGGGATTCCGGTCACGCGACCGATGGCATCAAGTAGCTCAGTCTGCGGTACCGCGTTCTCCCGTCGAATAATGCGGTCGAGAGGCTCATCGAGCCATTCCGCCCGGTGCTCAAGTTCTTCCATGCGATCCGCCGGCAGTTGCTGCCCGGCAACGAGGACGCCGGCGACCTCGTGCATCACGTCCGTCGTGGAACGCACGGGGCTGGGGATGGCCTGGTCAAGAGGGAGGGCCTCGCTTTTCTGTTCTGGTGTCATCGGCTACTGCTTGTTCTTGTCCGGCGTGAGTGTGATGCGTTTTCCTACGGGGAGCGCATGCTCTTGTTTACCGTCGGCGGTTGACAGCATGGCTGTGGTCCGATCGAGTTGGGTCATTCGGAATCCTTCCAACGTGGCGCCCTGCTTCAGAAGGGCTGTCTTGCCATTCTCGATTTGCTCAATGATTGCCACTTGCGTTCCGTCCGTGTGCGTGAGTAAGCCACGGTAGACCAGCGTAATCGTACGCGGCTCCGGCGGCGGTTTCGGCGGGGGCACTGGTGTCACCGGCTTCACCTTTTCCGGCACCGCCGCTGGGGGAGGGGGGTGTGCTGCTTTCCTTGCCTGTGCTGCCTTGGCCGCCGCGGCTCGGGCTTCTGCCTCCCGGGCCTTGCGCGCTTCTGCTGCTGCGCGTGCGGCCGCTGCTTCTGCAAGGCGGGCCTCCAGGTAGGGTGATGTGAACGGGCTGGCCTCTGCCCAGTCGGCTTCCTGGCCGTCGCTCCGTCGCCACTCCCCAACAGGCAAGGGCGCCGCAAGAGCAGTGGAGCGGTTGACCGGGAGCCTGGGCTGCCACTCTGAAAGCCGCCAGGCAACCCAGCATGCTGCCGCCAGGGCGCAGAGCAGGCATACCACCGTTACAAAACGGACATTCACGCGATAGATCGAGCGTAGAGAACTGATCTTCATCGTGGATCCCCTCTCCTGCGGGATGTCCCGCGGTCGTCCAGTGTCACGTCTTCGTCGTCGAGCTCCACGGTGCTTGTTCCAACGAGGAAGCGTAGTGCGCTGCACACCAGTTGGACGCGAAGATGTTGGCTGCCCAGGGAAGGACGAGAAACATCACACTGGGATATGGCATAGAAGCAGTCTTCCTGGCTCAGGGCTCTCAACAGAGGTTGGAGCTGTGCGTACTCACACTGCAGGCTGACTTTGACGGGAAAGGCCAGTGTGTGTTCGTTCTCGTCCGGCACATCGGCGTACACGAAAGGCGGCAGAGCCACGATGGTGTCGATGGACTCTACACCACCCGATATCAGGAGCTCGGCGAGACGCACGAGTGATCCCAGCTCCCACAGGCGGGCCTCGGTGTCTTCTTCGGTGTCAATGGTCTCTTCGATTCCCAGCTCGTCCGTCAGTTTCACGCTGTTCGCCGCGGCCAGTTCCTGCAGGGCCTCGTGCGCATTGAAGCGCGCGACCTTGAAATCAATACGCGCGTCGCCCGATGCAGCAATGCGCGCCCGCTCAGGCAACGTGCCATGAAACGTGTCAACCTGTAGGCGGTGCTGCTCCCAGGTCTGCTGAAGCCGTTGATTCTGCTGCTCGGCCTCGGCCAGTTTTTGCGGCAGCGACCGGTGGGCATAACGCTGCGACCGGGTACGCAGGGAGAGGTTAGCTGCCGCCAACTCCCTGTCGACCTGTCGCGTTGTGGCAATCTGAGAGTAGAGCGTTATGCCCGCGGCTACCAGGCAGACGGCCGTGACCAGGAAAATGGTCATGACACGCCGTCGCGCAGCTTCGAGTTCAATATGACTTGTGACATTCATGGTGTCGGAAGGGTCAGTTCAACGGCAAAGCGCTCGCAGTCTTTCTGTTGGGGGGCGCGCGTGCTCTCGTCCTCGCGCTCCAGGCGATCATCGCCAAGCAGGTCGGCGTCCAGAATTCCGGGACTGTTGCGCAGGGAATCAATCATGGCACGGATGGTTTCAAGGTCCGTGGACGGTGTTTCACCCTCCACAACAAGTTGGTCGAAGGGCGTGATCCCCTCAGGGGGGGCTGCCTCGCCATTGAAGTAGGTGGCCGCATCTGTAATGCGCGTTAACCAGTCCTCGGGATGGCGTGCCTTCGAAACAGCGCCGATGGCGGTGCGCAGGATGCTGCCGTTATGGATGAGCGCCATGAAGGGACGTATCTGGGCTTCAAGCTGGTCGTTGCGTTCCTCAAGCGACGCCAGGTCCGCTTCCGCGATCGTCAAGGCTTCAAGTCGTCCCCGCGTTGCGTCGAGCATCGTCCGTTTGCGATGCAGCTCAAGCGCGGCGCCCACAAGTAGTGTTAGCACCGCGACGATAAGGGCAATGCCGCTGGTGATCCAGTAGCCGGCCTGGGAGTGTAACGTAATGGCCTCGCGCGTTGTGGCGGGGAGCAGCGTCAGTCGGATTCGACCGATACCCATTCCCGCCATGGCCAGGCCGGTCGCCAGGGCCATGCGCTCCCCCTGCTCGATTTTGGGTTTTGCTGTCAACTGGGTCATCAATGAGACGGGGTACTCGAGGCGGCTTGCCAGGCGTTCCTTCATGCCTTCGATTCGTGCGCCGCCGCCCGTGAGCACGATGGCTTCTGGCGGCGGGCGCTCACCGTCACTTGACATGCCGTTGCAGACGGCAAGGCAGGCGGAAAGCGCATCAATCCAGCGATCCAGCGCCGTTGAGGCCGCGGCGCTGTGGTCTGAGCCAAGCTCGCGCAAGCCCTTGCTGAAGTCTGCGCCGCCAAGCGGGATATGGCGGGCATCGAGAAGACGGGTGCGTGTCCCGACGACAATCGTGGTGCGGTGGTGGCCAACGTCCACAACGATGAAGCTGGATCGCCAGCCTCCTCGCCACTGCCGTGCTACGACATTGTAGAGCGCCGTTGCCTGTGGCGTGACCTGGACAGGACGCAGCCCGCCGGCGACAGCGAAATCAACGGAGTCCTGTACGCGGTCGACACGGCCCACTGCCAGCGTGATGTGACGTGCGCTCATGTCTCGCAGAACGACATAGTCCCGGATGGTCGTAGATTCAGATAGACCGCTGAGCTGTGACATTTCGAGATCAACAATGCTGGCGACGGGGCGAGGATCCCGGGGTTCGACGCTGATCGACTGAAGCATGACGCCGTCGACAGGGGGGGCAACCACACATGGCAAGCCCTTCCAGCCGTTCTTGCGGATGAACGACTCGAAGACGCGCCGGCGTTCATCCGGCGCTTCGGGAAGGCGTACCCATACGGCCTTCTCGATGCTGATGCGTCCCCAGCGCCGCCGCATGTGGACGGCCTTCGCAGCGTGACTGCCGATGTCGAGACCGATGGCCTCCGTATAGTGCAGCATGGCTCTTACTCGTTTGCTGTGGTGGCGACGACGGTTTCACCGCGCTCAGACACAACTGTGGCGGTCACGAACACGAGCAGATTGCGTTTCTGCTCTGTGGTGTCCATGCGTTGGAACAACTTGCCCAGCAGGGGAATGGATCCAAGAATGGGAATGCTCTGTTTGGTCTCCTGCTTCACCGTATCGACGAGCCCCCCCATAACCACAGTTTCGCCGCTTTCCACGACGACCTTGGTCTGGATTTCGCGGCGAGCGATAATCGGTAGCTTAACAACAACCTGCTCAATGTTGACAAAACGATCCTCTTCGCCCTCATTGCGCTCCTGGTATGAGACAAAGCCTTCAAGTGAGGTGATGGCTGGACTGAGAAGCAGGCTGACGGTCTGTAGGTCGGCGCCGACGCTGGGGACCGCGACAAGCGTAATGCCCAGTTCTTCCAGTGAGGGTTTCCCTTTAGGAATGAGTGCGGTTATCGAGTAGCGTCTGTTGTTCTGGTCGAGCAGTGTGAAGGCCTGCGCTTGAAACTCCTCGAAGAAGCGCAGATCTTCTCCGTGTCGGAGCTTGGCCGGATTGTTGTTGAGGGTCGTCACGCGGGGAACCGAAAGGGTGCGGCCCTTACCTGAAACGTCAAGCGCATGTAGAATCGCCTGGAACATGGGCTGAGTCAGTATGCCTCGATAGGTCATGTTCATGCCACGGTCGGCAGTCGACGGGTTGCCGTCGCGCACAAGACCGAACGCCCCCTGGGGGCCGAGGGGGAACGCGCCATCACCGTCCGAGGTGTAGGGGGAGTAGTTGATGACGTTGCCACTATCAATCTGGGTCTTGTTCACCCGCTGCCACTGGCCGTCAATCAGGACGGATTCCTTGGTAACACCCAGGGGCGACCCGAGAATCCAATCGATCCCCAGCTCTCGCAAATCGGCAACGGTGACCTCAACAAAACGGGCCTCAATCAGGACCTGCGGCGGAGTCACGTCCAGCGTAGTGATGATGTCCTCGATCAACTCCAGGTTGTCGGGGGTGTTGCGTGCAAACAGGGCATGCGTATTCGGATCGAAGTACAGCTGCGCACCGTCCGTCATTGGCACGAACTGGGTGATGATGCTCTCAAGATAAGTCTTCTTGGTGGCCAGCTCGGTTGCATTGGCCGAGATCGATATTCGGTCGCTGTTGGGGCTCTTGCCGGCCGCCTTGGTATCGTCCCAGTCTGAATCGTGGAGTTGGATGCCTTTGTGGAGCTGGTAAACGCGTGTCTCGAGAGGGGCGCTCTTGGCCGCCTTGGCGTCCGTGGCCCAGATCATCTTGTCGCCGACATAGAAGCGGACCCCGAAATTCCGGGATACATAGTCGAACACTTCGCTCAGCGGAACATCATCCAGCTCAATGTCGAGGGCCTTTCCTTTGCCCAGGCCCGTGTCAGCAATGATGTTGATCCCGCTGTCCTGGGATATGGCAGCAATGAACCCTGAGAGCGAAGCCTGCTGGAGATGAATGCTGACGGGTGTCTCGAGCACCTTCTGCATGGGACCGGCCGGGCGTCGGTGATTCTTCAGTACGCGACGTACAAATCGTTGGGCCCCGTACGTCTCGGGGACCTCGCTCTTTTCCATGGCCTCGGTTGCCATCTGCTGTTCGGAGAGCTCGTTGCGGCGCAGCGTCTGCTGGAGTCGCTCTTCTTCCATGGCGGTCAGGATCTTGGACCGCATGGCTTCCAAGCCGAGGGTCTCGGGAAGGCGGCGACGTACCTCAATGTAGGAGGTCAGTGCGGCGGCATAGCGCTTCTCTTCGTAAAGCTGCTGGGCATCGAGCAAAACAGGGGCGATTTCGGGCTCTGCGGCAGGGGCAGTGGTCGTCGACGTCTCGCTTGGCTTCTGTGTTGACGTTACGCATCCTGCAAGCAGGAGCGCCAGCATTATAGACGACACGGGGGGCAGTAGTCGTTTGGTCACGGAATACCTCTCTCTCTTCGCGTACTTTAGGCCTATCGGGCAGTGAAAAACAAGGTCGAGACGGCAGAAATAGTACCAATCCGGCTATTGTAACCGATCGTACGGCCCGTCTATACTAACGGTGATGATGAAGTTGCGGATCGATATTGCGGTGTTAACCGGTGTGTTGCTTGCCATGCAGGCCCTGGTCCTGCCCAGCCGAGCCCTTAGCGTCGATGATGCCGAGGGATGGGAGCGGTCTGCCATCAGTCGGACCGACAACGCGATCGCACTGGAGGAAGAGGCATCGACCTTGCTGGATTCGTCCGCGGGCCTGCGCGGACGTGAGTATCTGTATGACGCGGAGCGTCGAGCCAATCTGAAACGTGCCGGTGAAGCCGAGTTGCGTGCCGGGGAGCTGAGTGCCGCGGCGGCCATTCACTATGAAAAGGCGGCTGATAACTGGTCTCATGCGGCAGACGTGTATGGGACCCTGAAGAATGCCGATCAGCAGCAGAACGCGGAAACCATGGCGACTTCAGCCCGGCAGTCGGCCCGGTTGGCCTTGACCCAGGCTGTCGGGAGTTTCGAATCAGCCGAAGAAGCCTTCGGCGAATTCAGAGGCGCAGATCAACAGCAGGAACAAGCAGCACGCGAGAAGGCTGAAGAGGCACGGGGCCGTCTTGCCGAGCTGCTCTAGGGGATGCGATGAAGAAGACGCGACGGTTAGGGACAGTTTTCGGTATCTGGGTGATTTCGACGCTGTCACTCTGTGCGGAGGGTATTCTCGTCACGGATGGTGCCATCGTTGAGACAACGGTGGGGCAGGGCTGGACCGCGGGCGCCCGCATTGACTTGGCTCGCCGGGAATTCCTGTCCCAGGGTGAGATTCTGGACGTCGACATCTTACGAACAACAGCCCGATTTGGTGTCTGCCTGGTTGCCCCTATACATGCTTTCGTTGAAGCGGGATGGAGCAAAGCCGAACTGCCGCAGAATGAAGGGGAAGGCGGCTTCTCGTGGACGTACGGGGTTGATATCGCGGTATGGGAGCATGTTCTGCGGCGCTCGCCCGTTCTTGGGAAGACGCAGTCACTGGGGCTGAACGTCACTGTATCTCAGCAGTCGACCGAGTCGAATCTTCGTGATGCTGACTTCTCGTGGGATGAGACACGAATCACGCCTGTCGTACGCTATACCGCCAATAGACTACAGAGCGGAAACTGGCTTCCTCACAATCCCGCCCAGGTGTCCTTCTTTTGCGGCGTCTCCTATTCTGATCTCAGCGGTGATTTCGGCGAGGTCGAGTTCGAGGGCAACCGTGACTTCGGTTTCGTTGCCGGTGCAGACTGGATGTTCATGGACTCCTGGATTGTTGGAATCTCCGGGACCTTCTTTGGCGACAATGACCGAACCGTAGGAGCTGACGTCCGATGGAATTTCTAAAGCGGTGTCTCTGTGGCGTGAGTCTATTTGCCTTGGTCGCGGCAATCTGGGTGACGACCGGTTGCGAGAAGAACAACAGCGATGTTGAGGGCACCACCGATGCCGGCATTGAATTCCGCATCGATCCAAGCGGCTTCAATATGGGTACGAACGTCACCCAAATCACGCTGACGGTCGTGGGAGGCATGACGCCTTTCGTATGGACCATGAGCGCGCCAGCCATGGGCGGTCTTACGGGCAACGATGGGACGAGTCGAATCGTCAACTACAACGCCACGGCGAACCAGTCCGGCGTCAACACCGTTCGCGTTCAGGACAGCCAGGGCTGGACCGCGAGCTCCGTTATCGTACAGGGCGAGTAGCTGCGGGGCATCGCGCACTGCGATCCAATGTCTGAGAGCTTGGGAAGAGCGGTGCCGCCGGGCCTGCGGAGGCCCTCTGTCACCGCGCTCCAAACTGGGACTCGAACAGAGCCGCCATTCCTGGACACGAAAACCAGTTGCAGACCAGGGCGATCTCTCTCTACAGTTGCCCTCGTATCTGGTAGAGGTCACGCACAGGCATATTGAAGACCCCGAGATGCAGGGGTTGAGCAGTTTGGGAGGGGCTATTCATGCAGTGGTTGGATTGGCTGGTTATCGCGGCGTATTTCTTTGGACTTGGGATTGTTGTTTGGCGCTCATCGCGGCACCAGGACACGTCGGCCGACTATTTCCTGGCCGGGCGCAATATCGGCTGGTTCGCCATCGGCGCTTCGATCTTCGCTTCGAATATCGGGTCGGAGCATATCGTCGGACTGGCAGGGCAGGGAGCCTCGACCGGCATGGCCATGGCGCACTGGGAGATGCACGCCTGGGTCACGTTGATGCTGGGCTGGTTCTTCGTGCCCTTCTACTACAATGCCAAGGTCTTCACGATGCCGGAGTTCCTGGAGCGTCGCTTTAACCCGACAGCGCGCTGGATTCTCTCGATCGTCTCGCTGATAGCGTACGTCTTCACCAAGGTCTCCGTAACGGTATACGCCGGTGCCGTGGTGTTTAACGCCTTGCTGCCCGAACTGCAGCTCTCGTTTGGTGGCCTCACACTCAATGCATTTTGGATCGGTGCGTTTACGACGGTCATTCTGACTGGCGTCTACACCGTGTTTGGCGGCATGCGGGCGGTTCTGTTCACCGATACGGCCCAGACCGTTGTGCTGTTGGTCGGCGCCTTTGCCATCACGTTCTTTGGTCTGCGCCTGCTGGGCGGTTGGGGGGAGCTTGTTGCCTTCTGCAGGGAGCATGCGGAGCAATACCAACTCTGGCGGCCGCTCTCGCAACCGGGCGTTCCGTGGTGGAAGAACGGTGACTTCCCATGGCTGGGGATCATCATTGCCTCGCCGATCGTCGGCATTTGGTACTGGTGCACTGACCAGTATATCGTCCAGCGTACGCTTGCGGCGAAGAACCTGACCGTGGCACGACGAGGCGCCATCTGGGGAGCCTTTCTCAAAGTGTGGCCGGTGATGATCTTCCTCGTTCCGGGCCTGATTGGTGCGGCATTGCATTCCCGTGGCGCCATTCAGATTCCAATGGGAGAGGATGGCGTACTGGCTGGGGACCAGGTCTTTCCGACCATGGTGGCCTCACTGCTGCCGACCGGGCTGCGTGGCTTGGTCGTTGGCGGGCTCATGGCTGCGCTGATGAGTTCGCTCTCGTCGCTGTTCAACTCGACCGCAGCGCTCTTTACCGTGGACGTCTACGAGAAGCTGAAGCCCAATGCATCCGAGCGACATCTCGTTACGGTTGGTCGCTTTGCCACATGTGTTGTGGTAGGGCTCGGGCTTCTCTGGATCCCCGTGATGCCACTGATCTCGAAGGGCGGCCTCTACCAGTATTTGCAGAGCGTGCAGGGCTACCTGGCACCGCCGATCACGGCCGTCTTCCTGCTGGGACTATTCAACAAGCGTGTCAACGGTAAGGGGGCGGTCTGGGGCCTGGGTCTCGGGTTTGTGCTGGGACTGGCCAAGCTGACCATTCAGGCGATCTTCGGCACCGGGAAACTCGAGAGTCCGGTTCTGCTGGCTGCCATCGGCGATTTCAACTTCCTCTACTTCTCCGGCGTGCTTTTCCTGGTGAGCGTGGTGGCGGTCCTTGTGGCGTCTTACCTCTCGGCGGCACCGGACATGGAGAAGATCAAGGGACTGACCTTCGCAGCTGTTGACCGCAAGGCCCTGCGTGAAAGCTACACCAAAGTTGATCTGCTCACGACCGCGATCTGTATGGCCTTTATCGTCGGCATGTATCTCTACTTCAGCTTCTGGCTGTAGAAGCCCTGCCGATGCCGCCCATGCACCACCGGGGCGCAGTTGTAGGGCGGGAATGGTCGAGTCTCCGAGTCGTTGGCCTCCAAGTATTCAGCCTCGCTTCGCGTCCCGCCGGTCTTGAGGTGGGTTCCGTTGCATCGGGAGACGGCGGGAAGGTTTCGGGGACTCAACCGTTCCCGCCCTACAGTCGGGCTTCTGGAGGGGAGGCTGCAGTCTCAAAGTTCTTGAAAGCCCGCTGCCAATAGTGCTAGCTTTCTGTTCCTTCCTCTGGGGGTATAGCTCAGTTGGTAGAGCGTCGCGTTCGCAATGCGAAGGCCAGGGGTTCGAATCCCCTTACCTCCACCAGGCTTCGGCCGCAGCGCAGCGGAGGTCGAAGCCTGCCCCGGCATAGTTCTTTGAGCCCCGCGAAAAGGACGACGTTGGGCGTAATCGCCCTTGTTTCATTTCGGTCTCCTCTCTATGCTCTCTCAACGCCAATGTTCTGTCCGGGGCGCCCGGTCGGAAGCCTGGCAACAACAGCTTGGGAGACTTGATGTGAAAACAGTTCTGACCTGCCTTCTTTTAGTAGGACTAACGGTATCGCCTATTCGCGCGCAGGATTCCTCGTGGGCGACGAGTGCTTCCGCGTGCCAGATTCTTGATCGCTCATCGGACTCGTCCTATTCGCTGGGCTTGTCATTCATTCCCGACAGTCGGCTGGCTGGACATGGGGAGACTCGCATCGCCGAACTGGATGCCTCGGGAGAGCTGGGCTATTTCCGTGATGTTCTGCTCGGTGATATTGACGTCCGCCTGGACTTGGATAGCAAGTTGCTCTTCAAGTCAGCCGAAATCCAGCTGCCTGATCAGCTTGTGGCCCTCTCGGTGGATGCGGGTTGGACGTGGCGCTATATCAACGATACGGCCTTGCAGATCCGTATCGCACCGGGCATCTACTCGGATATCGAGGAGTTGACCCTGCGTTCCTTCGCCGTTCCCCTGTCCGCAGCGGGAGTGATGACCGTTAGCCCCGAGCTCTCTGCAACGGTCGGTATGCAGATTCGTTTTGGGTTCGCGCGCACCTTGATGCCTATCGTTGGTGTGGTCTGGGGACCGGCGGACTGGCTGCGGGTCGAGGCTACGCTTCCCGAGGCCAAGGCCATCTGCCACTGGAACGATGTCTGGAGCAGCTACCTGGGCTGGGCGTGGGAGAGTACAACCTACGTGATTCGGGATAAGAGTGAGTTCGATCGCAAACGGATGTCCCTCGAAGCCTACCGAACAACGCTGGGCACCAGCTATGCGCTGTCAGACGAACAACGCGTCATCTTCGAGATCGGGATGCTGGCCGACCGGACGATCGAGTTCGAGAGACATCCTATCGGGATGGAGCGTGAGATTGAGGTCCGAAACGCGACGTTTGCGCGGATTGGGATTGGCGGCCCATTTTAGCTCCGGAAGGGGGTGCTCTCCTTGGCTGGAGTGAGCGGGGCGCTCACTAGGCCTGCGAAGAGCACCCCCTTCCTCCGCTCTTGGTTTGAGGCAGGAAGAGGGGGAAGGCAGGGAAGCCACTAGGCCGGTCAGGGATACCCCCTTCTTCCGCCGGATTACGCCGGGGTGAGACGTCCCGGTATTTACGCCCTAAAGGGCGCACTACGAACGGGCTGATACATCAGGCAGGCGTTTGTAGTTCGGCCTTTAGGCCGTATCCCCTGACGGGAAGCTTCAGACCAATATGGCCTTATTACACAGGTCGTGCAGGGCTGCCTTCAGGTCGTCGATGCCATCGCCGGTCTCGGCTGAGATGCAAATTGGATCGCAGCCGGTTTCCTTGCGAAAGCGCTTCAGGTTCTCGGCCGCGTCCGGCAGGTCCGTCTTGTTGGCAATCACAAGAGATGGTCGCTTGATGAGCGCGGCGTCATGCAGGCGCAGTTCTTCTCGCAGGCAGTTGTAGTCATCTTCAGGTTTGCGTGCGTCGACGCCGGCCATATCAATGACGTAGAGCAAATAGGTCGATCGTTCGACATGGCGCAGGAAGGCGTGTCCCAGGCCGACACCGTCGTGGGCTCCTTCTATGAGTCCGGGGATGTCCGCTACCCGCAGGCGCGTATAGTCATCAAAGACAATCGTGCCGAGAACGGGGTTCAGGGTGGTGAATGGGTAAGCCGCAATCTTGGGGTGGGCATCGCTCACGCGCGACAGCAGGGAAGACTTCCCCGCATTCGGGAGTCCGACGAGGCCGATGTCGGCCATAATCTTGAGCTCCAGGCGCAAGGTGATCTCCTCGCCCCCTTCGCCCGGCGTATGCTCGGTAGGGGCCTGGTGGGTCGAGCTCTTGAAGTGAACATTCCCGATTCCTCCCTTGCCGCCCCTGGCCACAACAAGTTCCTGGTCATGTTCAACGATGTCGCCGAGAATAACGCCGGCTTCGCGATCCCATACTTCGGTTCCAAGTGGAATGCTCAGGATGCAGTCATCGCCGTTGGCCCCATGCATTTTGCGTCCGCGCCCGTCGCCACCATGCTTGGCCTTCTGGTGGGGCGAAAAATACAGCCGGATTAGGGAGTCCTCATCCTGGTTGCCGCGGAGGATGACACTTCCGCCCTTGCCGCCATCGCCGCCATCCGGCCCGCCCTGCGCGACGAACTTCTCACGCCGGAAACTGGCGGAACCGTTGCCGCCTTTGCCTGAGGTGGCGTAAACAACAGCCGTGTCGATGAATTTGCGTGTTTTCATGATTGTGGGGGGGCAAGAAAAAGAGCAGAAGATCTCAAGATCTTCTGCTCTCGCTGTTGGGATCTCAAATCGTACCGCAATGCGTTAGGCTACTGCGGCTTCGGGAGCCAGGACGCTGACGATTTTGCCGCCCTTTTCGAACTTCACGCAGCCATCGATCAGTGCAAACAGCGTGTCATCCTTGCCACGCTTAACATTGCGTCCGGGGTGAATCCGTGTGCCGCGCTGGCGAACCAGGATCGAGCCACCGGTCACAACCTGACCATCGTAACGTTTCACGCCTAGGCGTTTAGATTGACTATCGCGACCGTTCTTGGCGGAGCCGCCACTCTTTTTATGTGCCATGGTATCCTCTCCCGTTTCCGGGGCTAATTACCCAATACTCTCTACTTTAAGTACGGTCAGCGACTGGCGATGTCCGACTTTGCGCTTGTAACCCTTGCGGCGTTTCTTCTTGAAATTGACGACCTTCGGTCCACGAATCTGGTCAAGCACGGTGGATGTGACCTTGGCTTCTTCCAGTTTCGGGGTGCCTACCGCAAGCTCTTTTCCGTCTGAAACGGCCAGAACCTGATCAAGCTCAACCGAGGCACCGACTTCGGCGTCGAGCTTCTCGACTTCAAGTGTATCACCAGCCTGGACCCGGTACTGTTTGCCACCGGTTTCCACTACTGCATATGCTTCCATAGCTATCTTCCTTCGGACGATTACGCCGTCCTGCTTCCAAGGGTTCTGGGCGAAAAACCGTGAAAACCTACGGGAGTTTGGACCAAGTGTCAAGCCAGTGTTAGCGGAAAACTGAGTTTCCTGGTCTCTACCCAGCGCATGAGCAGGTTGCCGAATGGGTGGCAGTAGCAGAGAGTCTGAATCCTAACGGATCCAGCTACGGAGAACAGAAGGTAGCTGGATTCGTTAGAATTCAGAGCGTACAGGCTGACAATTGGACGTGCCGCTTCAGCCCAAACAGCGCTGCATGCTGTCGGCGAGGCCGGTGATGAAGTTGGCGGTTCCGAACTGCTCTGCATGGTGGCGAATAGCCCCCATGTCCCATGATTGGGCGGCACAGCGCTCGACGCCATCAATCAGGGCCTCCGTGGTCTGCTCCCCGAAGAAGACGCCGGACACGCCATCGCTGACGGTTTCCAATGCGCCGCCACGGCCATAGGCAACAACCGGCCGGCCACAGGCCTGGGCCTCGAGCGGGACGATGCCGAAATCCTCTTCGCCCGGGAAGATCAACATCCGGCAGGTGCGGTAAAGCTCGAGCACGGCCTCGTCCGTTTGCCACCCGAGGAATTCGATGTTATCACCCGCCATCGCGTGAAGGTCTGAGAGTCCGCTTCCAATACCGACTACTTTCAGGGGATAGCCAAGCTTGGTGTAGGCCGAGACCGCGAGATCGACGCGCTTGTAGGGAACCATGGCGGAGACAATCAGGTCAAAGCCCCCGCTGCCGGGAGCTTCACCCGGCGTGCACCGCTCGGTATCGACGGGTGGATACACCACGTCGGCATCGCGTCCATAGAAGTCCTTGATACGCTTCTGGACGTGTTTGCTGATGCCGACGAACCGATCCACGCGCGAGGCCGTCTTGCGGTCCCAGCGGCGTAGCGCGGCCAGCAGGGGCTTGGCCAGCATGGCTTTGGCCGGGTTGTTGCCGAAGTACTCGTCGTAGAAGGTCCACGCGTAGCGCATGGGGGTGAAGCAGTAGCACACGTGCCGCGTGCGAGGCTGGGTTCGGATGCTTTTGGCTACGCAATGGCTGGTGCTGACCATCAGGTCGACATCGTCGGGTCGCAGGTTGTTGACGGCTGCGGGGAATAGCGGCAGGAACGAGCGATAGGTATCGGCAATGCGAGGAATGCGTTGCATCCAGGAGGTCTCGATGGGATGGCTCCGGATTGTGTCGGAGACGGACCCCGGGTTTGCCAGGAGCGAGTAGATCGTGGCGTCGGGGAAGCCGTCGCAGAGGATCTCGAGCACGCGTTCACCCCCCCGCATGCCGGTCAGCCAATCATGGCAGAGAGCTGCACGACATTTTGGCCAGGTGTCGGGAAAAGTGGTCATGCTTTCTTGCTTCCTAACGCTTTGTACACGGCGAGTGTCTTTTCTGCCGCCGCTCGCCACGTGAAACCGGCCGCCTGCCGGAATCCCTTCTCCCGCATCGTGGCGGACAGCTCTGGCTTGGTCAAGACACGGGTGATGGCCTCGACGAGGGCATCAACATCATCGGGATCAAAGAGAATACCCGCATCACCGGTAACTTCCGGCAGCGAACCGGCATTACTGCTGATGACCGGGGTGCCGCAAGCCATGGCCTCGATGATCTGAAGTCCAAAGCCTTCGTAGCGGGAGGGATGTACCAGCAGGTCGGCAGACTGGTAGGTCTCCACGAGCTCCTCATCCGTGAGATAGCCGGTCCATGTGACGGCATCCGCGATTCCGAGGGCCCTTGCCAACTCCATCGCCTGTGGATAGCGGGGGTCGGGTGATCCCGCAATCACGAGGCGCGCCGGCACGCTCGCCTCGGAGCGTATCTGGGCAAGAGCCTGGATCAGCAGATCAACGTTCTTATAGGGATCGGCTCTGCCGACGTAGAGAAGAACGGGGTCCGCGCCGATGGAACCTGTCTCGCTTGGTGGCGAGTAGCGTTCTGAGACACCGTTATAGATCGTATGTACTTTGTCGGCTGCTTCGCCTGGAATTCCAAGCTGCTCGATGATATCGCGCCGTGAAGCATCACTGACGGTGATGATGGCATCTGCGCGCTTGCCCACTTCCCGCATCAGTGCCCGGAAGATGGGGAAGAGCCGTGTCTTCCGGGATTTGGGTGCGTGATCCGGAAATAGAAGCGGGATCACATCGTGAATCGTGGTGACGCACTTGACTTGGGCCGAACGCCCGCGCGGGAAAGCCATCAATGGGATCATGTAGTTCGGGGAGTGAAAGACGTCTACGCTTTCCTTCTTAAGGAACCCCGGGAGCCGAAGTTGACTCTGCAGAGAAAAGACGCTCCAGGGAAGACAGCGCACCTCGACATTGCCGGCGTCAGTCAGGCCCGTCTCCCGCTGTGTTCGCTCCAGGACGTCGGGATTATCGAAAAGCACAAGGAAGTCGACGTCCGGTGCGAGCTCCGTGAACTGGCTCAGCAACTGGCGGGTGTAGTTGCCGATCCCCGAAATCTCGGGGAATATCCACCTGGCGTCGATGGCGACCTTCATTGAGCAACCTGCCGGTAGACGGCCATGGTTTCGGCGGCAGCTTTCGCCCACGTATAGGAGGCCGCCTTCTCAAATCCACGGCCGATCAGCGACTCACGGAATTGACTGTCGGTGAGGACGCGTCGGACCTGTTCTGCCCACTCCTCGGCTGAATAGCTGTCGACCAGAACGGCACCGTCCCCCAACACCTCGGCAAGCGAACCGCCGATGCTGGAAACGACGGGAGTACCGCAGGCCATCGCCTCCACGGGTGGGAAACCAAATCCCTCGTAGTAGGAGGTCAGCAAGAAGGCCGAAGCGCCGGCATAGAGAGACGGCAGCTGCTCGTCTGTCGTATAGCCAAGGCAGCGGATAGACTTGGCGCGCGGGGATTTCTGAATGCGCTCCAGGATAGGTTCATACTTCCAGCCCAGCCCGCCGGCGATCACAAGGTCACCGTCAAAGTCCGTCAGTTGCTCGAATGCTTCCACCAGCAGTGGCAGGTTCTTGCGGGGTTCGACCGTCCCCACGGTCAACAGGTAAGGGCGGTCCAGTTTGCATGCTTTCAGAACGCGTGCTGTCGTTTCCTCATCGGGGCGTGCAAAGGAATCGCTGATGCCGTGATGCACGGCAAAAACACGATCCTCCTCGGCGCCAAGGTAGTTGCAGATCTCCCGCGCACTGAACTCGGATACGGTGATGATGGCATCGGCGCGTTTGATCGTTTCTCCCATATGGGTCCTCAGGTACTGCACATTCCGCTCTTCCGCGAAGTGGGGGTAGGGGATGAACGACACGTCATGTATGGTCACAACGGATTTCTTACCTCGCAAGGGAGGAATGATGAAGTTCGGGAAGTGGTAGAGATCGGCCTCTCCCGCCAGCATGTCATAGGGCGGCCAGTTCAGCGTCTTCCACGCGAGCTGTGCCAGGCGCCCCGGGCACCAGCGTATGGCCTTCTGTGTGCAATCAGGTGCGTCAATGGGGGCAGCTCGCCCTTTGAAGTCAAAGTACGTCAACAGAAAGTCGTCATCGGGCGCACTGGCGGAGAGATGTTGCACGAGCTCGCGCGTGTACCTCCCGACGCCCGCCCGTTGCGTTACCGCAGACTGAATATCGATGCAAACCTTCATCCCTCCCACGGTAGCCGCATGCCCTATAAAGGGAAAGGCAAAATCAATTATTGTAGTACACAAACAGGAAAACAAAACCGTCTCCCGAGGCGATTTTGCTCCGTTGTCACAATCCATGCTTCCTCGGTCTTGACTCCTGTGTTGGGGGTGATAGGTTGCCCTTGGTGAAATCAAATTTCCTTCGGAGCATGACTGATTCATGGAAGCGCCCGGCAAATGTCAGGATGAACTCTTGGTTGCAGTTCGCAAGACCTGCGCGATGGTCAAGGTCAACGGCCGCGGCACCTTTAAAGTCGGCCCAGCCTTGAAACGTTTTGGCGCTTCGGCCATCGAGAAAGACTGCACCCAGATCATCTTCGATATGGAGAGCTGTCTGGGCATGGACAGTACGTTCATGGGAGTTCTGGCGGGGTTGGCCCTACGCGTCCAGCGCGAGTCCGCCGGGCGTGTCATCGCGATGAACCTGACCGCAAAGACGGCCTCACTTCTACAGACCCTCGGCCTTGATCGCCTGGTGGAGTGCCACTTGGGTGGCGAACTTCCCGATGCGCTTAGAGCCAACCTGGCAGACGTTCTGGATCTCAAAGACCTGGCCACGGGTGACGACAGCAAGCGCATGTCGATCGAAACCATGCTGGATGCGCACCAGGATCTGGTGGAGGCCGCCCCCGAGAACCTGACCCGTTTTCGTGACGTCATCACGTACCTGGACCAGGACCTCAAAGATCTCGGCGAATAGACGCGAGTTACTCGGGGTTATTGCATGTTCTGCGTAACGTACAGATTCAGCGTGAGTCGGGGTTTTCGGGCTTCGGATTTGGGATTTCTTTGGGTATTTGGGTCCTTCATCTCTACGACACCAAACGGTGCCTGCAACTTGCACATAGCCAAGTTCTTGTATAGAACGGTGCCCTCCTCCCCCTTCCTTCCTTTTTTGTTCGCGAAGTGTTCCCCGATGATGATATGACACTGGTCGATTTTTGACGGTTGGGGAGACGTTTCCGGAGTGAGGTTCACCCAGCCAGAGCGTTTTCAGGAGAAGGATAGAGATGACTGCACCGAAGAAGACAGAAGAAGCAGCCAAGGCCGGGAAGAAGAGCAAGGCGAAGAAGCCGTCTAAGAAGAAGGCCGCCGCCCCGTCCAAGAAGGCTCAAGCCAAGGCGGCGGAAAAAGAGGAAGCTCCGCCCCCCGTCGACGATAGTTACCTGCGGCTGCAGGCTGATTTTGACAACTACCGCAAACGGGTGCTGCGCGAAAAAGAGGACATCTACAAACGCGCCAACCGGGACATCATGGAGGAGTTGCTGCCGGTCATTGATCATATCGAGCTGGCCTTCACCTCCGCCGGTGAGTCTCATCAGCATGATCCCGTGGTCGAGGGATTCCGGCTGGTGGCCGACCAGTTGATGGGCGTCTTGTCCAAGTTCGGGCTGGTCCCCATTGAGGCAGCAGAACAGGAGTTTGATCCGAACGTACACGAGGCTATTCTGCACATGCCGTCAGATGATGTGGCGGAGAACTTTATCGTTTCCCAGGCCCGCGGAGGCTACAAGCTTGGTGAGAGGCTGCTACGTGCCTCGCAAGTTGTCGTCTCAAGTGGACCGGCGGGTGACGAGGCATCAGACGACTAACGTTGGAGCTTTGCCGTGGCAACAAAACAAGACTATTACGAACTGCTTGGAGCAAACCGCTCTGCATCGCCGGATGAGCTGAAGAAGGCGTACCGCAAACTGGCCATGAAATATCACCCTGACCGAAACCAGGGAGATAAAGAGGCCGAAGCGAAATTCAAGGAGGTCTCCGAGGCCTACGAGGTACTAAGCGATTCCAAGAAGCGCCAGCAGTACGATCAGTTCGGGCATGATGGTCTCAAGTCCTCGTTCGGTCCGGGCGGTTTCGATTTTGGTCGGGACTTCACCCATGGTGCCGACCTGCAGGATATCCTGGGCAGCATTTTCGGCGGTGGTGGCGGTGGTGGCGGCATCTTCGATGATTTCTTCGGTGGTGGGCGTCGTCGTGGTGGCCGACCCGATGGCCCTCAACCGGGCGCCGACCTGCGATTCGATATTGAGATCGATTTTGAAGAGGCGGCGTTTGGCTCCGAGCGTGAGATCACGCTTCCCGTCTCGGTTCAGTGCGAGACGTGTACGGGTTCGGGTGTGACGCCGGGCAGCAAGCGTGAGACATGTCGGCAGTGTGGTGGCCAGGGCAGTGTAATTTCCGGCGGCGGCTTTTTCCAGGTGCGCCAGACGTGTCCCGTCTGCGGTGGCCAGGGGACCATGGTTACCGATCCCTGCAACACGTGCAGCGGGACGGGGCGTGTAAAGACACGCAAGCGGATTACCCTGAAGATTCCACGAGGCGTCGAGACCGGTTCACGCCTGCGGCTCTCGGGCAAAGGCGAGGGTGGCGTTCGTGGGGGACCGGCTGGTGACCTCTACGTCGTGATTCGTGTCAAACCCCATACGGTGTTTCGGCGTCGTGAGGATGATCTTTTCTGTGAGATTCCGGTGCCCTTCGAGGTGCTGGCCCTGGGCGGCAACATCGAAGTGCCAACCATCGACGGCTTCGCAAAGCTGAAGATCGCGGCGGGCACGGAGACGGGAAAGGTCTATCGCCTTCGTAACAAGGGCATGCCCAATGTTGAAGGCTATGGCCGGGGCGACCTGCATGTACAGATCATGACCGAGGTCCCCGTTAAGCTCAGCAGCAAGCAGAAGAAAGCGCTGTCTGAGTTCCAGGGCCACGTCTCCGAGAGCAACTACCCCTCGGCAAAGAAGTTCCGGGAACAGGCCGACGCCTTCCTCGAGCGCAAGAAGGCGATGAAGTAGCGAGAAGCGTTGGAATCGTTACACGTTGCAGCCGTTTCAATCGTTACAGTCGTTGCATTCGTTACAGCCGACATAGTCGTGCAACGCTGCAACGACTGCAACGTTCAACGATTGCAACGTTCAACGTATCCCGTGTATCCTCCCTCCATGCATCGTTGTTTCATAGAACCCGAGAAATGGGCTGAGGGCGAGATTCGACCGTCGGATTCGGAGACGCACCATTTACGGGACGTGCTCCGGGCGGAGGATGGTGACCTGATCACTGTTTTCGATGGGGCTGGGCGACAGGCGCGGGCCACCATTCGGATCAATCCTGCGGGTGACCTGGCACTTGACGTATCCGAGGTCGTTCCGGTTGCAGAGCGCGCTGTCGAGCTGGTGCTGATCCAGGCGATTCCCAAAGGAGCTCGCATGGACCTCGTGGTGGAGAAGGCCACCGAGCTTGGCGTCGCCAGGATCATCCCTGTTGTAACCGATCGCGGGGTTGTCCGGCTGGACGCCAAGCAGGCCGGTAAGCGTGCTACCCGCTGGGACCGCATCGCGCGCAGTGCATCGAAGCAATGCGGCACTCCGTGGATTCCACAGATCGAAGCTGTGCAGTCATATGCCGGGGCGGTGAAGAGAACGCCCGAATTCGATGCCGTCCTGCTCTGTTCACTCGTGGAGGGGGTTGAGCCGCTACGCGATGTGATTGCCCGCCTGCAGCTGCAGGCACCGACATCAATTGCGGTGATCATTGGGCCGGAAGGGGACCTGACGCCATCTGAGATTTCTGACGCCATCGAAGCCGGCGCTGTCCCTGTTAGCCTGGGTGGTCTGACGCTGCGGGTCGAGACGGCAGCGCTCTATGCCGCCAGTGTTCTTGCCCACGAGTTTCTGTGGCGGTAACCGCCTAGAGACCCAGTCCCATCAGATTCCTTGTCCGCGAGGCGTGGGTCTGGCGGATCTTTCTGAGTGCCGGGTTCTTCTGGATGAGCTGCTGCGCTTCGGGGCCGCCGAAACGTATGGCGGCACCGAGGGCCGAGCTGGCCTGGTTGGTGTCACCGAACTGGAGGTGGAGCGAGGCCATGTCAAGCCACGCCTTCCAGTCATTGGGCGATCGCTTCAGGTAGGCCTGCATCGCCTTGCGCATGCCGGCGTTGTTCTTCCCTTTGCCATAGAGACGGGCAATGTCCAGGAAGGCGCGTGCCTGGGTGTTCTCCGGGAGGCGCGCGAGGCAAAGGTCGAGGGCCTTGTTCATCTCGCTGTAACGCTTGGCACGGTCAAAGGCCTGGGCCACTTGGAAGAAGACTACCGGCGGCATGTCCTTGCTGTTCAGTATGCCATTCAGCAGTCCGCTGAACTTCCCGATCTGCCCCGCGCTACGGTATAGCTCGGCCAGCTTGAGGGCCTTGTCCGCGGTGAGCTTGCCGCCGGAGGATTCCTTCTCCATGTCCGAGATTTGCTTGCGCAGGCCCTCGATGCGCGCAATCTGTTTCAGGAAGTCCTTAACCTTGGCGTTGGCCGGGTCCATCTCGCCGAACTCCGTGATGAGGGCGCGGGCCTTGTCAAATTCCGAAGCGCGCATGTGGACTTCAGCCAGGCGGAAGTTTGCCTCAGGGCTCAACGGATAGAGCTGACGGGCTTCACCAAATGCAATCTCCGCTTCGCGCTTCAAGCCGCGGTTGGCGTAGAGGCCGGCGATGGCACTCCGGAGCTTGGAGAACGATTTGCGTGCAACGACGTCACGCACAAACATACGATTGGTTACAAGTCGGCGTGTGTACCAGTCCCAGAAGTCGGTGTCGTTCTGGACCATCTCGGAGGTGAGGCGCGGCAGCCGGTTGCGGTTGATCTTCATGATCAGGCCATGAGGCATGAGGTACGGGTACATCCAGCGAATGACGTAGCTCTCTTCAACATAGAAGTCATGCTTGTAGTTGTTGTAGTCAAAGATGTTCTTGGCGAGGATGCCGTTGATCTCCATGACGCCCAACACGCCGCTGACCTGGACCCGGCCGTTTTGCTTCGTGATGCCGGCTGTAACCGGCCGTTTTCCGGTTTCGATATCATGGACATAGGTCGAAAAGGCCTGCGCACTATCGGCAACACTGGGAATCCAGATGTCGTTGCCATAGAGGTCTCGCATTACGCTCATGTAGGTGTTGTCGGCGAGCGCGTTCTGGGTGATCAGGAAGACGTCTTCTCGCACGCGTGCGGAGTAGATCATGTAGGTGGGCACAAATCGTCCCGGGTCGGTGCCGCCAAAGAACACGGCGTCCGGGCCCATCTCCGGTGGAAATGTCGGGTTGGGGAGGGGTTCTTCTTCCAGGTCCAGCTCTTCAAGAATGGCTTCGGCGCCACGAAGCTGGTAGTTGCCGAACTGCCAGCCGAAGTCATGACCGTTCTGTTCAGCGCCACCATAAACATAGAGGAGCTGTTCGTTGTACATGTTCGCGAAGAGCGGCACGGTCGGCAGCAATATGGCGACCCCCATGCTGAGCCACTTCACCGTCTGGTTGTCTTTCGCCAGCCCGTCAATCAGGGCCAGAAGATAGATGACACCGTAACCGATCCAGAACGAGAACAGAACGTGTGACGAGATGAACTTCACGCGTTGGATGAAGGTGTCCTGGATATCCATCTTCAGGTTGGCCAGGGCAATCAGACCGATGCTCAACGTGGCGAACGCGATCAGCGTGGAGACCATCCACTTCTGAGAGTCATCATCGACCGTAAGCTCAAACGTCTCCTCGTCACGCAGGAAGCGGTTTACGACCCACACGATGATGATAGGGACGATGATCAGAACGGGGATGATCAGGCTCTGGCCGATGATGCTTTGGACTTTCTCGGGAGGAACGGCTGCGTCGCCGCGCAGAGGCTTTGTGATATCGAGGAGCTTCTTGCCCAGTAGCGCAAGATAGCAGGCGGCCCCGCCGGCGAGAGCCAGGGCCGTTGTGACCCGTTCCCATAGCCGCGCTTCGGGTGAGAGGAGATGATCAATGATAAGCCGGCGGAAGCGTTGGACCGGCATCGCTACGGCGCCTACTGCCAACAACAGGATAATGGCGAGAGATGGAAGCTTGTAGAGCGGCGCGATCTTGCCCAGGGGTAGCAGGACCAGGGCAACTGCGATAAGCAGAGCACTCCACGAGAGCGCCCGGAATCCCTTCTTGCCGCGTCCGAAGCGCCATGCCGTAAAGGGCAGGAAGGCCACCAACGTGCCGAAGAGGGTGAAGTTAAGACGCAGATCCGCGAGGTAGGTTCCTATTTGGTGGATGAAACGCGCCGAGAAAATGTCCGAGGGGCTGATCTTCTCGTACTGCCCTCGACTGACGGCATGTTTGAACCCTTCCCAGGTGCGCGGATAGCCCCAGTTCATGGGAGGATTGCGCATGTCCGAAACAATGGGCATGTAGGCATACACAGAAAGGCCCAGCTCCGCCATGAAGACGGTAATGGCTACCGTCTTGCCTCGTGGCAGGAAAAAGTACGCCAAAATGAGAAGCAAACCATTGAGGAAGAGGTAGAAGTAGCAGGTAATATGGGTGGGGTGAATGATCGGCGGCAGGGCGCCCTTGGTAAAGAGTACACCGAATATCTCTCGAATCGAATTGACCGCCGGTTTGGCTCCCTCCAGTCCTTCGAATCGCTTCATCAGGACCAGGACCACGAACATCGGGGCTCCCACGAGCAGGAAGTCCCGGAAGAGCTCCAGGTCTTTGAGCAGGATGGCAATGGCCAAGGCCAATGCAGCCAGGAGAAGCACCTGGTAGTTGGTTAGCCCAAGCCCAAAGACAAAAGCGGTGACATAAAGAAGGTGATCCGATGGACGCCGGTTCCAGACATAGACCAGCAGCATCACCAGCACGAGGAAGAACGCATTCAGCGTATAGACCTCCACGATGACCGCTTGCGACCACATGATCGGTGTGAAAACAAAGAGAAGACTGCTGACAACACCGCCTACCCAACAGATTGCGTTTTCTGTCTTCTCACCAATATCGTGAGAGATCTGCTTGGAGTTGTGAAGGACATCGCGTCCGGAACGGCAGATGAGAAGTGCGGTCAGGCCCGCGGAGAGGGCGCCGAGTACGGCCGAAAGCAGACCAATGCTCCAGGCGGGATTCGGCTGTCCCCGGAACTTGACGAAGGCGAAGACCTTGGTAAACGCCCAGGCCATCATGGTCCAGATTGGATAGCCGGGAGGGTGGGGGACGCCCAGCCAGTCTCCTGCCACGGCCAACTCGCCGGAGTCTTCGAGGGTCACCGTGGGGGCTAGCGTGTAGAAGTAGACGACGAAACAGACGACCAGGGCGGTCCAGAATGCAGACCAGTCTATTCGACTGAAAAACGGTCCATGGTCATCACATCCAAGCTCTTGTACGTCATCAGCACCCGACATAACTCACCCTCTACTACTTAAGTTGGACGCACACCGTAGCATTGCGTGTCCCTGACCGCAAGCATCAGGGAAGGGGTGGCTGCTGCGCTGATTCCTTGTGCACCGCGCTTGACATTGGCGTGAATCTGCATACAGTACGCACGTCCTTTAGCCAACGTAGCTCAGCTGGCAGAGCAGCTCACTCGTAATGAGCAGGTCGTCGGTTCGAATCCGACCGTTGGCTCCACGCTCCGGCAGGGGTTCCTTCCTTGGCTGGAGCAGCTCTCCGCTTCGCTCCGACCTGCCAGGCCTGCGGCGGGAACCCCTGCCTCCGCTCCTGGTTTGTTTGTGTTGTTAGGCGGGGGTGCGCCGTGCACGCCGGATGAGATCCGCCGTAGTCCCCGAAGGGGCGGGATGTAGTCTCCGCTCAATACATCAACCGCATGCAATGCGCTCCGCATGCGATATATCCCGCCCTTTCAGGGCTAAATCCACCTAGTGTACGTTACCCAGGGCGATGCCCTGGGCTGGTATATCCTGCCCCTTCGGGGCGATGGCCCTACCGTGCCGCTGGACCTGCCTTCTTGGCGATAGTACCCCCCCCCCCGGCCCTAGGCCAGCGCTCTACTTCCAGAACGTGGGCTTGATCTTGATCTGGCCGGGTTCGTAGTTGGCCGGATGGTCTTCGACTAGGATTTCGCGTGCTTTTTCACCCATCTGCTTGCCCGGAATCTGGATCCAGGCCAGGGCATCGAAGGGCGGGGTGTCGGTCTCCAGCAGTGCCGCGATCGACTCTTCGGCCGGGAATTCGCGATCGGGCATCTCTTTGAGCACTCTGTAGGCGGCCTCGGCGGTGGCCTGGGTGGAGACCGTGAATCCGGTCAGGTCGGGGTAAAGCGAGAGCAGCTCCCGTATCGGTTTCTCGATCTGCTTTTCCCACCCTTTGCGCTCCATGATGCGGACATCCATGTGCCAGTCCTTATTGACGGGTAGCCCAGCCTTCTTCAGTGCCTGGTAGTGTCCGGACAGGCGGTTGCTGGTGGAGGGCAGGTGGGTGGGGCCGAGGAAGGCGATCTGCTTATGTCCGCGTTCAATCAGCTTGTTGGTGAGCATCCGTCCGGCTTTGGTGTTGTCCATGGAGATCAAGCGGCTTTCGAAGCCGGGCGGGCAGAGGTCGGCGAACAGCACCTGGGTGCCTTCCTCAATGTAGCGGTTGATCCAGCTGGATACGGTGCGGGAGTGCGATTCGGAGCTGATGACCAGCGGAGAGGTGAAATAGACCAGAGCTTCGAGCCGCTGGCGTGCCAGGCTGCGCAGCAGGTGGATTTCACGCTCCGGCTCACTGTGGGTGAAGTTGATGCTGAGCAGCTTGCCCCTCTCCATCAGGCCCTGTTCCAGCTCAATCATCAGGTCAGTATGGAAGCTGGAGAAGAACTCCGGGACAAACAGACCGACCAGTCCACTTTGGATCTTGGGGTTGGTGATGCCGTTCGCGTCGGTCAGAAATGTTCCCGTACGGCGGTGGCAGGTGACGATGCCCTGGGCTTCGAGCTGTTTCATGGATCGCTGTACCGTCAGAATTGAGACTCCGAGCTCCTTGGCCAGTACGCGGTTGGTCGGCAGCTTGTCCCCGGTGTTGAGAACGCCGTCCTGGATCAGTTTGTAAATGTGCCGAAGAACTTGATGCGACAAATTCTGCTGTGTGATGCCGTTAGTCATAACTCATCCTCCATAAATCATGCTCCATGAATCATTGAATGAAATGTGAGGGATTACAGTAGAAGATGCAAGCAGTATTCCTTTGGGGCTTCTGCGCTTTCTGCGGGATAACCGGGCCGGAGATCCTTCGGCAAGCTCAGGATGACAATTCTCAAATGTTTCTGTCATCCCGAGCTTGCCGAGGGATCTCTGCCGCACACTTAGGGCATTCTCCCGTTTCACTCCCTGAAACCGGATACACCCCTGTTTGTTGGTGCTCTTGACGAATCCTCGCGAGAAACTGGGGATAGTCCTGGTATTCCTCTGGGGCTTCTGCGTTGGTGGTTCTCCCGTGACTCCTGATGCCTTCCCCCCCGACTCATGAGTCCCATTCTCCCCTTGCCGAGACGGATGACGGATGATATATTGATTTCTCGTAGTGCTAATTCTTAGACGGAGCTCCAGATGAAGTTGAAGCTGTTCTATTCGCTCACTGTGTTGGTCGCAGCGTGTCTGTCGGTGCATGCGGAGTCGGTTTTGGTCGCCCGGCCGGGGACGGCAAACGCCACTACTGTTCAGCAGGCGATCGATTCGCTGCCGGTTGGCCGGACGTTTATCGGCACGGTCAAGCCGGTCGGTGAGTTCAAGCTCGAGAAGGGGCTGAAGCTGCCGGACTACACGCGGCTGGATTTGAGCGAAGCGCGTCTGGTGCTGGCCGATGGCGTTAAGGCGCCCTTGATCGCCAATACCGATCCTGAAAGCGGCAACCGCCACATTGAGATTGTGGGTGGTGTGATTGACGGGAACAAGAAGGGGCAGGGCGCTGGCGATTTCCACGGCATCCTGCTCGTTCGCACCGCGCAGGTACGCATCACCGATCTGGATGTGGTGAACTGCAGCGGCGATGGCATCCGGCTGAACGGCAAGGGAAAACACACCCGCGACGTGCAGCTGCGCAACCTGCGCCTCGTCAACAACAACCGTTGCGGCCTGAATGTGATGTGGGCCGAACGCAATATATTCGTCAGCGATATCTATGCCACCGGCAACAAGGAACTCGGTATCCGTTCGGATCACTCCGAGGGGCTCTACCAGAACATCTGCGCCAACTCGAACAAAGGCCACGGCATCTTCATTCGCAATATCTTCGGCGGTACCTACAACAACCTGACTGCCAGCCGCAACGGCGGCATGGGGATTCATGTGCAGGGTATGGTCTGTAGCCGCGGCTGCAACTGGGGCGCGCACAATAACAGCACGCAGGAGCCCGGCAAGCATGCAGACATCTTCTTTGATGGCAACGATACGCTCTCATACGGCGTCTCCAAAAAGACCGTCCTGAACAATATCACCGCCGGTCCATACAAGCAGTATGGCCCTGCGTCCGAAAGAACCGCCGTCGCGTTCGGCGAAGGCGTGCGCGATGGCCTGCAAATCAACAACCTGCTGGAGCTGGAAAATGAATAGAACGCGATTTCTTCTGATGTGTGTCCTCGTCGCCGGATCGGCGTCTGCCCAGATCCGGTTCTCGGCCGAAGACCCGTGGCTGGCAGCAGATGGCGAGGTGCTCAACCCGGAGGTGCGTCGAATTGATGTGTCCAAGAAGAAGGCGGGCCGGATTCCCAATCTCAAGACGTCGGACTGGACGGTGGCGGTCTGGAATTTCCCGGCTTGGAATCCAGGGGGTAAACATATCCCGGAGCTGGCGTACGGAAAGACGCTGCGCCTGCCGCTGCTCTACGATTCGTCCGATCCCGAATGTCTGCATAACGGGGTTTACTATTACCGCCTCTCCAATCCCGATGTGATGGACTGGCAGGTCAAATGGATGCGCGAGGCGGGCATCAACCTGGTGATGTTCGACTGGTATCCGTCGAGCTCCAAAGAGGCGTTCGACAATTCGCCGCGCCATCGCACGATCAACGCGTCGATCGAAGAAGGGTTTCTCGGAAAAACCGAAACGGGCGGCAAGCCGGTTAAAACAAACCGTTTCGCCAGAAAGATAGAATTCCTGGCCATGTGGACCAACCACGGTGGCGCCTGGATTCCGAAAGGAACCATGGAATACGCCTGCGAGAACTTTCTCAATCAGCCGAACTACTACACGCTCGACGGCAAACCCATCATCATTGTTCACGCGGCGGGAATTCTTCGCGACGAGCACGGCGGCGACGGTGATGATCAGATGGAAAAACTACGTGAATGGGTTTTGGAGCAGCGCGCGATTGCTAAATCGTACGGTCACAAGGAGATCATTATGGCGCTGGGCGCGATCCATCCACAGCATTCAAAGGGGTTCAAGAACATCGGCTTTGACATGTGCTTCACCTATCTGACTCCGGCGGATCCTGAACTCGAGACGGTGACCCCGATTGAGTTCTACAAGAATGGCAAGAAGGCTTCTGAGGGCACACTGCACGAGGCGGACTACGAAACCGTCATGATTCCGTCGATGAAGAAATTCTGGACGAAGCAGGCCAAGGTTTGGGGAGCGCGCAACTATATCCCGACCCTCACCATGCGCGCGGACTGGCGCCACTGGCATCCGCAGCGCCAGCTTTACTATCATGGTTGCACGCCCGATGCGTATGCCGACGCACTCGAAATGGCGAAGCAGCACGTGGAGGAGGTCGGCGGACGCAAGTTTCTGACCGTTGGAATCTGGAATGAGATTTATGAAGATGAATATATCGAGCCGGATGTGAAATACGGATACGAATACGGTAAGCGGATCAAAGCCGCCTTCGACGAGAACCGAGGTGGTGTCAGAAATGAATGAAGAGCGGTGAGACGGGGTCGGCGGACGAGAACGGCGACGAGAGCGGATTACGATCCTCCTTCGCCCTTCGGGCTACGGCGGACGCGGGTAGAGAGCCTCTTAATCGTCCACCGTTATCGTCGCCGTTATCGTCGACCGAAAGGTATGGGAAAACGGGGGAGAAGATAGCCAACGTGCGAAATCCCTGTAGAGACATGATTTGGACAAGAAAGAGTGGGGCTTCGCTACTTTGAATGGGTAGACAGCGCAGAATGGACCGCGTACGGAACCGCAGTCGGCTCCCATCTGTCATCCTGAGCTTGCCGAAGGATCTCCGGTGCTGCGGATTACGCTTGGCGCGGAGATCCCTCGGCAAGCTCGGGATGACAACAGAAGAGCGGTGATCGGGTGTGATGCCCCACGCAGAATAGCGAAGAGCCAAAAGAGTTCTGTCAGCTCTGACAGAACGAAAACCGGAAGAGGGACTGGAACCATGACCAAGCACCTGATTAAGCGGATTAAGACCAGGACCTGCGCGGAGTATGGCGCGGCCGGGCTGGCGGACACCTTCCTGAGCTTCGGCATCGCAACCCTCTTGATGCCGATCTACAACATCGGCATGGGCATCGATGCCAAACTGCTCGGGTTTGCCATGATCATTCCCCGGATCCTCGATGCTATTACCGACCCGCTGATGGGCAATATTTCCGATAACACCCGTTCGCGTTTCGGGCGCCGTCGTCAGTATGTATTTGCGGGCGCCGTACTTTGTGCCGTGCTATTTCCGTTTATCTGGATGCCACCGTCTGCCTCGCAGAACGTGATCGTGATCTACCTTGTGGGGGCCATGTGTCTGCATTCAATCTTCTACACGATTTTCAATGTTCCCTATACCGCGCTCGGCTATGAGGTGACGCAGGACTACGACGAACGCACCCGCCTGTTTGCCTGGCGCTTCTATTTCGCAACGGCGGCAGGGGTGACGACCCAATGGCTCTACAAGTTGTGCCTGATGGCAGGGGATACCGAAGTGGAGGGGGTACGCGTTGTCAGTGTCGCCATCGCCGTGATTGTGCTTGGATTCGGGATCATCCCGCCTCTCTTCACCCGTGAGAAAGAAGTGGTTGAAGGTCAGGAAAAGGTGAATCTCTTCAAAGCGCTCGGTTGCGTTGTGAAGAACCGCGCCTTTGCCATCATGATGATCAGCTACGTCATTATCGTGACGCTGCTGTTCTCAACCGGCTCACTGGGACTCTACATCAACATCTTCTATGTGTTTGATGGCGACAAGGATACCGCGGCAACCGTCATGTCCTCCGTGGGCACGATCATGATCGCCTTCGCTTTCCTGGGCATGCTGGTGATGAAGAAGGTCTCCGAGCTCACCGGCAAGAAGGCCGCCATTCTCATGGCGATGGGCATCGCCCTTTTCGGGGTGCTGCTCTCCTGGTTCACGCTCCGTCCGAACACGTCCGGTATCTGGTGGCATTCCGTCGCGCTACAGTGCATTCACAGCATGTTCCTGGGGGTTGGCGTCCAGGGGTGCTGGCTGCTCTTCAGCTCCTTGCTGGGCGACGTGTGCGACGACGATGAGCTCCGCACCGGCCTGCGCCAGGAGGGCGTCTATAGTGCGGTGAGCGGCTTCGTGAACAAGATCGCAAATGCGCTGGTGATTCTCGGTGCCGCGTTCATGCTGGAGTTTGCCGGCTACGTTGCCGGATCCGATCCCTCGCCCGAGATTGCGTTCCGAATGAAAGCCGTTTTCATCGCCGTGCAGATAATCGGACTCGGTGCTGGTCTGGCGCTGATGGCGTTCTTCCCGATCAACCGCAAACGCGCCGAGGAAACCCGCCGCATCCTGGACGAACGCAAGAAGGCGGCTGAGCAGGCGTAGGGGTGAGCAGGCGGGAGATCGGTTAACGAGAACGGATAACGAGTAGATATTGTCCCAATCGTTCACCGCTCTCGTCGCCCGCTCTCGTCGCCCGAAAAGGGCTGAGAATGGGGGAGACGGTCACGAGAGGGCTAACCCCCGACAAAACAGAAGATTAAGCAGGAAGAAGCACTGTCAGTCTTGACAGTTCATCTGCATAACAAAGGAATGATGATGGGAATCATGAAACGAATCACCTGTTTGGCGGTGCTGGTCTTTGCCGCGATGTCTGTGTATGCCGCACAGAGACCGAACATCATCTTCATGCTGGCCGATGATTTGGGTTACGGCGATCTAAGCAGCTACAATCCGAACTCGGAAGGGGAGGCGCCGAACAACACGCCGATTCGGACGCCGAATCTTGACCGCATGGCAAAGAGCGGTGTGCGCTTTACCGACTTTCATTCAGCGGCGCCCATCTGTTCGCCGTCCCGCCGCGCGCTGCTCACGGCGCGCTATCCGAACCGACTCGGCGAGTGGGCGGAAGCGTATAACGGCAGCCAGTTTCCCGGCGTCCGGGCCGAGCAGGACCCGACGATCGGCATGTGGCTGAAAGAGGCCGGCTATGCGACCGCGGTCTATGGTAAATGGAATGTTGGTGAAGAGTTGGGCGTTTCCTGGCCGGGCGCGCACGGGTTCGATGACTGGCTGATCATCGATCACAACACCGGCTACTTTCAGCACAAGAACAAGAACGCCGACTGTCAGGGCCGTC
>CAZCDU010000046.1:0-35195 GCA_964497125.1 uncultured Victivallales bacterium | reverse complement strand
CGGCTCGGGCGATATCAGTGGGGCCACAACGCTCTCGCAGACGGGTGCGGGAAAGCTGATTATCAACAACGCCAATACCTACACCGGCGGCACGACCATAGGAGATGGAACTGATGCTGGTGGATCGATAGAGATCGCGAACAACGAAGCGCTGGGCACCGGAACCATCTTGATCAACGGTAATGACCTGCGGCTGAACAACGTCACGATTGATGAATCCATTACGGTCCATGCGTACGCAGGCGGTGGCGCGATCACGGGGCTCGGCGCATCGAATGTCCTCAGCGGCACCGTGACTCTGAATGAGAACTGCGATGTTCGAGGCGACAACATCACGTGGTCGGGTGGAATCGTCAGCACGGCCAACAAAGGCATCAGTATCAATGGATCGAAGCACGTCATTGACACGACGCCAGTCGATTTGGGAACAGGCAACTTCAATTTCACGAGCGCCGGAAACAACCGGGCGAATGCGACCATTCTCAATGTCGGCAGCAATACGTGGGGCAGTACCATTCTCAATTGGAGTGCGTACCTTGTTTTGGGACTGGATGATGCTCTGCCGACAACGACCTCTCTAAACTTTGCTCACGACTACCACACGGTTGCTAGATCGGGGAACCTCGACCTGAACGGGTACGACCAAACCGTGGCATCCCTTGCAACCACTCCTTCCGCTGTTGGCAAGGACGGTACCCGTCAAATTACGGGTGGTGGCACTCTGACGGTAGACCAGGTCAATACGACCGAATTTGACGGTGTCATCTCTGACGGCAGCACCGCCACGGCAATCATGAAGAACAACGTCGGCACGCTGACGCTGAGCGGCGTCAGCACCTACTCCGGAGCGACAACCGTGAGTGGCGGTGTGCTGAAGGCTGGTGGATACGCTTCTCTTGGCAAGAACTCGGCTGTCACGGTTTCTCCCGGAGCGACGCTGACGTTGGAGGGTGACAGTATTGCTATTGGCTCACTGGCTGGGGGGGGCACGCTTGAGAATGATGGGGTTGTTCAGCCTCTGCTGGACAAAGACTTCAGCAGCGATACCGTCACCTACTACAGCGCTCGCGTGTGGGAGGATCAGATCGATACTGGCTGGATCACGTGCTGGGATTCCGAATGGCTCGTTACAAACGGCGTCATGCAGAATGCAGCGACGACGGACGGAGGCTATCCCGAAGCGCGTCCAGCAGAGTCGGCGTTGGCCCAGGTTGTGGCCAATACGCTGGGTGGTCCGGAGGTGACGTTTTCTTTTGATTACGACGTGGCCGCGGGTGATATACTGTATGCCAATTTCTGGGGATACACGGGTGTGGTAAGCGGCGTCAATAAGATGCTCATGAACACCGAGCCCTGCAATGGGTTCGTCTCTAATCTTGATACCAATTCGGCGCCGGGCAACTCGTCCCTGGACGCCTTCAATTTGAAGGATGGCGCGAGCTACTTCCACGGCTCGTCTTTGACCGCGATTTCCGGAGCGCTGACCAGTTCAGGTTCCTATACGGTGACCGTTTCCGTTGCGGACCTCGGTATTCCCGGCGTCGATAGCCTGGCCGACTTCTCCTATATCGGCGTGATCTTCTTGAAAGAGGAGGATGGTTTGGCCGGGACCACGACCATCGACAATGTGCTGGTTGCGACCGTTGACACGACGCTGACTGTGGGCGGCGACGACACGGCGGCGACATTCTCCGGCCTCGTGCAGGAGGGTGTTGGCGGCGGGGCGATGGGGGTGCTGAAGGTCGGTACCAACGTTCAGGCTCTGATTGGCACGAACACGTATACAGGAAACACGACGGTCAATGGAGGAACGCTCTCCCTCAGCGGCGGCCTGCCCTCAACGAATGCGACGCTCGGTATTTTCAATGGCTCGACCTTCAAGGTCGTCGGTGGAAGCGGGGAGTCGATCGATGTTGCGAGCTTTGTGTCGGACGGGGAAGCCGGCAGCACGCTGGCCTTCGAGTTCGATGCGGATGGCATCGGTACCCTCAACGTGATTACCGGGGCGTGCGCACTGGCGGATATTGCGCTGGTTGTCGATGGGGCATCCTACACCGGCAAAGCGGGCGATGTTGTGCTCGTCGATACCCCGGACCTTCAGAGCGTTTCAACCGACATAACGGTTACCGGGTTCGATCCGGGGCGGTACATCGTGTCGCTTGTACAGGACCAGGACGCGGACGAGGTCCTGCTCATGATTGAGGGCGCCGGAACTGTGTTTATCGTGCGGTAGTCTCTACAGAAGCAGTGTTTATCCCGGTGATGTTGAAAGCGTTAAGCTTGGCCTCTGATGAACATCTCGAAGGTCTTGGCGGGGTGTCGGCGGGCGAGAGGAGCCAGTTGGAGACAACAGGCTCTACTCTAGAAGTACATCCTGTTGTCTCCAACTGGATGCGGTGCGCGTTGAACGCTCGAAAATGCCGGCACACCTCCTGCGTGGACCCCGACGGTTGACAACGCACAAGTCTCTAGGTAAGTAGTTGCATACAGCCACTCGCTCTGTTATAAAAGGTGTTGCGGGTGTTGTTGATATGGTGGCCCTGCTATACACATAAGGATGCGGAAAACGATGAAGACTATGCTGTACGTCTTGATGGCGGTGATGGCCGCTGCTCCAACGGTGTGGTCGGCGGATCTCCTGGTTGACGACTTCAGCTCGGGCTCGGCGCCGGCACGTGCGGGTCGAATCTATGAAGCGCAGTTGGATGGCGGCTGGCAAAAGACCCATGGGTGGGCCGCTAATCCCGATTCGGAATGGGCGCTCACGGGCGATCGCCTGGAGAATCCCTCCACAAGAACGGATTACTACTCAGCAGGTGAGACCCCGGCTCACCTGTGGTGGACCAACCCGGCGACCAACAGTGCCAGAAGGTCGCTGCGCGTCTCATTCGACTACGGTGTCAGTGCGATCTCGAACGACACGTTAACCTGCCACTTCTGGGCGGTTCAGGAAGGTGGCTCTACGGGGGCAAACAGTTTCATCAGCAACAACCAGGGCTGGCAGAATGGCAACAGCGGCCAGAATCAGGATACGACCTCCGGGGGCTACGACACCTTCAACCTTCTGGATGGCGACACGACTCCCGACAGCCCCGACCATATCAGCGGCCACCTGACGGGAACCAACACGTTCGTATGGGAGGTCGACGTGGCCAACCTTGGAATCCCTGGCGTTGCAACCGTTGGCGATATCGACACTTTCTTCATCGCTTTTGCTGCGAATGAAACCGGGGGCGGCACGACATGGGTCGATGATCTGACGGTTACCGACTGGCCTCCTAACGTGCTTACTGAGGAATTCATCGCTGGTGGCACGCCTCCGGACCAGTGGCGCGTCTATGAGTATCTCCTCGATACCGGCTGGAACGCGACCCGTCGTGCTACGCATTTCTCCAAGTGGGATGTCGTCAGTAATCGGTTGGAGAATCCCAGCGTAGGCCAGGACCACTACATTGAGGGCGAAAGCCCCGCCTGGAAGTGGTGGACGAATCACGAGAGCGAGAATGACGAGTCCGGCCTGCGTGTTTCGTTCGACTATGCCGTTGGCACTGGCGCCAGTGATACGTTGACCTGCCACTTCTGGGCGGTTCAAACGAATGGGCCCGCGGGGGCAGCCAACTATATCAGCAATATCGAGGGCTGGCAGAACGGCAACAGTGGCGGAAACATAGCCTCCACCACCAATGGGTATGCCTCCTATAACCTGCTGGATGCGGCAAATCCTCCCGGAGGTGGTGACAGCATCAGCGGCCCCCTGGCTGGAAGCGGTACCTTCGAATGGCAGGTCGATCTGCTCAGGCTGGGAATCCCCGACGTGACGACCGTTGGCGGTATCGACACCTTCTTCATAGCCTTCGCTGCGAATGAAACCGGTGGCGGCACGACATGGGTCGATAACGTGAGCATCGATGCCATGCACATCCCCAGGGGCATGCGATTTATCGTGAGGTAGGTGCTGCGCATCGTGGCCTTTGGATTTGCATTCCTCGCGCTCTTGCCCTGGACCTTGGATTTGTGCGCCGGCAGTTGGATATTCAGAAGAACAGTTAACGATGTCCTGGCATCTGACACCACATCACTGCGCCGCTGCGCTGTCCTACGGCGAGAGGCGCTGAGTCGAGAATGGGGTTGTGAGGGGGGGTACGAGTTGCTATGTATAAGTACTTGCGCCGCGTTGATGTCGCCTGTCGGGTTGCGAAGCAGGATTGCCGATGGCATCATACGTTTTCCCATTAAAGGTAATGGGGATAAACAGCAGGCAGGGCAGGGGCTCTGCGGTTGTCGATGGGACGTGGGCAAGAGACAGATCGAATTCACATAACGAGCACCAGAGGCATAATCATGAGCACCACGAGACCGAACATCGTTTTCGTACTCACAGATGACCAAGGCTATCCCCCGATGGGATGCCATGGGCACCCATTCATTCAGACACCAAACCTGGACACCTTTCACGGTGAATCGGTTCACTTCGATCAGTTTCACACAGGCACGACTTGCGCGCCCACGCGGTCAGGGCTTATGACCGGGCACTACTGCAATTCCACCGGCGTGTGGCATACCATTGGCGGGCGTTCGCTGCTGCGCCGTGATGAGTGGTCGCTTGCATCGGCCCTCTCCGAGGCCGGTTACCACACCGGTCTCTTCGGCAAGTGGCATCTCGGCGATTCCTATCCCTACCGTCCGCAGGATCGTGGTTTCCAGCGCGTGGTCTGTCATGGGGGTGGCGGTATCAGCCAGCAGCCGGATTGGTGGGGGAACGATTACTTCGACGACACCTACCATGTTGACGGTGAGCCCAAGGCCTACGAGGGCTATTGCACCGACGTCTTTTTCCGGGAGGCCCTTGACTTCATCGGCGAGCACAAGGATGAGCCGTTCTTCGCCTACATCTCGACCAACGCACCGCACGGTCCATGGAACGTGGAGCCGGTCTACCGGGATCTCTATACAGACAAGACCGATAGTGATGCCTACGCCCGCTTCCTTGGCATGATCACCAACATCGATGAGAACTTCGGTAAGCTGCGTGCCAAGCTGGGAGAGCTTGGGATCGAGGACAACACGATCCTGATCTTCATGAGCGATAATGGCATGACCGGTGTTGGTGATCCTGACGCCGAGATGTATATGGGCGGCATGCGCGGCTTCAAGGGAAGTCCCTATGACGGCGGTCATCGTGTACCGTTCCTTATCCGCTGGCCCGATGGAGGTATATCCTCCGCGCGCGATATCACCGAGCTTACCAGCTACGTTGATTTCATGCCGACGCTTCTTGATCTCTGCGGTGTCGACGTGCCCGAGGAGCGCAAGTTCCACGGTGAGAGTCTTCGGCCGCTACTGGAAGGGGATGTTGATGAGCATTGGTCAGAGCGTCTGATCACGACCGACACGCAACGCGTGGCCCATCCGATGAAATGGCGCTGGAGTTGCGTCATGAAGGATACGTGGCGCCTGGTCAACAAGACAGAGCTCTACAACATCGTCGATGACCCGGGACAGGAGCGCGATATCGCTGCACAGCATCCCGAGCTCGTGAGTGAACTGCAGAAGGGCTACGAGGAATGGTGGAAGATCTGCTCCGCGCAGGATGACGACGACATTCCCATATCGATCGGGTCGGAGTTCGAGGAGGTAACCACGCTACGGACGCATGATCTACGCAACGAGCAGGATCATCTCGGGGTGTGGGATCAGTCGCAGGTACGCAAAGGTGTTCTTGCTCACGGTTGGTGGGAGATCATGGTAGAGACCGACGGCGAGTACGAATTCGAGCTACGCCGCTGGCCCGAAGAAGCCGGACATTGCATTCAGAGCGGGATCGAAGGAAGTGACATGGGTTACTATGAAGCCGGTGTCCAGGCTGGTCGCGGCGAGAACTCCTATTCGGGAGGCGTGGCCCTGGATATCGATACCGCCGGCCTGTTTGTTTCGGGTCTCCCTGAGAAGTGGGTTGATGTAGCGCCCGAGGATCGCGGTGCCGTCATTCGCATGGCGCTCCCTGCCGGTCCGCGCCATCTGCGAGCCCAGTTTTCCGCGGCCGCCCCGGGGTTCTACTCCTCGGCCTACTACGTCTATGTCCGACGTGTGGGGTAGGGCGATGACGGAGGCACAGCCCGCACCGAGGAACATTAGCGATGTCCTCAGAGAACTGGTCTTCCCGGACAGCGGTACAGCAGGACGATTGAAGAAGAGCTGAGTTTCCCGGGACACTCATCGAAGCTAAAGAATGACAACGCATAGAGGATATACCGATGAAACAGATGCCACGTGGCCATTTCGGCCTCATCGTCCTTTTCGCACTTGCAGCAGGGAGTTGTAGAGTTATGCACGCCGCAGAGACGTTGCCCCCACTGACGAACGGCAAGCCCCCGCAGACCGTCACGGAACTCTGGGCGGATTTCGACCCGCGAGCAGAGCCGCTTGACGTTGAGATCCTGAAGGAATGGGAACAGGATGGCGTCGTGCTACGCGTGTTGCGCTATCGCATCGGCATATTCAAAGGCCAGAAGTCCATGATGGCGGCTGTCTATGGATATCCCAAGGGGGGGACTGATCTTCCCGGCCTGGTGCAGATTCACGGTGGTGGCCAATATGCCCATCACAATGCCTGTCTCACGAACGCCAAGCGCGGCTACGCCACGATCTCGATCTCCTGGGCCGGCCGGATCGATGCCCCCGGCTACAGGGCCACTCCTGATGTCGTGAAGCTGTTTTGGGAGGGGAAGACCAACGATCCCAACTACAAGCTGATTACCGACTGGGGAGCGCTTGACGGCTATCACGCTCCCTTCCGCTATGTCCATGGCTTCAACCGTTTGGATGCCCATGAGCACTCGCTGGACGACGTTGAGTCACCACGCAACGATGCCTGGTTTCTTTGCACACTTGGTGCGCGCCGGGCTCTGACGTTCCTGGAGCAGCAGGACGAGGTGGATGGCGCGAGACTCGGCGTCTACGGGCATTCTATGGGTGGAAAACTCACCGTGATGACAGCGGGATCTGACACGCGCGTCAAGGCCGCTGCACCATCCTGTGGTGGGGTCAGTGACCGCAGTGCGGACAGCGCACTCTTGCGTGCGACCATTAGTGATGATGCTTACCTCAAGCATATCACGTGTCCGATCATGTTTCTGAGTCCGGCTAATGACTTCCATGGCCGCATCGAAGATCAGCAGACGGCCCTGACAGAGATCCAAAGCAAGGAATGGCGGGTAACCGCTGCCGCCCATCATCAGCACCAGGATACGGCCGAGTACGAGGTGGCCACGCAACTTTGGTTCGACCAATACCTCCAGAACCGCTTTGTTTGGCCCGAGACGCCGACGCATGAACTGAAGCTGGCCACCGCGGATGGCGTGCCCCTGTTTTCCGTAGTGCCCGACGCTTCGCGAACGATCCTGTCTGTGGACGTCTACTACACGCAACAGGCCGCCGAGAACGCCGCGGATCGCTTCTGGCATCACGTCAGAGCAGAGAAGCAAGGCGATCGGTGGGTCGCGCCCGTGCCGATTCAGACTACGGGCCCGGCTTCGCCGCGGCACAGCAAGCCGCTCTGGGTATACGCCAACGTGCTCTACCCGCTTGACGAACCCGTGACGGGCGCCGGTTACTACTACGGCACGTACACAACAGAGATATTCAACCTGTCATCGAAGATGGCCATGGTTACACCGGAGGAACTGAACGCTGCCGCCGTCAAGGCTACCTTGACTCCGTCGCTGCTGATTGAGGAATTCGGCGATGACTGGGAGAAAGAGTGGTATTCCTATCGCAAGGGCCGCGGCCACTGGGAACGGCACACTCGCAAGATCTATGACGATGCCTACAAGCCGCCGGCCTTCAGCAAACTCGTTGTCGACGTGCAAGCGGATAAAGCGGGGCAGCTGGTCGTGCAGTTGGATGGTAGCTCGGCGAAGGTCGATCTGCAGGGCGGGGCGGCATGGCAGGAGGTGGTTCTGTTTCCAACCGATTTCATCGATAAAGACGATGGATTCCTGTTGGATTGGGAAGGCATCAAGGGCCTGCGCCTGGCCGCCGGCGAGGGCTTCGATCCCTCCCCTGAACCGCCGTTCAAGCTCCGCAACCTGAGATGGGTTGTGGGCACACGCGAAGAGTTGAATGCCCGGCGGAAGATCAGGCTACTGGATGCGACGGACGTCGACGGAAAGACCTATCTCGATATCAAGTCGGCCGACCGCTTTACACATGGTCACAAGGCTGTGATGAATACATGGTTGGATGAGAAATCCCCGCTGGTTGTGGAAGGTAAAGCCTACGAGCATGGTCTGACGACTCACGCCCACTCCGAGGCCAACTACTTCCTGGGAGGGAGATTCGGCCGCTTCCACGCCATCGCCTTGGCGGGGGCAGGCGCCTCTGTGACTTTTGAGGTGTATGCCGACGACGCCAAGGTCTTTGACAGCGGTATCTTGACGCGGGGGCAAGCTGCCCCGATTGATCTCTCGTTGAAAGATGTGCAGGAACTGAAATTGATCGTAACCGATGGCGGTAACACCAAGCACGGTGACCATGGCAGTTGGGTCGATGCCCATGTTGTGCGGGCCTCCAAGTGAGGGAGGCGGACCATTTGTTCGGAATGATTATTGGTGAAGCTTGAGTTCCCGGGATCTGAATTCTAACGAATTGGGCACCGAGTGGACTCGGATGAATCAAGGAGTGAAGATTTGAAGGGGAAAGGTGGACGCCGGCGTCCCGACGGCGTTGCGCAAGTAATGGGCCTCCGGTGAGACAGAAGAGCACGATGTTCTCGACTGTCACTGGACAGGCGCTCGCTTTGCTCGACCGCGTCCGGAGGCCACGGTCCACCTCCCAAACGAATAACGAGGCCGGTGCGAATTGAAGGTTCAGACTAGGAAAGCCTCCGGGTGCGCTTCGCTTCCCAGATCAAGCTGGGATGAAACGTCCTGGTGTTTACGGCCTAAAGGCCGAACTACGAACGGGTTTCTGCACGAGGCAGGCGTTTGTAGTTCGGCCTTCAGGCCGTATCTTCTGACGCGAAGTTTCAGGCTAGAACGAAGGAACGAGGAACAAAGAGGTATACGTATGATACACGCAGGATTGTTGACGCTTGGAGCGATTGGGACGCTTGTTTTTGCAGGATGTTCGCCACGCACTTGCGAAACGCAAGACGCCCGTCCCCTGGCTGCGACGCTGTTGGATGTCTTTCCCGAATCTGTCGTGCAGATGCCGGTGGAAAGACAGGGAAAGACGACGCTCTCGACTACGTATACCCCAAGCGAGAGCCTTTGGGGGAAGCACCTCGACGAGCGAGACGTCTTCAACTTCGAGATGAAGCATCTCCAGGACGAGAGTAACTCTTTTGGACTTCGCATCGGCAACGGCGGGCAGCTCTACTCGTTGCGGGGTGCGTTCGGCGAGAGCATTCCGCCGCAGGGCGTCGGCAACCCATGGAACGATGAGGTGTGGCAGTTTGTGGCAGTCTGTGGAAAGTACAATGGTCTCGATAACGCGGGGATATTGCCGGAAGCCGCTGCGGACCGTCTGCGCAAGTCGTCTTACGCGGGCACCTATTTCATTCATAACTCCGGCGCCTATATGGGGACGCACGTTGACTCCGGCACCATCACGCTGTCCTGTGATGC
The DNA here is from genome assembly GCA_964497125.1 of uncultured Victivallales bacterium. Taxonomy (GTDB): domain Bacteria; phylum Verrucomicrobiota; class Kiritimatiellia; order UBA8416; family UBA8416; genus CAYLXP01. The sequence continues at coordinate 25,569 of CAZCDU010000046.1, read as the reverse complement.
CAGGTTGGACCCGGACTCGACCGTTCCGCTGAGCATCATTCTGCGGGATATATCCACGGAACCGTGGAAGACGTTTGCCACGCTGAACGTGGGCGATGAGCAGCTCGTGCTCAACGGTAAGCGGTTTGGCAATGTCGAGGCCGGTGTATGGTACAGCATTACGCTCTCCTTCGGAATGGGCAAGGACAGCGACGGTGAGGTCACCGCGACCGTCACGCCGCATGGCGGCGAGGCGGCGACAGCCACGATGCCCTTCGACGAGAAGGATATCAGCGTTTTCAACTGGCTCGGTCTGTCCGCGGCCGGCACGTCCCGGGGCGTGATTAATGTCGACAACCTTTGCGTTGAACGCAAGACGGGTGCGATCTCCACCTGGCCGCTCAAGGAGAATTTCGACGACTATCCCGTTGGCGGCTCATTCGGCCACGTCGCCGGGGAAGATAAGGCCAAAGGCGGTACGGCGTTTGTGAACGACAGCGTCGCCGTCTCCGGCAAGAATAGCCTGGAGATTCATGATGCGCCCGGCCTTGCTGCGGGTTGGGCGCCCGTGGTCAAAGCGGGTGTGCTGTCGACACGGTCCGGCAGTCTCTACTGTCCGCTTCTCGCCGCCGATGTGCCTGCAGACGGCAGAACCTATCGCACGGTGAACTGGGGCATCGTGCCGCAGCTCAAGACGATTCACCGTTCGCCAATCCTCTACTATGTTCAGACCCGCGATGTGGGGGAGGGCGTCATCGAGATCACCTACGTGGTGCACAACTTCAGCGCGCGTGACGACATCGTGTTTGACTGGCTGAACGCCCCGTGGGGCGGCACGCGCATTACCAGCCTGCCTTATCACTACGTCAGTTCCGCGAGCGGCGAACTGTGGGATCGCCAGAAGAGCGTCGACATGAAGCTGGTGAATGGCATTGATGTCCGCAAGACCGGAGGATGGAACCTGAGCTGTGCCACGGAGGCCGACGACAGTCCCAGCCTGGCCCTCGTCTTCGGCCGCGACCGGCACCTTGACGCAGAACTGGCGCGAGCCGAGAAGGGGCTGCCTCACTGCCAGATCTCCCATTCGATCTACCGTGACATGATCAGCCCGCTGCCTGACGATCTGCGGCTGCGGCCGGAGCAGTCCTGGCGCAACTACGATCCCGCCGTCGTGATCCCCCGGCTAAACCTGACTCCCGGCAAGACGATCTGGTATCGCAGCTACCTCGTGGTTAATCGCAAGGACCGCGCTGTTGAGCTGGCCAAGTCCCTGGTCGACAGCGTCGACTATGGCTGGCGCACCTTCGACCCGGCGACCACGCCGATGGTGCAGGTGCCAGGCACCGCCATCAGGCTGTTCGCCCACCCCGTGCCCGGCAGCATGCCGCTGTTCCTTGTTCAGAATGCGACGACAGGCCGGGAGGTCGTCACGACTGACCCCTACATCTTTGTCCCGCAGGAGAAACTGGATCTCGGCGTCCCGCCCGAGCACCCGAAGCATGATTACTACAGCCAGGCTGTGGGTTATTCGTTGGATGAGAACAACACCAATTGGAAACGGATACTCGGATACGGTTACGTCGAGAAGCCTGAGGGCGACGGTTTTGTGCGCGTCTCCAGCTTGCTGGACGCAAACCGGTTCCCGGGAACGGATACATATCACCTGGACCTCTGGGTGAAGCAGAAGTGACAACGGCTAGTGAGAGCGCTGATGTACGTCTTGCCGCTCCCTCGGGACATGGGCATCGGCCAGGTTGGAAAGGATGATGATGAAGGACAGAATACTTACGACAGTAACGTGTTTGAGCGCCGTGGCGCTCTTCTGTGGATGTGCATCCGGTCGGCGCGAAGAGGCCCCGGATCGTGAGGGCGTTTCGACAGCACATCAGTACTCCTATGCCTACTGGCTAAATGGTTATCGGAAAGCGTCGGGGGATTCCTCGCCAGATATCCTATGCGTCGAGGCTGGCCGCTATGGTCTTCAGCTGGATGTGGATGACCTGGCGAATCCCCGGTTCGGGTTGTTGACAGACAACGTCGACTATGAAGAGGCGGTCACCGCGGGAACGCAGCGCCTGGCCGGGTTGGCGCCCGCCGACCTGTCGGTCGAGCTTGAAGTCGAGGGAAAGACATACCGGGCAGTGACCTGTAGGGCTGGCGATGGCGAGGGGAAACGCGACCTCCGAGCCGCACGCATGTGGGAATCCGGACAGGTCGCCCAGCACTATGATCTGCAGGAACTTCGATTCATGGATGATGCGGGCGCCCCCCTGGCTTGCTATGGCTCGCTGGACGTTGTGGCGTGGCCGGGCAGCCTGACACTTACGGCTGAATTGACCCCTGACTTCGAGTATGCGGACGGGACGTCCCAGGGCGTGTCCGGCAATGGCCTGTGCATTGTCGACAAACCGTTAGACATACCTCACAGCGCTGAACTGGAACCGGCGCACCTCACCGTTGAGTGCTGGTTCAATATTCCCGAGACCATGTCTCCTGATACCTACGGCTGGTTGGTCTGTAAGAACGGGAATGAGTGGGGACAGGGCAACTACGGCTTCATGTTTCGTCGCGGCGTAAGCGCGGTTTTGAACAACTCTGGTGGTCGTGACAATCAGCATAGGCTTAGACAGCACGGCGCACTGGAACAGGGCAAATGGCACCACCTGGCGTTGACCTATGATGGCGCCACGATGCGATTCTATCTGAATGGTCGTGAACAGGGATCCAAGAAGCTCGATGAGACGCGGAAGCCGGGCAAAGGCAACCTACGCATTGGCAAACGAGCCGACGGACAGTTCGCGGTGGTCGGCGGGCTCTACGACCAGGTCCGCGTGTGGAACCGGGCACTCCCTGCAAACGAGATTGTCCAGCACGCGAAACAGCCGGCACAGCTGACGTCACGGGACGGGCTTGTGCTGGAGAAGAACTTCGACGAGGGACGTGAGACTAGCCCCCCGGCCTGGTCCAACGCCGAGATGCGCTTGAGGTTCAAAGGGGCGGAGAAGGAGTGGCAGGCTGCGAGACGCATCCAAGGCACGTGGAAGATGGGGGAGCGGCAGAAACTCTCGCTGAGCTGCAACCTGGACGACGCGCATGCGCCGGGCAGGACCGTGTCTGTCAAACTCTCGACACCGGACGGGCAGGCTTTTCCCGTCGTGTTCAGTCCGGAATTCAACAGCTATGTTGCCGAAGTGAAGGGCCTGAAGCGTTCCTTTGATGGCGGCTATACCAAGATCACCGACTACGATGAATTCGACATGGTGTTGGTCTGCGCCGAGGAGGATCCGAAGCCTGTGCCTTTCCTGCTGGATCTTCGCGGGCCGTCCAATATCACGGGGCTGGTTCCCATTCTGTGTCATACCAACGGGATTCCAACAGGTGTTCACGTTCAGCTCAGCAAGAACTGGCACAACCCCCCCATGAGTCCCTACCTGCGGGCCTATGCCATGATTCCTGTTAAACCGGGAGAGAACCGTTACCGGCTGCGCATCCCCTACGGGTTCTATGGTTCGCTGCCCTCAGCTAGCCATGCACAGCTCTGTCTCATTGGCTACGGGGGCAATCAGCGCTGGGACCAGTTGGCACTGGCGTGCGGGGGTGAGGCGATCACGTTTGATGCCGACATGTCCCTGACCGACGTTGCCATTTGTGATGTGCGTGCGCCGTTGGGACGCCAGGGCAAAGACGGCAACACCTGGGGATGGACCGATGCCGGATGGGGTGGCGACTGGCTCGGAATCTATGGCGCCGACAAGAAGAAGCTCACCTTCGCCGGCATGAAGGTTGCCTATCTTTCACATGGGCCCTGTCTCTCCGACGTCATCTACAGCGGCGCTTATGGCTCTGACCGGAGTGTGCTCGTGGATGCCCGGATTCAGTTCCCGCGTACGGACGACTACGGGCGGACCTTTCAGAGACTTAAGTATCGTTTTCAGCGCGAGATGGGTACGGCTGGTAGCTACCTGATGCGCCGGCATGCCGGGGCAGCAGACCGCGTGGTTGCCTACGGCAATGCCGAAGGACTGATCGAAGAGAAACGTGTGACCGGCGGGATCAACAAGGATGACCTGCTGATTCCGCCCACGGAGCTGAAGGGCCCCGGGCCCTGGTGGGTGGCGTTCCCCGACCGCGATCAGCCGCCGACAGGATACGTTTCGCTGATCATCCGCGACTACGCGTGTTCGTTTGGCGGCAAGACTGGCCAGAATCCGTTCCTGGTGTCGCGCGTTGCCAGCGTGGCGGGAGACAAGGCTTCGCTGGAAACGTGGATCATCCCCCCGCCGGACGTGAAGAGCTACCAACCTGGGGACTGGGTTGATCTCGATGCAGAGTGGGTACACCTGGTCACGGAGGCGGACAACTATGGTGGGGCGAACGAGGTCTATCGCCGGCACCTGGCGAAGAATCCGCGCTCCTGGACAACAACCTACCGTGAGGTCAAAGGCAACGACCTTGACGTCGCGGTGGACGGTGGCACACTGCTGCAGACGTTGCCGATCATCGTCAAGGCGAAGAAGCAGCAGGTGACTGTCTCCATTCAAGGTGGGGTGGGGCATGTGCCGATCCGCTTTGAAGGGCTCGCAACGGCGGATGGTTACGCGATCTACGAGGTCGTGAATGGCGAAGAGAAGAGACTCGACCAGTCGGTCCATGGTAATGACTACTGGCAAGTCGATTGTGATGCGGGAAGCAATACCTACCAGCTCAGTTTCAATCTCCCCGTCGACGGGAAACCGTCATCGAATTGGGTGTTGCGGCGGTGAAGAGGGTGCACGGTCACATGGGTGACGTGCGGGTCGTTGGAATCAAGAAGAAGAGCCGAAAACACTAAGGAACACTGTGACGTTTCAGGTTAGCAAATCTCTCGGTCCCATCACCTATCCCGGCATGCGTGTGATCGTAGATGAAGATGGGGTGCAGGCGTGCGATTACGACTTCGCGATCCCCGAAGATGAGACGATTGCGTCGGCTGCACACTGGATCGACATCAACCAGGACGCTTGGCCGGGCAGCCATTACCTGGGGTTGTTTCGGAGGACCGCTGAGCTATCTGAAGCGCCGTGCCGGGTTACTGCGCGTATTAGTGCCGACGTCTGCTTCCGTCTTTACGTCAACGGCGTTCTGGTTGCGCGGGGGCCGGATGATATCGGCAGCGACATCCCGGTGATCGTGAAGGATCGCTATGCCATCTCGACCCGGCAATGGCGCTACGTCGTCCGGGACCTGACTCCCTATTTCAGGAAAGGCACCAACATCATCGCCGCGGAAGTGCTGGCCCACCAGCGTGCCGGCGCCTATCTCAGCGCTGGCAAGCCGGGCTTCTGGTTCGATGCGCAGATTACCTCTGCCGATGGTGCCAATACTGCCATCGTCAGCGACGCCTCCTGGCAGTCCTCGCCCGGTCAACACTTGGTCAGAGGCGCACTGGGCGACGTCGGAGAGGGACTCGCGGCAAAAGCAGACATGACCTATAGAGCAGGATGGGAGCCTGTAGGATGGCTGGAAGCACGTGATGGAGGGAGTCGTTGGGAGCCGGCGACTGAGGTCGAGTCCATCTGGGGGCCACTGGCGCCGAGTGAGATTCCGCCTTGCATGGAGGCACACTACCCGGTGCAGGCGGTTGTGGATGTTGAGGGAGCGATCGAGATCCCGGCTGATTTGGCGAGCGATGTCCCGATTCGCATCAACGGAGCCGGCAGTTTCTATCTCAAGGTCGACCGCGTGATTCCTGCCTACGTGGGATTCTGTGTTGATGGGTGCGACGGGGCAGAGCTTCTCTTCAGTTGGGAAGAGCTGCGCGGCAACTCGAACCGCGTGGTGTCCTGCGTGCTGCGGGACGGGGAGCAGTCATTCGAGTTTCCGGGGTATGGAAGCTGCACCTACCTGCGTGTTGAGGCCAACCACGTGAGCCGTCCGATTGAACTTCGAGACATCCAGCTCGTCTTCACCTCACAGCCTGTTGCGTATAGGGGGTCGTTCCAATGCAGTGAGCCACACCTCAATGCGCTGTGGAAGTCCTCGCGGCATGCCCTGCAGATCTGTATGCAAACCCACCATCTCGATTCCCCGCACCACCAGGAACCGATCAGCGATCCCGGTGACTACCTTATTGAGAGCCTGATCAACTTCCAGGTCTTCGGCGCGCCGTGGTTGGTCAGGCAGGATGTGCGGAAGTTCGCGCGGATACTGACGACCGTTGACTACCGCAACTTCCACACAAGCTACGCGCTGCTCTGGTTACAGATGTTGATGGCCCACTATGACTACACCGGGGATGCTGCAACGGTACTCGATGTAGCCGAACAGGTGCACGGCCTGTTGCGGACGTTTACCTCGTGGACGGGGAGGAACGGCCTGGTCTGCAATGCCCCCAGCTACATGTTCCTGGACTGGGTCGAGATTGCCGGGTTCAGCCTGCACCACCCGCCGGCGGTCATCGGTATGGGATACATGAGCGCCTTCTACTACCGTGCACTTGCCGATGGCATCCGGGTCGCGACGTTGCAGGGCGACGACGAAAGCGCTGAGCGCTATAGAGCAGAGCGGGTCAAGCTGCGCCGCGCCTTCAACGAGATCCTATGGGATGAGAGCACAGGGCTCTATCGTGATGGGGTTCCGTTCGCTTCGGATGTGGAACCCAGTGGCCGGTGGCTGCCGGCTGATAGGGATATCGAAACGCACACACCACATGTCAACGCCCTTGCGGTACTTTACGATCTTGCTCCCGAAGAACGGCGGGCCGATATCATGCGTCGTATCATGAAGGAGCCCGAGGTGGACATGCAGCCGTATTTCATGCATTTCGTGTTTGACGCGCTCGACCACGCGGGGATCTACCAGGAATATGCCATCGACCTGATGAAGCGATGGACGATCAACGTGGAAACACAGACTTCGTACGAGATGTGGGGGCGTGGCGATCTGAGTCATGCATGGAACGGCACCACGCTCTACCAGATGTCAGCCAGGATACTGGGCGTGACCCCCCTTGAACCGGGATTCACACGCGTGGCTGTGCGCCCCCAGGCCTGCGGTCTCGATGCCGCCCAAGGGGTGATCCCCACCCCTCACGGCGCTATTCGTGTGGCGTGGACGCGCAGGGGTGACAAACTGGATGTCCGGGTCAATGCCCCCGATGCCTGCGATGTCCATGAGATTGTAACGTGAACGTATTGATGGCCCTGCGGGGACGACGAATGAGCAATCTACAAGAAGAGTGACTATGGATATGAGGCAGTTGGCTATGATGGCGGTTATCGCATCTCTTAACGGACCGGCAACTGGCGGTGTCGATAACCTGCGCTGCGAATACCTGGAGGATCCGCTGGGAATTGATGTCCGCAAGCCGCGGCTGAGCTGGGAGTCAGGCGACAGGAGTTCCTCCTCCGCTCTGCGAGCTACGGCGGGCCGGCAGGAGCCAGGAGTCAGGGGGCAGAGGCAGACGGCGTACCGCGTGTTGGTGGCAAGTTCGGAGGATTTGCTGAAGCGGGATGAGGGCGACTTGTGGGATAGCGGCAAGGTTGAATCGGATCAGAGCGCTCATATCGTCTATGCCGGCAAACCGCTAACGTCGCGGATGTACGGTTATTGGAAGGTTCGGGTGTGGGACCAGGACGACAGCGCCTCGGCGTGGAGTGCCCCGGCCATGTGGTCGATGGGGCTGCTCGAGACGGCCGCTTGGCGCGATGCCAAGTGGATCGGCTGGGACCATGAACCGGAAGCGGAAGCCCCCGCCTCATCCGGCACCCCGAAGATTGTCATCATCAAGGCAGTCTATGGCGTGCCCGGCGACGCAACCAAACAGGTGGATCTGACGGCGAAGATTCGGAAGCAGGTTGCCGATGGTGCCCTCAAGGTAAAGGGATCAAACGACTTTGCCGGCGGAGATCCTGCCCACGGCGTGAAGAAGAAGCTGGTGCTGGAGTACACGCTTAATGGCAAGACGGTCAAAACCACTGCTGACGAGAATGCTGAGCTGGATCTGGCTACCGGCGGCACGAAATCAGAGAAGAAGCGCTACCTCCCGGCGCCCCATCTGCGCAAAGCGTTCACTGTTCGCTCTGCCGTGAAGCGCGCGGTGGTGTACGCGACGGCACAGGGCGTTTTCGAACTATACATCAATGGCCAACGCGTGAGCGATGAGGTCTTCATGCCGGGCTGGACCGACTACCGTAAGCGGATCTACTACCGCACCTACGACGTGACCGATCTGCTGAATGATGGCGCGAACACCGTTGGCGCCATCCTCTCTGACGGTTGGTTTCGCGGCAACATCAGTTGCATCGGTCAGAACAAGTACGGCAAACGCATCCGACTCAAAACGCAACTACAGATCGATTATGTCGATGGCGAGTCAGAGCTCATTGTGTCTGATCCCAGTTGGAAAGCCGCGTTCGGCCCAATCCTGGAATCGGACATGCAGCACGGTGAGACCTATGATGCGCGTCTCGAGATGCCTGGGTGGAGTCGCCCCGGTTTTGATGCCGGCAGTTGGGCTTCGGTCGACACCGGCTCCGACATCACGCCGCTTCTCGAGGCCTACCCCGGGGTTCCCGTTCGGCGTACGCAGGAGCTGCCGACGATCCAACTGACAGAACCGAAGCCGGGCCACCACGTATTTGACCTGGGCCAGAACTTCTCCGGCTGGATCCGCTTGAAAGCCAAGGGCGACGCCGGCGACAAGATCGTCATGCGCTTCGGCGAAATGCTGAATGCCGACGGCACGGTCTATACCGCCAACCTGCGTTCCGCGCGGGCAACAGATACCTATATCCTCAAGGGAGGGCCGTCTTCGCCTTCGGCTTCGTCGCGCCAGGCGGCAGAAGAAGTCTGGGAGCCGCGTTTCACCTTCCATGGATTCCGTTATGTTGAGATTACCGGGCTGAGGAGCAAGCCGGCACCGGATGCGGTCACGGGCATCGTGATCACGTCCGATTCGCCTGCCGCCAGCTCTTTCGAGTGCTCGAACCCCATGGTCAACAAGCTCTACAGCAACATCCTCTGGGGACAGTTCTCGAACTACCTTGAAGTACCCACTGACTGCCCGCAGCGCGATGAGCGCCTTGGTTGGACCGGCGATACGCAGGTCTTTGTCCGAACCGGTTGCTACAACCAGGATGTCTCGGCCTTCTTTACCAAGTGGATCGTGGACGTGATGGACACCCAGAACGCTCACGGGCTGTTTGGCAACCAGGCCCCGGTATTCCACGGCCATGGCGCCGCGGCATGGGCGTGTGCCGGGATTATCTGTCCCTGGACGATCTACAAAGTCTACGGCGACACCCGCCTGATAGAGGAGTATTACGACGAAATGGTGCGCTACCTTGAGGCCTGTGGCAAAGACGGCCTCGGAGGCCGAAAGGCTCATACCTGGGGTGACTGGCTCGCTCCTGGTGGTCGCCCGCCGGGGGATCTTATTTCGACGGCGTACTTCGCCTACACCACCAGCCTGATGGCTGAAATAGCCGAAGCGCTCGGCAAGCCGGACGATGCCGCCAAATACAACAAGCAGTTCGAAGATATCCGAGCCTATTTCCAGAAGACCTACGTGAAACCCGATGGCAGCATCGCGAGCAACCTCCAGACGGCTTATTGCATGGCTCTGTCGTTTGATCTGCTCACCGACGCGCAGCGCAAGAAGGCGGCGGCACACCTGGTGGAGCGCATCAAGGCGAAGGACTACCATCTCTCGGTTGGATTCCTCGGTATTCCCATTCTCTTTCCTACGCTCACTGACATAGGGCGAAGTGACCTGGCGTATCGTATGATCCAGAACACGACCTATCCCTCCTGGGGATACTCCATCGAGCAAGGCGCAACCACCATCTGGGAACGTTGGAACAGCTACAGCAAGGACAAGGGGTTCGGGGATGTGAAGATGAACTCCTTCAACCACTATGCCCTGGGCGCCTGCGGCGAGTGGATGTTCCGTAGCATGCTCGGGATTGACAGCGACGGGCCCGGTTTCAAGAAGATCATCATGAAACCCGAGCTTGGAGAGGGCATCACCTGGGCCAAAGGTCATCACGACACCATTCACGGCCGCATCACCAGTGACTGGAAACGGGACGGGGAGACCTTCCTCTGGGAGATCTCCATTCCCGCCAACACCACGGCGACGGTTTACGTGCCCGCTAGCGATGCGGCTTCAGTGACGGAGAGCGGGAAGCCCATTGACGAAGCCGATGGCGTGGAGTTCCTGCGGATGGAGAACGGCAGAACCGTGCTGCAGGTGGGATCAGGTCGGTATTGGTTCAAGAGATAGAGCGAGGTGCGTGTCACAGGACCTGTGCCGGCGCACGGGTCCCCTGATGGTGCCACACGCTACGTGACGAAAATCCAACATACAGACGGAGAGAGCATGTCCCGGCAGACGATTCCTTTGAAGTACGGCTGGAAATTTACCCGCAGCGATGACTCCGGCAGCATGGCTGCAGATTACGATGATTCCGCATGGGAGCGTGTGCGCGTTCCGCACGACTGGGCCATTGCCGGTCCGTTCGACCGCGAGGTCGATGTGCAACGAATCGTCAAGAAGCAAGCGGATGTTGAACGGGGCGTTGTGGAGATCACCGGCCGGACCGGGGGATTGCCGCATGTTGGGGTGGGGTGGTATCGCAGGCTGATCCGTGTACCTGCCGATGGCGCGGGTAAGCGTGTGCGGATTGAGTTCGATGGGGCCATGAGCCGTAGCCAAATCTACTGCAACGGCAGGCTGGTGGGAGCATGGCCGTACGGATACTCATCATTCAGTGTTGATCTCACCGATGCCATCGAACCGGGGGAAGAGAATCTCATTGCCGTGCGACTTGAGAACAAGACGGACTCGTCGCGCTGGTATCCCGGTGCGGGGCTTTATCGAAACGTGCGATTGGTGCTCCTGGATCCGGTCCATGTCGCGCACTGGGGGACGTATGTTACCACGCCAGAGGTCTCGCGCGAATCTGCTACCGTCAACCTGAAGACGACGGTAGAGAACCACGGCAATGCCGCCCGGGTCACGGCCAGAACCGTGATTAGCGATGCCGAGGGAAGGCAGGTCGCCGCGGGTGAACGTGCGCAGACCGTTGACGGTTGCGGCGTGTTTGAGCAGACGCTCCCGGTTGCCCAGCCGAAGCTCTGGATGCCGGGCGAACCCGCCCTGTACACGATCACCACGGAACTCGACGTTGACGGTGTTGTCGTAGACACCTACACGACGCCACTGGGATTCAGAACGCTGACATTCGATCCTGACCGGGGCTTCTTTATCAACGGTCAATCCATGAAGCTGAACGGCGTCTGCATGCATCATGACCTTGGTCCGCTTGGGGCCGCGGTCAACCGGACGGCCCTGAAGCGCCAGCTTGTGGTTCTCCAGGACATGGGGTGCAACGCGATTCGCACGAGCCACAACCCGCCGACGCCCGAGCTGCTGGAGCTCTGCGATGAGCTAGGGTTTCTGGTGATTGATGAAGCGTTCGACGAATGGGCCAGCGGCAAGGTGGAGAATGGCTATCACAACTTCTTCGAGGAGTGGTCCGAAAGGGATCTGCGTGCCATGATCAGGCGCGATCGCAATCATCCGTGTGTGATCATGTGGAGCATCGGCAACGAGATCATGGAACAGTCAAAGGAGGATGGCGGCAAGGTTGCGCAGTACCTGTGTGATATTTGCCACGACGAAGATCCGACCCGACCGACGACGGCGGGATTCAATAACCCCGAAGGCGCTATACGCCATGGATTAGCCGATGCCGTAGACATCCCCGGCTGGAACTACCGGCCGAACCAGTACGTTGAGTATCACAAGCTGTTCCCGGAGAAGGCAACCTACGGCAGTGAAACCGAGTCTACGGTCAGCTCGCGCGGCGAGTACTACTTCCCGGTAACCGAGGACATCAACCCCATCCGTGAGAGCCTCCAGGTCAGCAGTTATGACATGGCGTACCCGGGCTGGGCTTACAGTCCGGATGTCGAGTTCAGGGCGCAGGACGAATGTGCATTCAGCCTCGGCGAATTCGTCTGGACCGGTTTCGACTATCTGGGCGAACCAACGCCATACCAAGAGCAGTGGCCCAGCCGCAGCTCCTACTTTGGTATTGTCGACCTGTGTGGCATTCCCAAAGACCGCTACTACCTCTACCAGAGCAAGTGGACGGACAAAGCGGTGCTGCACCTGCTCCCGCACTGGACCTGGCCCGGACGCGAAGGTGAGACCACCCCGGTGCATTGCTACACTAGCTTCAACAGCGTTGAACTGTTCCTGAATGGTAAGTCTCTCGGCCGCCGGAGCAAGCGGGCCAAGCTGATGATGGGTACCTACCGCATCGTCTGGCCGGACGTCCGCTATGAAGCCGGTGAGCTCAAGGCCGTTGCCTACGACAACGAGGGCAATCCGGTGGCTGAAACCGTCGTAAAGACCGCCGGCGTGCCGGCAACCATCGAGATGACGCTGGATCGCGACACCATCGCCGCCGACGGCGATGACATGGCCTTCGCCACCGTGCGCATTCTTGACGCCGACGGCAATCTCTGCCCAACGGCGGACAACCTGGTGAACTTCCACATCGACGGTCCGGCCCAGATCGCAGCGGTTGGCAACGGCGACGCCACCTCGCTTGAGCCCTTCCAGGCCGACCAGCGCAAAGCGTTTAACGGCATGTGCATGGTCTATCTGAGGTCGATTGATGAGGACAGCGGTTCAATCACGCTGCGCGCCACAGCCAAGGGATTGGAAAATGCTGAGATCCTGATAACGTCTCGACAGGGAACTGATAGATGTTGATGAGTGTGTTTCTTGCTACAGCAATTCTCGCAGCGCCCCCGGAGGAGGAACCTATGATTGTCGCGCACCGCGGTGCGTCCCGTGACGCGCAGGAGAACACCATTGCGGCTTTTGAGTTGGCGTGGAAACAGGGCGCCGATGCAATTGAATGTGACGTCTGGCTAACAGGTGATGGCCACATTGTCTGCTTTCATGATGCCGATACGAAGCGCCTCACAGACGTAGAAAAACTCGTCAGCCAATCGACGCTTGGCGAGCTGCGCGAGCTGGATATTGGTTTGAAGCATGGAGAGGCCTTCAAGGGATCCCGGATTCCGACCTTGGAGGAGGTGCTCGCGACGATTCCCGCCGGGAAGAAGATCTTCATCGAAATCAAGGGCGGCGCAGAGATCATTCCTGTCTTACTCGAGAAGCTTGCGGCATCCGGCCTCCAGGCACATCAGGTCATGATGATCAGTTTCAAAGAGGCGGTTCTTGAAGCGCTGAAAGTACAGGCACCGGAATACGCCGTGAGTTGGTTATGCAGTTTCAAGGAAGAAGAGTCAGGCGAGATCACCCCATCGCTGGAACATGTGCTGAAGACGCTGGCACGAATCAAGGCCGACGGGCTGAGTTCAAATCTGCGCATACCCGAGGACGTGGTTGAAGGCGTCAAGGGGCGCGGTTATGCCTGGCACATCTGGACCGTCAACGAGGTGGGGCATGCCAAGCGTGCGAGCCAGTTTGGTCCAGCATCGATCACCACCGACGTGCCAAGGGTCATCAGGGAGGGGCTGCGCTAATACGGTAAGGACGAAAGAACGTTTCCGTCCCTTCCAAACGGTTACAGCATATGGAGACACAATGAGCGATTACCCCATTCAACCCATAACCTTTGAAAAGGTTGCCGTCACCAAGGGGTTCTGGGCGGAGCGGCTGGAAACAAACCGCCGCTCCACCTTGCCGGCCTGTCTCAAGAAGTGCGAGGAGACGGGGCGCATTCACAACTTTGAAGTGGCCGGAGGTCTCAAAGATGGCGGGTTTCAGGGCATCTTCTTCAACGATTCCGATGTGTTCAAGATCGTCGAGGGCGCGGCTTATACGCTAACGATGAAGCCGGACCCCGAGCTGGAGGCCTATGTCGATGACTTGATTGCAAAGTTTGCCGCGGCCCAGGAAGATGACGGCTACCTCTACACGGCGCGGACGATCGGCGATCCGAAGTACAACTATCCCGGCCAGGAGGGGCGCTGGTCGCACTGCCGCGACGGGCACGAGCTCTACAACGTGGGTCATATGTACGAAGGCGCGGTGGCGCATTACCAGGCCACAGGCAAGCGGAACTTCCTGGACGTAGCCATCAAGAGCGCCGACCTCGTCTGCGAGATCTTCGGCGAAGGCGAAGGACAGCGAATCGATGTGCCGGGGCACGAGGAGATCGAGATAGGGCTGGTCAAGCTCTACCGCGTGACCGGCGACAAGAAGTATCTCGATCAGGCGAATTTCTTTCTCGAGATGCGAGGCCGCAAAGACAAGCGGAAGGAGCTATACGGGGATAACCGCCAGGACCAGCAGCCGGTCAAAGATCAGAAGGAAGCCGTGGGGCATGCCGTCCGCGCCGGATACATGTACGCCGGCATGGCCGATGTGGCGGCGTTGACCGGTGACCGGGAGATGATCGATGCCGCTGACGGAATCTGGGAGAATATCACATCAAAGAAGCTCTACATCACCGGCGGGGTAGGCGGAAGCCGGGACGGTGAGGCCTATGCCGGTAACTACGAGCTGCCCAACCGTACGGCCTACAATGAGACTTGCGCGGCGATCGCCAACGTGCTGTTCAACCATCGCATGTTCCTGCTGCATGGCGATGCGAAGTACATGGACGTCGTCGAACGGACGATCTACAACGGGTTTCTCTCCGGGGTGTCTCTGCAAGGCGATACCTACTTCTATCCGAACCCGCTCTCATCAGACGGGCGCACAAAGTTCAACCATGATGCCGGTGCCGAGCGCAGCCCCTGGTTCGGCTGCTCCTGCTGCCCGTCGAACATTGTGCGGTTCGTCCCCTCTATCCCGGGTTACATGTACGCGACCAAGGACGACAGCCTCTACGTGAACCTGTTCGCTACTGGGATCGCAGAGGTCGAGGTCGGCGGGCAAAAGGTGAAGCTGACTCAGCAGACGAAGTATCCGTGGCAAGGCCGCATTGAGCTCACGATCGAACCGGAAGCGGAATCGGAGTTCATATTGCGCGTGCGTGTGCCGGGTTGGGCGCGTGGCGCAGTGGCACCCGGAGGGCTCTACCAGGAGTCAGGAGACAGGGGGCAGGAGTCAGGCCCCAGGGCGTCGCTCGTCGCTGGATGCGACGAGTCCAATGTTCCCATCGACGCCGCCTCCCTCGAAAACGGCTACCTCGTCATCAAGCGCAAGTGGGCTAAAGGCGACACCGTGGTCCTCGACCTGCCGATGGATATCCGACGCGTGGTTTGTGACGAGAAGGTCGAGGCCAATCGCGGGCGCGTGGCGTTCGAGCGCGGGCCGCTTGTCTACTGTGCCGAAGGCGCCGACCATGACGGGCATGCACTGAATCTCTGGGTGCCGGACGCGGCCGTGCTGGAGGCAGAGCAGCGGGACGATCTGCCGGGCAAACCGCTGGCCTTGCAGGGCAAGGCCCAGGCTGCCGTGCGCGATGAGGACGGCAGCGTGACATCTCACGAGACCGATCTGACACTGATCCCCTACTACGCCTGGTGTCATCGCGGCCCCAACGAAATGCGGGTCTGGCTGCCGCGGGACGAGGATGGGGTATTGGTGTGACATGACATTGAAAGCAACCATAACGTATAAGGGAAGACAGCATGAATCGTCGTAGTTTTATCAAGACCGGTACCGCAACGGGAGCAGGGCTTCTTGTTCTTCCCAGTGGCACGGTTTTCGGGCAGAACACGCCCAGCAACCGACTCAACATCGCCCTGATCGGGGCCTGGGGGCGTGCCAGCCAGCATTACGGTGCGCTGAGGGACGAGAACATTGCCGTGGTATGCGATGTGCATAAGGGCAACCTGGCCAAGGGTATGGCACAGTTTCCGGGCGCAACCCCCTACGAGGACTGGCGCAAGGCGCTCGATCATCCCGGACTCGACGCGGTGCTGTGCTGCACAACCGATCACACCCATGCCTTTGTGGCCAACTGGGCCATGAATCGCGACTTGCATGTTTACATGGAAAAGCCACTTGCCATCACTGTGAACGAGGCGCGTACCTTGCACGCGACCTACCTCAAGAAGAAGGACAAGCTTGCCACGCAGGTAGGCACGCAACGGCACGCCGATCCCAATTTCAACCGCTTGAGAGAGATGATTCATGACGGTGCCATTGGCAAGCTCAAGGAGGTGCACGTCTGGAGCCGTGGCGCCTCGGGCCGGCCCGGTTACCTGCCGGCAGCGGGTACGCCCCCGGCGCATCTGAACTACGACTTGTGGCTCGGACCGTCACCGGCGCATCCCTATAACCCGGGTTACTTCGAGCTGGGTGACCGCGCCGGCCTGGGTTGCCAGTCGTGGAACAAGTACTGGGACTTCAGCATGGGCTATGCGGGCGACTGGGGCAGCCACACCTTCGACCTGGTCTGGAACGTGATCGATGCGCAACGGCCGACGTCGGTGAAGACGGACTCCCCCGAGAAGCCCAATCCGGACGCGACTCCGGAAGAGATGCGCGCTGCCTTTATGATGCCTGCCAACGACTGGCGAGACGAGATCCGTGTGACGTGGCACCAGAGCAAGACAGGACCCAAGTCGCCGCTGGACTGGATCGACCTGGATAAGATGAGGAACGGCGCCTTGTTTAAGGGTGACCAGGGCTACGTGATTGCCGACTTCCAGAAGCGGTTGCTTATCCCGTTCGGCAGAGAAGCCGACCTGAGTTACTTCCGGCCACGCAGCCGGGAAGACGCAGCCGCCAACCTGGGTCACTTCCAGCACCAGTGGACCAACGCCTGCAAGAACGGTCGCCCGTGGGAGACGGCCTGCAACTTCGAGTATGGTGCCAACATGATCGAGACCCTGAACCTGGGGCTTGCAAGCTTCCGGGCTGAATCTGAGTTGAAGTATGATGGCGCTGCCGGTCGGGTCACGAACCTGGATTCAGCCAATCAGTTTCTCACCAAGCCCTACCGTAAGGGATGGACGTTGGAGGGGTGACAGGCGACAGGGGGTAGGAGTCAGGACCCAAGCCTGGGCTGCCTATTCGGTTTGATAGCATAACGAGTTTCTAGATGGGTTGTTGGGGTTTGGCGCGGAGACGCTGCGACAAGAAGGAGGATGGCAGATGGTGGTTAGAAGAACACTCTTGGTGATACTTATTCAGGCTTTGGGCGTCGCGTGCATGTGCTGTGGTGCTGGAGAATCCAGGCCCAACATTCTCTGGCTGTTCCAGGAGGACACGTCCCCCTGGATGGGATGCTATGGGCACGAGATAAACGACGGCTGGACGCCGACGATCGATGGGATGGCCGAGAGCGGCGTGATTTTCAAACGCGCCTACGTCCCCGCACCGGTCTGTTCGCCTTGTCGCTCGGCTGTCATCATGGGAGTGAACCAGATGCGCTTCGGCGCACATGAGCACCGTTCCGGCCGGAAGACACGGATCTACCTGCCGAAGGGGATGAAGATGATTCCGCAGCTCATGGCGGAGGCCGGGTATTTTACATTCAACGTCGGCAAGACCGATTACAACTTCTCAAGTCGCCCGGGCAGCACGCCGCCCTATTCGAAGATTCCGAAAGCCAGCTCGAAGACACCGTGGCGGGAACGGAAGCAGGGCCAGCCGTTCTTCGGACAGATTCAGCTCTCGGGTGGAAAGCTGAACACGTCGAAGTTTCCGAAAGAGAAGAAGGTGGACAGGGCCATCGTTACGGTCCCCGCCGACTATCCGCAAAACGACCTCTACCGCGAAGTCGTCGCGGAGCACTATGATTCGATTCGTCTGGACGACGAGAACATTGCCCGCATCCTCAATCGCCTGAAGGCGGACAACCTGCTCGACAGCACAATCGTTGTCTATGTGTCCGACCACGGCGCCAACAATCTCGTGCGCCACAAGCAGCAGCCGACCGAAGCGGGGCTGCACGTGCCGTTTATTGTGACCGGTCCCGAAGCCTGGGTGCCGAAGGGCGTCGTGCGTGACGATCTCGTTTCGGTTCTTGATCTCTCGGCCACGACACTCGCCTGGGCAGGCCTGCCGTTGCCGGAGTGGTGCGAAGGGCAGAACCTGTTTGCAGAGGATTTCAAGCCGCGCACGTTTGTCGGCGCCGCCCGGGATCGTTGCGACCATACGATTGATCGTATCCGGTCAATCCGAACCGACAACTTCCGCTATACCCGCAACTACTTCCTCGATCGCGTGCTCCTGCAGCCACAGTACCGGGACGGGAGAGTCTTCCTCGACCACCTGCGCGAGGCCCATGCGGATGGAAGCCTCGCGCCAAAGCTGGCCGAGATCTACTTTGGTGAGCGCCCCCCGGAAGAGCTCTACGACATGAGGAAGGACCCCGCGCAGGTCAATAACCTGGTCAACGACGCGGCATACAAGAGCGTTCTCGAAGCACACCGTCGCATCATGGACGGCTGGTTGGCAGAAGGCGACCTTGGTGCCGATACGGAGCCGGACCACGAGATTAGCCAGAGCAGCGCTCACTGGGGTAGGGGGGTCAACCCTGAGCATGAACGCGTGCGCACCGATAGTGATGGCGACGGCTTGTCCGACGAGTGGGAGAAGCTCAACGACCGTGACCCGGCCGATGGCCGACTGTTGTTCACCTTTGATTGCGGAGGCTGGCAAACGGAAGGCTGGAAGCCAGATGGCGAACTGACGAATATTGCGGGCAAGCAGGGCTTTCTCGATTTTGAATTGCTGGAAGGCCGTGGGGCGATTGTTCGCGAAGGACTCAATCTCGATGCGGCGAAGAACAGCGGCGCTCTGATTGTGAGGGCCAGGACGTCGGCCGATACCAGGATCACCGTTACGGCCAACACGACCTCCCTCGGGGAAGCAAGTATTGAAGCCGGTGGCTTCAAGTCGGTCAGACTCCCGCTTGCTGGAAAGGGCTGGAGTGGAGCCATAGAACAGCTCCGCCTGGAATTCCGGGCACCCGCGGGCACGACTGTCGAGATGGACTGGATTCGAGTGTCGGATAACTGATCTCTGTTGAGGTCTTGAAGAGGGGACGATGAGATGATGCAGAAGCAACCCATGATGACTATCGGGATTTGGGGAAACGTCCTTCTTGGAGCGGCACTTCTCGCGGCTATGCCGGTAGAGGCGGGTGAGGTCAGCGATGCGGTGCAAGAGGCCGGGTTGAGGAATGGTATCCTGGTTGTGATCCAAGGCGATGATGAGGCCTATGCCGACGCCGTCGCGGCGGGGCTTGTTGTACGCGGACTCGAGATCGACAAGGCCAGGATCGAAGCGCTTCGAGCGCGGCTTGTTGCCGGCGACAACTACGGCAAGGTCTCGGTTGCTGAGTTCGATGGGAAAACGCTGCCCTTTATCGACTCCCTGGTGAACCTGGTCGTGGATTACTCGGGGGGCGTCGCCCAGGCCGAGGTGTTGCGGGCGCTGGTGCCCGGTGGATCCGCGCTCTGCAAACAAGCCGATGGCTGGAAGACCGCAAAGAAGGCCTTTCCCGACCACATGGGGGAATGGAATCAGTGGCTGTGCAATGGCGACAACAACGGAGTGACCAGGGATAGTGCCGGGCCGCCGGAACGGCTGCAATGGACTGCCGGCAGTCGCTACGGCCGGACCAAGTATTTCATGCCGTCCGTGACGTCCATGGTCACCGCCAACGGCCGCATTTTCACGATCGAGGATATGGCCAGCCCTGAGACGGGGGATACGACTCACCACTATGTTCTGCTGGCGCGCGATGCGTTCAACGGTTGCGAGTTGTGGCAGAAACCGTTGGCGAACTGGGGTAAACGGGGGCTGGGAGGACCGGTGAAAATCATCCCGGCTCAGCTGCAACGGCTGCTCATTGCTGTCGGAGACAAGGTCTACTGCACGGATGGCTATGACGGCCCCATCACCGTCTTCGATGGCTCGACCGGCAAGATGTTGACGACGTTCAAGAACAGCAACAACACCCGCGAGATGGTTTACGACAATGGCGTCATCTACGCAATCCATGGCCAAGCCTACGCTATCGGTATGCGGGTGGCCTCTCCTGTGCACTTGAAACTCAGTCCGGTGAGGCTCTCAGCCCGGGACGGGAACAGTGGCGAAGCGCTTTGGGAGGTCACCATCCAGGGATATCCCGATGGCTACATTGGCGGCTCAATTGCCACAAAGGGCGACAGCCTGTGCTACCTGAGTCAGACGGGGCTGGCCTGTCTGAACAACAAGACCGGTGCGCAGAAGTGGCGGGTGGATTATGCGAATCTCGCCGAGTATGAGCGAAAGAAGCCCAGGACTCTGGGCCTTCATAACATGCCACCAACCCTTCTGCTGACTGACAATCGCGTCTTCTGTACGGATATCAATGAAGTCAGAGCGTATTCCCTCACGGATGGCAACTTCCTCTGGGAAACCAAAACCAAGGAGAATTACTGCAAAACGGGTGACCTCTTCTACCACGCGGGGATGCTGTGGACCACCGATCTCGAAGCGCTGGACCCGGCAACCGGCGAGGTGAAACAGAAGCTGAAGCAAACACGGATCGGACCGATGGTGCATCCGCGCTGCTACCGCAATCGCATTACCGACACGTACTACATCAACTCCATGACCGGCGGCACGGATCTACTCGGGCTGGACGGCAAGTCGGAGTTTCCCAGCCCCTGGATGCGGGCAACCTGTGGTCTGGCGATGACACCCAGCTACGGCAGGCTCTACTCCTCTCCCTACGTCTGTGCCTGTGAGATAGGCTCCATGCTGTTGGGATTCAATTGCACCTCCACCGAGGACCGCGCAGAGAACAACGGCAAGGTCATGGAGGTCCAGCCCACCCCCCGCCTCATCAAGGGCCCCGCGTTCGCACAACGCGTCTCCCCGCGTCCGCATTCCGCGTTCCGCACCCCGCGTTCGAGCGCCTGGCCCATGTATCGTCATGACAACGCACGCAGCGGCGTGGCGTCAACCGCGATACCAAAACAGCTGCAGGTGAAATGGCGGACACCCCTTCCCGGTCAATCCACCGCTCCGGTGATCGCCGACGGTTTGCTGCTTGTAGCCATCAAGGACATGCACACGATCGTTGCCGTGGACGCTACAACCGGGAAACGCAAATGGACGTTCATTGCGGACGGCCTGGTTGATTCGCCTCCCACACTCTTCAAGGGCTTGGCTCTGTTTGGTTGCCGCAGCGGCTGGGTCTACTGCCTGGATGCGCAGAGCGGCGAGCTCGTATGGAAGTTTTCCGACATGCCGTCTGCCAGCCTGATGTGCTCCATGGGGAAGCTGGAGTCGGCATGGCCGGTGAACGGAAGCGTGATGGTCAGGGATGACCTCGTCTATTTCGCGGCCGGACGTAGTTCGTTCCTTGATGGCGGGATTGTGGTCTATGCATTGAAACCGCACACAGGCGATGTCGTGCATCGCAGCACGGTATCGGGGCCCTTCGATGACGAGTTCTTTCCCAGGACGCAACGTGGTGCTACACACCGGAGTGAAGGCTGCAAGGGCGGGATTTTCTCTGAATCCGACGGCAACCTCTATATCCGCCACCAGGGCTTCACACCGGACCTTTCGCCAATCAGCCCCTACAAGATAGAGAAGCCGCACCTGATGGCGTCGACCGGGTTCCTGTGCTCGTCTCCGCAGCACAGAACGTATTGGAGTATCGACACGGACCTGAGCTACGCCCCGGGGGGTGGGGTGGATTCAGACGGTCCCCAAGGCGATATCATTTCCTTTGACGGCGACATCTTCTACGAAGTCCGGGGAGATGCCCCGGGTAGGCATCCCGGCAAAGTGCGCGATTCACGCAAGAAGTACAGGATCGTTTCCGGAGAGGCCCCGACGGGCCGCTTGCGGAGAAACACCGACCCATTGGTTGGGGATCCCGGTGGCCCCCTTGTCCCCAAGATGGGACGCTGGCGCCGACGCTGGAGTGCCCACATTCCGATGGCCGGACACGCATTGGTGGTCGGCGGGAACACCATGGTCATCGCCGGTGTGCCCATGTACGCGCATTACGACAAAGACGATATCGAGGCATCCTATGACGGCAGACAGGGGGGACTGCTCTGGACTGTCGACAAGCAGACCGGCGCTCCACTTGGGAAGCTGGATCTGCCGGCCGCACCCGTATGGGATGGTCTCGCTGCTGCAGGGGACAACGTCTACCTCCCCCTGAAGGATGGCAGCATCCTCTGTCTTGGGGCGGCCGACGAGGCCCAGGAGGCACCGACGTCAACGATGCCCGCTGAGTGGATCAAGATAGATGCCGCAAGGGAAGAGGCGAGGCAGCTTGCTAATGCTCCGGTGACGCTCTACCGGGACGACTTCGAATCGCAGACGGTGAACCATGTGCCGGAGGGCGTATCCAGTACCGACGAATCGAAAGGCGCCAGGATCATCGTCACCGACGCCGTAGCCGCTTCCGGCAAACAGAGCCTTGCCTTTCACGACGCAGCCGGTCTCCCGCATAGCTGGCAGCCTATCTACACGCGGTCGTTCAGCGGAAGCGACGTAAGAGACTCAGGAACGCTGACGCTCTCCTTCGACGTGATGGTTAGCGCAAAAGAACCGGGCGAACTGCGCATGGAAATGCGTGACTACACACAGCGACCGCCTCAGAGCGGCGTTGCCGTCATCATGAACCCCGACGGCTACATCCAAGTGGGCAACGAACGACTCAAAGCCCCCAACGGTTCATGGCACACCGTTAAGCTCACCCTTGAGCTTGGCGGCGGAAAGACCGTCAAAGGAAGCGTCACGGGCCCGGACGGAACCGAACAGCCCTTCGAGGTGCCGGTCGCGTCCCCGGAGTTCTCGGCGCTGACCTGGTTCAGCTTCTATGCGAACTCAGATTCCCCGGCAGTCACGTATGTCGACAACGTCCTGCTGCGGGTCTCCAGCGAATAGGTCGTCCCGGGCTCCGAGGGCTGGTGATCTCGCCTTTTCTGATTATCGCTCTCGCTTGCGGAACGCGAGTGGCGCGATCCCGGTCCGATTTCGAAAAATGCGTGCGAAGTAGTTGGGGTCCTTGAATCCACACTGGCGTGCTATCTCGGCTACGGAGTGGGTCGTCTGACGGAGCAGGGACATGGCGTTCTGGATGCGCAAACCGATGATGTAGTCTACCGGCGATATCCCGAGGGCGGCTTGGAACCGCCGGGCCAGGGTGGAGCGGTGTACACGGAACCTGCGGGCAATAGAGCCGACGGAGAGGTCGCGCTCCGCCCAGTGCACCGTTAGGTAGCCCATGATCTCATTCACAAGCGCGTCGCGCTTTGCTGCGGTCGTGAGACCGTGGGTAAGGGTTAGCAGTTCATAGGCGAGCGCCGATGCACGGCGCTCACCCAGGGGGGAAGGGTCCCGGATCGCCGCCTCGAGCTTGTGGAACACTCCTGCCGGAGCAGGCCCCGCCGCGAACACCCCTGGATGCAGTCCCATGCCGGTGATGATGTCGGACGCCAGCGGACCGTCCATGGTCCACCACCTCATCTCCCAGTCATCGTCGACGGCTCTCCACGCATGCACCATGCCCGGCAGGTAGACGGCGATGTGCTCAGGCGGCAAAATCATCTCCACTCCGTCGATCATGAAACTCCCGCACCTTCTGATGCCCCAGAATACCTGGGCAAAGGGCTTGGCCATGGGCTCCTCCTGGTATCCTGCGGGATGGATGTAGTGCCCGACGCCATGCGCACCGAGTGCCACGTCCGGTGACGGAGCTTGGTTCACTCTCAAGTAGTTTACTCTTTGCATGCGACAATAGTGCTTGGATTGCTGCAAGAGTCCTCTAGGCAAATTGCCTGCAATTAGGAGATAATACCCTCTTGAACGCGGTGTGTGGCTCTGCAGCCGTTGGGTATATTGTGTACGACAAATGTCTTCTCATGCAAGCACATAATGGGGAGACGGTTGGTCGCAATCGCAATGGCGGACACCCGCGGTTATTTTGCTGGAGCGTTAACGGACGATGGAGGAGGCGTAAAGATGAGAGTAGTAGGCATCGCTGCATGGAGTGCAATCGTGTGTTTGGTTGGGGCAAGCGCCCATGCAGCCACAACCTGGAACGGCAACTCGGACTCAGAATTCGGCACTGCCGGCAACTGGGATAACGGCGCACCGGGAACCCCTGAAACAGCGGCCACCATCGGGAATGGCGACACGGTCAGCAATACTGTTGACTACGCGGGTACGACCACCTACGCGTTGACCATCGACGGGGGCTCAACCCTGAACAGTTCGGCGGACTTCACATCGGACAAACTGACAATCGGCGACGGGAGTACGCTCAATCTGACAGACGGTTCGTATTCCCTCCGAAGGACAAGTGGGAGTAACAACCACAGAAAGATTGATTTCTTCGGAAGCGCTCTTGTGAGCATCAGCGGAGGCGTGCATACATTCAGAGAACGAATAGGGATGTACAACAGCGCTAGCACCTTTCGGATAATCGGAAGCACGGCAACGGTCAATATCCATCAGCACGAACGCTTTGGCGGGACGCTGGAGATGATATTCGATTCAGTGGGGATAAGCACGTACGACTCCGATTCCTATATTGGGTTCCATGGCAGTCTAATGGTGGATGCAACGGCGTATACCGGACGTTCCGCAAGGTTTGTGCTGGTCGATAATGACCACTCGGCCAGTGGAGGCTTTAGTGGTGGTGTCGACATCACCCCTCCAGACGGGTTTTCCTACGTTTTTGATCAGAGTCAGGTTCAGACGGCTGGCGAGATTACCTTGGAACTGCTTGAGTCCGGGACAATCTTCTACGATGATTTCGCGACGAATGGGCTGACTGGTGCAGCTGTGAAACGCGATAATGGCTGGGCAGGGGGAAGTGATTGGGCGTGGTCATCGGGTTCGCTGGAGAATACGAGTTCGACGAGGGGTGTGGGGATCTGTATCCCTGTCCCTGCGTGGATCACAACTGAGATCAAGCTCGAGGTCGACTTGGAGTACGCTGTCGCTAATGGGGCCTCCGGTTTGTCTATGCATCTATGGGGTCTGAAGGACGTCAGTTCAGGTGCCAGCACGGATGTCATGAACCCTTGGGGGACGGCGGGTATGTGGTATGCTGGAGGCGGAGCCTTCACCCAGTACAACCTGAAGGATGGTGCCACAGGCTACAACTCCTATAGTGGTACTGCCGCCGTCCAGGTTCCCAGCGACTCCGGGGCAGGACTACGCTACAACACCACCGTCAACCTGGCGAGTCTCGCGGCGGGGCTGAGCAAAGTGTCTGATTATGACTACATTGCGATAGGCTTTCAGAAACACAGTTCAGCACCCGATCTCTCGATTGAGTATGTGAGCCTCAAGGCGCTTCAGCCCTCTGGTACGATGATCATGGTTCGCTGATTGCGCAGAGGCAAACGGCACAAGGAGAGGAAGTTGCAGGCTAGTCGCGCCGCCGAGTGGAGTCGGATCATTCAGGGGTGAAACATGCAGTCGGCTATGTACGGCCTAAAGGCCGAACTACAAACGGGTTTCTACATGAATCCGGCGTTTGTAGTCCGGGCTTCAGCCCGTAAACCGGCGAGTGAAGTTTCAGACCAGTGCAGCCGCCGAGTGGACTCGGACCATTCAAAGTTGAAACTTGAGAATTAACACTGAGGACCTCAAGAGCGGCGGGAAGGACTCGGAGACTCGCCCGTTCCCGC
>CAZCDU010000045.1:25063-35378 GCA_964497125.1 uncultured Victivallales bacterium | reverse complement strand
GGGGTGCCATGAACCAGAGCTGCTCGCAAGCTCGCACCACGGTTCATGGCAAGCCGGCCTGTTTTCGCAGACAACGTCCTTCTGAGAAACAAACCCAAAGCAGCTCTGGTTCATGGCAAACCCTATACCGTGTTCGGAGCGGAGCGGAGAACTCTGGTATAGGGTGCCATTCCTTATTATGTTTCTCCTCCCTGCCAAAGGAGAGCCCAAGCCATGCCACAGCAATTCGCGAAGCTCCAATACTGCGTCTACATCCTGCACAGCGTAGCAGATGATCTCCTCTACGCTGGATTCTCGACCAACCTGAAGCTGCGTCTGACTGACCACTTCAACGGCAACGTTCCGGCAACAGCAACACGACGGCCTCTGCATTTGCTCCATGTTGAATACTATCTATCGAGATCCGACGCCGTCCGACGAGAGAAGTACCTCAAGACGACCAAGGGCAAGCGCACCCTCCGCCTCATGCTGAAAGACAGCCTCGATGAGGCGAGGAACCTGAGCTGAGCGAACACCACGCTTCCGTCCGACGTAGCCTTGTGCGCAGTCGGATCCACAACGGATGCCCACCGCCGAGAAAAGTACCTCAAGACGACAGCAGGCAAGAAGGCGCTGGGCCTCATGCTGAGGGATTCGTTGGCAGAGCTACGGCAGTAGAAGCGCAAAGAGCCCACGAGCCACCGCGGCATCTTTGCGTGTCGCCGGGCGACAACGGGAATCGATTGTCGCGTTGCCCGGAGTTGGCGACCAAAAGACAGCGCCGGCGATCGGGATGACCCAACCGCCGAAGCATGTTCACGGATTAGGTGTTCGACCTACTTCCCGTAGATCAGCGTGCCGGGAGTGGCGGGAGCAGCGCCGGGCGCGGAGTCGACAAACATGCCGCAATTCTGCTTTTCAACCGGGTTCGAGATGAGGAATACATCACCGTCTTTGGCCCCCTCCACGACCCAGAAAATGGCAGCCAGGGAATCATTGATCGCCGTAACCTCACTCGTTTGGGATGCTTGCGCGGTGCCGCCTGATGTCTGCTCCAGTGTGTGAATTCCCGTACTCTGTCCACCGGGAATAAGTAGACCGATCTGCAATCTCTTGTTCTCCAGGGAGCTGCCCGTGATAGTGAAAGTATAATAGCCATCATCTGACGCACGGCCTTTGCGCCAGCGCGGGTCTCGAACGGTGTCAGCACCCGTGGGATCATCCGGGTCGTCGATGTATTTGGCCCAGGCATTATCATTCAGAGAGACTCTCGACCAGCTTGAGAAATAGGAAGGAGTTACGGTGGGCTTATCTTTTACCATGTACCCGTCGGTTCCCAGGATGTTGTCTCCGTCGACATCCAGCGGCTTAGCCGGGTTCGTATTGCGCCAGCCCTTGGGGGTGACTTCCTCCGTTGCTAACATGGTCTCTATGTCCGTCTGGAAGCCTTCGTACGTGATGTCAGCAGCGTTAGTGTTGACGGCAAGAATTGCCATCGCCACTGCAGCGATCGTCCATCCGTTTGTGATTCTCTTTCTCATCGTCATTCTCTTGTCTCCAGTGTTTATCTCTTCTGTTCGTCTACCTTGCATCAAATACAGCCCGATCATCCGAGCAGACCCACATCTGTCAGTTTCAGTCATCCACAGGCGCCATCCTCCTTTCCTGTCGAAGAGGTCCGCTTTAGTCCGGACTCCCAACACGGAGTAGATGGTACTTATGCCTTCGATGAAATGTGCAGGCGTTATTCCGGCCATAAAACATCACATATTCGGAATGCTAGAGGTGGTAGGCTGAAAGCAGGCAGAGGGCCAGGGCCGCAGGAAGGGAACGAATTCAGGTGCTACGGAGAGCACTGGCGAAGGCGAGTCTGCCCCGAGCCGACTACGCCGACGGGCGCTTTTCCCGGACACGATACTGGCGGGGGCTCATGTCGTAGGCGCGGCGGAAGCAGCGATGCAAGTGGGCCATGGTGCGGAAACCGACCCGGGGCGCCAGGTCCGCGATGGGGTCGTCGGTTGAACGCAGCAGGCGGCACAGCTCCGCCAGTCGGCGGCGCTGCAGCTCGGCAATAAAACTGCGTCCGAGGCTGCGGCTGAAGGCCCGTCGGAGCGTTCTGCCCGCAACGCCCACTTCGCGGGCCACATCGTCCACGGACAGGTCCAGATCGAGGTGCTCCCACATAAAGCGCATGGCGCGGGCCACCATGGGGTTGTCAACGGCCAGAATATCGGTGCTTGCCCGCGTGATGACGCCTTTCGGAGGGATCATGACCGTGGTCTCGGCGGGTGTCTCGCCGTTCATCAAGCGCTGCAGAAGGTCCGCCGCGACCGCGAACACACGCTCGTGGTCCGGGACAACGGTCGAGAGGGGCGGGAGCGTGCACTGGCCCACTCCGGGGTCGTTGCCGTAGCCGAGAATCGCAACCTGCTCCGGGACACTGTAGCCCGCGTCCGTGCACATGCTGCACAGCTCGGCGGCCCAGGGATCACAGAACCCCAGAAGCCCCAGCGGCTTTGGAACGGTGCGTAACCAGGCTCCAACCGATGCACTGAAATCGCCATAGCGCTCACCGTAGCTCTTTCCTGCTCCCGGCTTGAGCTGCAAAAGGTGAGATTCACACCCCAGTTCGGCTGCCCGCTGCTGGAGCCCATCGTACAGTGCTTTGGCATCGCCCCACGGGTCGCGCCCCACGTAGCCGAGGTGCTCGAATCCACGTTCATGAAAATGCTCAGCGGCCAACCGCCCCGCAGCGTACCTGCCCGGCATGACCGCCGGCACCTTATGGTCCATGGGATGGGGCATGTTGCCGATCCTGACCACTGGACAGCCCAGCTCCATCACCGTGGCAGCTTCCTTGGCCGAGGGAATCATGGTCGTGACCACGCCCCGGACGGTGAGATTCGGGGGTAGATCCCCGCGCCGGAAACGCAGATCGACGAGCTGCCACCGCAGCTCCGCTGCGCGCTTGTAGAACTGCTCTGCCCCGGCGGGCGAGGGGTCGAAGTTCACCAAAACAAGCGGACGTTCCCGCCTGTGCCGAATCTCCCGGACTACATTGCGTTTCGGCACAGCTTTGCGCGTCGCGCTTTTCGAGGGATCTGTTTTCTTTTCTTTCGGCACAATCAACCTCGGCCCTCAGCATCCCTCATGACCAAACGAACAACAAGCGTCATGCCTTCAATTGAACAGGTCGGCGTGCGTCCCTGTGCGTACGAGCTGAAGGACGTTGGCTTCGATGCGGTAGATGAGAAGCCAGTCGGGGTCGAGGTGGCATTCCCGACAGTCCTTGTACACGCCCTTCAGTTGGTGGTCTTTGTACTTGGCCGGCAGTGTGCGTCCTTGGGCGAGCAGGACGATGACTGTCTTCAGACGGTCGGTGTCCTTGCCTCGCCTCTTGGTCTTCTTGACATCGCGCTTGAACTGGCTGGTGCGCAGGAGTTCGAACATGCCTGGAACTCCTATATGTCGAGATCCTCGAAGAGGGCCTCGGCCGTTTTGAACCGCTTGCCGCGTCCGGCCCGGACATCCTCGATCGCCTTGCGTGTCGCGTCATTCGGAATGCGAACATCGAACGGCAAGCCGTTGTTCAAAATGACCTGGCGATAGAACAGCTCGAAGGCCGCGGAGACGGACAGGCCTAGATCATGGATGATTTCTTCGGCCTTTTCCTTGATCTCCGGTCGGACCCTGGCCCTCGCCGTTGCTGTCTTGACTGAACTCATTGCGCCACCTCCATCTGGAACTTCTCCGACAACCGTAATGTAGCGCATTATGGGCTACACCGCAAGGGCGGATTTCCATTGAGCGGCCTGTCGGCCACCTGCGGACAAAGAGATCACACCGCCCGTGAGCCCTTCTCAAACACATGCACCCGCCTTAGCCAGAGCAAGAGGGTGTTCGAACCACAAAGTGTGCGGGCGAATGCAGGTGTGTTCAATCCGGTCCGGATAGACTTTCGCATAGCGGTATTCCCATGGCTGGATGGTAGCGCTCCGCGTTGACCGTCTCGATGAACGGCGTCACGACGTCAAGGTCTTCACGCAGATGGGTATCGGTAACGTGGATGAATGAGAAAGGGGGACTCGGCATGATTGATCTCTCCTGCGATCAGATCTGCTTTCGATGTTTGGGTGAAGGCGGTTCGGGGATAGTTGGCTACCTGACGACTAACGCCGAGCCCGATGGCGGCTCAACGTAGGTTCTACCGGTGAAGCGGACCTCAGCTAATCCCACGTAGGAACTCCCGTAGTTTGAGGTGATGTCAAGGAGCACGTATCGTGCCGCAACCGGCGGATCGAACCCGATGAACTGGCCTGGGTGACCAGAGGTCGCGGCAGAAGATGTCTTGGAGATCGCACCATAGTAATCGTTGGATATGGATGCGCCGCTCCCGAATGTGTCACTCAGGCTCGCGGCAAACAGAACATCGAGGTGCTGCACACCATTGGCGGCATTGCCGCCATCCGAGTAGTGCCAGACATAAACCCCATCAACGTCGTAGAAGTCTCCGAGATCTACGGCAAGCCACTGGTTGCTGATCTCGGAACTGCCGACATTATCAGTCATCCAACAGTCTGTCTTGACTGTGTTTGCCGCCGGCCATGGATATGGAATGGGATCAAGCGTCTCAATAAGTGTGCCGTCGATACCGGTACTATTGATCGCGTCTATAGCCGGTCTACCGCTGTATTCCGAAGAAGCCACGGCATTCGAGGGTTGGATCACAACCCGCTCGAGATCCACTGTGGTAAAGGCCCAGGTCGTATCATCCGAAATCCCGGCGAAAAGGTTCGGCGTGGTGGCCAAATCCTGCACCGCATCGTTGCTGATGCGCACGGAATACTCGGTCAGGCCCTCAAACCCAGTGGGCGGCGGTTGGATCGTGAGGTCGGTGCCGCCGGCGGTCCCCGTCTGCAACTTCCGTCTGTAACTTTGGTATGGCTGAGTGGGCTACGTGCGGAAACAGCCCGACTATGGTACTTAGAGCCGCTTTCGAGGTAACCGTTAAGCTTGGGGTGTGCACCTGAATGTTTGGCTTGGTGGCGAGCCTTCAGCTCGCAGGGGCTACTGTTTACCTTGTTTCCCGGCCCTTCGGGCACGGGCTACCGAATATAGCGCCTTCAGCGCAGGGATATCTTTGTGCCAACGGCACTATATTCGTTAGCCACGGGGCGGAGCCCCTGGATATGATCGGCAAAACAATATGACCTGCGGGCTGAAGGCCCGCGACCAACTTGCCCAAGCTTAACGGTTACCTAAAGGCGGCTCTAAGGCCTGATATCTGCGCCCACTCTCGGCTTAATCCATTCACAGTAAGCCAGTTGCAGACGGCAGTTGCAGACGGGAACCGTCTCCCTCCCGGAGTATCGTTGCGGCCTCAATTGGGGGTTAATGCTCCAACGGCCAAAGGGCCGCAGAAAACCATTGCAGTCGCGGGCATGTGCGTTATTATACCAATATCGTTGGTGATATCACCACCATTGTTGGTTGTCAAAACGGCGTGCTTGGTATGTCCATGGGAGGGAGCAATGCTGGAACCACTGCTAGGCTCAGCAAATGCGGAACGCGTATTGCTTTTCCTGCTTGCCAGGAGTGAGGGCTACGCCAGTGAGATCGCCCGATTCTTTGAAACGGATCTCTACGGCATCCAAAAACAACTCGACAAGCTGGAAACAGGCGGCGTGTTGGCAAGCCGAAAGGCGGGGCGGACGAGGCTGTATCGATTCAACCCACGGTATTCGTTCCTGAAGGAACTGCAGGCCCTACTCAAGAAGGCGTTGTCTTTCTACCCCGATGAGGAGCGCGAGCGCCTCATAGTAGTCAGGCGGCGCCCTCGCCGACGGGGCAAGCCGCTATGAAGCAAATCCGCGACATGACGCGCCTCGAACTAGCCGCCTTTATCGGTGCGGAGTTCCGCAACCGGAAGATCGACGTCGTGCTCTCGGGCGGCTCATGTGTTTCCATCTACAGTCAGGAGAAGTACGTTTCCATGGATCTTGACTTCGTGAACGCAGGATTCGCAAAACGTGCCCCTATCAGGACGGCGATGGAAAGCTTGGGATTCCATGAAGAGAACAGGTACTTCCGCCATCCCAATTCGGACTTGCTGGTGGAATTCCCGCCCGGACCTCTTGGAGTTGGAGACGAGCAAGTTAAGCAGATCGACGAGATTGAAGTCCTAACCGGCATCCTGCGGATCATATCTCCCACCGACTGCGTCAAAGACCGACTTGCCTGGTTCTATCACGACAATGACACGGAATGTCTTGAACAGGCTGTTCTCGTTGCAGAGGCCAACGATATTGATATTGCCGAGATCGAGAGGTGGTCCGAAGTCGAAGGGAAGAGCGACAAGTTCGGCCAGATCAGAGAGAGGCTGGCGAAGAAGAGCAGCGAAGGGGCTTGATCGGCACCCCGAACCACCATGGGGTGGATACCACGGAGGTCAGGGAGCATTACCCCCCCCCATTGAGGCCTCAACGATACTGACTGACATTTGCGCTGTTGCATGAGGCAACGGTACCAGCAGGAATGTAACGTCTGGTATTTCGCTTACCCCGACCGAGGAGTCAGGAGTCAGGCATCAGGAGTCAGCGCAAACTGTCCCACGTGCCCCACTGGCTTACAACATGCCTTGCTCTGCCGCTGTGTGCCCTACCGGAACATGAATAGCGAGCCGGGTTCAGGAATGAAGCCGGGGCGAGCCGTATCCACCACGAGATCGTCCAGGTACGAGGGCGACGTGTCATCGATGCCGAAGAGCTCTATCTGCGAGACACGGTTGCTCTGGCTGACCATCTTGAACCAGGTTCCGGGGTGGGTCGAGCCGGTCCAGCGGGCATAGCCTGCCGCGTCCGAGATGGGAGTCTCCGATCCATCCAGAAAGATCTGGAAGCGATGATTGGCGTGATCCTGATGAACCGTGAAGCGGTGCCAGGCGCCGGTCGTCACGTGCGTGCCCGTCAACGTAGCCCACTCCGGGACCGTCGGGCCATCATGCCAGATCACAAGCTGCTGGTTGGTGTTGACGTAAAAGGCCACCTGGTAGTCCAGACTTCCCGACGGTGCATCTGTGCGCGGTGTCACATAGAGCATGAAGTCGGTGTAGAGCCGCCCGCCCGCTGCACTCCGGACCTCATCGGTGCATGCCTCGGTAAGCTTGAGCACCTTCGCGTGCGTCGTCTCTATCGGGAACTCGCTGAAGCTGGATGTCAGCTCACTGACGATGGACGCTTCGGTGGTGACGCGCCCAGCGCCATCCGGCTGCCAGCCTTGGCTGGCGCCGAGCAGGCTGCCATCGGCATAGGACTCGAACGACTCGCTATACGGCACGAGGTTGACACCAAGTGCACCCGAAATGAAGTCCACCACCAGGTTGCTGATGCCGGCATTCTCGACCTGCGCCAGATCGGCCCGCGTGAAAGCTCCGCCCGTGAAGACGAAGTCCATCGCCCCGGTATCCACGTCATGCGGTGAGGCAACACCATCGAGCGTCACACTCAGCGTTGTATCCGACGTGCGTTCGGCAACCGCGGTCAGGCCAGAGGGAACGTCGGCCGTACTCATCCAGCCAAGAGCCTTAAAGTCCTGGCCGTTGCTTCCGGCGAAGGTCTCGCCACTGCCATTGGGACTCAGCGTAATCGTCATGACCGTATCCACTGTGCCGTCATTGGCAAGTGATTCGCTGAAGGTGGTGGTCGAGTAGCTCAGCGAGGGCTGCGCGTTGAAATCCACCACGAATGCCTGCGAGGTATTGTGCACCAGGCTCGCGTCGCCAACGGCGACAAACGCGCTATTGGAGAAGCTCAGCGTGAACCCGCCGTCCGGGGTCCCGTCATGATCCGTCGCTGTGCCGCTAAGCGAGGCGGTGAGCGTGGTATCCGTTGTGCGCGCCAGCACAAGTGACAGACCCGCCGGCGGCGCGCCGGACAGGGATACATGGGTGGCGGCATCGATATCTGCTGCCCAGGTGTCGCCGGTGAGCGTAATGGTCACGGTCTGATCGAACCCGCCGTCATTGGCCGCGCGCTCGACGAAGGTGGTGCTGGAGTAGCCCAGCGACGGCTGTGCGGCGAAGTTTACGGACAAGCTGGACGAGCTGTCCGGTACCGCCGCTGCCGAGCCACCCACAAAGGCCGCATCCCGGAATGCCAGCGTAAAGGAGCCGCTGCCACCATCGTGCGAAGACGCCGTGCCCGTGAGCGAGACCGTGACTTGCTGGGGATCCTGGTAGGCAACCGCGAGCGAGAGCCCGGCCGGGACAGTGCCCGATGCCACCTCGTACTCAACGCCCTCCGTGTAGGTCGTGTTTTTGAAGCTGTCGCCGGCGACGGTCACGGCTATGGCGCCGGCGACCGAGCCATCGTTGGCACTCGCCTCATGCAGTGCATTGGTTGACCAGACCAGACCGGTGCCATCGTGGAAGTCGAGCGTAAGGGAATTGGTATAGCCAACCACACTGGCGGCAGAGCCGAGGGCAAAGGCACCGTCGAGCAGCTCGAATGCTACCACCACGTCATCGGCGTGCGGCGCATTCGCATTTCCCGCGAACGACAGCGTCGCTGTGGTGTCATCCACCCGCGACAGCGTCGCCGTCAGCCCGGACGGCACCGGAGCCGCCGTGAAATGGCTCGACGTAAGCGGATCGGCAAAGGCGCCCCCCGCCAGCGTAATGGTCTGGGTCGTGACAATGCTACCATCGTTGACCGGCGCCTCGGCAAAGAGCGCCCCGCTATAGCTGACGGAACGATTGGTGAAGACCACGTCATCAATGAACGTCTCGACCGTGGCATACGCCTCGAAGCTGGAGACGTAGCCGTTGGTCTGCACCATATGGAACCACGAGCCCGGTGACACACCGCCCCGGTCTTCACCGAGCGCATTGGTATAGGCCGTGCCATCGATTGAGACCTGGTAACGGTCGGTGGCGTAGTCCTGCAAGACGGTCACCCGGACCCAGTCGCTCGTGCCGATGGTCGGGTTGCCCGACAGAGTCAGCCATTGATTGGTGGGAATACTCGGGTCACGATGCCAGACCACCAGCTCATCGTTGGTGCTGAAGTAGAACGCGAGCTGGTTCTCGTCGAGGCCCAGCGGGGAGTTGTCCCGCTGCGTCGGCATCACCAACCACTCGGCGCGTACCACGCCCCCCGTACCACCAGACACGGTATGCGTCACCGTATCGCTGACCGCGAGGACCTTCTCATGCGTGGCCGCGGGCAACGGGTACACGCCACCCGAATTGGTGTAGCTTACCAACGCATGCACCGCCAGCTGATTAGTGGACACGATGCCGGCAGGCGCCTCCCCGCCCCAATCCACCTCGTTCGTAATCGAGTAGCCCTCGGCAAACGACTCAAAGGACTGCGCGGCGGGAACCGTGGCAGCCGTGGCCGGCATCAGCATCGACACCCCGCAAAGAAGTGCGCCGCTCGCGCACCACACTGTATGGGCAAAGCGCATGGCAACCTCCTTGGGCTACTTGATTGCGAAAACGACACCAGCCGCAGGCGGCGGAACAGCGCGCAACATGACATTGTCGAAATGCGGCTGTATCGCGGTAGAACCGATCCGGATGACAAGCGTTTCACCCAGCAATGCGGCATGGCTGCCGTCCGGCACAAACAGCACCTGGTCCGAATAGGAGAAGTCACTCGAGTCAGGAGTACCAGATGCCGTGCCTAAAACTGTGTCGCCTGCCATCAGGTCTACCTCATACGCATTGACCTGTCCCGGGCGCGCGGCCACGTTAAAACTCAGCGTATAGGTGTAGCCTTCCTGCAACACTTCCGAAAGTATGGCAACAGTCGTAGTAGAGCTCCCCGTCTGAAGCCAGCCGACCTGATCGCCGTAAGGGGTATCGAATGCCCACGCCGCCCCTGATTCGTTCGCGAGTCCCAGGTCCCCGATCCAGCCCGTGGGATCTGTACCCCCGCTATGGCCGGACACCACCGGGTTCTCGAAGCTCTCGTAGAAGATCAGCCCTTCCGGCGGCAGCGCGGCCGCAGTGGTCTCGCAATCCGCGAAAGCCGTGGCGCTGCCATTGTTGCCATTCGTTGCCGCCAGCCGGTAGGTGTAGGTCGTGGGCACCAGTGTCGTCGGCGAGTCTGTGACCGAGGTCGTATTCGAGCCCAGGCTGGCAATCAGCGTGAAGTCCGTCCCATTCGTCGATCGTTGCAGCAGGTACCCCGTCTCGTGCGTGGCGTTGTCTTCCCAGCCCAGCTCGATGCTGTTCCAGGCGGCCGCAACCGCGCTGGTGAAGACCGGTTTCTGATCCGATGACAGGCCCGACTGGAACGTATAGGCGATGGCGGACCAGCCGCTGGTGGAGGCG
>CAZCDU010000045.1:0-24963 GCA_964497125.1 uncultured Victivallales bacterium | reverse complement strand
TGACAGGCCCGACTGGAACGTATAGGCGATGGCGGACCAGCCGCTGGTGGAGGCGGTCTCCCCGTAATAGCGCCAGCTGTACTCCGTATCCGACAACAAATTCGTGGCCTGGGCGCTCACGGCTCCAGCGCTGGTGGCCCCAAGGACGCGTGAACCGGTCCATGCACCGACGCTGCCGGTGCCCTTGTCCGACAGGTCCCAGACCAGTACGGCATCCGTCAGATCCTCACTGACCGTGGCGTAGGCCCAGGCGGATGTGGCCGTGATGGTGTCCGCGCTCTCGCCCGACCAGGTGATGGTCCCGGCTGCGGCCGGGTCCTGCCTGGCGGCCACTTCCAGCTCTGTAAGGACCGCATTGACGCCATTGGGTTCGACTTCCATGCGGATACCGGTGATGCCGCCGCCGACGGCTGATTTCGCTGTCGTGATCCGTAGCCATTCACTGTTGTCATCGGCAAAGGTCACGCTGTTGTTGCCGTTGATCGTGCCGGTGCCACCGTTCTTGGTCGTCGCTGTCAACGGTGTGAGAACGGACCAGCTGGCAGTGACATCCCCGGCGCCATCGGCAAAGGTGCTGCGGTCGTCTGTGGTCACCGAGAAACGCAGGCTGCCGTTGTTGATCTCAAGGCCGGAGCGCTGGTGTACCATGAAGACGAACTCGCTCTCCGTGAGGTCGGCCGTCGTTTCGTAGACCGCTGTATTGGTGTTGGCCTGATTCGGGTGAAAGGCCCAGCCAGAAGAGTCGATGATCCCGTCGATCGTATTGGCGACCGGGAACCCGGACTGGGCAAAGTCGGCGGTGGCGTTCTGTAGCGGAACATCAGCCAGCAGGCTGGTTACGTTCGATGCTGTCAGGCGGACGTTGTCGAAATAGGTCTGGCCGCCAGATCCATACGCCAGTTCGATGCGGAGCGACTCTCCCACAGCGCCGTCGCCCGTGCCGAAAGTGGTGGACCATGTCTTCCAGCCCCCGCTGGCTGGTATCTGGTTGCTCACCACGAAGGCCGCCAGCAGCTTGTTTCCGTATGTACTCCCCGTACCAAGACGTATCGCTGCACCACTGCCCAAACCGGAGCCCGTCTGCGCACCAACGTCGACCGTGAGCGTGTATTCCGTGTTGGCCGCCATGGTGGGACCGAGCACCTGGTAGTAATTGACGGCGTACCCCACAAACTGCCCGGCATCGGCGGGATCCGGTGTCGAACCAATATTGCTCCAAGTGTCATTGCCCAATCGGGGCGAACCCGATTGGGCCGCCCAATCCTGGGCAAGCGTCGCTGAGAGGTCGCCGGCTACGTCCGGCAACTCGAAGGAATGGTTGCTCACCGTAACGGATGTAGCCGCACCAGCCGCCCCCGCCAACACCACACCCAACATCACCGCAACCAACGTCCTCACACACACTGAGCTCTTCATGCAGGCCTCCTTCTCACAAGACAGATCAACCGAATCAACACCAAATATACCAAGCAAACCTCTGTACATTCTATACCGGTTTGTCCATAGTATATTACAGATCATCCATATTGAGCTCGGGATCATGAAACCATCACAACCGAAGCGCGTTCTGTATGCCTCCCATTGGTGGCTGGAAGAGATGATGGGAGCGGTCGCGCACTACGCAGCCCACTATGGCTGGCATCTCAACTTTGAGATGTGTCTGACGGGGGAACCGCCAGAGGATTGGCGTGGCGACGGCATCATCACCACCTTCAGCGGTGATCTGGGAAAGATGAAGCGTTTCCTGGCTGAGGCTGACTGCCCCGCCGTATCCCTCAACCAGAACGTCCCCGAAATCGACATCCCGCGTGTGGACATCGATATCGAGGAAGTCGGGAGAATGGCTGCCACGCACTTTCTTGAACGTGGGTTTCGCTCCTTCGCCGCCTACACGCCTCACACGCATTACGCAACCGCGCTTGGGTATGCATCCTTCGAGCGCTCTGTAGCCGAGGCCGGCCACACGGTTCATTACTTACGATGGCAGCAGGAGCGAGGTCGCGCCCGTGACTCCTGGCCAAACAGGGGCAAGTGGTTGGCCCTCAAGTTGCGGAAACTGCCAAAGCCGCTTGCCGTCCTAGCCATTGAGGTCGAATGCCCCGCGCAGGTGATCGAGGTCTGCGTGGCGGAAGCATTGATGGTTCCCGATGAGGTCGCCGTGCTGGGATGCCTGGACATGCCCGTCTTCCGCGAAGCCACGTCTATCCCAATCTCAAAGATCATCACCGATCACGTCGCCCAGGCACGTGAGGCATGCCGTTTGCTTCGCCGCATGATGGCGGGTGAACCGGCCCCCGCAGCTCCGATCCACATCGCCCCCACCGGAATTGTCACCCGCCGCAGCACGGATACCATCGCGGCCACGACGCCGCATGTTGCGAAGGCGGTTCGCTTCATGCTGGATCATTATACCGAACCGATTGGTGTCCCGGACGCTGTCCGCGTCAGCGGCATGTCCCGGTCAGGGCTCTACTATGCCTTCGACTCCGACCTGGGCGCCTCCCCCGGCGCCATACTGACCCGCATCCGCGTCGACAAGGCCAAGCGGATGCTGCGCGATACCGAGGAGAAGGTCACAACGGTCTCCGAAGCCTGCGGTTTCGGCGACCCCGTCAATCTCTACCGACACTTCAAAGACACCCTGGGCCTGAGCCCCAGGGCCTACCGGAAGCAGGCCGTTCAGCAGCAGTCGTCCTAGGCTGAAACTTCAATCGCCCCGTTCGCAAACCCGCTCCTTCTGTCCAAACTTGGAGTGCGGCGGCAGAGGCGAGGTACGAGCCGGCGACGCCGCTTTCCGCAGAACCCGAATACCCCTTCCGGCACGACCTACCGGCACGACGCAGAAAGCGGTGTCGACGTCCTACGCTCGCAAGCTCGCTTCAGACTTTGCCACCGCACTCCAAGTTTCCATCCTGAATAGTCTGGCGGAGGAACGACGCCGGGGGTTGAGCTGACCTGAAACTTCCTCGCTCCGCTCGTCGTTTTGTCATTGGCGGCTTCGCCGCTGTCATTGGGTCATTTGCGCCTCCGGCGCGTCATTGGGAAGTTTCACTCACGAATGATGCGGCGCCCTTTCCAATGACGCGGCGAAGCCGCCAATGACGCGAGCGAAGCGAGCCAAATGACCCAATGACCAGGCCGCAGGCCCCACTAGCCTGAGACTTCGCGTGTTTCCCGGGGTCTTCGACTCCCCAGTAGGCACCTATCTCCGAGAGGTGCCCCGGCCTACGGCCGGCCGCGCGAAGCGCGGGGTGCATCTCGGAGATATGCACCTACTTGGTTCTCTCCCACAGTTCACCCATGAGTAATCCGGACTTCGGCGAGCTCAGTCGAGTCGCGGAGGCATGACGCTGGGGCGTTTACTGATCAGGAACGGGCTCACATGAGCACCAGCCCCTGCTCAAACACGACGAAGGAGGCTCTGGTTCAGGTACCACAGAACCTACCCGCGCTCATCGGCGAAGCAAAAGCCGCCGAGTCTCCACTTTATGGCCGCCTTTCAATGTGCTATGACTTCTCCCTGTTGTCCGACACTCGTCGTCATTGGAGGGAGCAAGTGAGCGCTGCGGTATCGTCTCTGTGGAGCCAGACACCCGGATCGGCTGCAAGATGCCTCGTGTATGGAGTTGCGGCCCTTCTACTATGCGCTTCAGCTTCCGCCGAGTTCTCATACACAGTTGAGACCAACGTATACGATGTGGCGGCCACGAACATTGAGTACTTTGCGAACGCGATGGACATGTCGGGCGACACGGTCGCCATCGGTGCCTTCTGGAGTTATCGAGCTGCCCCTCGGGGCGGGGCCGTCTACGTCTTCGAAAAGCAGAGCAATGAATGGCACCGCACCGCCATTCTGACCGCACCCGATGCCGCTGAAGACGACAGGTTCGGGCACGCCGTGGCCATCGAGGGGGACACGTTGGCCGTTGGAGCGCCCTACCACGGCACGGACTGGGATAACGACGGGGCGGTATACGTTTACACTCGGACCAACACGACCTGGACATTCCAGACCAACCTTGTGGACCTGACGCCAAACCACGAGGGCCAGTTCGGGACGGCGATCGATCTGAATGGTGGCCGACTGGCCGTCGGAACACCCTTGGACGGTGCCGGGACCACCCAGGGGCGTGGCTCGGTCACCGTCTTCACAAGGTCAGGAACGATGTGGACTCACCAGGCGGAGTTTTCATCGGATGACATCGCAATCGGCGATTGGTTCGGAGCCGGGGTATCTATGGACGGCGATCGCATGTTGGTCGGCGCGTCAGAGAAACCCGTACATGCCCCGTACTCGGGCGCGGCCTACATCTTCAAGCAGAGCGGAACGAACTGGGTGCAGGAAGCCAGGCTGGTACCGGATCACGGGGGTGAATGGGATTACCTCGGCAAGGTTGTGCACCTGTGCGACGATTACGCGTACCTCGGTGTGCCCCGCCATTCGCATGACGGTCAGCATTCCGGTGCGGTGTTTGTTTATCGTCGCGACGGGACAAACTGGAACCCGATTGCCGAACTTACGCCGCCCGACCGTCCCCCACAGGGCGACGCGTTCGGTGCCTGCGTGGACGTTGCCGGGGACCTGCTCGCCACGGGCGCATGGGCTGATGATCCTTTCAACACGGGGGCTGCCTATCTGCTCAGCCGGAACGGCAACAACTTCATCAACGTGGGGAAGATTTCCGGAGCGGCCGTCTACCAGTTCTCGAGTTTCGGCACCGCGGTAGCCTTTGACGGCCGCGACCTGGTCGTCGGCGCTCCCCTGGACTACCCGGACTCGAGCCGATGCGGCTCGGCGTTCTTTATCACCGTCGACGTGGACACCGATGAGGACGGTCACGAGAACTGGATGGAAGATGTCGCCGGCACCGACCCGTGGGATGCAGGGGCGCATCTACGGCTCAGTATACAGCAGACCAGCGGAGTTCCAGTGGCTGCCTTTTCCAGCGTAAGCAACCGCCAGTATTGGATTGAGGCACGTACGAACCTGCTCGTGGGGCAATGGTCGAGACTAACGAACGCCATCCCGGGCACGGATGCTGAGATCCGCGTCCCTCTCGAACCGGGCGCTCGCTCCCGTTTCCTGCGTGTTGGAGTAGGCAACACGCAGTAACCGTTCAGGATCTGGCGTGCCATCCGCCCGCCTCGCCACCCCACGACACCTTTGCGCCACTCACCTCACGATGAGGATTGAGCCGGCGGGAGGCTGGAATTCGTAGGCGCCAATGTCGACGGCTGATCCGGCAACTCGGCGATTGCCGTCCAGATCCGTGGACCAGGTCACGATGGATGAGTCTCCGCGGTTGATGCACGGGGACGCATCACTCAGCCGATAGTCCCCTCCCGCAAGATCCACGAACAGCGGGTCGGCCGAGATGTTACCATTAGTGCCGCTGTCCGGAATGGTGAAACAGGAGAAGCCCACGCCGGTTGTCGTGTTCAGGTTGGTATGGACCCCGCTGACTTCGTTGAAGTACACGATGCTGTTGCTGACCGTACTGCCGGAGGAAAGATAGACGCCGCCCGCCTCGCCGCCCGCCAGGGTGACCGTGTTGCTCACCACCGTGCAGTTCTCGATACGGCCACCATAGATTCCGCCGCCGCTGGTCCAAGTGACGTTGCGTGCCACCAGGCAGTTGCGGATGAGTACCGATGAAGACGCCGCGTATATCCCCCCGCCTGATCTCGGGTAGTGGGCGACCTTTGTATTGTCAAGGATTCGGCTGTTAAGAATGCGCGCGCTTCCCTGCGCCCGAATGCCGACACCATTCCCTTCGGGTATCACGTTGTCTCGAACAACACAGTTGGACACCGTGCCACCGTTCATCCAGATTCCGCCGGCGTCTGCGACCCCTGCATGGGTCGTGCTGGTGTCTCCGTTGTCGCGCACAATGCAGTTGATGAGAGTTCCCCCGGTCATATGGACCCCCATTCCGGGGGTGCCTCTACCCCGCCCCCCGGCAATCGTCAGGCCATCGAGAACTACACTCGAATCGGTAATTTGCATGACGCGATGGTTGGGATTGGATGACGGTCGTTTGATGACCGTCGTTGCCGCGTTCTCAAGACCGCCGTACATCCCACTCCCATAGCTGGTCATGGTCAGGCCCCTGTCGAGCAGCAACTGACTGGGAATCTCATGCGTACCGTTGCTCAGAACAACCGTGGCACCGGCAGGCACGGCATCGACCACACCTTTGAGTGAATGAGCAGCGTTCGACCACGTGTGGTATGGCTCCGTTGGAGCCGGGCTATTGGTCGCGACGTAGGCGCGGGATCCCCAGACCGTAATGTAGTTCGTGTAGCTGGCCGAAGCGCTTTCACCGACGTCGTTAGTGATCGCCAGAGACACCGTATAGGCCCCGGGCGACCCGTACGTATTGGTAACCACAACGCCTTCACCCACGTGTCCGTCACCAAACACCCACGATGCAGCGGTCAGCGCGGTATTGGTCCCCGACGGGGCCGCCGTGAAGACCACGTTCGAACCGGCGAGAATCGAAGTCACATCGGCGGCGAATCCGCATTCCAGTGCACCGGGGACCTTCTCGTAGCCCCCCATGTCGACGATAGTGCCGGGGCCATTCAACCGGGGATTCCCGACAAGATCCAGAGCTGTCACCATCCAGGCGGCATTCGTGCCGCCGTCGACGGCCGCGCTGGCCGTCAACTGGTAGTTGGTGTTGGCAGCGTCCACGAAGCCCGCCCGCTCGATGTTGCCATCGCCAGGGGGAAGAGGGCTCGCACACGAGTGGGAGAAGCTGCATGAACCACCGTAGTTCAAGTCACTACCTGACCCGGTCGTATTATCCATGACGACGGAGTTCACGACCGCGGCGTTATAGACCCCGCCGCCCAGACTGATGGAACGCCACGCCTGGTTCCTGACGACCGTACAGTTCTCTACCGTGCCGCCGTAAATGCCAGCGCCATGGTCCTTACCCACGTTGCCTGCGACGAGGCAGTTCCGAATCAAGATATTTGCGCCATTGGCATAGATACCCGCACCGTAGGTGGTACGGTGACTAGTCATCTGCTTGTTATCCAGCACCCGGCAATGAAGGATCCTGCTGTTGCTCCTTGCCCAGATTCCGACTCCGGAGTCCTCCAGGACCGCATTTCCCTGTACCGTACAGTTGGAGACCACACCGCCATTCATGTAGATGCCTCCGCCGCCCGTTTTCGCAGCCGCCTGGGTGTAGAGATCACCGTTGTCCCTGATGATGCAATTCTGGACGGTTCCCCCAGTCATGTGGATGCCGCGACCTGCCTGGCTCGTTCCCATCCCGCCGGTAACGGTCAGTCCGTCGAGCACGGCATTGGTGTGGGTGATCAGGAAGATGCGGAACAGGCTTCCGCTCGTGCCGCCCGGGCGCCGCACGACGGTATTCGAAGCGTTGACCAGCCCGCCGTAAACGCCACCCCCAAAGCTGCGGATCGTCACCGCATTGGGGATCGCAATGGTGTCAGTGAGCTCGTAGGTGCCGTTCGATACGGTGACCGTCGTCACGCCCGCCTGCGCCAGCGCATTGCTAATCGTGGCGAAAGCGCTATCCCACCCAGTCCCAACGTCCCCGTCGGATCCGTCAGGCGCGACGAAGTACTCGGCGCCGTGTGCCTCGGGCAACACGACGCACACGGCAAGCATCGCGCTTAAGAAACACGCAAACCGAAACTTAGTGACAATGTGGCCTGCCATAACGCTCTCCTCCTCCGTTCAACTACCATAACAAACCGGTGCCAACAGGCGCAAGATTCTCGCTCCTCGTGTGTTTTGCGCTGTCGGAGATTCTCAACCGCGAAAGGACGCGAGCGGCGTGCGAAAGTGCGGCTGTAACGCCGTTGCAAGGACCTCCTCGTTGGGGGCCAGCTGCCAGGCTCTACTCTTGGTAGATCGGCAGGAACTGGTATCGCACACAGAGGGAGATGACACTGAAGGCGGTGGCGTAGACGCCGCCGTCGTGGCCGCTGTGCTTACGGAATTCGCCGGTAGGTAGTTGCAGGTCCATGAGGATGGATTCAACCTTGGGCAGCAGGCTGTCGCGGTATTCGTCCCCCGCCATGTTCGCGGCCGTGGCAACGTAATAGGTTTGGTAGTAGAAGTGACTGCCTGACTTGGGATCAAGACTCAGCAATGGCTCGGAGGCGCTACGGATCATCGCTTTGTCCTTCTCTTCCTCGCTCAGGCCCAGTGCATTCATGCAAACGACGCCCGCAGAACGCATCGCCAGTGATGGTGCCC
Organism: uncultured Victivallales bacterium; assembly: GCA_964497125.1. Classification (GTDB taxonomy): domain Bacteria; phylum Verrucomicrobiota; class Kiritimatiellia; order UBA8416; family UBA8416; genus CAYLXP01. Next base: position 16,721 of record CAZCDU010000045.1, on the reverse strand, counting down.
CGCCGGGCTGATATGCAAAGCCCTTGTGCGACGGCGTGTAGGATCGCCGGATATAGTCGACGGCTTCCGTGATCGTCTTGTCAGGAATCTCAAGCTGACAGTTCTGGGCGGAGCGGAGCGCCAGAATCTGCCAGGCGGCCACAGAAAGATCGGTGTCGCCCGGTTTCGGTTCGTAACGCCACCCCCCCCGCTGGTTCCCCGTGGTGGCCTGGGCATTGATGATAATCTTGATGGCGCGTTCAAGCGCCTCTTTGATCAACGCATTGTCCCGCTCTTCCTCCATCATACCGTAGGCCTCACAGAGGGCGAGGGTGCAGATGCCGTGGCCGTACATGCGCGCATTTCCTTCCTTGCCCAGGTACCCCTCGTTGGACTTGGTGGCACGCGCAAGGTGCAGGATGCCGCGGCGCAGGTTTTCACCATAGTGGGACCGACCGGGAAGGTGCCCGGAAGCCATCAGCGCCATGCAGGACAGCGCGGTGTAGGTGTTGGGCATGCTGCCGTTGAACGTTCCGGAGACGGTGTCCTGCTGGCTGACAAGATAGGCCAGTCCCTTGTCGACCGCCTCGTTAACGCGGTCCTTCTTTGCAATACGAGCGAGATGTTCGCTGTCGGTGTCGCTGACGCTCACAGCGGGACACATCGCAAGTAGCAGCGTCACCAGGATAATGGATATACTCATTCTCTTTGCGCCCTTCTTCTCACTCTTCCTCATCGGCCTCATTCGCAATGGCCTCCAGGTACCGCCGGCTCGCGTTTCGGTAGTAGTCATTGTACTGCATCTTGCGGCGCTTCGCGTCCTCGGCTCCCAGCGTCACGTCGACTCCCTCCCAGGAATCACCGAGATCACCACCGCCCTCGGGAATTTCGACCTCGTCCTTCTGCGGGTCCGTCCGGCCGCCTCCCCCACCGCCACCTGCGTTGCTGGTCTCCTCCGGTGCCTCGGATCCATCCGGCGGGGCCACCTGGTCCGATGCCGGTGCGGCGAAACCTGCCAACATCTCGCCGAGAGCGTGCTGCGCCATGCCTTGCGAGGCCTCCCCTAGCGCATCGCCGGCCTGTTCCAGACTGTCGGTTGTCTCGGCCTGCGCCTGGCCCTGCGCGAGATCCGCCTGCGCCGCTTCAAGATCCGTGATGGCGTCTGCCACATCTGCCGCCACCGTTCCCGGGATCTCTCCTGCGGGAGTCTCGGGGCCGCCGTCTATCGCCGCCTCCTGCTGCGCTTCGCGGGCACGTTGCTGTTGCGCTTCCTGAAGGGCTTCGGCAGCCTTCAGTGCCGCATAAGATCCCTTTGCCGCCTGCCGCGCAGTTTGTGCCGCCTGCGTAAGGTTGCCCTTGCCCTGCCGGGCCTGATCAAGCGTACGGTTTGCAGTGTCTGCTGCCTTGTTTTCCGTGCGTGCCTCCTCCAAGGCGGCCTCGACCGCTTCCACGGCCTCCTTGCCGAGATCCTCTGCAGCCTCAATAGCATCGCGAGTCTCCTGGCCGGCATCACCCGCCTGTTTGGCAGATTGTTTAGCCGCCGCAAGGTTGTTGGCCTTGATCTGCTGCGCGGCCTGCTTGAGCGCATTCTGCGACTGGGGCTTTTCAGCCGCAGCGGACGCTGCGATGGCATCCTGCAGGGCCGTCCGCATCTGCTCCTCGGCATCGCGCAGGGAGTCTGCGGCTTCCTGCCCCTCTGCACTCCGCGCAGCGTCATTCGCGGCGTGACCAAATTTGTTGGCGCGCGCATCCACCAACGCATCTTCAAGCGGCTTGATGTCATCCTGGCGATAGGCTTCCGCCGCCTCGAGCGCCAGGGCGCTCTCTGCTTCTTCCCGCTGTGGGGCTGCCGCCGCCTGCGCATGTTTCTCGGCCTCAGCCAAATCACCACGCCGCGCCGCGGCCACAGCGGCTTCCATCGAATCGCGTTGCTCCTCATCGGCCAGTCGCATAGCCGCCTCGAGGTCCTTAATCGCATCCTGTGCCGCCGCGGGTAATGCCTGCTCCTGTGCTTCCACGGCGTCGGCGAGATGTGCCGCGGCTTCGGCTTCCCCTTGGGCCCTGGCCAACTCCTCTGCCTCGCCATAGTCCTCCCGGTGGGCGGCTTCAAGAATCTCGTCGGACGGCGTCTTCAGAGCAGCAACCGCATCACGGGCCTCCTCTGATATATCCCCGTATACCGCATCGTCCAACGCCTCGAGCGCATCGGCGACCGCAAGTGCCTCGGCAGGACTCTCATCCATGGCCAGCGATGCGGCGGCAACCTGCTCGGCCGCTGCCGCATAGTCTTGCTGTTCAAGAGCGTCGACGGCCCCGGCCAGCTCTCTGGCCGCCAGCGGATCGGCTCCCGCTGCCAAAGCCTCGATATCATCGAGTGCCGTCTGAGCTTCCTCGGGCAATCCCTCCGCGGCTTCGGGTTCTGCCTTCGGACCTTTCGCTGCCTCAGCCTCCTCGAAACGCTCGGCGGCGGCTTCTGCAAGGGCCTTGTGCTCGGGCTCGGTCAACGCCTCGGCTTGCTGGTGCATCTGCTTCGCAGCTTCGGCGTAGTCGCCGCGTTCCGCGTGCTGCAAAGCACTTTCGTTCTGCAGGGCCTCAGCCATGGCTGCGCCATCAAAGGCTTCCTGGTTCATAGGCAGGGGCGTGAAGGGTTCATCCGTCGGTGCTGGTGAAGCAAACTCAGGAAGCACGGGGACATCCTTCATCGTCGCGGCATCAATCGCGGCTGCCTTATCGAACGCATCGGCTGCATCGTCGCGCATGAGATCACGCACGGTTTCGAAGTCACCGCGTGCCAGTGGCTCCTCGAGTGCGGCAACCTGTTCGGCCCATGTTGAGTCGCCCTCCCCCTCTTCCGCCGCACGCTGCAACTCGGCCTTCGCAGCTTCAAGCAGTCCCTCGCGCGCATGCAGGGGAAGCGTATCGTCCGCTGCCGCACGTAACAGCGGTGCCGAGGCCATCATGTCCTGCAGCCGTTCGGCAATAGTTGACTCCGGGGCGGCATCCGCGGCCACCTCGCCCGGCGCTTCATCGTCCGTGGACTCGGGAATGGCGTCCGCATCCTCGGGCATCACGTGTTCACCACGCGCCAACAGATCAAGATCGGACTTGATCGCGTCCAGGTTCTTCCGGGCGGCTTCGTACTCGCCGATCAGGGCGTTATCAGACATCTCGTCAAGCGTGTCCAGAACGGCATCGGCCAGGTCACTATCGCTTTCGGTTACCGCCTTCTGCATGGCATCGGTATGCTGCGACACTTGCGCCGCACTGCGATCGGCGTTCTTCTCAAGCGTCGACGCCATGCGCTCCTGCGCATCATCCTGCTGCAGTTCGGCCGCCACCGCTTCAAGCTGCTGCTTATGCTCAGGCTCGATGCCCGACATCTTTGCCATGGATCGCAGGTCTTGCGCCTTCTGACCAGGGGTCCGGGCATCGAAACGATCCTGTACGTCGGAGAGCCGCTTGCGGTCAGATTCGCTGAGCGCTTCCAGGGCAATCGCATCGAGTTGCTGCTCGGCCGCCATCTCGTCTGCCTCGATGTCAGCACGAAGGGCATTCGCACGTGAAGCGTCGGCCTGCGCGGTTGCAAGCGCTTCCTCAATGTCGTCAACATGGTCGCTCAGAGAGTCCAGTGTTCTCGGCGCCAGAGTCTGCTCGTCCGAGGCCGAAGCATCCACGGAAGGTGCCACCGGTGTGGTGGGAGCATCACCGAAGTCGTCGAGCTGATCGACCACCGCATCCACCGATTCCGCCAGCTCGTGAGCCTGCGTCGTGTTCGCCCGCTTCTCAAGCTGGGCGGCGTCTCCGGCAAGCTCGTCCACCGTCTCTCGTGATTCGCGCACGGCCTCGAGCCGGTCCAATGTAGCCGCCAGGCCGGGATCGAGCAGACGTTCCGCGGCGGCATCCAGTTCTGCATCCAGTGTGGCCAGCTCGGCAGCGGGAAGCTCGCGTCGTTCCGCCGCTTCGGCCCGGCTGAGCAGCTCGCGGGTCTCAAGCACCTCGCTGTTTGCCTGAGCGAGCGCTCTGCGCGCTTCCCGGACATCTTGCTCAAATTCCGCTTTGTGCGCCTTTACGGCCTCCTTGCGCTTGCGGCCTTTCAGCTCCTCGTCGGGCTCATGCGCCAGGGCCGTTTCGAGGGTCTCACGCACGGGCTGCACAAGCTCATCGTTCGCGCTATCCAGGGCCGCCGCTGCAGCCAGTTTCTTGCGTGCCTCGTCGATATCGCCCGCCTCGGACGCTACCTCGCGTCTCGCGTCGTCCTCCAGCTCACGCGCCAGCGAGTCAAGATCCTCCGCCAGATCCGTCAGCTTGCGGTGCGCATCGCCTATGGCCGCCTGGTCTGTAGACTCCAACTCAAGGACCGCACTGTACGCCTCAACGATGGCATCATTCAGGGGCGGCAATTTCGCCGAGTCCGCCTGGTGGTAGGTCTCGAGCTTCTTCGAGGCCAAGTCGCGAGCCGCGTCGGTCTTTTCCGCCTGTTGCTCCACGGCTTCCAGCGCTTGCCGCATTTCGCGCCTGGCGTTCTCGGCTTCGCTCGCCAGCACCTCGGGCTTTTCATCCTGGATGGCCGCGGAAGCGCGCGAGAGTGCCTCCTCCGCTCTTTTCAGATGCGTATCCGTGGTCCTGGTCTCGCCCACCTCGTGCAGGGCTCCACCATCGAGCGGCAGTTCTCTGAGAGCCGCAAGTCGCTCGGCGGTGTCCACCAGGGCTTGGGCGTCGGCATCCTCAAGAATCTCGCCGCGTTCCTGCTTGTCGTCGATGGCCGTCAACGCAGCATCCACATCGGCGCGGGCCGCGCGAACCTGTTCCTTTACGTCTTCCAGCTCGTGTTGACGCTCCAGTTGCGCAAGTGCCTCGGCCGCATCGGCCAATGCCGCGGCGTCTTCCTCTTCCGCGATGCGTCTGAGCGCTTCGGCGGCATCGTGCAACTCATCCTGCACCTGGGCCGCATCCACCGACGTGGTCTCGGCTTCCGTCGGGGCTTCGGCCTGCCGCGCGAGGTCCTCTGCGATGGCCTCGACCTGATCCCAGTCGCTCGGTATTTCCTCCCGCCTGAGATCCTGGGCGAGCTGTTCAAGGCCCTCCTCGGTTGATTTGAGCTTCTTGCGGATCTCCCTGGCGAGGCCATCCAACTGCCGGAAATCATTCGCGTGTGCGCCCAACTCCGTTTCCAGGGCTCGTAGGCTGACATCCACACTTGTCGCATGCCCGGTCACCAGTACGGCCGCGGGAACAGACGCCCGCGGTTTGCCGGGGGCCTGCCAGTGCAGAGCCAGGCTCGGAGCTTGCTTCTGGTTGGCATAGAGTAGGTGAATGGTATGAAGGCCTGGCTGCAGATGGATGCCGCCATTGCGTTCCTGGTGCCCGTGGTCGCCGTCGTTGTTCACGACAAGCCGTGAATTGATGTAGAGGCGCGATGCCCCGGCAGAGGCAACGAAGAAGACGTGGTTGCCCGCGGTCTCTGTCTTGATGTAGCCGGACCATGTGGCCGCGAAAGGTGCCGGGCCCACCCCGAAGGCGGCTTCGTTTGGAAGGTTGATCGTGCCGTCTACGCGTTCGTGCTTCGGCTTCACCTGGAGCTGGCGAGCACCGCGGACATAGGTGGTCTCAGCGGCGTAATAGCGCCCTGTCAGACCGGCGCGCAGTTTTCCCGGCTTAGCCGCAAAGTCCATCGTCAGCAGGGAGTCCGTCTGTTCCGCAAGTCGTGCGGCAAGACGGGCCAGACGGGCGCGTATGCGTTGGGCATGGGCCTTCTCCGGCTCATCCAATGCTGTCAGGAGCGTTGCCGCCTCGGAGACTTCGATATAGGGGACCTGCTCCCGGGCTTTCAGCAACAGGGCTTCGGTCATCTGCCATGTCAGATCCTGCATTTCCTGAACCGCACCAAGCGCCTTGCGCTTGCGGGGAGACAGCAGATCACGCGATACGAACTGCCGGTTGAAGGTGAAGTAGCGCTGCATGAGATCGCTGCAGGTGCGGCTTCGCGGGTAGAACCCATACGTCACCAGCTCCCCGGCCTGCGCCTCTGCTGCGAGCAGGGCGGCATCCAACCGATCCCGGTGCTGGGTCAGCATGGTGCGGTTGTGGTCAAGGTCGGCGGCGGCGCGCCCGCTCGAATGGTCCTGTCCCGTAAGCACCTTGTCTTGCGCCACTCGAATGTAATCGATTCGGTTGGTGAGTGATGTGAGTGCCGACGATAGCTCCCGTGCGGTCGCCATGAAGGGACCGGCCTTGCGAAGGCGTTCGCCACGGGCAATCCAGATGGTACGGAGCTGCGTCTCAGCCTGCTGCGCACGGGCGTCGTGCACCCGGACGGTGAACTCGACCTCATCACCTTGCATCAGCCCGAAAGCTGCGGTGTTCCACGCGTAGCGATTGATCTCAGGGTCTAGGGCAAGGACACGCTCCTGTCCGTTTACGCGGCATCGCAGTTCCTGGGTTTCGATGCCGAAATCATCGGAGGCATGCCAGGCAAGTTGGAGGGTTTCGCCATTTCCCACGAAGAGATCGCTCGCGGGTTGCTCGAGTGTTACCCGCGGCGGTCGGTCAGGGATGACCGTCACCGCATAGGTAAGCGGATCCAGGTTACTCATGTTGTTGCCGCCGCGAAGGTGCAGCGTGTAAGTGGTGTTCGTCTCAATCTGGACCTGCGTACACCCCTCGGTGCCGGTCACATCGAGTGGTACCGCGCGGGATTCGCCACTCCAGTCCATGCGCATCTCGACCAGCGGCATGGAAGCCTGGATCGTCAGCGTTACCTTCGTACCAGCATGCCCCCGCAGGTCACCGCTGGTTGTGGTCGTATGCGCGTCAACCAGCTCTGTGTAGGCCGGGAATTCATACTGCAGTTCAAAGGCCTGGATCGATGGGCGTTTCAGAACAGTGATCGCATGGGTGCCGGAGCGTGCCTTGCCGCTGGAAACCCAGTAGCCGAACGACTCCTGCGCCTGGGGAAGGACGTGCCGAAAGAGACCGTCCAGCTGGCTGTAGGTCATCAGGTGCCGCCGGATGCGGTGTCCCTCCAACGACAGCTCCACCTTGCGCACGGTTGGATCAGAACAGCGCACGACAAACTCGACAGCATCCCCTTCAGGCCATTCGCCGGCGATGGGCTTGATGAATGAGAGCTCCATGCGGCCTACCGTGGCATCGCCGGCCAGCGGCACGGCAACGCGTTTCACCAGGCGTGCCAATTTGAGGGAAGGCACGCACAGAGCAACCAGGAAGATCAGGCCGACCACCGCCGGCAGCACGACATCCTTGCGTCGGAACGGGAACGTCGTGAGGGGGTTCACGTGATGTAAGTCGACCTCTGCATCCGCAAGAACGCGCTGAACCAAGGCCATGGAAATGCTGTCATTCTTGGTGTCACGGAGCTCAACGGCAGAGATGAGCTTCTCGTTGAAGTCAGGTATCGTGCGCTCAAGCAGCCAGGCGATCTGCTCCGGTGATAGCGGACGCAAGAAGGGATGCAGCCAGAAACGCCAGGCGAAGGAGAAGATCGCGAGGTAGCACCCCAGGGCGAGCAAGCGACGCTGCAGAATGGCTAGGGCCAGCGTGTAATCCAACACCGAGCCCACCAGGAGCACCGCAATCGTCACGAGCAGGACATAGCCCCCGGCACGGACAAACGCGACCTGCTTCCAGCGGTGCTCCAGCTCGTGCAATCGTGCGAGGAGATACCCCTCCTGTGAGCTGTCCGGCGCCCGCTGTTCTCGATCTAGATGAATCATAGTCCCAGTTCCTGTTGCCGCTATACCAGCTTGTGTTTCTTGCGTAACCACCACTCAAGTCCCAGCAGTGCGGCCACGAGAATCATAAAGAAGGCCGTATCCCAGAGTTCGCGGTCATCACGGTGTTCCTCGGTAAAAGCGATTTCGGGGATGCTGTCGACGACGTCCAGTATGCGCTCGAAGGGCAGATAGGTATCCGACATTTCGGCGAGCACCGTTTCGTTGAGGGCAAGATCCACGTATTCGCTGGTTGGGAGGTCGCGTACATCGAAGGTGACGTTGGCCTCGAGCGTGCGGTCGGCAAACTGCGGCACCTGCGGCTGCACCGTGTACTTGCCCCGGGGCAGATCAACAAGTTGCGCGCGGTATTCGCCGCCGGAGTCTTCAAGCGGCATGAGAGGCAACACCCGGATACGTTCTCCCGCCTCGTCCAGCACGTCAACCGAAGCATTCGCAGCCGGCAGTGGCGCGCCCGTATCATCCAGAATGCGCGCGCGGACCAGTACGGTCTCATCGGGAGCGTAAGCCAGGCGGTCCACCATCAGCTTCACGTTTGCATCCGTACCGGCGGTTCGGCCCATGGTGGCCCACAGCAGAATCTGCCCCCAGAAGCGGTGATGATAGGTCCAGCGCGCGCGGTAACGCCAGCGCCAGAATTCGTCCGATCCCATGTAGAGCGTTTTACCAAGCCCAACATAGGACGTGGCGATCACCGGCTCGCCGCCCTTGCGCAGGGAGCCATCCGTTGAGTCAGCCACCGCAAGTGTTGTGGCTGCACGTGACATCGAGGTGTCCGCGCGGACCCAGTGCAGATTCGGTAGCCCTTCCCACAGGTCGGCAGAGCCCTCGGCCGAGGCACCGATCTGAACGGCATCTTCGTGGCGGCCCGGCACGGAGAGCGATAGAGGGAAACGGCCGCTCTGCGTCGGACCGGGCGCCTGGCCTTCAGGGGGAGGCGCTGGGAGCACGACGGTATGCGGCGCACCAAAACGCTTCAGCGGGATGACGCGGGAAAGCGGGGTAGATGAGTAGGCGGATGGCATGTGATGTGGCCCCGCGATGGTGATCAAGGTCCCGCCTCGCACCAGGACGAAATCCTGTAGGTCCTGTAGTTGCTCGACCGAGAAATGTGCGGGGTCGACGTCGCCGATGATCAATACCTCATACCCGAACAGCTTATCGCGCCCCGCCGGATATTCACTGCCGCCGTCGCTTTCCTCGCTCGTCGCCACGGGCAGCTCCCCGTCCGGGGTCGATCCAATGAAGATGGTGGTCAGGTCCACGCGCTTGTCGCGCTTCAGAGCCATGCTGGCGTAGCGACTCTCCCAGCGTGGAAACTCGTCGATGAGCAACGTTCTGATGCGATCCTCCAGCACCCGAACCGCAAAGGTCTTGCCGTTGTTGTGCGCGAGGGCCTCATCATCAAAGGGCGATGCAGTGACCTCATACTCATGCATGCCGCTTTCCGACTCGGCAAAGGGCAGATCAATCACGGCCCGTGCGTCATCGCCGGGCTCCAGCGTGGTCTCCGCCACGACGTTGGTACCTTTCTTCACAGTCATGGCAATCGGCCTGTTGGTATAGCCATGTCGAGCCACCACCACGTTCAAGTTCAGACGATCGTCCACGAACACGGTCCGCGGAGCCGATACGCGTTCAATGGAAACATCGTGTGGAGGCTCAGCCGCACCAATACCAACCGCAAACACCGGAATCTTACGCTCCCGCGCAATCTGCAACGCCGTCTGTGGCGGTTTGCCCGCGTTGTTGTTGCCATCACTCAGGACCACAACAGACGCCACCGGACGATGCTCGTATTGCTTGAGTACCGCGTGCAGCGAGGTGCCGATGCGGGTCGCAGCCAGCGTGCCGACCAGGTTGGTGTAGGCGTGCGCGGCTACCGGCTCCATCGCCTCATCAAACGAGAACACGCTAACGTCGCCCCGTTTCGAAAGGCGACTGACCAGCTCGTGGGGCTCGCGACTCAAGAGGTGCCGCGCAATGTCTGAGCGCGTCATGTCGGCAAGCTGCTTCATGCCCGCATCCACCTCGGGGATGCCGGCCGTCGCCAGGCAGATGTCCGCGGTCGTCTGGATATGGGCCAGCACAGATGGCGTATTGCGGAAGATCTCAACCTGTTGGGCAAAGGTATCAAGAGCCGTAATCAACGCCTCCGGCGTCTTCACCTCTGCCTTGTTGATATCGGTGATGGTTTCCCGCAACCGTTCCAGCGTCTCTGTAAGCCCCCTGGCCGTCGTACCAAAGCGGTTCACCTGCAACTGGAACGCCTTCAACTCAGAGGCGGCGGCCGATTGATCCTTCGGATCAGGGGCCACATCCCCTGTCGCGTTCAGGTAGCCGGTTCGCTTGACGACGCGCTCGACCGTGTCAGCCGTCTTCGCCGCTGCCTTTTGCAGCGTCTTCAGCATGTCGGCAAACTGCGTCACGTTCTTCTTGAACTCACGGGTCCAGGGTTGCTTCTCCGACACGTGGTGACGCAGGCGACGACTGAGAGCCTCTGCCTCCGTCAGTCGATCTTCCTGCTGCGACCAATGCTTCTCGGCCTTGGCGAACCCCACGGTGCGCAGGTCTCGCGGGAACAGCTTCATCTCCCAGCAGATGACCACCTGCCGGTGTGGCGGATAGTCGTCAGCGAGCGACATCGACCCCGAGGTGTCAACCAGCACCGGGATCTGCCCCCGCAGGTGTTCGGTATGGGTGAACGACGCCACGGGCTGAAGCAGGGCAAGTATCACGAGCGCAATGGAGAGCAGTCGCAATCCCGGCAGAAGGATCGACCATGGGCGCGGCAGCGGCTGTTTGCGATAGATGAATACCACCAGCGCACTCATGGCCGCAAACAACAGCAACAGTAACCAAAGAGGAATCACCCCTGTCAGCATCAGTTTCATTCGCTGAACCTCCATGCCAGCAGCAGCTCAAGACAGAGCATACCGAGTGCGACAAAAAGAAGTCGTCGCCACCACTCCTTCGCCCCCACCTCATCAGCAACACGCAGTCTCAGTTCCTCCGCGCTGTCTGTGAATGCCGTGATGACGTTCGCCCCCGCCCTATCGCGCGCGTCATCGTCGAGGGGCGCAAGATCACCCTCGCCGCGTTGCAGACCCACGGCACAGTAGGTCGGGTCGCAATCGCCAACGGTGACCGTGTAGATTCCGGGGAGCCGCGTATCCAACCACTCGGCAATCCATTCGCCCCCGGAGTATACCAGCGGCGTCGTCTCCGCCCGACCATCGGGTAGCACCACCCGGCACGTGTGCGTGCCTGCCGCTTCGCCCTCGGTCGCCGGCGTGGAACGCTGCCAGTTCGGTGGCGCCACAAACACGAGCGGCTCCGACTGCATCAGGTTGATCGGCGGCTGCACGCTGGCCGAGAGATACACCACGAGATCCTGCAGGAAGGGGAGAAAGTCCTGGGTTGTCGGGAAGTTGCTCCATTCCGCGTCAAGCGAACTGGTTAGCAAGGCCACGCGTCCTTCACCATATGCGCGATAGAGCAGGAAGGGCTTATCACCCAGAAAGCCGGCACCGAGGGCGTCTTCGGCCGGGGCGCAGTCCCAGAACTTTCCGACGCGCACCTCCGTCAGCAAACGGGTCCGACTCAGATCGAACACGTCGAGAATGTGGGAAGCAGCCCCCGCCGGAAATCGCGGGTTCAGCGGATCCCGCACGACCGACACAGTGCGTTTGAGCGTGGCCGGGAGCATGCCCTTGCCATCCTGGTTCGTGCGGTTGTAGGCCTCGGGGTTGACCTCGTCGCCCAGGGCCACCAGCAACCCGCCTCCCCGTTCGACGAACTGCTCAAGGGCGAACTGCTGGTGCCGCGAAAGCGAGGGCACGTTCGCAAGCACAATGCAGCGGTAGCGTTCAAATGCGTCGGCCCGGATGTCGCTGAATGCATTCAGCTCCCGCCGTGTGACGTCGAACAGTCCCTCCTGAGCGTGCGCCCCGGCCGCGGTCAGCGCCAGCGCGGCAAGACCACCGTCTGACTCCCACAGATCGCTGCCCTGGTTGCCTTCGATCAAGAGCACCGGTATCTGATGTCGCACCTGCAAGGCGAGCGAGAAGCTGTTGTCGATCGCGATGTCATCATCGTCGATGCGTGCCTCGACATAGTGCGAGCTGTGGGGCACGCGTGTCGTGGCGGACGCATTCGTGTCGGCGGCAGTGTGCGCCGACGCAAAGCTGTGGTCGAATTCAACGGTCGTCCCGCCTACCGGGCACGGCGCGTCGCGGCGTGCCACAACCTTGCCGTCGACGCGAAGCTCAATCGTTGTGGACATTGCCTCGTCCGTGTGATTCTGAACGTCTACGAGAAACGTGACCGGACGGTGGACGTCCACGATCGGAGAGCGGTGCCGAACGCTGTCGACCGACACGTTTTTGAGTTCCGTATCCGCCGGCTGCTCCAGCGTGTAGACATGTGGCATCACTTTCTGTCGCCGATGCGTGCTCGCGAGAGCCTGCCATCGCTGTTGCTGGTCTGTGCGCCAGCCATGTGCCTGCCCATCGCTCAACACAATCACACGATGCCGCGGCAATGCGGAGCGTCCCAGGTGCCAGAAGGCGCGCTCCAGCGCCTTGGGTATATCGGCAACTTGGTCGAGACCGGGAGTTGTTGCCTGGAGCTGATCACGTAGGAACTGCTTGTCGAACGAGAAGTTGGGGAACAGATCGCGCGGCATGTTGCCGGCCTGTATGATCAGCATGTTATCCGTCTCACGCATGCCATCCACGATGCTAAGCGCCGTCTCGCGCGCCTTTTCGAAGGCGTTGTCCGCGCCTTCGCCCTGCTGCATGGAGAAGGAGTCGTCGAGGATGAGGATATGGGTGGCCGGATCTTCCCAGGTACCGGTGCCGAGATGGGAGATGGGCCGCGCCAGGGCCAGCGCCAGCAGAACCAGAATGAGCGCCCGCAGCACCATGAGCAGAATCTGCGCCAGCCGGATACGGCGCGAGCGAATCTGCACCGCCTTCTGCAGAAACATCATGGCGCCCCACGGTTCATGACTGAACTTCGCCTTATTCAGTAGATGAATCACGATGGGGATTCCGGCAAGCAGTACGCCGGTTATCATCCACACATTAAGAAGACTCAAAAACATCCAGTCGGGTCCTATCGCTTGAGGCGACTCGCCAGGTACTTGGCGAGAGACCGTTCAATGGGGTCATCTGAAAATAGCTGTATGAAGTCGATACGCAGGCGGTGACAGGCTTCACGAATGCGCGTCTGGTGCGCCTTGAACTGCCTGAGGTATTCGCGTTTGAGGCGGAGCGGATCCGTCAACTCGATATCCTCTCCCTCCAGGGATTCAAACTGCGTCATATCCGTGAACGGAAACGTGGACTCCTTGCGGTCCAGCACCTGGAAGACAAGCACTTCGTGCCGTTTGTGGGAGAAATGGTTCAGAGCGCGCACGATGTCATCGGGCTCATCGAAGAAATCCGAGATGATGACGATCAGGCCGCGGCGTTTGATACGATTAGCCAGTGCATGCAGCACATTCCCCAGGCCCGTGTCATCCTGGCTCTTGGCCTGGATCAGCGTATCGAAGATCTGTTTCAGATGCGTCTTCGTTGAGCGCGGTGTCAGGAAGGTCTGAATCGATGACGAGCAGGTGACAAGCCCGACGGCATCCTCCTGGCCAGTCAGCATGTAGGCCAGGATGGCGGCGACGAGGCGGCCGCACTCCAGCTTTGAACGGCCGCTGCCGGCGTAGTTCATCGACCCCGAGATATCGAGTACGAGATACGCGCGAAGTGACGTGTCCTCCTCGTACTGCTTGATGTAGTAACGATCGGACTTGGCCAGCACCTTCCAGTCCAGGTGTTTGAGGTCGTCACCGGGAGTGTAGTCGCGATGCTCCTGGAATTCGATGGCGAACCCCTTGAAGGGGGACTTGTGCTGACCGGACACAAAGCCCTCGACAACCGAGCGTGCGATCAGCTCCAAACGGCGGAAAGCCGCGAAGTCTCTGGAATGGAGCTTTCTACTCTTTCGTAGTCCCGACAATGGCATGACAGGGGTCCCCTGGTGCTGCTACTGGCTACTGCGCCTCGCGTGGCTTCGGCACATCCTTCAGCAGGCGGCGAATGACCTCGTCCGTTGTAATGCCCTCGGTGTCGGCGTTGAAATTGGTGATCAAGCGATGGCGTAGCACCGGCAGGGACAGGGCTTCGACATCTTCGCACGTGGCATAGAAGCGCCCATTCATCAGCGCTCGCGCTTTCGAGCCCAGAATCAGGTTCTGACCGGCGCGCGGCCCGGCCCCGATCTCGAGCCAGTCCTTAACGAATTTCGGAGAAGCCGCATCGGCCGGCCGTGTACGCCGCACGAGATCCAGTGCATACTGGAAAACGTGGTCGCCTACGGGAACGCGCAGAACCGTGTCCTGGAGTTGGATAATCTCCTCGCCCGTGAGGAGTGGCGTAACGTCATGCAGCTGTTTCGTCGTGGTGCGCTTGTAGATCGAGAGTTCCTCGCTGGCCGATGGGTAGTCGACGAGAATGTTCAGCATGAAGCGGTCAAGCTGGGCCTCGGGCAAGGGGTAGGTGCCTTCCTGCTCGATCGGATTCTGCGTTGCCAACACAAAGAACGGGGCCGCCAGTTCATAGGTGCGTCGGCCTGAGGTAACCTGACGTTCCTGCATGGCTTCCAGCAGCGCCGCCTGGGTCTTGGGTGGGGTCCGGTTGATTTCGTCGGCCAGGATCATGTTGGCGAAAATCGGCCCCGGGCTGTAGATGAACTCCCGCTGACCGCTCTCCGGATCTTCCTGCATCACCTCTGTACCCGTGATATCCGAGGGCATCAGGTCCGGGGTAAACTGGATGCGCTTGAAGGAGAGGTGCAGCACCCGTGACAGCGTCGACACCATCAGCGTCTTGGCCAGGCCGGGGACTCCCACCATAAAGCAGTGTGCGTTGGAGAAGAGGGTAATCAGGAGCTGCGTGACGATATCGTCCTGCCCGACGATCACCGTCCCGACCTCCTTGCGTAGTGCGTTCGTGATTTCTTCCAGCCGTTCGGCAGATTGTATGTCATCCGTCATTGTATTCTCCTCTATTCCGTTTCCCCTGATTCAGATTGTGCCGATATCCCTTCGCCCTTGCCGACGACAATGCTCTCGCCTTGCGAGAGCGGTTCCATCTTGCCGCCCAGGGCTCTTGCCAGCATCACGTCTCCCGCATCAACCGACAAGTGGGTGGAGGATATTGTGACCGACACGGTAAACCTGCAGACCCCGGCTTCGATGGTGGCATGTGGGGTGGCCACGAGGAGTCCGCGTCCGCGCTTCGTTAGCCCCACGTCCACGTTGGCACTGCCGCGCTTCAGGTACAGCTGCTTGGTAAGCGCACCATCCGAGCTGCGGGGGCGTGCACCCGCAATCACGGCGTCGCTGTACCCGCCCACGTGCGCCACGGTAGTCCTGCCATAGGCAATGGCCGCCGAGCCAACCCCCGGCACCTGTAGTTCATCACCCACCTTGAGCCGTGTGCCCGTCTGTGCCTCCAACTGGATCTCATCGCGTATCAGCATCACATTGGGTGACGCGGAGGCAAGCGTCGCCACGCGAGACCTACCTATCAGGCTCAGGAACGTCACTACCGATACGAGCACCGCCAGGAAGGCCAGGGCCGTGAAGCGTACGCGCAGGCGTAGTCTGCCTCTGAAGGTGCGGGCCCGTCCGGCACCCGCAACACTTGGGACAAAGAGCATGTTGGCGAGTCGAGAGCGCGGGGGAGGTGTGGCGGAGGTGCCCTCCCCCGTCGCTAGAATGCGTTGTGTTTCCGTCGCAAACGCTTCGGCAGAGGCCTCGGCGGTGAGCCGTTCACAGAATCCGCGTACGAAATCCTCAACGCTCGTCTTGCTGAACGCCTCCGAGATCAAGCCGGCCAGCTCCAGCTCATCAAGAATCCACTGCGATTCGGCATCGCCTTGCCGGATCGCTGCCGCCAGCGCATCCGCCTCCGCGGCAGCCAGCACACCATCGGTGCACTTATCCACCAGCCTTGTCACGGCTTCCCGGGTGAGTTTGCTCGCATCGGTCATATCAAGCGAGTCCTCGCCGACGCATGGCTCGCGTAAAGCAGCTGCGCAGTGTCGCGCGAATACGCATCAGCTGAACCGACACAGCCGCAGCGGTTCGCCCCGCGTCCGCCGCCATGTCGCCGACGGCCATTTCCATGTAATAGCGCTTCATCACGAGCTCTCTTGGCTTGGTTCCCAGCTTCTTGATACACGAGCGAATGGTCTCGAGCCGCTCGAGCGAATTATCGTATCCCATCATCGTGTCGTTCAGCAGCCGTTCTTCGAGGGCCTCGGCCAACGCAGTGGTCGCCTCATTCCGGCGGGTCCGCTTCCGGATATGATTCATGACCCTATTCTTGCAGATGCCCCGCAGCCATTTCCCCATATCGCGTTCGATGTCGAATCTTCCGATATGTCGAAAAGCATCAACGAACACATCCTGCACGATATCGTAGACATCATCGCTGGACGTCACATACCGGGCCGCAAAGGCCCGCAGCCGCGCCTGGTGAATCCTGACGATCTGGCCGAAGGCCTCATGCTCGCCATTCTGTGCCCGTCGGATCCACTCCGCTTCCACCAGCCCCTCATCTGGAGGCAATTGTTCCCGCTCCGGTGCCTGCATCTGCATCCTTTAATGTATTACTAGTCACGTCCCACACGAATCTAACAAACTTTCTCACCTGCCGCCCAGAAGTCACACAGACAGCAAGCACACAGCCCCCGTATAGGGACATACAATCTATCCGAGGTCCCGCGAATAGGGACACACAGTCTATCCGCGCCACACGAACACCACGAGCCCCTGTAAACCACGTATAGGGACACACAATCTATCCGCGCGGATCGCATGCATCGGGACACACAACCACGTATAGGGACACACAATCTATCCGCGCGGATCGCATGCATCGGGACACACAACCTATCCAAAGAAAGTTTCAACTTTTTTCGGAATTA
>CAZCDU010000044.1:0-35902 GCA_964497125.1 uncultured Victivallales bacterium | reverse complement strand
CCGTAGAGATCCCTGCCGGACACATCGACTTCCCTGTACAACGCCAGCGCGCGGTCGACGCCATACACCGCGCTGACTGGAATGTCATCCACCATCGCACTGTCCGGGGCACCGGCTCCCGGCTTGTCCGTCAGGAAGTCCAGGTAGAGCTTCGTCTTGCCGATCGTCTTGACGAACCGCTTCTCCTCCCAGTCGAAGCCGGCCTTCTGAAGCCGCGTCTTCGTCGTGTCGTACATCCCGCTGCTCAACGCCAGTGACACGGCCAGATCAACATCCATGGTCACAGGCTGAAACGCCTCAGGCACCGGACGGCAGATGTACCGCGGCACCAATCCGCCAATCAGGACCAGATCCTCTGTTAAGTCATGCAGAACCGCCCACGCAGTCAGCAGTGCCGATTCCGAACGCGCGGTGTCTTCCTCTGAATAGTCCTCGTAGTGCTCCATCTTCATAACTCACGGAATCCTTCCCACGCGCGCAGCGCTTCGGCCTGGTCAGGCCCCCGCAGGCCAACCTGAAGCAGGTCAAGGTAGATCTGAACGTCACACACGATCGGGATCGTGTCTACCCGCCGGATCGCCTGGAACACCCCCACGTCTTTCGGCGTTATCAGCCAGAGCTTCCCTCCCGACGAAACCTTGCGAACCCCGAGCTTCTCCGCCAGCGCTCGTTGCGGCACCTCAGCCACGTACGCCGACACAATTGGAACGTCCGCATACGGAAACCGCAACCCCGCCGCGAACCACTGCGTAAACGCGACTTCTCCGGTTGCGTGCTCTAGCACGTCCGCTGCCAGCTTCGTGAGATCCCCCGCCAGGGCCGAGTACTGGTGTACGGTCCCCCGCTTCTGCCACACATCGGCAGCCTTCCACGCGTCCAGCAAGGCATCGGCGTCCCTCACGCTCCAATCGCCACGGCTGCCAGCGACCCAGCCTTCCGCGCTCGCTTGTTTGAGCAGTCGTGAGAGTAATCCCTGGCTGAGCCCCGTGACATCCGCCAGTTCCGTTTGGCACCACTGGCGTCCGGGGAAGGAGAGTAGTGCTCGCACAAGCCGCGATCCCTTCAGAGAGAATACGTTTGCCGGCGCCTCGGCGGTCCGGAACCTCACTGGCCCCCGCGGCACTTCCCGGTCAATGAGAACACCCTTGGCCCTTAGCCAGAGTTGCCCGTTTAGGTCCAGACAGCTGACGCCCAGCCGCTTGCAGTGCTCGATCAGGGATCCCGTTGCATGCACCGTCGCGAGCAGGGGAGACGGGCCGGTCCTACCCCTTTCCGCCAGCTTCTCCACATCTCTAAGGGCCGGCCGCAGCTTGCAGTCCACGCCGAACCGGTGGACCTTTCTATCCACATCCACTTCGGCGACGAAGTCCCAGTCGTGCCCCTCCGTTCGCACAAGCTGGATCTTGGGGTTCTCCCAGTCCGCGACCACCTCTTCGACGGCGACCTCAAGGTCTTGACCAGTCTCTATGACCTTCCTATTCACATGGACCCCCTCTATTACTGATATGTAATATGTCGTTTTTGGGTAATAAACGCAAACCTGAATCCGGCCTGTTCGCGCACGAAGATGATACCCGTAGCGGAGTCCGTAATACAGTAGTGCCTCGCCGTCTATTATTAGCCGGTAAAGGAGCAGTCTATGTCGTGGGGTGGTCTCTTTCTCTGCTCTGGCAACACTTTCGTGCCCATTGCACGGGGCTCTTCGTCGAGGACGAGGCCCGTAATGCGAGTTGCGGGTGGCGCGACCAAAATCCAAGCAAACCAAACGTCGGTGATGCATTCCAGAATCTTCACGGACGTTTCGGGGGCAGTCCTGTCAGAAGAAACATCTTCGTTCTGCTTTTGTAGGTCTGCGTTAGCCGGGCTGGGTTAGGATTGCAAACATGTTTGCTAGGATCAGCTGTTGTTGAAAGCATGGGGTTTTCCATATGATGTTTGAGTGAAGTGTGGCAGGTTCGGAATTGCGAAGTGATTGCGATTGTTACCGGTTATCAGGGGCGAAACTGTCATTCCAAGAGGCCTGCGCGGATTAATAGAGATAGAAAGAGATGCATATAGCATGAAGTGCATGAACATTGTGAGGTGTGTGGTCGTGGTTGCTATAGCTAAAATGAGTTGCGGTGATCTGGCTTCTGCGGGCGAGAACAGTGTTGATTGGCGCACCGAATCGAAGGCGACTCTGGATGAGCGCATGGCCTGGTGGGAAGAAGCGCGCTTTGCATTGTTTATTCATTGGGGTGCGTATTCCGTCCTGGGCGGGGAGTACAAGGGTGAAACTCTCGAGCACAAATACGCGGAACAGATCCAGCGGATCTGCAAGATCTCCAAAGAGGACTACCGCAAGGATGCGGCATCGCTGTTTCGTCCCGAGAAGTTCGATGCGGAGCAATGGGTGAAGCTGGCCAGGGATGCGGGTATGAAGTACGTGGTCATCACGGCCAAGCATCATGACGGCTTCGCGATCTACCACTCCAAGCACAGTGACTTCGACGTGGAGAATACGTCCCAGTGGGAGCGCGATCCGCTCAAGGAACTATCCGACGCGTGCCGCAAACACGGCCTTAAGTTTGGTGTGTACTATTCGCAATCCCAGGATTGGCATGATGTGTTCGATCCCTCCGGAGACTGGACCGCGCCGGGGAATCCGGCGTCGACTCGGGGAAGCCAGTGGGGCGATCCCGCCAAGTGTGACAAAGCGGCTGCCAATCGAAAGATGTTTGAGGCCTACATGGAGCAGAAAGGTGTTCCCCAGGTTGTCGAACTGATCGAGGACTATGGCGTCGAAATGGTCTGGTACGATACGCCGGGGGCGTACTTGGACGAATATGCACAGCCGTTTCTCGATGCTGTGCGCAACACCAATCCGGATGTCGTCGTCAATGCCCGGATCGGCGCCGGGCTGGGGGACTATCAAGGCGGTCCTGACAGCCCTGTCGTATTTCCCTACACAAAGGACCGCTATTGGGAAGCCATACAGTCCACGCTCCATTCCTGGGGCTACAACAAGTTTGACGAGGTGAGCCGGCGGCCCACCGATTACCTGCTGCGCATGCTTGCCACCGTGGTCTCCAAGGGCGGCAACATGATGATCAATGTCGGTCCTAAGCCGGATGGAACGCTGGTGGAGAACGATACGAAGTGCCTCCGGGAAATTGCCGCGTGGAGCCGTGACCACATCGAATCGATCCACGGGGCTCAGCGCTCGCCGCTGCCACCCCAGAACTGGGGGGTGGTGACCCGCAAGGGCAACGATCTCTACCTGCATGTTTTCGATTGGCCGGAGGATGGGACGTTGCGTGTGGGTGGACTTCGAACCGCCGTGACATCGGCCCGGCTTATGGCCGGTGATGCTCCTGTCAACACCCGGCAGACAGGGGAGGGCGTCCTTGTGGTCGATCTGCCATCCGAGCCCTCTCATCCTGTCAACAGTGTGATCCGCCTGCGCTGTGCTGGTGTTCCTGAGGGGGATAGCTATCGCCTGATCGAGCCCGGACGCCAGAACCGCTTCCATGTGACTGACACGCCATTTATCTCGGGCGAAGGCCTCAGGAATCCCATCGGGGTGGGCTTCCGTGCATACATGGAAAACTGGACGGATCCCGACGCTGAGATCGTCTGGAAGATCCGCGTCACTGAGAATGGGGTCTATAATGTTCAGTTCCTTTACGATCTGCCCAACGGGAAACCTGCTGGTAATGATTACATGATCCGGATTGGTGACCGGAAGCTTCTCGGCACGGTTGAGGAAGAGGGAACCGGCGACAAGGCCCTTATTGATGCAGAGAAGCAACTCATGCGCATCAGGAGGCCGCGGCGCATTGTGGTGGACGATTTGGGTTCCGTCAGGCTGGAGCCTGGCATCTACGATATGACCCTCAAATCCGCAGGGCCCATTCAGGGCAATGATAGAAGTAAGGAACTGTTCTTCCCGCGAGCTGTCGTGCTCGTGCCGGAAAGGTAAGCAGGATGAATGTTATAGGACCAATAATGACGGTAGCACTCTCATTGAATGTGGCGACAGTGGCGGGCACACTCTACGTGGCCCCGAATGGCGATGATGCGGCCTCTGGATCAATAGAGGAACCTCTGGCCTCGCTTGCCGGCGCCCGGGATGCGGTGCGCAAGATAGTTGCGGCCGACAGAGGCGTTCTGAGAGAGGCGGTGACTGTATATTTTCGTGGCGGCACTTACCGATTCAATGAAACCGTGGTGTTTGACAATCAGGATTCCGGTTCCGCCATCGCCGGGGTGACCTACGCGGCTTACGATGGTGAGATGCCGGTATTCAGCGGCGGCGTGCCGGTACAGAACTGGGAACAGACCGAGCTCAAAGGCGGAAGCGTATGGAAAGCGTCTGTGCCTTGGGCGAAAGGGGGTCGGATGTTCCACGCCCTGTTTGACGGGGGTGCCTTGCTGCCCCGTGCCCGCTCGAAGCGATTCATCAATACCCGCGAGCTTCACAAGAAGGACGGGCGGTGGCAAGAGCTGATGCATGAGACGTCCAGCCGGTATCTCAAAACCCGGCGGGATGAGTACACCAAGCTGCACTGTGAGGAGACGCTACTCACCGATACAGCGAATGTCGGTGATGTCGAGCTCTTCATTCGCCCGGAGGCAAAGTGGCTCGTCAACTTCCTGCCCGTGAAGGCGTATGACCCCGAGACAGGCGTTCTGGAAACGGCTATAGAGGGCACGTACAAGCTGATCCGTGAATTCTACCTCGAGAACGCGCTGGAGTTCCTGGACACGCCGGGCGAGTGGTCTCTGAATACCGAAGAAGGCATGCTCTACTACTGGCCCGAGTCGGGTCGTCCCGGGGAGAACATTGTCGCGCCCGCTCTGCCGGCTCTTGTTCGTGTTGAAGGGGATAACGATGTGGAGGGCTACGCGGATAGGCCAGTACGCGGATTGACGTTCAAGGGGCTGACCTTCACCTACTGTAATCGGGATGTCTGGACTGCGAAAGACATCGGTATCCAGCACGACTGGGACATGTGGGACAAGGATAACTGTCTGCTGCGTTTCCGTGGCGCGGAAGACTGTGTGGTGGATGGCTGCCACTTCGTAAACAGCGGCAGCGGGGCTGTACGTGTGGATCTGCACGGGCAGCGAATCCGGATCGAGAACAACGTCATCCGCAATCTGGGCGGCACGGGGGTCCTTTTGTCCGGTTACGGCCCGGGCACCAAAGACGTGAACCGGAACAACCTTGTGCTGAACAACGAGATTGAGAATTGCGGGACCCTCTTCTGGCATGGTCTTGGCGTCTTCATCTGGCAGAGTGGCCACAACCGGATCGCCCACAACCGCATTCACAATCTGGGCTACATGGGGATGGTTGTCTCTGGTGTCCGCCGCCGCTTCTTCGGGCAAGGTCCCTGGGTTGAGGGCCGGGGGGACAACCCGGACCGACGCGAGTACATGAAGGCGATTCGCTGGTCGGAGACCACGAAAGCCGGAAAGGACGAAGACTGGGCCAACTACGAGCCGTACATGCACGCGCGCCACAACCTGATCGAGTACAACGAGATCTTCAACTGTATGCAGCGCCTGATTGATGGCAATTGTGTCTACCTGTCCGCGACGGGCGCGGGGAACGTGGTACGTCGCAACCTTGTGCACAGTCACGTCAAGGGAAACCTGCTCCGGACGGATGACGACCAGTACGGGACGCTGGTGACCGAGAACATCATCATCGGCAACGCCAGCCAGCATGGTTACGCGCTCAAGCGCGTCAACAGCTTCGAGAACAACGTTCTCGTGCAGAGCATGATCAGCGGACAAGGGGCTGGCGGCGGACCCGAAGGTGGGTCTGTCATCAAGCACAACATCGTCTACCACGTCGACCCGGACATCAGGACCTTCACCAACGCGCGGATGTTCAAGCCGTTGGCAGGAGAAGACATCGACCGCAATCTCTACTACATGGAAGGAACTGACGCGGCGCAGGAATTCCTTGTCGATATGCGGGAGAAAGGCTGGGAGTTGCACAGCTTGGCCGCGGACCCGCTCTTTGAAGATGTCCACAACCTGGATTTCAGGCTGAAGTCGAACTCGCCCGCATTCGGATTGGGCATCAAGCCAATCGAGGGCCAGGATAGGATTGGTCTGATCAACGACCCGGCGTTGCTGCGGTTGCGCGGGGAAGGTGGTCTATCCGCTCTCCTGCAGGTCGAGTTGCACGATTCTGAGGTGTTCCTCCTGAAGGGGCATCAGCCGAGTCTCCTGGGGAAGGAGTAGACTGTGCGGATGAGTTCTGGATTCAGTTTGCGCTCGGGGCGATGCTCTGCTTTTTTCGTGGCGCTGAGATCGGAAGGGCATGCCGGGCGGATCGGCCACAGTCGCGGCGCGACTGGGCTACATGTAGCCCGCTCGCGCCGCGAGCGAGGCCGTTGGTGTGTGTTCTCAGAAGCATGGAAAGAACGACTGTTCGCAATTGGGGTATTTCTGGTGGCTAGTTTTGTGCTGGCGGGGGAACCATCGGCGAACGGGGGCGAGGTTGATCGTGAGCGACCGAATATCCTCATGATTCTTGTAGACGATCTGGGCTGGGCCGATGTCGGGTGCTATGGGAGCAAGTTCCATGAAACACCGCACATCGATCGGCTGGCAGAAGAGGGGATGCGGTTTACAGACGCCTATGCTGCGAGCGCGGTCTGCTCGCCCACGCGGGCCAGCATCCTGACCGGGAAGTATCCCTCACGAATGGGCATTACCCGCGCCACGCCGCAACACAGCTTGCCGCTTGAGGAGGTCACCATCGCCGAGGCCTTGAAGGAGGCTGGTTACCGCACCGCACATTTTGGAAAATGGCACCTCCAGGCGCATGATGGGCACGGAAAATCGCACTTCCCGCAGGCCCAGGGATTCGACCTGAACGTCGGAGGGCACCGGGCGGGGGGACCGAGCTCATACTTCTATCCGTACCGCTCGGAGAAACGTCCTCACAATGATGTGCCGGATCTGGATGGCGGGCAGGTGGGTGAGTACCTCACCGATCGACTGACAGACGAGGCCATTGCCTTTATGAGGGAGGATAGGGAGGCGCCGTTCCTCGCGCATCTCTGGTTCTACAGCGCGCACACACCCATCCAGGCAAAGCAGGAGAAGATTGGGAAGTACGAAGCCAAAGCTGCGGCCATGGGTCTGGCCGGGGAACCGTCGCGTCAGGCGGCGGAGCGGGGCGGCGCCACTCACGCCGCGGTTCAGAATCACCCGGTCTATGCGGCCATGGTGGAGAGCGTCGACGAGAACATCGGTCGTCTCCTGCAGGCCCTGGAAGATGAGGGCCTGACGGAGAACACGGTTGTTATTCTTACATCCGACAACGGAGGCCTCTCTAACGGAGACGTGACCTCGAACCTGCCGCTACGCGGTGGCAAAGCCTGGATCTACGAGGGGGGCATCCGTGTGCCACTGCTCATCAAGTGGCCCGGAAAGACGGATGCGGCTGAGCCCTGTGCTGTCCCTGTGATCAGTACCGACTTCTATCCGACGATGCTCCAGATAGCCGGATTGGAGCTCAGGCCTGAATTGCATCTCGATGGTGTCAGTCTCGTTCCATTACTCGGCGGCCAGGTGACGGAATTGGACCGGAATGCACTCTTCTTTCATCTACCTGTCCGGCACCGGCTTAATACAATGGGACCATGCGGCGCCGTCCGGAAAGGCGATTACAAACTCATCCAGCGCTTTGAGAGCATGGACTCCCCTGAGCTCTACAATTTGCGTGACGACTGCGGCGAACGCCATGACCTGGCCGCTCAACATCCTGATAGGGTTGCAGAGCTGGTGGATCTGTTGGAGTCCTGGCGGCTGGAAGCTGCTTCGGGTGGGAAAGACGACTGATGAGAATCGGATGGACGCGAAATCGAACTGAAGGTAGGCAATGAAGAAGACATTTATCCACAAGGTCATTCAGCTCAGTCTGATGATTACGATTCAGGGAGCAGCGACTATGGCAGCCGATTTTTATGTTTCTCCAGACGGATCTGATAAGAACCCAGGGACCCTGGCGCAGCCCCTGCAGTCTATAGGTCATGCCCAGTTGAGGGTCCGCGCGAGCGGTCTGCTGGGAAAGGAACCGGTCACCGTAACGCTCGAGCCGGGGACGTACTACCTGGATGAGCCACTCACGTTCACCCCGGCTGACTCTGGCACGGAGGACGCACCGGTTCGATATGTTGCCGCCCGCGAGGGCGAGGCCGTGATCAGCGGAGGGGTCAAGCTGGACCTGGAGTGGACGCCATATCGCGACCTGCCCGCTCCCGACCATGCGGGAGGGCAGGCGGGTGGCATCCTGCAGGCGAAGGTACCCGCGGGCCTTGAGATGGATCAACTGTTTGTGAATGGTGCCCGCCTGAACATGGCGCGCTATCCCAATTACGATCCGAACGTGCGTGTCTTCAATGGCTACGCGGAGGACGCCTTCAGTAAGGAACGCGCTGCACGCTGGGCGAATCCGGCCGGCGGGTACATGCACGCGATCCATAGGGCACGCTGGGGTGGCTTTCACTTCCGTATCACCGGGAAGGACGAAAACGGCGAGCTAACCTACGAAGGGGGCTGGCAGAACAACCGCCAGACCAAGAATCACAAGAGCATGCGGATGGTGGAGAACATCTTCGAGGAACTCGACGCCCCCGGTGAGTGGTTTCACAACGCGGATACCGGTGTGCTCTACGTTTACCCGCCCGAGGGCGTGGAACTCAAGCAGTCTGAAGTCGTCACGGTTCAACTGGCACATCTAATCGATTTTGTTGGATCGGCAGCCAGCCCGGTACGTTGGCTGGCCTTGGAAGGAATCACGTTCCGTCACACTGCCCGTACGTTTATGGAAACCAAAGAGCCGCTGCTTCGTTCTGATTGGACCATCTACCGGGGTGGGGCGGTGACCTTGACCGGTTCGACCAATTGCCTGGTCGCGGATTGCTTCTTTGATAGTCCGGGTGGCAACGCCATCTTCGTCAACAAGTGGAACCGCAAGATCACCGTCAAGGGCTCGCATTTTCGCGGCGTTGGCGCCAGTGCCGTCGCTTTTGTGGGAAGCCCCGATGCGGTACGCAATCCTAAGTTCGAATATCGTCAGCAGAACCAATACGACGAGATCGATATGACGCCCGGGCCGAAGCGTGACGACTACCCGGCGGACTGCCTGGTGGAAGATTGCTTGATGGCGCGGACCGGCCGGATCGAGAAACAGGGCGCTGGTGTGCAGATCTCCATGGCCCACAAGATCACCGTGCGGCACTGCAGCATCTACGACACCTCCCGCGCAGGTATCAACATCAGCGAAGGCACCTTTGGTGGGCACATGATCGAATTCTGTGACGTCTTCGACACCGTCCGGGAGACCGGTGACCACGGGAGCTTCAACTCGTGGGGCCGTGACCGCTTCTGGCACCTGAAAGGTGCTCCGGAAGAGAAATTGCCCGAGCTGTCCAAACTGGACATCCTGGACAAGACCACTATTCGCAACAGCCGTTGGCGCTGTGATCATGGATGGGATGTTGACCTGGATGATGGCTCATCGCATTACGAAATCTACAATAATCTGATGCTCCACCGCGGGTTGAAGATGCGGGAAGGGTTCGGGCGCAAGGTCTACAACAACATCACGGTGAACAACGCACTGCATCCGCATGTCTGGTATCCGGAATGCGGGGATGAGGTCACGGGCAACATCTGGATGACGGCTTACAGGCCCGCCGCTATGAGAAACGATGATCAGTTCAGCGGGGCGAAGGTCGACCGGAATATGTTCATGAATGAAGACGACCGGGCAAAATTCGCCGGCAAAGGCTGGGATCATAACTCCATTGCGGGCGACCCGATGTTCGTGGATCCGGAGAACGGTGACTACCGCGTGGGGGACGGTTCCCCGTTCCTCGCGTTTGGTTTCAAGAATTTCCCGATGGACCGGTTTGGGGTACAGAAGCCGGCACTGAAGGCCATTGCCCGCGTGCCGGACTTCCCGGCGCCGAAAATTCCGAAGGATCGCCCCGCAGTGTCGTCTGAACAGGAGGCATCGGCCTCCTGGATGGGCGCGACCGTGGAGGAGCTGTCCGGGGAAGCGTTCTCCGCTTTCGGCGTTAGCGAGGAAGAGGGTGGCATTCATCTGCTAGACGTTCCCGCGAAATCAAAGGCGGCTACGCTTGGTCTTAAGTCCGGTGACGTCCTTCAAAAAGTGAATGGCAAGCCGACGAGGACCACGAAAGATCTGACGAAATGGACGCGGGCATACGACGGGACTTCACTACGGCTGACCATTGTCCGCGGCCAGCAGGAGATCATCTTGGAATAGGTGCCCACACTACGGGACAAGAACGGTTGACCGGTATTTGCCTTTCCGGCAAGGCAAGTGCACGGCACTCAAGAATAGAACGGTTTGCGGGTGATTCTCGTGTAGCCCGCTCGCGCCGCGAGCGAGGCTCTGTTGAAAAGCAAGCCGGGCCTCAGTCGCGGCGCGACTGGGCTACAAGCATCTGCCAGAACAGAAACAGAAGGGACGAAACAAACCATGAAGCTGCGCCTATTCAACACCATTGTGATTATGACGTGTTTCCTGCTCGGCTGCGCGCATGACAGACCGAGGCAAGAGCCAACGCGTCCGGCCGAATCTGCTGAGGTCACAAAGACTGACGTCGAGTCGCCCAAACCGCTGTCCGAAGAACGGCGGCGCTCGGCCGAGCCCGTTACGTTTCGCGGCCAGGCCATGTCGCTTACCATTGCGCCGGATGGCACCGTGAGTCTGACGCGGGAAGATACCGGGAAGGTGGTGTCGACTACAAAGTCCAGAGGCTGGTCTGTCTACAACTGGACCGAGGAGGTCTGCGAGTGGGACAAGCAGAGAAAGAGGCGTGGCAAGAAACTGAAAGACGGATCACGTTACCCGCTCGACAACATGGCACAGATCGGCCCGAACAAGATCAAGCTCTGGTCGAGTGACGGGAAGTACGAGGCCCAAGTTGCCATCACGGCGAACGATCGTTATCTCAAGTTCGAGCTGCTTCACGTCTCCAATAACCCGCAAGGCGGGCTGGACGACGACTGGTCCGGAAATAGGGTGGAGTTCGATGTGCGGACCGACGCACAGAACGATGGCTGGCAGCTCAACACCATCCGTCTCAATCCCATGTCAGAGTTGAATCACCGGTGGAACTACTTCGTCGAGAACGGTGCGGCCTTTAAATGGCCCTATCCCCAGTGGGCGCAGACGACGGACCGTCCCCAGCCGCAGGGCGCCGTTGCCGTATTTGGCTTCAGAGACGATGCAGAACACGATGATATTCTGAGCGATATCTGGGCGGCGGAACCCTCGCTGCCGCGACCGAACCGGGCCAACCTCAAGAGCTGGACGAGGGACGATGTGGATGCGTGGGTGGCGGAATGTGAGGCGTACTATGGGACGTCCTGGCGCATGTTGTCGTTCTCGCCTACGAAGAAGACTGATGATAGCCGTGGATGGGGCTTCGATCCTGATTCGCTCTACCCTGCGGCTGACCTGGCGGCAGCGGCAGGCTTGAACTCCATGTATATGTCACAGCACCACTGGCAGGACCACAATATTGGCAAATTGAAGCCGGACACGTTTCCCGGAGGGCGGGAGCAGGGGATTGCGTGGCGCAAATACTGTGATTCGCTCGGGATTCATCTTCATTTTCACGGCTTCTCCCATCTGATCCGCAAGCCGGATCCCGATTACGGCTGGGAAGTGGTGCACGACGACCTGGCGAGGTGCGCCCGCGGTACCTTGCTGCACGATGTCCCTGCGGAAGCAGAGGGGCTCACGATCCTGGTTGATCCGGACTGGGATTACTACCTCGGCATGAAGGAGGGGATGCTGCCCTTCTACGACATCAACAAGCTGCCGGAGCCCCAGGATTACAATGGTGGATTGGGCGGCACATTCCCCCCTTACTACGAGGGCATGGGCAGCCTGATCAGCCTCAACAAGAATCTCTACAAGTACACCGTGTCGCTGACTCCGGACAACAAATGGAAAGTCGTGCTGGCCAAAGGCCGATGGGCTGTCCAGTCGCGGACCCCTTTGGTCGATCACAAGGCGGGGGATACCGTGGAGTTCATCCTGACGAACGCCAACGGAAACTACTTCCTTCCCGACAGCCGCTCAGATCTGCTGGTGCAGCAGGCCATCGGCTATGCGCAACTCCTGAACGACATGAAGACGGGCGATGGCTATGACGGCTCAGCCTGGACGGAGGATCTCGGTTCCTGGGGGTTGCGGCGATTCTCCCAGGAGGTCTACGAGCGCATGGATCATCCGGGTGGTGGCGGTTCTGCACTCGGCATTATGCTCTTCGGGCATGTCGAGCAGCTCTTCATGCGCCTTCAGAAGCTCAGGGGAGGCAGAGGCGGAAACATTCCTGTGTTTCTTGCGCAGCCAACGATGCTGGCTCCCAGTCTTGATGATGCAAGCAAGGGGGCCGGGGCGAGTGCGAAGGGCAAGGGCATTGGTCTGCGCGCCATTCATAGCGGACTAACCCTGGGGGTTGTCCAGGAATATGGCTTGTGGAAGGAGGCCGGCGCGATGCTGACGCTGTGGAGTGCCCTCAAGCCCCACCTGACAAAGGAGCAGGCCAAGATGATCGCTGGCGCCAAGGATGGTTTCTACGTTGCTTCCGAAACCGGCGAAGGCTGGCAGCTCACAAAGACCCAGGCCATGCGCCGTGATGGGATCGACGGGAAATGGAATGTGCAGCCGGAACGGCCTTCGGTGGCGCCCCGCCAGTTCTTCAAGGCAAATGGTGAGGCGCTTAGCGGGCTGAACAATCCTTACGCCACCCAGAGCCCCGTTGTTGAGCTTCACGTCATGGCCGAGATGTCGAGCGGCCATCCGAAGAACGTGTCGCTGATGCCGACGAAGGCCGACGACGTCATCAACCCCGCCGACGCCGAGCAAGCCCTGGTCTTCGCCGACGGCGTGCTCAGCGTTTCGGTCGACAACACCCAATCCGCCGAGCCCTACGAGTACTACGCGCGAGGGGACACCGTTGGTCATTGGCTGCGCAAGACGGACATGAGCAAGAGCCGCGGCGTTGCGATCACGGTAAAGGGGGATGGCAGTGGCTCGACGCTGGTCTTCAGCACCGGCGGCTTTCCTCGCATGTATGCTGTGGATATTGACTTCACCGGGGAACGCACGATTGAGGTTCCGAATGGAGAAGCGGTTAACAACCGCGAGGGCTGGGACATCTATGGGAGCGGCACGATCACGCAGTTCGATTATGCCAGGGTGGATCGGTTCCGCCTGTTTCTGCACAAAGTACCGGCCGGCAAGCGTGCCACCATTGCTGTCACCCGAATCGAGGCTATGAATGAGAGTCGGAACACGGGCCTGGTCGATCCGGTATTGAGCTTCAACGACGTGAAAGCAAGCGTCACCGGCACCGTTCCCTATGACAACTACCTGGTCTATGCAGATGGAAACTTGGCGAAGGTCTACGACGCGAATTGGAACTTCGTGAAGGACCTGTCTGTGACGGTGGAGGACGCTCTCAAGGCCTTGTCGGGGCAGAACACTTTCAGCGTGAGTGCGCCGCAGTCCCCTGACACCTGGCTCTCTTCCCGAATCAAGGTCAGGGATGTTGTGAATCGGATCACCATTCAGAAGAAGGCACCATGAAGAAGCCCATTGATATTGCTGTTTCCGCTGCTATTACGGTAGGCGCTATCCAGCCCTCGTTCGCTGGAGCCGACATTCCCTTTCGCGCTGCATTACAGGAAGCCGCCGTAACGCTGACGGAGATGAAAGATGGTTGCCGAGAGGGGCTGATTATTGGCAATGGCGACCTCTATGGCCTGGTTTGGGAGCGGGATGGCGAGCAGTTCTTGCGAATGACCAAGAATGACATCTGGGATGCGCGTGTGGATACGTCTGAGGATGGTCCGATGCCAAAGGTGGACATCGCCGCAGGGACGGTGACGGGGAAACGGGGAGGGGGACCGAGCTGGAAGAAACTCTATCCACAGCCCCGCTGTGCGGTGGGCGTGCGTCTGGGGCCTGTGCCTCAGCCGTTCCGTGGAGATCTCAATCTGGAAAAGGCCGTTGTGACGATCGGCACCCAGGATACGCCCCGGACCCAGCTGCGCGTCCTCTACGGCCGCAACGTCCTTCTCGTGAAAAGCCCCCATGCGGTGGAGCTGGAGGAAATTGAGGCTGAAACTCTGCCGCCAGCCGAAACCGGCATTACGGACGGAGTGAACTGGCTGCGGATGAAGATGCCCGGGGATATCGACTACAAGGGCATGGAGTATGCCGTGGCGGTGGCTTCCAAAGGAGAGCTCAAGGCCGTTTCCCTGGTCAGTTCCTATGATCTTCCTGACGGCGATGTTCTCAAAGAAGCCATCGCCCTCGCAGGGAAAACGGTCGCCGAGACAGAAACAGTGCTGGTGAAACGTCATGAGCAGGACTGGCAGGCGTTCTGGAGCCGCAGCGGGATTCGGTTGGGTGATCCCGATCTGCAGCGCTGGTGGTATCGTATGCGCTATTTTGCCGGCACGCTCTGTCGGCCTGATACGGCACCGGTTGGCATCATGCCGCCTCTGGTCATTGATCTTACGCCCTGGCATGCCGACTTTCATCACAATTACAATACCTGGCAGGCCTATATGCCGTTGCCGGGCATGAATCATCCGGAGCTGGTAGATCCATGGATCTCTTACAACAACCGCATGATTCCCCGGTATAAGAACCTTGCCATGGAGACCTATGGCATCGAAGGCGTGCATCTCCCCATCTCATCGTTTCTGCATGAGCCCGATCCGGCGGACTGTAAGAGTGTCAATCAACGCCAGCTTTCGCTCCTGCCCTGGGGGCTGACCATCGGCCTGCAGGGCATGACACTGCAGAGCATGTGGCAGAAGTACCTCTATGACCAGGACGTCGCTTACATGGAGAAGAAGATATATCCCTACCTCCGTGAGACAGCGCGGTTCTATGTCAACTTCATGGGCCTCTGCAAGCGTGACGAAAACGACAAGATCAAACTTGGCCCCTCCTACAGCCCGGAGCACGGTGCGCCCGGGATCTACAACTGTCCCTTCGATATTGCTTACGTGCACTACACCTTCGAGGCTATGATCGAGGCCGCTACGGTCTTGAACAGAGATCGTGAACTTCTTAAGGAGTGCAGAGAACTCAAGAACCTGCTCCCTGATTATCCAACGGCGCCGACTGTTGGTGGTGAACATATCGTTGTCGACTGGGTCGGCTGTGAAGTCGGGGATATCAAGAAGCACAATATCACAGTCCCTGCATCTCCCGTCTTTCCCTGTGACCAGGTCACCTGGTTCGATGATGAGGCCACAAAGGCGCTCTATCGCCGCACGATTGATGCGCTACTGTTTCGTGACGCCAATGCCCACGTCATGCTCAATATCGCACGGGCACGCCTCTCCATGCTCGATGCGACCGATAAGCTTAAAGCCTGGTTTGAGACACGTGAAAGGCCCAATGGCCTGTTTGAGTGGGTGGGGCATGGTCACGCGGTCTATATGCCGGAGATGATCGGCATCGCGGGCTTCGTTAATGAGCTTTTGCTGCAGAGCGTCGAAAACAAGATCCGCCTCTTTCCCTGCTGGCCGAAGGATAAGGATGCGTCGTTCAGCCGCTTTCGGGCCCAGGGCGGTTTTATCGTGTCGGCCGAATTCAAGGATGGCGGGGTGGTGTGTGCCACGATTGAGAGTGTGGCGGATCGAAAGCTCCAGTTACTCAGCCCGTGGAAAACAATTTATGCTAACGGTGAGAAGCTCCCCATTGATAATGAAGGAATGGCGACTTTGCAGACGAAACCCGGCGATGTCTTCACATTCCGATTCGAGAAGACGCCACCCCCCAATATTGCAGGAATAGAGTCTGCGTGCCCGAGCGAGGGGGGCAGTTCTGTTCCGCCTATTACAGCGAAGGGATGTTGGCAATGAAGAAGCACCGATCAGCTATTGGTCTCGTGATGTGCGTGGCCATGGGTACATGGGTCTCATCCATATGCGCTGGCGAGAAGCCCAACATCATCTACATCAATGCGGATGATTTGGGTTGGGCGGACCTCTCCTGTCAGGGAAGTAGCTACTACGAGACGCCCAATATTGACAGACTTGCACAGCAGGGCATGCGGTTTACCGACGCCTACGCGCCTGCGGCAAACTGTGCGCCCAGCCGTGCTGCTTGTATGAGCGGAATGTACACGCCCCGGCACGGTGTTTATACGGTGGGAGGCTCTGATCGCGGCAAGGCAAAGGATCGCAAACTGATTCCCACCAAGAATACGACGCTGCTCGACGAACGCTTTATGACCATCGCAGAAGCTCTGAAAGCGACCGGCTACGCCACCATTCATCTTGGCAAGTGGCATCTGGGTGAGGACCCGCGCACCCAGGGCTTCGACATCAACATCGGCGGCAGCCGCGATGGCGGGCCGTACCGGGGGAAGTATTTGAGCCCCTACAACTATCCGAACTGTGTACAGGAAGAAGAGGGCGAGCAGCTCACCGACCGATTGGGAACAGAGGCCATTGCCTTTATCAAAAAGCACAGAGCCGTGCCGTTCTTCATGCACCTGGCCACATTCGCGGTTCACGGACCGAATGAGGCAAAGCCTGAATTGGTCCAGCGCTACAGCAAGAAGCCCCGCACCGAGGCGCACAACGATCCGACCTTTGCCGGCATGATCCACAGCTTGGATGAGAACGTTGGCCGGATCATGCAGGTGCTCGACGAGTTAGGCCTCGCTGAGAAAACGCTGGTGCTGTTCACCTCCGACAACGGCGGTGTGTTCGAGCTCAGCAAGCAGTGGCCGCTGCGCGCGGGCAAGGGTTCGTATTATGAAGGTGGTATCCGGGAACCGCTCATCGTGCGCTGGCCCGGCAAGATCAAGCCGGGGAGCGAATGCAGCGTTCCGGTTATCGGCATCGACTTCTATCCAACCTTTCTGGATGCCGCCAGTGCGCGTGTCCCTGACGGCAAGGTGCTCGACGGTGTCAGTCTGATGCCGCTGCTGACCGGAACCGGACCGATCAGGGATCGTGCGCTCTACTGGCACTTCCCGATCTACCTGCAGGCCGGGAACGAAGAGACCAGGGATCCGCTGTTCCGCACCCGCCCGGGCTCTGCTATTCGGTATGGCGACTGGAAATTGCAGGAGTATTTTGAGGATGGTTCGCTGGAGCTGTTCAACCTCAAGGATGATCTCGGTGAGAAGAACAATCTGGCTGTGAGGCACCCGGAGAAAGTCCGCGAGCTTCATGACCTGCTCAAGGCATGGCGCAGGGAGATGGACGCACCGGTGCCGACCGAATTGAACCCTAAGTACGAGATGACGCCTAACCACAAATTCATTAAGGACAGCCATTGTCCCGGAGGTTTGATTGTTTGTGTGAATACGAAGGATCTCGCCGAAGTCGCGCAGGCGATTGATCGCGAACGTTTTCTTCTTCATGGGCTGTTCACGGACAAAGCTGATTTGGTGAGAACACAGGCTGCCATTTCGAAGAATGGCTTGGCCGGGAAAGTTACCCTCTCACTCTTTGATGGCAAGAGCATTCCTTTTGTTGACAATGCCGTCAACCTGCTGATTGGAGCAGGAAACATCAAGATTGCTGAAGGAGAGATCCTGAGAGCCCTTACTCCCAGGGGAGCAGCTCTCGTTCATGGGAAAGTGGT
The DNA here is from genome assembly GCA_964497125.1 of uncultured Victivallales bacterium. Classification (GTDB taxonomy): domain Bacteria; phylum Verrucomicrobiota; class Kiritimatiellia; order UBA8416; family UBA8416; genus CAYLXP01. The sequence continues at coordinate 18,222 of CAZCDU010000044.1, read as the reverse complement.
AACTAAACCCGTGCCGCCTGAGATTGATGACTGGCCGCACAACCTTTACGACGCGGGGAACACCGGGGTTTCAGAGGATTTGAAGGCTGGGTCTCCCAGGCATCTTCAGTGGAGAGGAAACCCGCGTTTCAGCCGAAGTCACGACGGCAACAGCAGCTTCCTTGCAATGGTATCAGCTGGCGGACGAATTTTCTACATGGTGGATGAAGGTTCGACCGCGTTTCTCTCGTTGCCTTCGAAATGGAATCTTGTTGCCAGGGATGGCTTTAACGGGAAGGTGCTCTGGCGCAAACCGCTGCCACAGACCCTATTGATGCAGATCGGGAATATAAAGAACAGTTTTGCCAATCTAGGGCATCGAATGGTTGCGCAGGAGGATCTCGTCTTCGCAACGCTTGGGTACAATGAGCCGGTACGTGCTATGGATAGTAGGACCGGGGACGACGTTTGGCAGAATAAGCAGACCGCCAATACTGAAGAGCTGATTCTGTACGATTCTACGTTGTACTGCGCAATCAATACATCTGATGGCAACAGCGTGAGACACGCATACCAGACTATGGAAGGTATGAAGAGAATCCCGATGGCGGCGGATCCCCGTAAGCTGATGGCCCTGGATGCAGGAACCGGCGAAGTCATTTGGGAAAAAGCGTTCAAAGCTATACTTCCATTAAGCCTTACTGCAGGAAGGGATGGCGTCTTTATCCATGATGGTACTTCTATCGTGGCTATGGATCGTAAAGACGGCAAAGAAATCTGGCGTTCAGAGCCGATTGGCTATTACAGCTCCCTCCAGACGTACAGCGGCGTCAACATGGTCCTGAAAGATGGTGTGCTCTTGTTTGCCTGTGGTACTGCCTACCCGGGAAAAGGCCCTGGTTACAAGTCACCATGGAAGAACAAGATCACCGCTCTTGATACCGGAACAGGAAGCGTGTTGTGGCAAGCCCCTCACTCCCAGGATGGTATTTTCGTCACTCAGGATATGCTGATTGCCGACGGACTTCTCTGGCATGGTGCCATTGATAATTCGCATGACACCGGGGACTATGTCGGGCTTGATTTCAAAACCGGAAAGGTTGGCCGCGAGTTTGTGGGGGATAGAAGCAAGCATATGCCGCATGCCCGTTGCTATCGCAACAGAGCAACGGAACGCTATATATTCACCGGCCGGACGGGTATAGACATCTTTGATGTGACCACCGGCAAGTGGGACCACAATTACTGGCTGCGTGGCGCTTGTCGCTACGGGGTAATGCCGGCCAATGGCCTCTTGTACAATACCCCCAGCGTCTGCACCTGCTTTATCAATTCAAAGATCAAGGGTCTCAATGCACTGGCGGATGATTCGCCGACACGACGGCTGCCTGAGACAATTCCACAAGCCGGTCGCTTGGTCAGCGGGAGGGGTAGGACGGGAAATCTTCCCGTCCGAGCAGGGCAAGAGGAACCCGGGACGGCCGGGAAGGTTTCCCGGCCTACGAAGGCCCCGATCTCGCATCTCGCATCTCGCATCTCGCATCCCGAATCATCCACCACCGATTGGCCCACCTTTCGTGGAGCTCCTGACAGGCATGCCTTTGCAGCAACGGCACTGAGTGGCTCTTATGCTCCTGACTGGAAAACCCGGATCGGCGGAAAACTGACTCAGCCGGTGATTGCAGAAGGAATCGTATGCGTTGGAGCCTGCGATGAGCATGCCGTCTATGCTCTTGATGAACGAAACGGCAAGGTCAAGTGGCGTTTTCAAGCTGGCGGAATCGTGGATTCTCCACCGACGATCTGGAAGAAGAGCGCAATCTTCGGTTGCCGGGACGGTTGGGTATACTGCCTGAACATAGCGGATGGGAAGCTGGCCTGGAAGTACCGGGCCGCTCCGTTGGACCGCAGGATAATCAGTTGCGAGAACGTGGAATCGGTATGGCCCGTGAACGGTAGTGTTCTTGTGCTTCCTGATGCTAGAACGAAAAGGGGAAGGGTTTACTGCATTGTCGGTCGTTCTGTGTTTCTTGACGGTGGGATGCGTTCAATGGTGCTGGATGCTGAAACGGGAGAGAAGCTGGCCGAAGACGTGTTGAACGAGTTGGACCCGGCAACCGGAAAGCATATTCAGGAAGGAAGGGAGTGGCCGCCTGACCTCCCGGCAGGATTACCCGATGTTCTCTCATACACCGACGGTACAATCTATATGGGAACGCAACCTTTCAACCTCGATGGAACACGGCGGGAGATCTATTACCCGCAAAGGAAGTTGTATACATATAAAGGGGATTTGTTCTCGGCTGGCGGGAAAGATGCAAAGCCGATGAAGAAGCGTCCTAACGACAAGAATCTCCATCTCTTCTCAACCATCGGGTTTCTGGATGATTCTGAAATGCACCGTTCGGTATGGATGTATGGTAACGATTCCCTGGGCGGGTGCTGGGGGTTCCCGATTCCCACATTTGTCAACCCTTCAGGGCAGATACTCTGTTTGTCAGAAGACCGGGTCTACGGATATGGCAGACAATTCTACAACGAAGGCAAAGAACCATTCATGCACCTGTTTGCCACTTCAAAGAATCCTGATTCGATTCCATACGAAACGTATTTCAAGAACAGCAGAAAGAAGGATAGGCGAGGCGGCCCGCACATAGCACGGAAAGTTGCCAGTGTGCCTGAGAAGGTATGGGCAAAATCAATAGATTTGTATGTACGGGCAATGCTGGCGGGAAAGAGCCGTGATCCAGGAAAGGGCGACCTGGTATGCGCAGTGGGTTTCCCCGAAGTTATTGACGAATACGATGCGGTTGCTCTTATCAGCATGCAACAGGAAACGTTTGAGCTGGGCGAACTCTATCAGAAGGAAAAGGCTGCAAGAGGGGAGCTCGGGGCAAAATTCATCGTTGTCTCGGCTGAAAACGGGAAGCTGATATCCGAGACTCAACTCGATTCCCCCGCTGTCTTTGACGGTATGGCTGCGGCAAACGATAGGATCTTTATCTCCGATATGAGTGGAAATATTGTCTCCTTGAAGCCGGCGGTCGAATAGACGTGCAGCAAGAAGGGCTGAACCGCGACGCGATCTACTGGCACTACCCGCACTATTCCGGTGGCCTCGGCGGACGCCCGGATGGCGCGACCCGGAAAGGCGACTGGAAGCTGATCGAGTTCTTCGAGGATGGTCTCGTGGAGCTCTATAACATCAAGCAGGACATTGGTGAGCAGCACGACCTGGCACGGGTGCATCCGCATCGGGCAGCCAAGATGCTCGCGGATCTGAAAGCATGGCAAAAGGAGACCCGGGCCACATTCCCGACGCCGAACCCAAACTACAAGGGAAGCAAATGAGCGCACAGGTGTCAGGGCGTGCACAGGTGGGTGCCGAACGGAACTGCTACTTCAGACCAAGGATCTCGATGCGTGCCGGTGCGAGGCCGGGGGAGGTGACTTCAACCACGGCCGTGCCCGGTTTACGCAGGCGCATCTCGATGGCCTGGCGGCCGATATGTGAGGTGTCGGTTTCCCACTCGCGCCCGGTGGGTAGCAGGCCAGGCCCGGAGACGACCTTCATCGTGATGGACACCGTCTCGTCAACCCAGTTCCCATCTGCATCGAGCACCGTAATGATAAGCTGTGTGTCATCTGAACCGTCAGTGCGTACCTCCAGCTTGTCCGCTGTCAGCCCGAGTTCGGCCGGGGTGCCATGGAGTGGGGGAGTGAACCCGTCCGGGTGGTAGGATGCGTGTTCGCGCTTCAGTAGACGATGGTAATCGTATAGACCAAACTTCCTTCCGAAGCTCTCGCCAGTTTGCTTGTTCTTACAGTGCGTACCGTACGCAATACCCGACCAGGCGATGACTCCACATCGCCAGGGCATGCGAGGCGGCTCATGCCCGAAGTGATACTCGCTGGTTACGATGGGTATCTCGCCCATGGGGTCCTCTTTCGGCCTGCTGCCGTTGAACCCGTTGATGTCGGCAATGCCCTCCAGGGGCAACACGTTGCCGACGCCGGGCGGGCGGGTGGGGTCCAGCGCTTTGGCCAGGTCGTGTAGCTCATGGAACATGCGACGGGCCTCTGACAACAGCGGCTCCTTCATCTGCATGACGGTCTCGTTGCCAAGGCTCCACGCAATGATGCAGGGATGGTTGCGATGCTCGCGGATCATCGTGCGCAGGTTGTCCTTTAGATTCTTGTCAAAGTCCGGTCGGTCGCTCTCCTCGATGGGATAAGCTTCCGCCATATAGGCCCCATCCTCGCCGCCCTCGAATCCGCCGCGTCCCCAGAAGTGCAGTTCGTCCCACACCAGTAACCCGAGTTGGTCGCAGGCCCGGTAGAAGGCCCGGGGGTGGGGGTTGTGGCAGGCGCGAATGACGTTCGCCCCGGCTTCCTTCATGAGCTTCATGTCGCGATACATGCCGGCGTCTGTGCCGGAGAATCCCCAGCCGGCGCGGTCCTCGTGCACGTTGTAGCCCCACAGGTAGTAGGGCTCACCGTTCAGAAAGAACCCCTGCTCCCGACTGAACTCGAACCAGCGGATGCCCCATCGTTCGCAGACCTCGTCCAAGAGATCCCCGTCCCGGAAGATGCGGGTCCTGACCTGGTAGAGATAGGGGGATTTCGGCGACCAGAGCTTCGGTTCGCTTATGGCCGGCGGATTCAGGGTTAGGGGGGTAACGCCATCTGGTCTCAGCGTGGCTGTGCCGGTAGCATGGGACACAACGTTGCCGTCTGCATCCATGACATCCACGCAGACCTCACAGGGCACGGTTTCTGTGCCACGGTTCCGAATCTCCGACCTGACCTGCAGGCGGGCCGCATTCCGGCTGACCTCGGGCGTGGTGATCGCCTGTCCGAACCAGTCCACGTGTTGGGGTTGTGTCGTTACGAACCGCACATTCCGGTTCAGTCCGTTCATAAAGATACTGTCACCCGCGCGCGGGGCGATCTGCGCATCCCACCCGTTCTGAACGCGGACGGTCAGGACATTCTCCTCGCCGAAGCGCAGGGCAGGGGTCATGTCAACTTGAAAGCCGGTGTATCCGCCCTTGTTCTCGCCAAGCAGCTCCCCGTTGAGATAGACCCAGGCATGCTGGAAGGCTCCCTCGAAATCTGCATACACGCACAGGTCCTGCCAGTCTCCCGGCGCGGCGAACGTCTTGCGGTACCAGGTGTCGCCCTCCCATACCTCGGTCATATCATTCCAGTAGGGCATGCTTGCCGTGTGAGGCAGGTCGACGGAGGTCCACCCCGAGTCGTCAACGTCCGGTGCTTCCGCTCCCTTCAGGCTGCCCTTGTGGAAGCGCCACCCGCTGTTCATCAGGCGCGTTGTGCGGACCGGTGCAGCGGACCTGGCAGCCCGGATGTCATCTGTCTGTTTCGTTAAGGTCACCATTCCTCCTGCGATCACGCTGTTCCTTGTGTCCGTTCCGCGAGCTGGGGCTTACATCTGAACACGGGTATTCTAACACTTGATCACAGTTTATCTATGCTTGCAGCTACCCGTCGTGTTTGAAATACTAACTCGGATTCATTGCGGCCGCTTAGGAAGGTGGAATACCATGCTGTTTGAACTTCAGTATTTTGTCTGCAAACAGCACCGTCTCAAAGGCTGGGGGGTGCTGGTTCCGAAACGTCCCTTCTGGCGACTCTGGTGGAACGACCGCGAGGCGGCTTCCGTTTCCACGGCAGACGGTGAAGTCGAGCTCGGTCCTGAGCGTTTCGTACTCGTGGCACCCCACACGGATTTCAGTGTCAGCCTGCGCGAACCGACCGAACACATGGACGTGCATTTTGAGCTGTTAGAACCGTTCGGGGCCGCCGTCTCTGGGCTCTACACGGTAAGGGCTGCCCCAGAGTTGGTTGAACAATTGAAGGAAGCCTGCGCGTTGTCAAAAGATGATCGCAGGAGGCAGATCCTGCTTCTCACGCAGGTTATCAGCGGCGTATTCCTTCAGCTTCCAGGTGATGTGTGGCGCGAACCCATAGCGGATCAGCGCATCGTTCGGGTGCTGCGAGCCATGGACGCCCGCCTCGGCGAGAAGCTCTCGAACCGCCAATTTTCCGAAATGGCACATATGGCTCCCACGGCTTTCATTCGGCGCTTTAAGCAAGTGATGGGGCGCTCGCCCCAAGCCTACTACTTGCACAAACGTTTGGACCAGGCCTGCCTGCTGCTCGAAACGGGCGATAAGTCCATTGAGCGTGTGGCCGAAGAATGCGGCTTTGGCGATCGCAGCTACTTTTCGACGGCGTTTCGCAAGCACTTCCGTATTTCTCCGGCTGCTTTTCGACGTGCCTCACGCTCTCATTGACGATGTGCACCCGGCCCCGGTGATGAAGAACGACCGAGCGCGGAAGGCATTTGACCTCTTCATTCCCGGCCTGGACAAGGAAGTGGACATGGCATCCGACCTGATGAGGGACATGTTCGGCAGTGGCAAGGACGAGACCCCACCAGTCACCCCACCAGTCGCCACGTTGATGCAACTGCTCAACGCGAGCGGTCTACTGGGCAATGCAGAGACACGTGAAAAGCTGCAACTCAAGGACCGGGCGCACCTACGCGAGCATTACATCGCACCGGCATTGGCATCCGGTGCAGTCGAGATGACCATCCCCGACAAACCCAATAGTCGACTCCAGAAGTACCCACTGACCGAACAGGGCCATGCTTGGCTCAAGAAGGGCGAGCATCTGTAAGGCTGACGTGCAGTTGGTGCTTTGCTGGTAGCTTGGTTGGGAGCGAAGCGTTGATCTAGCCTCGATTGGCCGGTTAAGGAGCAATACCCCAAGTGGGGACCCGCTCTTCTGCTCGAACAACGCTTTCGAGCCCATTTCGTGGGCCTTTCCCACGGTGATCATCCGAGCCACTTGAGTCACCGGGGGGGTGAACAAGAATCAAGGCTACGAAACGTCCAGTTTTTGTGGGCGCCTCGCGGGTGCCCTGAGCGGCTGAGAGAGCGCCTCACTGGTTACATGGCGTAGGACTACTTGCACACCGGTACGTCTGTTCATGGTGAATGGATGAGAGGAGGGAGCTCCTTCCCGCTCTCCTCAACTCTCAACACTTCACCCTCAACACTCCACATCTCCCGGCTACCACCATTTCTTGCGCTTGAAGAAGAGCGCCATGCCGAGGCCGATGGCGATCATGATGGCCCATACGGTTGGGTAGGCGTATCGCCAGGCGAGCTCCGGCATGTGTTGGAAGTTCATACCATAGATGCCGGCGACGAACGTCAGGGGAATGAAGATGGTGGCAATGACGGTAAGGACCTTCATAACTTCGTTCATGCGGTTGCTGACGCCGGTCATGTAGATGTCCAGGGCTCCCGAGAGCATGTCCCGCCACGTCTCAACGGTGTCGATTACCTGGTAGACGTGCTCGTAGAGATCACGAAGGTACGGTGTCAGGTCTTTGCTGATGAGATCACTCTCAGAGTGCTCGAGATTACTGACGAGCTCCCGCAGCGGCCACAGGTTCTTGCGCATGAAGATCATGTCACGTTTGAGCTGGTGGATGGCATGCAGAGCGCGCGGCTCAGGTCGCGCCAGGACCTGGTCCTGCAACGCCTCAATACGGTCACCGATATCCTCCAATACGACGAAATAGTTGTCGACGATGGCATCGAGCAGGGCGTAGGCGAGGTAATCGCATCCCATCTTACGAATCCGCCCCTGCCCATCACGAATGCGGTCCCGGATCAGCCCAAACACATCGCCTTCCACTTCCTGGAACGTCACAAGGTGTCCTTTGGCAAGTATGAAACTGACCTGTTCAGAAATGATATCGCCGTCGTTTTTGCCCCTGTACAGCATTTTGACGACGCAGAAGATATAGGAGCCATGGTTGCCGAATTTGGGTCGCTGTCCCGTGTTGAGAATGTCTTCCAGGACAAGTGGATGGATAGCGAGAATCTCACCCAGCTCACTGAGGAGCTCCGCGTCGTGCAGACCGGCAACATTAATCCATGTCACGGAATCTCTGCCAAGATAGGGACGACAGGCTTCCGGTGTCTCGAGGGTTGCTTCGCTTACCTCACCATCTTCATAGTCGATTACGGAGATGCGGACGTCATCGACCCGCTGTTTGCCGAGAAACACCGGTGAACCGGGGGGGAGTCCTGCCTTCTGGGAGTGCCGGGGTTTATGCCGTCGAACCGGCTGGACGGGTTCTACTCGCCGCCTTCTCATCACCTACCTCCGATCAGTGACTGCCACCATTAACGAGCATCATCACGGCTGCAATAAGAATGATGCCGATCACGACAACTTGCAGCAGTTTCTCCGGCATCTTGACGGAGAGCTTGCTGCCGAACGGGACCCCGACAAGCGATCCGACAGCCATGACGATCGCCGTCATGGCATCCATGGAGTTCTCGCCCGAGAAGTAGCTGATCGCCGTGACGAGGGTCAGCATAACGGCAATGAAGATGGAGCTTCCGACCGTCTGTCGCGCTTCCAGCCCGAACAGAATCATAAGCATGGGCACGATCAGCACGCCGCCGCCAATCGAGGTGGCCCCGATCAGGGCTCCCACGACGCCTCCCAGCACCACGGCCAACGTTCGTCGCAAGATAGGGAGTTTGGCGATACGGTCCGAAAGTTGTTCATTGGTGTCGCCCTTCTTCTGGGCGAGGATCTTCCTCGCCAGGTTGAAGACCATCATCGCAACGCAGAAGAAGACCATTCCCGTAATAAACGTCTTCAGGGCGGCCGTAAACTCCTCGTTGGCTCCCTGTCCGGCAATCCAGCGCGCCACCAGGAAGTTGACGGGTATGGCCCCGGCCAGGAACAGAAGGGAGAGCGTCCAGTCGATGGTCTTCAGCTTGGCATGGTGAAAGGTGGCGGAAATCTTCGTCAGAAATGCATAGAGGCTAGCCGTGCCAACCGCCATCACGGCGTTCATCCTCAGCAGGAGTGTCAACGCCGGAAGCACGAGTACGCCGCCGCCAACCCCGGTGAGGCCAATGCAGAAGCCAATCACCAGTCCCAGGACAACGCGTAGTAGCAGGTCAGCAAGATCCATGCAGAAGTTCCTCTGAAAGTCCGAACAAAGAGCCAGCGTATGCCTAATTCGGGAGTGGGGGAAGCGAAAAGCTGTTCAGGGATCTACCGCCAATACAGACTTGTCATGCGGAGTGCCACTGCGTGGTTGTTTTGGCTGTTGACTTCCCAGCGGATCTTCGTATTGTTTGGCTCCTCAAACATTTAGAAGAGGAGCGTTGGTCATGAGATTTGGTGTAGCGGGTGTTGTTTTCGGGATTGTCGGTGGGTGCTTTTCTGTCGTAACGGCGATGGGGGCAACAGAGCAGAGCGTGACGGACCGACTTGCGCTTCTTGAAGCGGAAGTTCTGGAACTGAGGGAGAACTCGGGGCAGAGCAGCGGCTTGTCGCAGGTTCACATCGGTGGGTATGGAGAGCTTCATTACAACAATCTGAACGGTTCCGGTGGGGCCTCGGACAAAGGTGAAATCGACTTCCATCGATTCGTACTCTTCGTGGGGTATGACTTCCGGGAGAACCTGCGCTTCATGTCCGAGCTGGAACTCGAGCACTCCCTTGCGGGAGATGGCAAACCGGGCGAGATCGAGCTGGAACAGGCCTACGTCGAGCTTGATGTTTCGGACAGCCAGAGTGTAAGGGCTGGTCTCTTCCTGGTACCGGTGGGCCATTTGAACCTGAACCATGAGCCTCCCCGCTTCTACGGTGTGGAGCGCAATCCGGTGGAGAAGTACATTCTGCCGACGACGTGGTGGGAAGCCGGCATCGGCGCGGTTGGTGCGCTTGGCGGCGGCTGGCGCTACGCGGCCGCTTTCCATTCGGGACTGAACACGTCAACGGGATCCACCTACGCGGTGCGCAGTGGCAGACAGAAGGTTGCCAAAGCGGACGCCCATGACGGGGCCGGCACGCTGGCCCTGGGCTGGATGGGCGCAGGCGTATCGCTTGGTGGTGCGATTCAGTACCAGGCCAACGTTACGCAGGGCAGTGACCCCGAAGCCGGTCACGCATGGCTTGGCGACGTCCATGCCGATATTCGGAAGGGACCATTCCAATTGCGGGCGCTCTACGCGGACTGGTCTCTTGACGGTGCCGGACCGGAATCTGTCGATGCGGACCGCCAGTACGGTTGGTACGTGGAGCCTTCTGTGCGCCCGATCCCTGAGCTCGGTCTGTTCATACGCTACAATGAGTGGGACAATCGCGCAGGTAGTGACGCATCCGCCAGCAAGAAGGAGCAGTGGGACTGCGGGGTCAACTGGTGGCCGCATGAGCAGGTCGTTTTCAAGGCTGACTACCAGTGGCAGAGCAATGCCGGCGGAAAAGACCAGGATGGGTTCAATCTAGGGGTGGGCTATGAGTTTTAGAGCGGCGGCGGGCATCGGGCTCTTATGGCTTACTCTCTCGTCATCATGGGCGATAGGGAATGAGCTCGAAACCGCCTTGAAAGCGATGATGCCTGGCCATGCGGTAACTGAGAAACGCGTGGCCCTGGAAGAAGAGCAGCGTGATGAACTGCGCAATCGGGTGCGCAGGAAGGCCTATATCCCGCGCGCCTGGAGTCTCTTCTCTCTCGTGGCAGACTCTGGTGAAGTCGGCTATGCGGGCCAATGGCGTACGATGGGCAAGCATGCGCCGATCAGTCTGCTGGTCACGTGCGATTCCGCTTTTGAGGTTGTGCGCGTGCGGATTCTGCAGCAGAGCGAGAAATATGGCCGTGGTATTACGCAACCTTCCTTTCTCAAACCCTTCACCGGCAAGACGCTCAAGGACGAATGGCGAATCTGGCATGACTTCGATGGCATCACGGGAGCAACGGTCTCAAGCACGGCTGTGCTGAACGCGGTACATGACTGCTTGCAGTGTATCGTGCTGCTGGCTCGGGAGTGACCGGTTGAACGCGAGCTGCTCCCCGTAGGAGTACTCCTCAACCGCTACCCATCATAGCGGTAACCGGCATTGTGGACCGTGGTGATGATGGCGGGGTGCTTGGGGTCGAGCTCAACACGTTTGCGGAGCTGCGAGATGTGCTGATCCAGCGTGCGGCTATTGGGCATGTAGTTGAGACCCCAGCAGGCATTGAAGATTGTGTCTCGATCAAGCACCTTTCCCTTGTTCTCCGCGAACAGTCTCAGGATGCCGACATCGCGCAAGCTGAGCTCGATCACAGCGTCGCCCCGCTTGGCACGCAATTCATCCGCGTGGACCTCCAGGTCCCCAATCGTGAACGTGTTGTCGGTCGACTTCTGGGTCCGTGCCTGCCGGCGCGTCACGGCCCGGATACGGGCGATCACCTCTTTGACCCCGAACGGCTTCACAATGTAATCATCAGCACCGATCTCCAGTCCCAGCACCTTGTCGATTTCTTCGGACTTGGCGCTAATGAAGAGAATCGGTACGTCTTCATGGCTGCGCCGGATTTCGCGACAGACGTCATATCCGCTGATGTCAGGCATCATGATGTCGAGACAGACCACATCCGGTTGGGTCTCAACGAAACGTGCCAGGGCCTCCTTGCCGTTGGCGGCGGCCACGGTTTCGTATCCCTCGTCCTCAAAGATATCCAGCAGTCCCTGGCGAGTGAGCCTATCGTCTTCCGCGACGAGAATTTTCATGGCTAAGCCTCCGGCGTGTTAAGGGTCAGTTCAAATGTTGCTCCACGCTCCGATGGCAGAAGGCGGAGAGTTCCCCCGTGCAAGCATGCCAGTTGGCGCGCAATCGCCAGGCCAATGCCCGTGCCGGAAACGCCATCGCTCAGCTTGTTGCTCAGTCGGACGAAAGGAAGGAATACACTCTCGCGCTGGTCCTCGGGAATGCCGGCACCGTCATCGGATACCGTGATGGTTGTGACGGCAGCGTCCTGGCTGCGGTTGATGCGCAAGATCGTGGCATTCGTGGCATACTTCTCAACGTTGTTGATAAGATTGCCAAGAATCTGCTCCAGAAGATCAACATCAAGTTCGACCTGTTTGAGGGCCTCACCCTCAAGGACGACGTCAATCCCCATGGTCGCCATCGCCGGGCCGAAGGAAGCCACAACGGACGCAATGACGTCATCCACAACGGCTGGCTGGGGCCGGAGTTTCAGTTTTCCTCGGCGTTGCATCGCAAAGGTAAGGACGTTGGTGATGAGGCGGCTGAGCCGCCGCGTTTCCGAGATCAGGACGTCGAGATAGTTCCGAGTCCGATCATCATCGTCAGGGATCCGATTTTCCAGGAGTTCGGCATACATGCGGATATTGGTGAGAGGCGTCTTGAGCTCGTGGGAGACCTGGTTGACGAAGGTGACGCGGCGAGAGGCCTCTCGCATATCGCGTGAACTTTCCCGGTAGAAGTAGACTGCGAGCGCAACGAGGGAGAGCGCCAGGGCGGTCAGTCCCGTCACGATGTTGAACATGGCGCTGCGTCCGAGGGCGCCGCCACTGCCGTTCTCGGGGACGTAGTAGTGGAACGCCCATGCCGACAGGGGGGAGGGCAGGGGCTGGTCGACCGCAGGGCCGACACCCACGGGAGGACTGAAGGCTCCCCACTGGTATAGTGGACGGTTTTGGGCATCCACAAGAACGATGCGTCCCTGCGGTAGCGGCGTACGGGAGTAGTCGGCCACGGGAAGCTGGCCGATGACATCGGCCATGATGGCGGCCCGTGCGACCTCAGCGCCAACGATATGTCCGGACGGCTGCCGTACCCAGAAGATGAGATGCAGTCCTTCCCCCCAGAACCAGGCGTGCCAGCCGTAGTTGCGCACCCGCTTCAGTTTTCCTTTCTGCGCGACCTCAGTGGGTGACCAGAAGGACTCGCCGTTTTCCCACAGGGAAGTAGTTCGCTCAAGAAATGAGCGTTCCCTGTTTGTGAGGGAGTCGTTGCGGTTCGGGTAGATCAGGCTTCCATCGGGCGCGATCGCGAAGATCTGTCGTAGCAGACGTTGCGTACGCCCCCGCTCACGAATGTCATTAACCGTGAGCGACGGAATCGCCAGGGCCTGCAGCAACTCACGCTCCCTTGCATCAACCAGTTTGGCTATGCCGTTGTTGATGTCCGACAGCCGTCCTGAGAGGACTTGCTCATAGCGGGCCCTGGCCCGTTCCTTTTCCTGTTGAGCCAGCATGACACCAAACCCAATGAGGACCGCCAGGGGGAGCAGGACGATCAGGCCCAGGATAAGGATGAGTCGCTTCTTCATTGGCTTGAGGGTACTGGGTTGTTGGTTTGGGATTCAAGACTAATGGGTGGCACACGCTCCCGGAATACCGGGATGCGTGTTCTGCACCGTGGCCGCATCGCGGCAACGCTAGTACGTCCGCTGCTGTTGGACCTTGTATTGTGAGTCGCGCATCTGCTTCCGCCTCCCTCTCCAGAGGCCGGGAGCCAGGTTCTGAGAGTCCTTTGTATTCTCGCCTGCGTAGTCATCCAGTTGCTGGGAGTCGAGATCCTCAGCCTGTTCCTGCAAGTATCCGGCGTTCATGATGAGGAGTTGACGGGCTTCTTCGAGTTTGCCCTTGTCGCGTAACTCGGTTGCCAAGTCATTACGCTCTGCGGCGACCTGCATGACCGCTGCCTCCAGCACGACTTTGTCACGCTTCTCGACAACCTGCTTCTCGGATTCGCTGAAACGCACGCCCACGGTGCTGGCCAGGTCGTCGGTTGTCTTGGTTTCCATGTTGGCATAGGAAACGTTGACGCTGGCCACGTCACGAGAATGATCCACTGCCCCCCCGGGCACTTCAATCTCGAGCATCAGGTATTTCTCCTGCTTGCTGTAGATCTGGTTGATGGCGGTGACGACGTCCTGGCCGGTGATGTCGGCCTGCCGCCCAAGCACTTTGACGGGGCGTATGCCTTCCTTGCAGCTGATTGTGACCACGACCTCCTGCGCCACGACTGAAAGGACATCGCCAAACTCATAATTGAAGATCTTTACCAGGTCTTTGGGATGCTCGACGAAGGCGTGGTTGCCGTCGCTGCGTTGAGCCAGTTGGCTCATCAGATCTTCGTTGTAACCCAGGCCAAGCCCAAGCGTGGTTACCGATATGCCCTCTTTGAACAGTGACGCACCAAGATCGCCAAGTGCTCCCGGCGTGTCAGGGCCTACATTGGCCAAGCCGTCTGAAAGCAGGATGACGCGATTCACGCGATCCCGTGAGAGGAACTTGCGGACCTCTTCGGCTCCCTTGCTCACGCCGGCGAATAGAGCCGTGGATCCATTTGCCTTGATGCGCTCGATTCCGGCAAGGATGGCGCCGCGATCCGATGCCTTGGTGGCCGGCACAAGGACGTTCACCGTATCGTCGTAGGCAACAACCGAGACAATGTCATCGCCATTGAGGCGATTGACGGCGATGCGTGCGGCTTCCTTGGCCTGCTTGATCTTCTCGCCCTGCATCGAGCCGGAACGGTCGATCACGATAGCAATGTTGGCCGGGGTCCGCTTGGCTTTGCCGCTCATCTCGAAACCGGTCAGTCCAACCTTGAGATAGGTTGTCTGCTTCTTGCCGGCCATGAGCACCGGGTTGGCAAGTGAAACATCAAGTTGCACCTGGCTGGCGCTCCCGACAAGGGGGAGGGCGGTGAGGATTCCTGTGATGGCGATGGCGGCTGCGGTTTTCATGACGGCTCCTTTCGGTTGTGGTCTCTTCTTCCTCTCATCTACGGTGCCAGTATGACGCCAACTCCTTCCATCGTGGTCAGATCGCAGTAAGACGCTTGTAAAAAGGTTGTAAGTGAAATTGTGCCTGTTCCCGCGACCGGAATGCGTGATAGTGTGTTGCTGTGGAACAGATGTGGAGGTGGGGCAATGTCACATACAGCCTTGAAGCGGGATGGGCACTACACTTGGGACGAGTACCGGACCTGGCCGAAGGAAGAGCAATGGGAATTGATCTCAGGTGTGGCATATGACATGTCACCTGCTCCGAGTGTACGGCATCAGATTATCGCCGGTACTCTCTATGCCGGTCTTCTCGCACACTTCGCCGGCAAGACATGCAGACCTCTGATATCAGCTGTCGACGTCAAGCTCTCCGAGGAAGACGTTGTACAGCCGGACGTTCTCGTTGTGTGTGAAGAACAGAAGATCAAGCCCTCGCATATCGAGGGGGCGCCGACCTTGGTGGTAGAGATCCTATCCCCTTCAACAGGGATCAAGGACCGTACTGCGAAGATGGCCCTCTATGCTCGCGCGGGCGTCAAAGAGGTTTGGATTGTCACGCCATATCCATCGCTGATTGAGGTGTACAATCTAACAACAGAGGGTTACCGCTTTGCGAAGGCATACGCCAAGGAGGACGCCCTCAAGAGTGTTGTCTTCAGCGATCTTGAAATCGCTCTTGAAGGGGTTTTCGATTTTCCACTGGAACCCGGCGAGATTCGAGTCGTGAAAGAAGGGTCGGCAAGGTACGTAACACAAGAAGTTGTTCAGGAATCTGAGTCATGAGAAAAGAGAAAGATGCTCTAGGAGAGGTGCTGGTTCCGAAGGACCGATACTACGGTGCTCAAACCCAGCGGGCGTGTGAGAATTTCTGTGTCGGGGATGAAGGCTTTCCCACGGCGTTCATTCGGGCGCACGCGATCGTGAAGCGTGCTGCGGCAACCGTGAACGAGAAGCTTGGGAGTCTTGACGCCCAGCTCGCTGATGCGATTCGCTCAGCGGCGGATGAAGTCGTGGCGGGTAAGTTCGACGACCATTTTCCGCTGACGATCTGGCAGAGCGGCAGTGGCACCCAGACGAACATGAATGTGAACGAGGTGCTTGCCAACCGCGCCAATGAGCTCCTGGGCTGTGGGCTTGGTACGAAATCTCCCGTGCATCCCAATGACCACGTGAATTGCAGCCAGTCCACCAACGACACGGTGCCGGCCTCGATGCATATCGCATGCGTAGTTTCAATCCGCGAAGTGCTGTTACCTGCTCTTCATCAGCTCGAGAGCGCCATGCGGGAGAAGGCGGATGCATTTACGGACATCGTGAAGATTGGTCGAACGCATCTGCAGGACGCCACGCCACTCACGCTGGGACAGGAGTTTTCCGGCTATGTTTCTCAGCTGCACCACTGTCGCTGTGCAATCGAAGCCACGTTGCCCGAGCTGCAGCTTCTTGCCATCGGTGGTACGGCGGTCGGGACTGGCCTCAACACGCAGAAAGGCTTCGACCTGCTGATGGCCGAGGAGATTGCACGGGTTACGGGATATGACTTTGGCGTGCAGGAGAACAAGTTCGCAGGCCTTGCGGCGCATGATGCTGTGGTGCGCCTGTCGGGTGTCCTCAAGAGTCTGGCGGCGGCACTGATGAAGATCGCAAACGATATCCGGTGGCTAGGGAGTGGTCCGCGGAGTGGGCTTGGTGAACTTGACCTGCCCGCCAACGAGCCCGGAAGCTCGATCATGCCGGGCAAGGTGAACCCGACGCAGTGTGAGATGGTAACGATGGTGTGCTGCCGGGTCTTTGGGAATGACGCGGCCATTGGCGTCGCCGGCTCCCAGGGGAACTTTGAGCTCAACGTCTACAAGCCGCTGCTGGCGCACAGTATTCTCCAGTCAATCCAACTGCTCGGAGACGCGAGTGCCTCGTTTGCTAGCAATTGCGTGGCCGGCATTAGGCCCAACACGGCACGCATTCAAGAGCACGTCGAGAATTCCCTTATGCTGGTGACGGCATTGAACCGTCATATTGGCTATGACAAGGCGGCAGAGATTGCCCTGAAGGCGTGGCGTGAGGGCAAGTCTCTGCGAGAGACGGCCCTGGAATTGGAATATGTCACCGAGGCCGAGTTTGATGCCTGGGTCAGGCCCGAATCCATGATTGGACCCGACGAGGCATGAGTGCCCCTGTCTATGTTGACTTCGATGACGTGCTTTGCGAGTCCGCACAGGCGCTGGCCGTCATGAGCGAACGCAGGTTTGGTAAAGCGGCGGCGTTCGAGGATATCTTCACGTTTGATCTGAACGTGGCCTTCAACTTGGACATGGCCGAAAGCGAAATACTCTTTGCCGCTTTTCACGATGCGGACATTCTGAAGGACATTGTTCCCATACCCGGGGCAATCGAAGGTATGCGGGCGTGGCATGCTGCCGGTACGACAATCCACATTGTCACCGGGCGTCCACCTACAACGCAGACGGTCTCAGAGGAGTGGCTGGCGCGATACGGGGTGCCATACGAGCGCCTGACGTTTGTCGACAAGTACAACCGCGGGCACGCCCATATCCCCGGCGTTGATATTCTGACACGCGATGAGTTACGTGACTGCTCCTTCTGCATGGCGATCGACGACTCCCCGACGGCAATTCGTTTCCTCGCCGAGCAAACAGACATCCCCGTCCTCATCTTTGACCGCCCCTGGAATCGGGATCTGACGCCACTGGAAGATTCGTCACGAATCTTGAGGTGCGAAAACTGGTCGCATGTGCTAGAACAGGTGCCGAATCCAACGCAATGGAAAGGCGATGAGCAATGACGCTACTTGAGCAGTTTAAGGGTCGGGAGGCGAGTCCTCTGATTCAGTTCATCAAGTATGGCATTGCCGGTGGTGTTGCCACAGGCGTCTGCATCGGCACATTCTACCTCATGTCGTTCTTCGTCCTTGATGCGTTAAGTGCGGACGATGCAGTCGTCGAGCTCCTGCGGAAGTTCATCTCCGTTGATGTAACGCCCGTTGCTGATGGCATCCGCGCCCGTAATGCTGCCATTAATAACAGCGTGGCCTTCGTCGTTTCGAACTTTGTCTGCTACCTGATCAACGTTGCCTGGGTGTTCAAGCCGGGCCGGCACCATTGGCTAGTCGAGATTGGACTGTTCTACCTGGTGTCCGGCGTTGCCTTTGCCTTGGGAACGGGGCTCCAGACGTGGCTGATCGCACACTTCGGCGTGCAAACCACGCTGGCCTTCGGAGCCAATCTCATCACGGCCCTGCTGATCAACTATGCGATGCGGAAATTCGTCATTTTTCATGGGTGAACTATGTCCGACACACTGACCATTCCTGTTGCTGATGATTTTCATGTCCATCTTCGCCAGGACACGATGATGCAGCTCGTCACTCCCCTCGTGCGAGCCGGTGGGGTAGGGCGCTGTGTTGTGATGCCTAACACGACACCCCCTGTCACAGCGATCGACCAGGCATTGACGTACCGGTCCGAACTCGAGGCGTTGGCCTCGGATGTCGAGTTCCTGATGACACTCTATTTGCAGCCGGAGTTGACACCGGAGCAGATTGAGGATGCGGGGGCTCACGGGCT
>CAZCDU010000043.1:28750-36140 GCA_964497125.1 uncultured Victivallales bacterium | reverse complement strand
AGCTGGAGAATCAACCACTAGCGCAGCTTTTCAAAGTCCGACAGGCTGCTAGCAGAAACGTCGTGGTCACACCGCCGATACCCACGAGGCTACCCGCAAGCGAGTAGCGCATGAAGAGTCCGATGTCTGTTTCCAGACCTACGAGGAAAAGCAGGACAACCGAGGCAACCGCACAGATACCATAGAGCTCCGGGGAGACAGGGATATTCCCGACCGCCACAGACTCGGGAACATGGAACAACCCGTGCGGAAAGCCGGGGATGGGGATACCACCCAGCACATAGGGTCCGATCAGAACGCCGGTCATCAGCTCGCCGACCACGCCGGGCAGCTTCAGGCGGGTGAACAGGATATTGCCAAACCGCGCCGCAATCACGATGACACCAAGCTGCATCGCCAGCATCATCATGCGATGCGTCATGGAGATCGTCTCACCGTGGCCCTGGGAAGCCAAGGCAAGGCTTGGCAGGAGGAAGACAGCCAGGAGTAGTAGATGCCGCTTACTGATCGTCGTCACCACGTGGCGGAAAATCGAAATGGGTCTCAAACAGTGCAGTAACATCTTTACAAAAAGTCTCCTCATCAGGGCCACTCACCCCTATCGTCACCTGGCTTCCGGGAAATAGCTCCAAGGTCATCAACTCAAGAATGGACCGCAACGACGTTTCGCCCTTCTCCCCAGTGACAGTGATGTCGCCGTCGTAGCCGGCAACGTATTTGACGATCACGGCAGAAGGCCTGCAGTGAATGCCTTGCGCGTTCTGAATGGTTGCTACCATTTCAACCATGAGAATACTCCATCCGAATCAGTGCATTACCTGCCCGACGGGATCCGACAGCCGCCATCAATCCGTATATCACATCACGAACTAGAACGCCCCGAAGAAAATGCTCGAGAACGTTGTCACCGGAGCCGTTTCGCGGAAGTCGTCGACTGCGGCCCTGACTTCGCCAATCGTGGCCTCCATCTCCTCGTAAAGCGTCTCGTCGGATACCAGTCTGCCAACGGCGCCCTCGCCCTTTTCAATTTTCTCGGCAACGGCTTTCAGCGATGCAGCCGTGTTGGCAAGATCGTCGTACAGCTGCGAGTCCTCAGAGAGCAGTTTCCCGAGAGAGCCTTCGCCCTTTTCGACCTTTCCGGCGACGGCTCTAAGCGATGCCACAGCGGCGGCCAGGTCATCATACAGCGTTGCATCTTCCGAGAGCAACTTGCCGACAGATCCCTTCCCCTTCTCCATACGCGCCATCATGACTTTCAAGGACGCGGCACTCGCCTCAAGATCGCCGTAAAGCGTATCGCGTTCCGAAAGGACCTTTCCAAGCACGCCTTTCCCCGCATTCACCCGCGTCACCATATCGTTGATCTGGTCGGTCACGTTCCGGATCTTGACGAACACTTCGCCGCGAATGATCTCACTGCGGGCGGCATTCACAATATCGGCGGCATCCTCCATGATGTCATACGGGTCCTTGCCGACGTACTGATCCAGGTCAATAACCGGAGCGTCTGCAGCGCCTTCGTGAATCTGGAGTTGGCGACCGCCCAGAATCGACGTCGAGATGATCTTGATCTCATAGCCCTCATGAATGATGACAGGCTTATCCAGCATCAGCGTCACGCAGACACCGGCACACCCTTCACTCTGGGTCAGTTCAAGCGTCTTCACCTTGCCGATGGGCATTCCTCTGACAACAACGCTGTCACCATCCCTGAGTCCCATCACGTTTCCAAACGTCACGTTCATCTCTGTCTTCTCGGAGAACCACGTCTCCTTGGAGAGGATAATCGTGAAATAGCCCAACCCCAGCAGAATCATCACGACGAAGGCTCCAACAACAACCTCCATCGTCAGCTCTCTTTCACGCCAGTCTTTCTTCATCGTGAATTCCTTTCCCATGCCCCTTCCTGAGTAATAAACTGTGATCTCAGGAAGCTCTGGACCTCTTCATTGTCTGACTTAACAAATTCTTCCGGGGTGGAGATCTCAGCCACGCGCCCCCCATGCAGCATGGCAATCCGTGATCCAATCGACAGGGCGCTGTGAAGATCATGGGTCACAACGACGCTCGTTACGCCAAGCTCCTCGCGAAGCCGGGCGATCAGGGCGTCAATCGTTCGTGATGTTACCGGATCCAGCCCCGACGTGGGTTCATCGTATAGAATGATCTCGGGGCTGGTTGCGATGGCCCTTGCAAGCCCCGCACGCTTGCACATGCCTCCCGAAATCTCGGATGGACGCTTGTCAACATCTCCTGCCATCTCAACCATGGTCAGTGTTTCCAGAACTCGGGACTGAATTTCTTCCTCGGACATGGACGTCTTCTCGCGTAGAGGCAAGGCAATATTCTCACCGACGGTGAGCCACGCCAGCAGCGCGCCGCCCTGGAAAAGGTAGCCAAAACGTTCGCGCAACGTCTCGAGTTCCGCGCCAGTGGCTTCATTGATGCAATCCTCGCCAACATAGACATTGCCGTCATCCGGCGTTAACAGGCGCACCATATGTTTCAACGTAACGCTCTTCCCCGTCCCGGATGGTCCCACAATAACGAAAGTCTCGCCTCGCTTGATGTCAAAATCCATCTCGTTCAGGATGGCTTTGCCATCAAAGACCTTCGTGACCTTCTCAAAGCGAACGATGGTCTCTGTCTGTCCTGGTGTAGTCATGAGTAGTAGAACAATCGGGTTACGAAATAGCCAACAACGAGGATGTACAGAAATGCGACGATGACGGCTTTGCGTGTTGAATAGCCGACGCCGACAGCCCCCTGGGTCGTTGCGAATCCGGTATGACAGGCGGAAACCGTGATGATCCCGCCAAACAGGAAAGCCTTGAAGAGCCCAACCAGCAGATCTTTCACATCCGCGAACCGTGTAGCGTTGTCTATGTAGGCGCTCCAGGCGACGCCCAGTTGGGTTTCGCCAACGACGCCACCTCCAATCACCCCCATGATGCACATGTAAAACGCGAGCATCGGCGTCACCAATAACATGGCTACCAGGCGAGGCATTACCAGGTAGCGAACAGGATCGATCGACATAATCTCAAGCGCGGCAATCTCTTCGGAGACCACCATGGTGCCAATCTGGGCTGCAATAGCGGATCCAACACAGGCGGCCAGAATCAGGCCCGTCATGAATGGTCCCATCTCGCGCAGCATGCTGACCATGACGGCAGTACCGATGTTGACTTCCTGGTTGAACTTGCGGAGCTCAATACCTGTCTGGAGCGCGAGGATCATTCCGGTGAATACGGCAACAACCGTGATCACACCCAGGCTCTTGATTCCGAACACAAACATCTGAACCAGGATCTCACGACGCGATCGCTTCGTGAACATGAACCGCATTGCCAGGATAGCGGAAAACAGGAGCAACGTGGCCTGTCCCGTCTCGCGAAAGGCAAAAACAACACCACGCCCCATACTGCCAAAGACGTTACGGGAGGGAGGGAAGAATTCTGGTTCTCGTGTGATCATGGCTGTTCGTCGACTCCGTCATCTGGGCTTTCTTCGGGCAGCTTACCGAACTTCAGGAAGTATAACAGCTGAAACTGCTTGTGAGTGCCAGACCGGTTGTACCCCAGCAATCCATACAGTAACGACCAACGGCGCGACCCATCCCCCGTTTCATTGGTTTCCGTCTGAAGCAGAGGAAACACCGATAGCCGGCTCTCCTGGCTGCCCTTTCGGCGTCGGTACAGCCCCCATAGCAGCTCGGATTCCGTAGCATCGCCAACGCGTTCGCGCGCATAGAGGCTCCACAGCGGAGCCCAGTTACGCTCGACGCCAGGCGTCTGTTTCAGCGGCCAGAGCGCCAACATCCGGAAACGCGACGAATCATCCTCGCGGCGATAGGAGACAAGCGGCCAAAATTTGAAGTAGCGCGAAAAGACGTCCGGCAATGTGTCCTGCGCATCCGCTTCGCGCGTCTTCGATTCATAGAAGACGAATGGAATCGCACGCAGATGCCGCACAACGTGATCCTCCCGCTCCACGCGTTTGCCGGATACAATCGGCCAGAGCGCAAACCACTGTCGTTCATCCTCCATGGCCTCTCTGCCGTACAGCGGCCAGACATAAGTCCGGTCGATCTCACCCCGCCGCAACTGCAGGAACGGCCACGGACAGTTCAAGGCCCAATGCATCTCACCCTCTCTCCCCGGCTCCCGCTCCCCCCGTTCCCATTTAAACAGTGGCGGCAACAGCATGCGGGAGCGACGGTCGCCGACGTCAACTTTGCCAAACAGAGGAAAGAGTACGAACCCGCCGCCGGGTTGATCCGGGTAGTGGTACTTCACCGATGTCCACAGAGGCCACATGATGAACCGTTTTGTCCACTGCTCCTCGTTGGTGGACTCGCCGTAGAGAGGGAATACCCGCCAGCGGGAGACATCATCGCCCTTGGTACGGGAGAAGATCGGCCATAAGACACTATGGGTTTTGTTGTCTTCCTGTTCACTGTAGGCATACAGAGGAAATAGGGCGAACGTGATCCGGTCACGCATCATGAATTCGTGCAACGTGCCGCCCAATGGAAAGAAGGCAAAATACTTCTCCCCGTTAATGTCCTCACCACCGAAGAGAAGCGGGAACAAGGTCCACCGATGGCGAGACCCACTGTCAGCTGAATCAAAGTCGTGCCCGAACGAGGGAAAGAACCGCCAGTCCGTCTCGCCCTTACGGGTCTTCACCATTCCCAGGGGCCAGACAACATCGGATACGACACGCTCGGCGGGAGCGTCCTCCGTGCGACTGTAGAAGGGGCGTATGGCAAGGAACCGCTGCCCCTCTTCGTTGCTGCGAGACTCAACCAGTGGCCCCAGGCTACGCGTCCGCGAGTAACCATGCAGGTCACGATCGACGGTGGAAATCGGACCGGCATCAAAGTGAGGCATGGATACGCAGCCGGTGAGAGCCACACAGCACAACAGAAACATGTAGGCTACACGCACCACGTCCTACTCTCTACGCTCAACACGCTACTCCCCACGCTCCGCGGCCCAGGCCTCGATCATCTCGTGCTTCTCAAAGATCGTTGCGATCATCGCCGCGCGTACCCACATGCCGTTACGCATCTGCCGCCAGTAGACGGCCCGCGGATCGTGATCCACATCGGTTGAGATTTCCAGGCGCCGGGGCAGCGGATGCATGATGACTCCCGTCGGCTTCAGACGTTTCAGCTCGTCTGCGCCAAAGCAGAACTTCGAGATATCGATCTTTCCGCTCTCCCCCTGTTGGGCATCCCATTCATCCTGCACCCGGGTCATGTAGATGGCATCTGCCGAAGGAATCTCGCTCTGGAAGTCGTCCGTAAGCGTAAAGCTGACGCCAGCCTCAGTCAACATGGCCTGGATGTCTTCCCCCAACTGCAGCTGGGGCGGCGCCACGAAAACCTGCTCAACATCGTTGTACTGGGTCAGCAGATACGAAAGCGACCTAACCGTTCGACCGCGCAAGAGATCTCCCACGAAGACAACCCGTTTACCGTCGATGCCGCCGGTCGTTTCGAAGCTGCGCTGCAGCGTGTAGATATCCAGAACAGCCTGGGTAGGATGCTGATCCTTGCCGGATCCCGCATTCATAATGGGAACAGGACGCTCCGAGTTAGACAAAAGCCACGCCATACGTTCCGCCAGTCCGCCAATTTTGCTGCGCATAACGATGAGATCGAAGTATGAGCTGAAGGCTCGCACCGAGTCCTCCTGCGACTCGCCCTTGAACTCGCTGGACGTCTGCGTATCACGGACTTCCCCGATCTTGAGGCCAAGGATCTCGCAGGCCGCACAGAACGAAAGGAACGTCCGCGTACTAGGCTGCGAGAAGTAGAGCATCGCCCGTTTGTGTGACAACACGCTCTGCAGGAAATCCATGCCCTCGTGCGTCTTGGCAATCCGGCGAATGCGTGTGGCCAGCTGGCCGAGAGCATCAAGTCGCTCCCGGTCAAACTGCTGTGCAATGATGACGTGGTCCTCGTGTCCGTGGGTACGAAAATACGGGCCCTTCTCGGGCAGGGACAGCTGCTGAAACTCCTCCCATCCAATTCCGGTCAACGCACTCATTCGTCGCCTCCAATTGCTGATACAAACAACGCTTTGATGGTATGCATTCGATTCTCGGCCTCGTCGAACACCTTGGAGAACGGGGCTTCAAACACCTCGTCTGTCACCTCGAGAGCCCCGCTATCCTTCGTCACATCTGTCTGGTCATCGTGGAAGGCCGGCAGGCAGTGCAGGAAGATGACCTCGTTCGTATCAAGATTGCCCGTCTGCTTCACCATGTCCATGGTGACCTGGTAGGGACTCAACAGGCGAATTCGCTCATCCTTTTGGTCTTCCTCGCCCATGGATACCCAGACATCCGTGTAGAGTACGTTGGCACCGACGACGGCCTTCTCGGGATCGCTCTCGATTGCGACACTCGCACCGTTGAGTTTTGCGCGTTCCTTGCACCATGACACCACGCTCTCATCGGGCAAGAGCGCTTCTGGTGTACAGTTTACGAAGTTGATGCCAACCTTGGCACAGGCCAACATCAGTGACGTGGCAACATTGTTGCGGCCATCCCCCACGTAGACCACTTTCAGCCCCCGCAGCTTCCCGAATGTCTCCCGAATGGTCATGAGGTCCGCCAAGGCCTGTGTCGGGTGATGAATATCCGTGAGCCCATTCCAAACCGGCACACCCGAGTGCTTCGACAACAACTCCACCGTCTCCTGCTTGAATCCACGAAAAAGGATGCCATCGAACATCCGTCCCAGCACGCGTGCCGTGTCTTTCACAGACTCCTTCTTGCCCAGGTGAATATCCTGTGACGTCAGAAACTCGGTCACGCCGCCCTCGTCCGAAGCGGCCACCGCGCAGGCACACCGCGTGCGGGTCGACATCTTCTCGAAAATCAAGGCAATGTGCTTGCGGTCAAGCGCCTCCCCCCGCACGCCATCACGTTTCTTGGCTTTCAACTTGTCTGCCAGATCCAGCAGTTTAAGGACCTCACCGTCGGTCAAATCAGTCAATGTCAGCAGGGAACGTCCCGTCAAATCCGTACATACACTCATGGCTTAAAACTCTCCTCTTCGTCGGTAGACCTCACCCTATAACACCCCCCAGGCGAAAACGAGCGTTTTTGGGAGGCGGGGTGATTTCGGTGTTGAACGGATTACGACACCAGAGGATCCCAGACTCGCGTGAAGCCGAGGCCGGCAAAATCCTTCTTATTGCGTGTTGCGAGCTCCGTAACACCATGATGGCGTAGCGTCATGGCAAGTCGAACGTCGAAGATCCGTCGATACGCAAATCCTGCTTCAGCAGCCTTTGACCAGACCTGGGACATGATGCCGGCACCCAGCACCACGTCAACGACTCGCCAGCGTGGATTTGACCGGAAGCCCTGA
>CAZCDU010000043.1:0-28650 GCA_964497125.1 uncultured Victivallales bacterium | reverse complement strand
GGCACCCAGCACCACGTCAACGACTCGCCAGCGTGGATTTGACCGGAAGCCCTGAATGATCTGAGCCGCATCGAAAGCAGAAAGCGGCTTTTGGCAGACGGTGGGATTGCGCAGCAGGCAATACAGTTCCATAAGCACCTGTTCACAGAGGCAGAACGCGTCGTCCTGGGCATGTTCCGAAAGGAAGGCTCGAGCAGCGGCGTTCTGCGGTGCGGTAGAGTCGCAGGCAGGAAACAGGATATTCGTGTCACACGAAATCATGCATCACTCCCGGTCCCGTACTCCTCCCGTTCTTCGGCAACCATCAGGCGATCCGTATGCATGGCTTCTCGCCAATTGGGTTCTGCGAAAACATCGTCGCTTTCCAGGGCATGTGAATCGGGCAGAGACCATTCGTCCTGCGGCCCTTTTAGCCCTGGCGCTACAGCCACCATGTACTCAAGTCCTCTCCGAACTAACTCGGCCAACGAGATTTCTTTCTTGGCGGCGACGTCCCGTGCGGCAGCGAGAAGCCAATCTGGAAGTTGTACCTGCGTCCTCGTCATGATGTCTAATCTACACCTACATCGTTTTGATGTCAATCATTTCGCCTTTTCACATCCCACGCTCTACCGTAATCTCCTCGCATGAGTTCAGCACCCCTGCCAACTGAGATTGCCATTATTGCCGGGAAAGGCGCCTACCCGCGCCTGCTGGCGGAATCGGCTCGTGAACAGGGCGTGAAACGGATCGAAGCGGTGGCCTTCAAGAAGGAAACCGATCCCGTCATCGAATCTGTCACGGATGCCGTGACGTGGGTGTATCTTGGCCAGCTCGGCGCCATGCTCAAGGCGCTGGCCTCAACGGGCATCAAGCACGTGGTCATGGCGGGACAGATCACGCCGACACATCTGTTTCGTGTCCGGATGGACGCCAAACTAATCGAAGTCCTGAAACGCCTGCCCGAACGCAATGCCGAGACGATTTTCGGAGCCATTGGAGACGAGCTCGGCGCAATCGGCATCGAACTGCTGCCGGCATCTTCCTTCATGCAGGCCCACATGCCGACAGCGGGGGTTCTTTCAAAGCGTGAGCCCACCGAAGAAGAGATGAACGATATCCGTATCGGCTTCCATGTTGCCAAAGCCACGAGCGGACTTGATATCGGCCAGACCGTTGTGGTGAAGCAGGGCACAATTCTGGCGGTGGAGGCATTCGAGGGAACTGACGCCACGATCCTGCGTGCCGGCAAACTTGGTGGCGCAGGAGCGGTGCTGATCAAAGTGGCCAAGCCCGGCCACGACATGCGCTTCGACATCCCTGTCATTGGACTTCATACGGTCAAAACGCTCCGCAAGGCGAAGATCGGCGCCGTAGCCGTCGAATCCGGCAAAGCAATTCTGCTCGAACGCGATGCCATCATCCGCCGCCTGGATGCGATGGACATTGCCTTTATCGTAATGGACTCAACAACACAAACCCCGGAAGAATCGTGAGCACAGAGAAACTGAAAGTTGGCGTAATTGGAGTCGGTAGCCTGGGACAGTGGCATGCCCGTATCTACTCGGAACTTGAGGACACCGAACTTGTCGGCGTCTATGATGCAGACACGGCCCGAGCCCGGGAAGTGGCGGAGCGTTACGGAACGACGCCCTTTTCTGAGTTGCAGGAGCTTGCAAAAGGCGTCGATGCCGTAAGCCTGGTGGTACCCACCGACCTCCATTTTGAAGTATTTCAACAGATCCTCGCACACAAGGTCCACATGCTGGTGGAGAAACCGATTGCCTCCTCCTACGCCCAGGCCGAGGCCATGGTAACGCAGGCGGAAGCCGAAAACATCGTCCTCCAAGTCGGTCACGTCGAGCGCTTCAACCCCGTGATGACCTTCCTCGAAGAGAATCTATCACACGCGCGCTTCATTGAGGCCACGCGGCTGGCCCCCTACCCGCCACCGCGTGACGGCGCCCCACCCCGCGGCACCGAGGTCAGTGTCGTGCTGGACCTGATGATCCACGACCTGGATATCATCCTGCAGCTCGCCAACTCCCCCGTGAAATCGATCAATGCAACGGGAGTCTCTGTGCTTAGCCCAACCGAGGATATCGCCAACGCCCGCATCAACTTCGAGAACGGGTGTGTCGCGAATGTCACGGCAAGCCGCATCAGCCAGGACAAACTACGCAAGATTCGCGTCTTCCAGGATGACACTTACCTCTCGCTCGACTACATGAACCAGGCCGGCCAGCTCTGCCGCAAGACCGCAACAGGCATTGAGGCCATGGAAGTGCCCATCGACAAAGCCGAACCCCTGGCAGCCGAGCTGCAGGCCTTTGTCCACTGTGTACGCCACCAGAACGATCCCGTTGTGACGGGTGAGCATGGCACAGAGGCCCTCCGCCTCGCTGTAGACATCTGCCAGACCATTCAAGAACGCCCCTCATAAAGGCGAGTGCAAGTGACGGGTGGCAAGTGAAGAGAGTAATGGTCATCGCCGGAGAAGTCTCCGGAGACATGCACGCAGCCAATCTGGTGCGTGCCGCGCGGGAGAAACGTCCCGACATCGAGTGGTTCGGCATTGGCGGTCCCCTCATGCGCGAAGCCGGTGTTGAAACGTTTCACGATGTCAGCGAGATGGCTGTCATTGGCCTGGCCGAGGTGCTCAAGCGCTACGGCTTCTTCAAGCGCGTCTTCAACGAAACCGTGGCGTTGGCCAAAGAAAGACAGCCGGATGCCGTGCTGCTTGTTGACTACCCGGGATTCAACCTGCGTTTGGCAGCAAAGCTACATGCCCTCGGCATGCCCATCTTCTACTATGTCTGCCCCCAGGTCTGGGCATGGCACCGTGAACGTATTCCCAAGATGGCCCGGATCATCGATCACCTCATCACCATCTTCCCATTTGAAGCCCAGCATTTTGACGGGACAGGATTGAAAGTCTCGTTTGCCGGGCATCCTATTGTGGATGATGCTAATGCAGCCCGACAGCTGCCCGCCATATCCCTGCCCTGGAAGGCAAGCAAGCGGGTCGCCCTGCTTCCGGGAAGCCGGACCCAGGAGATCCATCGCCTGTTGCCGGTCATGTGGAAAGCGGCGGCAGAGCTTCAGAAGCAGGATCCTGACATCGCCTTCATCATTGCCACCCCAAGCGAGGCCGAAGTCGGGATCGTGCGGGAGGTCATCTCAGGGCTGGCTGGGCCGGCAAACTGGGACGTCGTGCCTGCAAAGACACGCGAGGTGCTCCGGCAGGCTGATGCCGCCGTCGTAGCGTCAGGCACTGCGACCATCGAAACGGCCCTCATGCGCTGCCCCATGGTCATCATTTACAAAGTCAACCCGGTGACCTACATACTCGGCAAGCTTCTCATCAAGATCGACAACATCGGCATGGTCAACATCGTGGCGGGAAAAGAGATCTGCCCCGAGCTCATTCAATCCGCTGCGAAACCTGAAGCCATTGCGGAAGCGCTTCACCCGCTTATCGGTGACTCCCCGCAACGACAGCGTATGCTCGACGCACTTGATGATGCCTGCGAAGCCCTTGGCCATGGAGGCGCCGCCGAACGCGCCGCCGAGATCGTGCTGCAAGAGTTGTAGGCTTGGCCGAGGCGGCCCTATACCACGACGTTGTCAATAAGACGCGTCTTACCGACCCGCGCCGCAATGGCAATCAGCGTTCCGGCACCGGCTTCGTCAATTGGCTCCAGTGAGTCTCCATCGACAATGGCAATGTACTCAACGTCGACGCCAGGAGCCTGGGAATCCAGAAGCGAACGCATTCCGGCCTCCAACGCGCGGCTGGAGGGGTTGCCTTTGTCGATGCTGGCTTTCGCCTCAACAAGCACCCGGTTCAGCCACAGAGCCTGCGCCCGCTCCTCCGGTGACAGATAGGTGTTGCGTGAGCTCATGGCCAGTCCGTCCGGCTCTCGAATGATCGGAGCAACCACGACGTTAACCGGGAAGTTCAGATCCCTGACCATACGCCGAATGAGTGCAGCCTGTTGAGCATCCTTCTGACCGAACACAGCGATGTCCGGGCGGACCATGTTAAAGAGCTTGGCCACCACCGTCAGCACCCCCCGGAAATGTCCCTTGCGACTGGAACCGCACAAACCAGCCGAAAGCTGGTCCTCATCTATATAGACACTGCTATCGCCGGCATACATCTCGTCAACGGGGGGGAAGAACACGATATCCACCCCACAGGATTCACAAAGCGCCACATCGCGTTCAAGGTCGCGGGGATACTGATCGAGATCCTCGTTGGGGCCGAACTGGGTGGGATTGACGAAGATGCTAACGACAAGGAGGTCGCACTGCTCACGCGCAAGGCGCATCAGGGACAGATGACCTTCATGCAGGAATCCCATGGTCGGAACGAAACCGATGCGGGATCCCGCTTTGCCCGCATCCCGCGAGACCGACTGCATTTCCCCCACTGTACGCAGGATGTCCATCTCACCGCAGAACGAGGCGATCCTGGACGGCATGCACAAGGTTGTCAGTCGTGACAGGCTTGTGCAACAACGCGTGTCGTGACTCGCCGGCGATCGCCTGTTTCACTCCCGTCGGGGGCGCGTATCCGGTGCAAAAGACAACGCCGGGCATCTCCCATCCGTTCTTCTTGCAGAGATCGCGCAAAACGCCGAACGCAGTCTGCCCGTCCATGACAGGCATGTGCAGATCCATGACCACAACATTGTGATGGTTCTGCTCATAGGCGTCCACGGCCTCACGACCATTTCGAGCAATATCCACCTGGACGTTGGGAATCGCTGACTCAAGCATGAGTTTAAAGAGCTCCACGATGGGCTCCTCGTCATCCACAACAAGGACACGGGCCGCTTCACCCTTTGCTTCGCCAGTCTCTGCCTCGGATTCGGGGGCTGTTTCCTTGCCAAACAGGTTGTTCTCCATGGGGAAGAGGACCGACACGGTGCAGCCATCTGTCTCGTCCGCGTCGCCCAACACAATGTAGCCGCCCCGATCCCGAACCGTTGCTAGCGCGATTGACAAGCCAAGCCCGGACCCGCGCACTTTCGTCTCTTTGTGCGTTGTGAAGAAAGGTTCGAAAACATCCTCTCGAATCTCAGGAGGGATTCCAGGGCCAGTATCGTGAACGGAAACGCGCACATAGCGACCGGCGGGAACTTCGCCTCCCGGCGATGGAATCGGGCTGCCGACCGACAGCTCATCCGAGGAAACGGTCAAGACGCCCTTCCCTTCCATAGCGTCGAGGGCATTGAGGCAGATCGCCTTGAGCGCCTTGGCAAGCGGATCATGGCTGATCATGAGCTGAATGCCAGACTGCTGAAGCGGGGTTATGGTAATGCCGACCGAAGCGTCTGTTTCGTTGAGCTGGACGAGCAACTGCTGCAGGACGTCATCGATGCAGATGGGGTGTTTGGATCGACCACAGGGCAACGCGAAATCAGCAAGACGGCTGGCAATATAGGCCATCGTCTCAGCCGTTTCCTCCAACGTGTCCATCAGGCTGCGACTGGTTCCGCCGGCGGGAAGGTCTGCACGAATGAGCTCGGGATAGGCCAGCAGAGGCGTCAGCAGATTGTTGAAATCATGGGCTATGCGTCCGGAGAAACTGCGTATGGCCTGACACACATCGTTGTCAGTCACGCCCTTTTCCGTTTTTACGCCTTCACTGTCTGTCGACTTGTCCATGTATCTCCCGGCAGCTACCTGCCTCAGACCCGGGGGACCGGCTCGGCAACGGAACCACCTGCGCCGGATCCCTTCAAGGCACTCAATCCATCTTCAACGTTCTCGGAAAAGTACACTGTTTGCGACGGAAACGCAAACGCGATATCCGCTGCGTTGAATTGCTGCAAAAGCTGGCGGTTGAACGTTTCGACGAAAGCCATGTAATCCCAGTACTCAGGAGGGTGATACCAGAAGATCACAAGTATGTTGAGAGCACAGTCTTTGAAAGCATTGAAATAGACGCGCGGCGGGAACTCCGGGTCCATTCCCTCGTGATCGCGCAGCAGCTCGCGGATGATCTCGAGCGCCTGGTCAACCTTCTCGGGAGGCGTGTCGTAGGTGATCCCCACGTTGGCCACATGCTTGATATAGGGCCGTTTCCCAATGTTCTGGATCGTCTTGTTGACCATCTCCGCGTTCGGCACGGTCACAAGGTGGCCGTTCAACGTGCGCAGCCTGGTGGACCGAAAGCCCACGGATTCGACGGGGCCGTCGTGGCCGTCAACAATGATGCGATCACCGATTTCGAACGGCTTGTCCCCCACAATCACAAGAGAGCCAAAGAAATTCTTGATCGTGTCCTGCCCGGCGAGCGCGATGGCCAGACCACCGACGCCGAGTCCCGCCAGAATGGATGTAATCGGCTTGGTACTGATCTCCTGCACGACCTGCAGCACAATCAGGACAAGAATCGTGATACGGATGCTCTTGCCAACGAGCGGCACGAGCATGTCATCAACCTTGCTCTGCGTGCGCCGTGCCACGCGTCCAAGCTGATGGTCGACAACGTCTACCATGGAGTAGATACCGTACCCCAGCGCTGCGGCAAGCAGCACTCGCGTTGCCGTCACGAAAGCGGAGGCCAACACGTCAGGCAGGACAAGCAGCCCGCTCCGCATAATGAGAAAGGCTGCAATCGCGACACAGAGCATCGTGGCAGGACGGGCCAACGACCGCAGCACGACACCGGCCCATTCCCGCTTCTCGGAGACCAATCGAGCCGAGACTCGCACCAGGAGAAACCGTGTCAGGCGCCCGATAATGAGGGAGACCAGGATGATGGCGCAGAAGAGAATCCAACGCCACACTTCGTTGCCGGCAACCGTTGTTCCAGTCATGGCGTGCCACATAGAACAGACTCCTCGAGGATGACCAGGCTAGTCACGAATTTCGGACACGACCAACACAGCTTCGCGAACGCCCTGGACCCAGTAGCGTTTGCCGACCAGCGTGACGCGATCATTCAGGCGGGCGCCGATCGACGGACCGTCGCCTAGCACGTAACACGCCGTCTTCGCCGGTCCTGTGCCACTGCTAACGACCAGACGGTAGGGACTGGGCCGACGCAGGGGAAAGAAACCTGCGGGCCGCAGCACGCCCGTAGCCGAGACCGACACGCCCTGGGGCGCACGATCAACCAGTCGTAGCTTGCCAATACTAGCCGGCGTCCCTGTCAAGGCCTGGCCTGCGGGTACGGGAGGCGTGGGGTCCGCCTGGCCGGGTGACGCAATATCCACGTCCGTATCAGGTTGAACGGGGACGATGGGCTGGCGCCGGACGGTTGGTGTGCGTTTGCGCAAGCGCTTGGCGGGCATGGGTGGTGTGGGCACAGCTGGGGGCGGCGGCTTGCGCGTCACACGTACCGGCGGCTTGGAATCCCCCCCTGGAGCAGGTGGGGTCACGTTGGGTGTTGGGGTCGCCGCAACGGGTGGGGCTACGCTGCCGCCAGAGACATACCCCTTGCTGATCCATACCTTACAATCGGCAGGGGGTGCGATCTGGAGCCAATCGCCCTTCGTGCCCAAAACCTGTACGCTGCTTCCCTTGGATAGCGAACCAACAGGGCGGTACCCGATACCCGGGCCAGAACGGACGCGAACACTGGAAGCCGCAACAACACCGTCTCTTACGAGCTCGCCATAGAGCCAGACGGATACTGCAGCGGGAGGCGTAATCTCGATCCAGTCGCCTTCAGTGACTCCGGTCGCGGAAAGGACATCGCCCTTCGCAACTTGTCCCACGATTTCGCCATTGGGGTCAGCAACCGCACGCAGATTGACGCGCGAGCCGGTCACAGTGATCTTCTCTGCGCCTGAACACACGGAAGCCAAACAGACCAAGGCAGCCAGCAGACACATGGCTGTCCTTCCGCATGTATTCACAAGATACTCCCGTAATGGGGTCTTAGCTGGATTTTGTCTTGGGCAAACCAACACCGCGATCACCCTCTTTCCACTTGCCCTGTTCGCGAAGCGTATCAATACGCTCAAAACGCTTAAGAACATTGCGCTTAACGGTGATTTTGCTGGCTGATTTCAGACTCGGATGTTGTGACATCTTAACCCTCCCTGCCGGATTCATAGAAATTGAGCGTCGCACTATTGAGTACTCCCCCTCGAAAGTCAATGCCTATTCTGCCATAGGGTTGACACCGTCGACTCCCCGTCTATACGGTAAGACGACAAGGAGAATACTATGTTGAACATCAAACTCGACCGCCCAATTGCGTTTTTCGACATCGAAGCCACGGGAATCAGTCCCCGGGCAGACCGTATTGTGGAGCTCTGCA
The DNA here is from genome assembly GCA_964497125.1 of uncultured Victivallales bacterium. GTDB lineage: Bacteria > Verrucomicrobiota > Kiritimatiellia > UBA8416 > UBA8416 > CAYLXP01. The sequence continues at coordinate 20,387 of CAZCDU010000043.1, read as the reverse complement.
TCGTCAAGATCACACCAAACAAACAGCAGAGCACGCATGTTTTCAGAATCAACCCACAGGTCCCCATCCCGGCTGAAACAACGGCCATCCACGGTATCTCAGATGCCGATGTTGCCGACTGCCCCACATTTCCGGAGCTGGCCCGGGAAATCGCCGATGTGCTGGAAGGATGTGATCTCGGGGGGTACAACATCGGCAGATTTGATGTCCCCATGCTCTGCGAAGAATTCACGAGAGCCGGGATCAACTTCGAAGTCGAGAGCCGACGGACCCTCGACGTGCAGCGCATCTACCACCGGAAGGAGCCCCGCGATCTGAGTGCAGCGCTCTCGTTCTACTGTAATGAGCTGCATCTCAATGCCCACGGTGCCGAGGCAGATGTACTGGCAACCATCCGGGTCTTCGAGGGCCAACTCGACCGCTACTCGGACCTGCCGGACAACATGGATGAGCTTGACGACTACTGCAACCCGCGTGACCCCGCCTGGGTGGACCGCACGGGCAGGCTCCGCTGGATCAATGGAGAAGCCGCTCTCAACTTCGGAAAGAAGAAGGGAACGACACTCCGGGAGCTTGTCGCGACCGACCAGGGATTCATCAAGTGGATGCTACGCAGCGACTTCCCGGCCGACACTCGCGAAATCGTGACAGATGCCCTCAACGGCAACTATCCGGTGAGAGAGAATCCTGAAAGCTGAAACACTGAAAACTGAAACTTGGTGGACGAGCACTTAGTCCCACGATTTCCCATTTCAGCCTTTTTCAGCTTTTCAGCTTTTCAGCCTCTCAGCCTTTTCCCTAAGCCCCGTAGGCCTGCTCGATCTTCTGAGCCACGTCACGGTAGCTGATATCGGACTGGTAGATCTCTTTGTAGAATTCCGCTGCCAGCTCAGAATTCCCCATCAGCTCAGCAATCTGGCCCTGCTCATAGATGATATCCTTCTTGGTCCCATCCATAATGAGGACATCGGCTGACGCGGCCTTGAGCTGATCCATGGCGAGGTCATACTGCTTCTTGAATTTGAAACAGAGTCCCAGGTAGTAGAGTGACCGAACTTTGCTCTTCGGGTTGCGTTGCGCAAGCTGGAATTGCTGGATGGCCTCGTTCGTGTAGTCGTTATCGAACAACATCTTGCCCCAGTCATAGCGCAACGCCAGGTCATTCGGGTACCGCTCAACACGATCCTGGAGGTCATCGAACTCAAACTGCAGCAGCTCATGCTCAACCCCGGCGGCGCCCTCTTCATCACCGGCCTCACGTAGCTCGGCGATGCGATACTCAAAGTGCTTTGTCTTAGCATTCGACATTGCGCGCTCAAGCTCAGGATCGCCCGGGTTCAGCTTGATGGCCTCGCCCAGGGCCTCGATGCCCTCGTCATACTGATGGCGTTTGATGTAGAGGTTGGCCAACGAACGACGGAAGTTCGTGTTGGCCGGCTCGTCCTCGATCTTCTGCAGCAGGTCGGCAATGAGCGAATCGGCATCCGCATCACTCTTCTGCGACTTCGCCTCCTTCTCCAGCTTGGCGGCCTCATCCTTGCTTTTCAGAATGTCGCGATACGAGCCGCCCTCGTCCTGGGCCTTCTGCCAGCCGTCGCTGGAAATACTGTCAATCGCCATGGCGTCCTTGAGCCGCTTCAGAGCATCTGCATCATTGGGGCAAATCTCACACAGCCTCTCGAAGCATTCCCGAGCCGAGCTCGTACGGCCCATCTTCTGATAGAGCGATCCCAACCAGTTCAGAATAGAGATATCTTCCGGGTTATGATCACGAGCCAGCTCAAGCGTCATGGTTGCGACTTCTGGGAAGTTGCTCTGCGCAGCGGCCTTGGCAAAGAGTTTGGCATACTTCGGATTCACCGGATCTTGCCGAAGGAGTTTCTCGACCGCCATCATCGCCTGCTGGGCTTTGCCGGACTTCAGAAGCCCGGTTGCTGCCAGGAAAGCGGGAGCCTTCGCCGTCGCGTTGATCGCCTTGGTGAGAGCAGAGGCCGGCTTGGCGGCCGCCCGGCTGATTTCGGCAGCGCGAAGGAACTTCCAGGCCCGTAGCAAGCCGGGTTCCAGCTCGACGCAAGAGCTAAGCATATCGATCGCGTAGTCTAGGTTGCCGCGCTCCAATGCCGTAAAACCACGGTTAAAAAGGTCCCGCGTCTGCTTCGGGACACTCTCGAGGGTAACTTCTGCCATGGGACACTCCGCTAGTGATGGGTTTCGTCTGTGTTGGCTACTATCGCAAACACAAGAATAGAGCGTCAAGAGTTGATCGGGTCTCCTCCGCACGTTACACTCCCGCCCATGCAACAACGAAACGTCATGATGAGATTATGGGCACTAGCCATTCTTTTGGCGCCGGCATGGTGCCTGGCGGCCTCGCTACACGACCCTGTCCTGCTCAACGATCTGGCGGCTCGTTACGGGTTTCCTTCGGTCACAGAGACACCCCAGGATGTGACCTGGAAGAGCTCGTACTCATCACTCGTTTTCCGAACGCAAACGCGCCGTCTCTTCTTCAATGGGCGCCTCTTCTGGCTCAACGGCGCCGTCGACCCGAGCGGCAAGGTCTGGACCATCACGCGAGCCGATGCCGACACGGTGATTAAGCCACTGCTTCAGACCAGCAATATTCTCAGGAACCAGGGATACAGCATCGTCGTCCTGGATCCGGGGCATGGTGGCAAGGATCCCGGAGCCATTGGACATCGCAGGACCTATGAGAAGAAGATCGTCCTGGATATCACCAAACGCGTGAAGCGCAAACTCAATGCCTCCCATGTTGCCGTACGCATGACGCGTACCCGGGACAAGACGCTTCAACTGCCCCAACGGCCTCAGCTTGCCAACAAATGGGGCGCCGATGTCTTTGTCAGCATCCATGCCAACTCAGCCTCGCGCACCGCTGCGCAAGGGATTGAGACATTTGTCATGCCCGTAGTGGGGTTTCCGTCCACCACCTCGGTAACGCCAAACAAGAAAGTCTACCCTGGAAACCGCAGCGACGGTGCCAACACGCTGCTGGCGGCGTTCATCCAACAGGGCATCCTTTCCCAGACAAAGGCCACAGATCGCGGCGTCAAACGCGCGCGTTTCACCGTCCTGAGAGATGCGAAATGTCCGGCTGCACTGGTTGAGGTCGGCTTCCTGTCAAACCCCTCGGAGGCGTCCAAGTTGATCGATGCCTCCTACCGCGACCGCGTCGCAGAGGGCATCGCCCAAGGCATCCTGACCTACCTCGTAAAAGCCGAAGCCAGCCAACACCCGTAGAGACAGAGGTCAGAGGTCGGACGTCAGAGGCCGGAGAGGCAAACCGCCGAATACGCGAAACACGCCAAGGGTAGCGGTTACGGCGATTCCTCAGCAAAGCCTATCGGCAAGCTCCCTTTCGCTACGCCCAGACACAGGCTCCCCGATGAGAATCGGGGAAGCCTGTCCTACACGGTCTTCACGACATCTGGAATTGTAGGACAGGCTTCCCGAGTCCCCGAGGGAGCCTGTGCCTGCGCCCACAGCTTTACGTGAGCCGCTTCTAGCCTCGGATCAACTCGCGGAAACGCGCAAAGAGATAGTAGGGATCGTGTGGACCCGGGCAGGCTTCGGGATGGTACTGCACCGAGAAGACCGGGTCGGTCTTGCTGCGGATGCCTTCAACCGTCTGGTCGTTCAGGTTGAGGTGCGTCACCTCTACCTTGGCGTCATCCAGCGAATCCATATCAATGGCGAAGTTGTGATTCTGGGAGGTAATCTCCACCACGCGCGTCGAGAGGTCCATGACGGGATGGTTGCAGCCATGATGCCCGAACTTGAGACGATAGGTCTTACCACCGAGAGCCAGCCCCAGCAGCTGGTGCCCCAGGCAGATGCCCATCATAGGAACTTTACCAATCAACTTGCGTGCGTTCTCGGACGCGTATGTCACAGCCGACGGGTCGGCCGGACCATTGGAGAGAAAGACGCCATCGGGCTTAAGAGCCAGCACGTCTTCAGCAGACGTCTTGGCCGGCACGACTCTCACATTCATGCCGCTCAAGCGCAGGCTTCGCAGAATGTTCCACTTGATGCCGAAGTCATAAGCCACGATGTTGAGGTCCGCTTCCGGCAGTTCGTCGGCAACGCCCCATGAGCAGGTCAAAGATCCATCGGCGTCCCAGTCGAAGGCCTCATCGCAGGTTACCTTCGATGCGTAATCCTGGCCGTCCAGGCCGCACCATGCTTTTGCCTTGGCAACAGCCTCTTCTTCGGTGACGCCCCCACTCACGGCCATGTACCCCTTGAGCGTGCCCTGGTCACGAAGCCGACTGGTCAACGCACGGGTATCGAGTCCCGCAATCGCCGGAATATCGCGTGCGACCAACGCGTCACCAAGAGACTCCTCGGAGCGCCAGTTACTGGGCTCGTTGATCTCGTGCATGATGAACCCGTTCGCAAAGAACTGCCGCGACTCCATGTCGGCCACGTTAATCCCCGTGTTGCCGATCTGGGTATAGGTCATCGTCACAAACTGGCCGCTGTAGGATGGATCGCTCAGGATCTCCTGGTATCCGGACATGCCAGTATTGAAGACGACCTCGCCGACGTTGTCGCGCTTCGCACCCACCGAATAGCCGCGCAGGATCGTTCCGTCCTCAAGCGCAAGAAAGGCAGGCTTCTCTCGTTTCTCTTTCCAATTCCACGTGCTCACGATGCCACCTCTTTCTCAACCTTCGGCAGGCGAACCCGTTCGAAGTGCCGGTGATATTCCTGCAAACTACAGACATCCATAGACTTGCTTCTCTGCAATGCCTCCAAACCGTTAATGGCCGCTCTCAACCCATCCATCGTCGTTGTGATCGGTATTCCGCGAATAACGGCATGTGCGCGCATTTTGACTTCATCAATTCGTGGCGCAGCGCCACTGGAGGAGGTGTTGATAATCCACCCCACCTCCTTGCCTTCCACCATGTCGATGACGTTGGGACGCCCCCGGGAGATCCGGAAGATCGCCTTGCTGGCAATACCGCTGTCCTGCAGCATTGTGCTGGTACCGAGTGTTGCATAGATCGTATAGCCAAGGGCTTCAAGACGCCGCGCCAAGCCCACCGCTGCCTCTTTGTCCTGGTCTCGAACGCTGAGAAAGATGTTGCCCCCTTGCGGGAGACGGTTGCCTGCAGCAACCTGGCTCTTGAGAAATGCCATACCTTCCGTACGGTCAATGCCCATGACCTCACCGGTAGACTTCATCTCTGGGCTGAGAACAACGTCAATCCCCGGGAAGCGCACAAACGGGAACACCGCTTCTTTGACGGAGTAGTGTTTCGGCGTCACCTCCTTGGTGAACCCCAGGTCCTTCAACTTGAATCCAGCCATGCATAACGCCGCCAGCTTCGCAAGGGGCGCTCCGATTGACTTGCTCACAAACGGAACCGTACGAGATGCACGAGGGTTGACCTCAAGCACGTAGACCTCTTCATCCGCAATCGCGTACTGAACATTCATCAGCCCGATCACGTCCAAGGCCTCGGCGAACGCGAATGTATGCTGGCGAATCGTCTCTTTGACGGCCTCGCTGAGCGTGGGCGACGGAATCGTACAGGCGCTGTCACCGGAGTGAACACCGGCCAGTTCGACGTGCTCCATGATGGAACCAATCACGGAGGTTTCGCCATCAGAGATACAGTCCACATCGACTTCGACTGCGTCTTCAAGATAGTGGTCGATCAGAACCGGACGGTCCTCCGAGACTTCCACGGCCTCGGCCATGTACTTGCGGAGCATCTCAACGTCGTAGACGATGACCATGGCGCGACCGCCGAGAACAAACGAGGGCCGCATCAATACCGGGTAGCCAATCCTCTCGGCGATCACTTCGGCCTCTTCGACACTAACGGCCAAACCATTCTCAGGCTGGCGGATTTCCAGACGGGTCGCCAGCTCCTGGAAGAACTTCCGGTCTTCAGCGGCCTCAATGCTGGCAGGCTTGGTGCCAATAATGTTGACGCCATTACGCTCAAGGTCTTTGGCAAGATTCAATGGGGTCTGCCCCCCGAACTGCACAATCACGCCATCACACTTCTCATGGTTGTAGATGTGCAGCACATCTTCCAGCGTCAACGGCTCGAAGTAGAGGCGATCGCTGGTATCGTAGTCGGTACTGACCGTCTCCGGGTTGCTGTTGACCATGATGGTCTCGAAACCGGCATCCCGCAACGCAAACGAGGCGTGCACACAGCAGTAGTCGAACTCGATGCCCTGGCCAATGCGATTGGGGCCGCCGCCAAGAATCATGATCTTCTTGCGATCCGTGGTCTTGCTCTCGTTCACCTCGCCATAGGTCGAGTAGAAATAGGGCGTGTAGGCCACGAACTCAGCGGCGCAGGTGTCCACCAGGCCATAGACGGGTTTAATGTCCAGCTCGTCACGAGCAGCGCGGACATCGTCCTCCGTCGACGACAGCAGGAAGGCCAGCTGCCGGTCTGAGTAACCGAATTCCTTGGCTTGCAGAAACAGCGGACGGTCCGCCTTCAGACCAGCCAGAGATTCGGCGCTCTGGATTTCATCTTCGTAGCAGACCAGCTCCTCGAAATGGCGCAGGAACCAGGGATCAATCCGAGTCAGGTCATACAGTTTCTCCACGGTCCAGCCCCGTTTCAATGCAGCGCGCACCGCGAAGATGCGACCGGCATTCGGCCGCCTCAGAAGCTCTTCAAGTTTTTCATCGTCGAGCGACTCCCAGGCCCCATCCTTGCCGTCAGCTCCGTAGCCGGCACGCCCCGTCTCGAGCGACCGCATCGCCTTCTGGAACGACTGCTTGAAGTTCTTGCCGATACTCATCGCTTCACCGACCGACTTCATCTGGGTGCCGAGCGTATCGTCGGCAGCCGTGAACTTCTCGAAGGCAAAGCGTGGCGTCTTGGTGACCACGTAGTCGATAGTCGGCTCGAAACAGGCTGGTGTCTCCTTCGTGATATCGTTCTGAATTTCATCCAGCGTGTATCCCACGGCCAGCTTCGCGGCCATCTTGGCAATCGGGAAGCCCGTGGCTTTGGACGCCAGCGCAGACGAACGCGACACGCGTGGATTCATCTCGATGATGACCATGCGGCCGTTTGTCGGATTCAGCGCAAACTGGACATTGGATCCACCCGTTTCAACGCCAATCTCACGCATCACAGCCAGCGAGGCATCTCGCATGATCTGGTATTCGCGGTCGGTTAGCGTCTGGGCCGGCGCCACCGTGATACTATCGCCGGTGTGAACGCCCATGGCATCGATATTCTCAATCGAACAGATGATAACGCAGTTGTCCTTGTGGTCACGCATGACCTCAAGTTCGAATTCCTTCCATCCTTCAATGGACTCCTCGACCAACACTTCGGTCGTCGGGCTGTAGAAGAGCCCACGTTTGACGATCTCTTCAAACTCTTCGTCATTGCGGGCGATGCCGCCCCCCGTACCTCCCAGGGTAAACCCGGGGCGAATGACAAGGGGGTAGGCGCCGATCTCCTCGCGAACCGCCTCGGCCTCTTCCATAGAGTGTGCGGATGCGCTTCGAGGAAGATCGAGACCGATATTCCGCATGGCCTTCTTGAACTCATCGCGATCTTCAGCCTTGCGGATCACATCAGCACGCGCGCCAAGAACTTCAACGCCGAATCGCTCGGGGATGCCGGCGGCAGCCAGGTCCATTGCAAGGTTCAGCGCCGTCTGGCCACCCAGTGTGGGGAGAAGGGCATCGGGACGCTCACGCGCAATAATGCTCGTCAGAATGTCGACATCGAGTGGCTCAACATAAGTGCGGTCTGCAAATTCCGGGTCGGTCATAATCGTGGCCGGGTTGCTGTTCACCAACACGACCTCGAATCCGTCCTCTTTGAGTGCCTTGCAGGCCTGCACGCCGGAGTAGTCAAACTCGCAGGCCTGCCCGATAATAATGGGGCCAGACCCGATGATCATAATTTTCTGTATATCTGTCCGCCTCGGCATTATGCCTCCTCTGCCGTTGGTGCAGCTTGTGTTTTGCTTACCTTCATGGAAGCGCTAACGAAATTCTTGAAGAGCGGGTGCGGCTTCATCGGCCGCGACTGAAATTCTGGATGGAACTGGCATGCCACAAACCATGGGTGTTCGGGATACTCCATGATCTCCACCAGCTCACCATCTGGCGACAGTCCGGAGAAAACCATGCCCTTCTCGCCCATCGCCTCGCGGTATTCATTGTTGAACTCATAGCGATGGCGATGGCGTTCTTCAATGCGGGCGTTGCCGTAGTATGATGCCACCATGGACCCCGCCAACAGATCACAAGGATAGGAGCCCAACCGCATGGTGCCGCCCTTCTTGTAGATCTTGCGCTGCGATTCCATTAGGTGAATCACGGGGTGTGCGGTCTTCTCGTCGAATTCACTGCTGTTGGCGTTCTCGAAGTCGCACACATTGCGCGCGAAGTCCATTGCTGCGCACTGCATCCCAAGACAGATACCGAAAAAGGGAATACCATTCTCACGGGCATACTTGACGGCCGCGATCTTTCCTTCTATGCCACGGTCACCGAACCCACCCGGAACGAGAACCCCTGAAACGCCTTTGAGCAGGTCGTCGACGCCCCTCTTCTCGATTTCCTCCGACTCCACCTGGCGAATCTTCACACGCACATCGTTGCCGATGCCCGCATGTGTGAGCGCCTCGTAGATACTCTTATAGGAATCCTGGAGGGTGATGTACTTACCGACCACAGCAATCTCGACTTCGCCGCCACTGGGATGTACCAGGGTGTCGACCATTTTGCTCCAGTCTCGCATATCCAGGCGGCCCACATGGCAGCGCAGGAGCTCCAGAATGTAGACATCCATGTCCTGCTTCGCGAGCTCCAGCGGAACCTCGTAGATCGAGTTGTCGACGTCCTTCTCCTCGATTACAAGGTTCCTGTCGACATTGCAGAAGAGGGCCAACTTGTCGCGATGCTCCTCTTCCAAGGGACGTTCGCAACGACAGATCAGCATGTCAGGGAAGATACCGATCGAACGCAGAATGCCGACGGACTGCTGAGAGGGTTTCGTCTTCATCTCACCGGCTGCACTCAGGTAAGGCACCAGCGTGACGTGCAGAAACAACCCGTTCTCTTTGCCAATCTCCTGCCGTAACTGGCGAATGGCTTCCAGGAACGGCAACGATTCGATATCGCCCACCGTGCCGCCAATCTCGGTGATCACGAAGTCCGTTTCCTCATCATCCATTGAGAGAATGGCCTGCTTGATCTCATTCGTAATGTGCGGAATCACCTGAACCGTCTTGCCGAGATAGCCGCCCTCACGCTCCCGCGAGATTACCGAGCTGTAGATCCGGCCGGTCGTGTAGTTGCTCGCCTGGGTGCAGTCGATGTCCGTGAAGCGCTCATAGTGCCCAAGGTCCAAGTCCGTTTCGGCACCATCCACGGTCACATAGACCTCACCGTGCTGGTAAGGCGACATCGTGCCGGGATCAACATTCAGATAGGGGTCAAGTTTCTGCATTTTGACGCGATAACCGCGCCGCGCCAGTAAGAGCGCCACGGATGCTGCCGTCAGCCCTTTTCCTAGAGAAGATACAACTCCGCCTGTGACGAAGAGATGCTTTGTCATGTGTCCCCAGCCAAACTCCGGTATCCTGTACCGGTACCCATAAAATCACGTAATTGTACACCATATGTGGTGTGAGGGGCTGTCTCGCCCTTCGGGGGTGTCAGTATCTATACGCGACCATCACCTGTCAATGACGAAGTGAAAATTCCCGAAAAACAATGACCAGACTAGCCGGAAATGGCACTGAAGGGCGGTGTCCCGGCCTGCAGAGGCATTTTTCTGACACCAGTCTCTGCCCTGACTACTGAGGCCTTGATAGCGGCAACGACTCGTAGGGGGTTGCAGCGCAAAGCCTGGCAACCTATACCTCTACCTCCTTGACTTCTCACGCAACGGAGCCAACCCTATGAGAACAACCGTTGTTAACCATCACCGCACAGAGGATCTACCATCAATGGGCACACGTGCTTCCATCCTAGCGAGATTACGGGCCACCGACTCCTGGATAACGGGGGCTGATATGGGCAAAGAACTGGGTGTCTCGCGCGCGGCGATTTCGGCCCACGTCAAGGCACTCCAGAAGGCCGGCTATGGCATCGTGAGCGCGGGACGCAGGGGTTACCGGCTTGAATCCGCACCCGATCTCCTGTCAGCATTTGAAGTGCACCCCCTAAGCGCGGCCACCACCATGGGTAAAGTGCGGTACGTCTACGAGCAGACCATCGACTCCACCAATACCAGAGCCCGGCATCTCGCTGAAAAGGGCTGCCCGGAAGGCACGGTCGTCATCGCCGAGGAACAGACCGAAGGAAAAGGTCGCAAGGGACGTGAATGGGTCTCGCCGAGCGGAATGGGCATCTACGCGACCCTTGTGCTTCGACCGAGACTGCCGCTGGAGGACACGCCCCTATTGACCCTGGTGACAGCCGTGGCAACGGCCGATGCAATCAACCGGGCAGCGGGAATGACCCCCACAATTAAGTGGCCGAACGACATACTCGTTAACGACCGAAAGACTGCCGGCATTCTCACCGAGGTGTCGTCCGATGTTGACCAAGTCGACTTTGCGCTGATTGGCCTTGGCCTCAACGTCAACACGCCCGAGGAAGAACTCCCCCGCAGGCCCATATTTCCGGCCACTTCACTGGCTATTGAGTCTGGCAAGCCGCAGAGTCGGGCAGCGCTCCTGGCGGCCTGGCTGGACTGCTTTGAGACTGAATATGCACAGCTCATTGCCGGCAAGCGTGAGCGATTGCTAGAGCGCTGGAAGTCGCGCGCAATGATCATGGGCCGCAACGTCACAATCAGACGTGTTCATGACACCGTCGAAGGCACCATCACCGACATCGACATGGATGGCGCCCTCCTGCTGGATACCCGGGAAGGCGAACGGCAGCGCATCCTGTCCGGCGACATCACCTTCGCCTGTCGTTAGAGCTGAACCCCCACACCGAGCACCACTTCAAGTCCTCGCGGCGCGTACAGGTGACGATTCATCGGAGAACCAATGGACCGCCCTGAATTTTCCCTGCCTGCCTCGACATCGATGATCCCTGCTGATATAAGGACTCTGATTTTCACTGCATCACTCTGACTTATGGAGGAAGTTACAATCATGACTAGACCGGAAATTCTCGAGACACTGCGCAACACCATGAAGGACTCGTCACCCGAGCCCATCGAATGGGATACACTGACAGAAGAGACAACAATCGGATCCCTGGGATTCGATTCCCTCTCCATTCTCGACCTCATCTATGACGTCCAGCAGGCCTTCGGCATCGACTTCGAAGCCGAGTCTCTCGTCAGCATCAACACTGTGGGCGAGCTAGCTGACTTCCTCGAAGAAGAACTCAAGGCATGAAGAAGCTGCGGTACCTCGCCGAGTATGCCGCACTCCGGCCTTTGCTGGCACTCATTGACGCGATGTCGCTCCGCTCTGCCGAGCGGCTTGCCATCGTTCTCGCTGATATCTATTTCGCCGCTGCCTCGCGCAGGCGAGGCGTCACGTGCGACAACGTGCGCCGCAGCGGTGTGGCGTCGGATGAGACAGAGGTGCGCAGAATTGCGAAAGAGTCCTTCCGCCACTTCGCCTGCCTGGTCATTGAATCGCTCAAATCTGATGCGTATCTGACTGCCGGTAGCTGGCGGGAGCGAATAGAACTCGACGTCGCCCCGGAGACGCTTGCCCTACTGGAGAAACCTGACCAGGGGCTGATCCTGATTTCCGGGCATCTCGGCAACTGGGAGATAGCCGCCCAGGTCATTTCCTACCTGAAACCCGTGGTCGGGATCACGCGGGACATGAACAACCCCTACGTGGATAAGCTCATGAAGGAGCGCAAGCCGCGCAACAACTTCAAGCTGACGCCCAAACACGACGCCGACATGGGACGGCTGCTAACGACACTGAAAGAGGGCAACGTTCTGGCCCTGCTGATCGATCAGCACGCACGCAAAGGCGGCATGATGATTGACTTCTTTGGCACACCGGCTTCGACACATACCTCGCATGCGATGCTTCACCTGATCACAAAGATCCCGCTCTGCTTTGGCTACTGCGTAAAGACCGGTCCCATGCAATTCACGTTCAAGGCATTGCCACCCATCACCTTCGAACGCACGGGAAAACGGGACGATGACGTCAGAGCCATCCTGGAGAAGCTCACGCGCGAACTGGAGGCCGCCATCCGCGACTACCCCGAGCAGTACCTCTGGGCCCACCGCCGCTGGCGGTAAAGCCTACCCCCCCGCAACCACATACGGCACGGCCGGGAGCATGCCAAACGGAATCCGCCGCCGCTTGCCGGTCGGTTTCTTGTCCTTGCCCATGACTGCACGATTCACGAACGCGGACAGAATTAGATTCCCCTTCCGCCCCGCAACCAACTTCTCGGGATCCCCCATCAGCGTCACCTCGACGCCACCAGCCACGGGCGTAACACGCCCCAATGTTACGCCCTCCGGCGCATCGGACAGCTCAAGTTCCAGATCCTTCTCAATCCGTTTGTGGGTGGTCGTGAATGTCATGACATGGCTCTCACCCGGCAGAATTTCCACGGGCTTCTCAAGAGGCTTCATTGGCATACGCGCCCATTTTCGGGGAACACGATAGACGATCAACTCCTCTGTCGGCACCAGGTGTCGCCAGAGAAATGCCTGCATCATGTCTTCAGCAGGAACGGCCTTGTGTCGGATCTTCCGCCCACCAACAGAAGCAACGCCGTCGATGTGCAGCGCAAGCGGTTCCTCCGGCATCTCTCGTGGTGCGGACAGCGTCAGCGTCAATCGGTCGCGACTCGCAGGAATCCATGCACCGCCCAGGACGAAACCGGGAGGCGCATTGACCAGTTCAAGATGTATGTCCCCGGCAAAACCATCCCGACGGATGGCTGCGACCTCAAGCTTCACGGTATCACCGGCATACATGTTCAAGCAGGATGGCATAACGCGCAGTTCAAAGTCCGGCTGTGCTTCGGCAACCCGCAGCCGGTAGGCATGGGCATCGCTGCCGGCGCCCTGGGCATCCCCCACCTGCAGGCTGTAGGTTCCGTCGGCTGGCAATGTTGCCAGCAACCGCGAGTCGGCATGATGTGTCGTCAGTCCGGACGCCAGGTCCTTCTCATCATCATTGACGGCCAGTTCCTTCCCCGCGGCGTCGGTGAGTTTCAGAATCGAGTCGAGAGGAGACTGCAGGCGACGCGCAAACACCTCGGCGGAGACGGTTTGGCCCTTCTTGCCCTGGAAACGATACACATCCCAGTCTCCCGGCCGCGAGATGTCGCCATTGATCGTGAGCGGAAGCGTTATGGGCTGGGCCGACTGCAGCAGGTTATTCGGCTCCCGGTCACGACGCTCATCAAGCGTGTCCAAGGCAAATACGACCGGGCGAGCGCCCTCGAACATGAGCGGGGCCACCTGGTGAACGCCGGTGCCAAACGCGTTGCCGTCAACCGTGACACTTCTGGTCGGCAGGTTCCAGCCCTTCAGGGAGACCCGTGTGGTTTCATCCACTTGGCCTCCCAAAGGAAAGACCCGCTCCACAAGTGGCAACTCACCAATCGCGATGCGGTACACGAAATCCTCGCGCCCCCTGTAGATGGAATCACGAATAAGTAGCTCATAGTCCCCATCGGCGGGAACATCAAAACGGAGTATGGGATCCGGGTCGAAGCGGAAGTCATCCACAAACGCAAGTTCCGTACCCTCGGAATCATAAAGGGCAAGAACGGCCTGGAACCAGCCGGGCACGGCATCGGCAAGGTAAGGGATCAGGGCTCGGGCCTGGACGTTGGCAACCAATCGTTGTCCCCGTTTGGCGTGGAAGCGAAACTTGTCGACGTCCCCCGGCATGATCTGGCCGTTCAGGACCGCAGGCAGCGACGCGACAGGGCTACCATCCTCCTCATTGGGTTCACTTTCAAACACCTCATCGAACGAGTCGATGGCCAGGTTGACTGGGTTCGAGAGCCCCAGGCGAGTCTGCAGACGAAGCTCACGCGTTCCCGGACGCGCGTCCTTAGCGATGGAGACCGAGATCCGTACCCGGTCATCCAACTGAGCGTTGGGCTGTTTCTTCGGATTGAACAGGACGGCCTCCAGGGCTTTCATATCGGCGCGGCTCATCTTCGACACGTCCAAATCACGGGGGTCCATGGGCCAATCATCCGGATCCATGTCCGCCATGACCTCCATCTTGGGCGCTTTGGCCTGCCCGCCCCCGTTGCCTTTGACCTTGCCCTTCTTCTGCTTATCGGCCTCTGCCTTCTGCTTCTTGCGCGCGGTCTGGGTCTCTCGCATCTCCTTGCGAAGATCGCCGAGTTCCTTCTTCGAAAGGGCTTTGACATACTGCAGCACGGTCACGTCTACACCGGACCCCGAAACGATGACGTTGGTCGCCCCCTTGAGGTACTGACCTCCCATCGTAATTTCAAACGTCGACCCGCGTTGTCCCCCGGCAGGAAAGAGGTAGCCCACGTGGGGAGGCTTCTGTTGCGCATGTGCGGATGTGGCCACGAGACAGGCTACAAGAAGAAGAGCGAAGCGTCTCAACGCGTCGATTCCGTACGGCACGCCGGGCCCCGCATTCCGCATTCCGAGTTCCGCATTCCGCATTCGAATCACGCCATAATCTCCTTAAGTCGACCACCACGCTTGGCGTCGGCCGCCAAGTCCAGGTCCGGGTAAGCCAGGATCTTCTTGCCTTGTGGATGCGGCAGAACGGCATCCGACGGGATCCCCATCAACTCATAAATGCTGCCAACCATATCCCATGGGTAGATGGGCCGGTCCACGACCTCCATGCCCTTGTCGTCCGTCGCACCAACAACATGGCCGCCCTTGAAGCCCCCGCCGGCAACCAGGGAGGAGAATGCTTTGCCATAGTGCGACCGGCCGCCGTTCCAGGGGGCGTCCATCTGGACCTTTGGCCCGCGCCCGAACTCGCCTCCCCACCAGACCACTGTACTGTCCAGTAAGCCACGGTCAGACAGGTCCTGCAGCAATGACGACAGTCCTTTGTCCAGTTCAGGAAGCTTCTGCTGCATGGACTCAAAGTGCTTCTTGTGGGTATCCCACCCCTTGTAGTTGATCGTGACGTAGGGAACCCCCTCCTCGACAAGGCGGCGGGCCATCAGGCAGGACTGCCCAAATGTGGTGAGACCGTAGCGCTCACGTTCGGCGTCAGATTCTGTCGAAAGATCGAACACCTTTCCCGCGTCACCCAGGATAAGGTCATAAGCCTGTTCCTCACAGGCATCCAGGGCCTCGAACTCCTCGCTCCCGGGCATGGCCTTCCCCAGGAGATCGAGACCATGCAGCAGCTCCCGGCGACTACGTTGCCGCTTGGCAGAAATGCCCCGCGCCACGATGCCTTCCACTTCGAACGGCGTCTTCTTCGGATCGCCACCGGTCGAGAATGGGCGATAACGCGAGCCCAGGAATCCGGCTTCAGAGAAACGGCCCTGCGGGCTAGTGAGCACGATGTAGGGGGGAATCAGGCCCTTGTATCCGGCATCGTACCCCTTGAAGAGCGAGGACACAGCCCCCGCGCTTGGAAAGACGTCCCGGCCACCGGACTTGTGTCCGGTCTGCACCATATAAGAGGCCGTTTCATGACCGTTGACGCCATGCGTCATGCCGCGCAAAATCGAGTACTTGTCCGCCTGCTTGGCCAACAGCGGAAGCAACTGGCCAATCCTGACGCCATCGACATTGGTTTTGATCGGTTTGTCGAGGGGACCGGTGTAGGCAGCGCCTGCTCCCGGTTTCGGATCAAACGTGTCCAAATGCGCAGGCCCACCCCACATCCAGATCTGGATCACGGACCTGGCCTTGGCCACGATCCGCTTGGGGGCGACTCTCGCTGCATCCAGCCGATTCGCCAGCAACATCCCCGTCGTGCCATACAGCCCCGACTTCAGCAACTCCCGCCTGGTCATACTCATATCGAACCTCCAAATGTAGGGTTGGCCGTCTCGGTCAATCCCCGCGCAACGCGCCGACGCGCAGCGTCGGAATTCCTCTGAATCTCCAAGTTTTCAGCCTTTCAGCATTTCAGCCTTTCAGCATTTTCCCCTAATGCCGATACAAAAACTCCTTGGTATTGATCAAGGCCCATGTCAGGTCCGCTATGGCATCGCGAGATCTCACACCGGACTCTTCCTGGTAACGAATAATGGCATCGATCTCCGCTGCCGTCGGCTGGCGGGACAGAATCAGCACGTAGAGGCGACGGATAATCTTGTCGCGACTGCCGGCTGATTTCAGAAGCCCTTTGATCTTGCCACTCGTCTCAAACTTCTTACGGACATGGCTTGAGTTCAGCATATGCAGGCGCTGGGCCGGGGACGGCAGGTTGTTGCGCTCCGAAAGCAGCCCCGTATCGCGGGGGGGGCGGCCAAACATATCCAGGAAAGCGCTGCTGATGCTGCCGTCCATCAGCTCGATAGAACGTTGATCTTCGGGGACAAAGGTAAACGGCTCGGGAATCGCACTCGAGTACTTCTCAGTGGTGCCGGTGATCTGACAGATGGCATCGATCAGCACCTCGGCATCCAGGCGCCTCACCGGATAGTGCGCGAAGTTCACCGTCGCCGCCTCATTCTCAACCCGGGGAATTGAAGACTGCTGATAGGTTCGCGAGTTCAGGATTAATCGATAGATGTGCTTGAGATCGTAGTCCGCTTTGACGAGCTCCGCGGAAAGCCATTTGAGGAGATCTGCGTTCTGAGGGGGATTGTCTTCGCGAAAGTCGTCAGGCTGATGCACGATGCCCCGCCCCATCAGCCAATACCAGGCCCGGTTGACGGCGTTAGCGGCAAACCATGGGTTGTCCGCTTGAATCAGCCAGTCCGCGAAAGCACGGCGGGGGTCGGTGCCCTTCTTCATCGTCGCAGGGCTGCCATCGGGAAACACGGTGATCTTCAGCGGCACCGCGTTCGTCTTCCAGGGATCAAAATGAACAATTTCCTCTTTCCATTCCGAGGTCGGCTTGAAGGCAACCTTAGCGAAAAAGGCGGACAACGCGGCTTCACGTTCCTCGGACCAGGCATCAGTTCGCACGCCCATGAAGGCCAGCGCCACGCCCTTGGCAAGCATATCGGGTGTCTTGCTCTGCATCGACCGATAGAAATTGACTTGGGGAACGCGAAAATTGCTCCCGCTGGCCGTGAGCAACTCACGCACAAACCAATCGTAAGGCTTGTTCTCATGGATACCCGTACGTACCCAACGATGGTAGGCCTGGGCGGCATTGGGCCAGAGGTTAATTGGAAACTCCGCTTTGACACGCAGCAGGTCGCACCATTTCAACGCCCAGTAGTCCGCAAACTCATCCCGTGCCAGTAGGCGCTCAATCAGCTGACTGCGTTTGTCTGGTGATTTGTCCTGCAGAAACTTGTAGGTCTCTGCCGGGGTTGGCAGCGTCCCGATAACATCAAGGTACACCCGCCGCTGAAACACGGCGTCCGAGCATAGCGCAGCCGGAGCCATCCCGAGATCCGTCAGACGCGCGAACACCAGTTCGTCACCACGGTGACGTGGAGCCGCATCATCGGCCATTTCGAAAGGCCTCACCGGCGCCGCACCGAAGGCACCCCCTACAAGGAGGATTCCCGCCGCAACGACACAAAACAGACACTTCATATCTTAATTAACGCCCCGACTTCCGCGTTTATTGTAGGCTATCGCCAATCTATTCAAGCCTAGCGCACCGCACATGTCCTCGCAAGGTATTCGGAACGGCGCCTGCGGGCCGCGAACGTCACAAGGATTTGTCGTTGTTCAATGGACCACAGTACCACATAGTGCTGTCAGCTACCGCCAAATCTAGAGAACAAGGAGTGGAATCATGCGTCGCCTCGCGTCACTTTCGGGCTTATTCTTGTTGCTGATCACCGTTGCCGTCCTCCTCTATGGCTGCATAGCTGGACGCGACATCCCGCCCCCGGTAGTCACTGATCTTGAGGTGGTCCGGCCCGACATCCACCCCGAGGAGAACGCCTATACCTTTTTCACCGACATGACCAACACGCTGTACTGGCCAGCCGACAGCAAACCGGCCGAGGACTACCTGGCAGGCGAGGAGGCGGATCCAGCTGAGATCGCGGCTATCATAGCAAGCAACCAAGCCGCCTTTGCCACGATCGAAAAGGGGCTCGCGTGTAGCGTTTGCCTGCCCCCTGAAGTGACGGGCTTCGACACGCTCATGCCATATATTTCAGAATGGCTGAGGGCCGGCAAGTTGCTGGCCATAGCCAGCCGCCACGCACGAGAGACGCACGAATACTCCCGTGCCGCGGACTACTGCATGACATCGCTCCGTTTTGCCAACTTGGTCCGACGTGATGCAGAAAGCCTGCTTCACTATCTTGTCGGCACCGCCATTCTTCAAATCGGGCTCAACCAGGTCCGCGACCTCGCGATGGCGGACGACGTGCCCGACCCCGTTCTCGCAGGGATCAACAACACGCTAACCCAGCTCGACCCCGCGCACCCGGGGCTTGCCCGCGCCATTAAGACTGAGTACCGCATCGTTGCCAAGACAATGGATGACTTTGCCAGGGGTGAGTTTGGCCTGGAGAACCTGGTCAGCGGAGACGAAGGTCGGGAGAATCCGATTCTCCGCTTTGTGGGTAGGCGGAACTATTTCTTCCAGCCCGAGAAGACCAAACAGGAGTTTGCAGATCTGTATCGACAGATAATAAGTAACGCGCCTCTGGCCTATGGCGAAATGAGCATCATCGACATGGATGCCATGTTTGACCACAAAGGAAGCCCACACAGGTATCTCTTGAAGCCAAACGCGGTGGGCAAAATCATGGAGGCTCTTCTGATGCCGGCCATAGGAGGAATCATGCAGCGGAAGTGTCATAGCGAGTGTAGTGTGGCTGCAACGAAACTGATCGTCGCTATGCGCCGCTATGAGCTGGCCCACGGGGCATTGCCTGCCGCACAAGAAGACGTTGTTCCCAAGTTCATCGATGCCTGGCCATCCGACCCCTACGATGGCCGGCCGATCCGATACGAACGCAAGAAGGCCATCATCTATGCCGTCGGAACCGACCTGACAGACAACAACGGCTCAACCGCTCTGCCCGAAGAATACACCTACATCCCGGACAGCCAGAAACAGTGGAAGGCCGAAGATGTTGTGTTTCCGTTGAGAGCGGCCGTTTCCAGCAAATCTGAATCCTAACGGATCCAGCTACCCTTCATCTCTCCCCCCTGTAGCTGGATTCGTTAGAATTCAGATCCGCGTTACCAAGCACACAGCCGTCTGAATCCTAACGGATCCAGCTACCCTTCACATCTCTCCCTGTAGCTGGATTCGTTAGAATTCAGATCCGCAGATGCACCAACCCCCTGAAAGTACCACCCACCGCCAAACTAATTCCCACCACCCTCAGCATTGAGATGCATCTCGGGCACCTGGCTCCCTGAGATAATCCACTTGCTGTTATTCTTGAGCTCTTGAGAAATCAGGTACTCGAGGTACTTCGCGCCAAGCTCCTCGTGTTGGGAGAGTTCGCCCAGAAGCATGTTGATGGATTCCTTCTTGGCCTTGGCCGTTTCCTCGATCTCGTACTTCGCGGCATCGGTACGCTTCTGCGCCTCGTAGAACGATGCATCCGCAATAATCTGCTTCTGGGTGGCTTCTTCCTTGGCGGCAACCGTGCGCTGCTCCGTAACCATGCTCTGCTTAATGGCCTCTTCAACTTCGGTCGGCGGATAGGTGCCCTGCACCTGGATCAGCTTGAAGTGGATGCCGAAATGCTCTTCTTTGTCGGCGAGGGCTTGGGTCATGCTCTGGCCAAGCTCCATACGTTTCCGCATCACGTCAGCCATCGAAATCGTATTCACGATGTCACGCAGCTTCCCCTGCACAAACTCCATGATCATGGCATCAGGGTTGTCGACCTCCAACTGGTACCGGCGCGGCTCAGTCACTTCATAAGTGTACTGCAGCGAAACACGCATGATGACATTATCCTCGGTCATGGCATCAACGTGCTTGATGTATCCCTGGCGCTCCCTGACAGATACCCGAATGATTCGATCGATGGCCGGCACCTTCAGATGCAGGCCTGGCTCGAGGGTCCGGACGTACCGGCCCATCCGCATATAGAGCCCGCGCTGGTCCTGTGAAATGATGTCCACCGTACCGCGACCAAGGGCAATGACAATGTTGGCACCCACGATCAGCACGATCGCAATCGTCACCAGGCGTGCCCAGATGTTTCCTCTCAGGAGTTGTCGAATCGTCTGCTTCTCTTTCATTGGGTTCTCCCTTGTTATTGACTCGTACTGTCGAAGCTGACAGCACGTTTTCTTGTCTAATTGTCTTTCCTGTAGGGG
>CAZCDU010000042.1:0-36334 GCA_964497125.1 uncultured Victivallales bacterium | reverse complement strand
ACAAGAAAGTCGTCATCCCAGTCGGCATAGATGAGCTTGCGCAACATGCTCATATCGCCTTCAAGCTCCTCGAACTGCCACTGGCGGCGCTCGGACTCGGCCTTGGCCTGCTCGCGAAAACGGTCTTCACCGGCAAGCCCCATGCGGATGAACGTGACGCGGTCATAATACTGCTCACCGCCGCCCATCATCTCCATAACGTACTTGGCATTCTCCTCACCATACTGCTCCACGAGCTGGTCGTAGGTGGTCGTCATACCTAGCTGCTGGGGAATCGTCGTGTCGCCGGCGCTGGAAGCGTCATCCCGCTCCAGCCATCCACTCGTACGGTAATAGGTCCCCGGGTGCGCATCAAAGTACTCCCGGTAACGACTGCGGCTTCCCATGAAAAGGGCAATGCAGTCGTGCACCTTCGGGATCACCAACTTAAGCCCCGGAGCCCGGACTCCCACGGTGCCATTGTTGCAGAGACCATAGACCATCGCCACGGCGTCATAGCACTCAGGATCCACGGCATCCAGCACCTCCTGCAGACGGGCACTCATCTTCTCACTGCCCAAATCGTGCAGACCTTTAGGAAGAAACTCGACGTCACACTGGTGCGGCGTTGTCGCGATAAGCGAGCAGATCTCACGGTAGAAGACTTCGCAACAAAGGACTTTCAATCGCATAGGAACACCTCAACCAGCAACAACAACCGCCTCCCGAACCAGAGGAATCCACGCCCAGAACCACCCCAAAGCGAAGGAAGGGGGCGTTCCTGGCCGGCCTAGTGAGCGGACCGCTCACGCCAAGTCATCCACAAACGGAGGCAGAGGGTGTTTCTCGCAGGCCTAGTGAGCGCCCCGCTCACTCCAGCCATCCACAAACGGAGGCAGAGGGTGTTCCTCGCAGGCCTAGTGAGCGCCCCGCTCACTCCAGCCAAGAGGAACACCCTCTGCCGAAGTGCACTGGCGTACCCGGGAGGGCTCGAACCTCCAACCTCCTGATCCGTAGTCAGGTGCTCTATCCAATTGAGCTACGGGTACGTGTCAATGAGCGGCGAACTTTAGGGTATCAGATACCTCAATGCAACAAGAAATTGCAGGCAACGGCGAGAGTCATGTCGAGGCCGAAAGGGACTCTTTGCGGTAGCGTTTACCGGAGCCCATGAGGGTGCTGATGGGACGCAGGGGTTCGATATTCTCGCAGACAATCTTGATCGTTGACGCGATAGGAACCGAGAGCAATGCTCCCACGATTCCCCATAACCACCCCCAGAAAACCAGGGAAATCAAGACAACGACAGGACTCAAGTTGAGGCGGTCGCCCATGATCTTTGGGGCCACCCCGTTGCCGATGGCCATCTGGATACCGAATAGAAGTGCGGCGGTGATGATGCCGGGCCAGATCGTGGGGAACTGTACCAGCGCCACCAGGATGGGAGGAATCGAAGCCATCACCGACCCCACCGTCGGGATGAAATTGAGGAAGAACGCGAGCGCGCCCCACGTGACGGCGAAATCGACACCAACCGCTGTCAATGCCAGCCAGACCAGCACCCCTGTCACCAGGCTGATGAGGAGCTGCAGAAATAGGTAACGGCCGATCTGGGCCGATATGGACCGAAGAATGGAGTCGAACTGAGTCGCCTGCGCCGAATCAAATGCCTTCTCCAACTTGTAACGGAAGTACGGCTTCCCGAGCAGAAGGAATATCAGGTAGATGATGATCATGATCAGCTTCGATGAGAACGAAAGCACCGAGCCCGCCGTGGATTTCAGGTGCTCGCCCAGCCACGGCCCCCAGTTGATTCCCTCCAGGGGATCAAAAGGTAACTCCCATCGGCTCGTAAAGGACTTGAAGAGCGCCATGACACGATCCTGGTAGACCGGATAGGCCTCCCAAAACGCCATGAACCGCGCGAAGAGAAAGAGCCCGCCCAGGTAACAGATGCCCATTAGCAGGAACAGCACCACGGTCACAGCCAGTCCTGTAGGAATGCGGCGGCGTGTCATGGCCGTGACAACCGGCCCCAGTATATAGGAAAGGAGCCATGCAATAATCAGAGGCAGAATAACCGATTGGGCAACCTTGAGAACCGTACATGCCGCAACGAGGGCCATCACCCCTAGTAGCGCGACAACCGCCTTCTGTTGATCGATCTGTTTTGACGTAACCATGCTGGGTAATCACTACCACACGCACTAGGGATGCGCAATGAGCAGATTCCGGTTTTTGTTCAATCTTGACTCACCAAGGCTAAGTGATAGCCTCTCTCACTCAATCCCCTAAGAAGAGGAACCAGAAATGGCCAAACAGAAGAAGAACAAGACACTGGACGCGCTCTCCTCGCTATGCAAACGGCGTGGATTCATCTTTCAGACCTCCGAAATCTATGGTGGCATTAACGGCTTCTGGGATTATGGCCCCCTCGGCGCAGAACTGAAGCGCAACATCAAAGAGGCCTGGTGGAAGGATGTTGTCCAGGCAAATGAGAACATCGTCGGCCTCGACAGCTCCATTATCATGCACCCCCGCGTCTGGGAAGCATCCGGCCACATTGGCGGATTCTCAGACCCCATGGTAGACTGCAAATCGTGCAAAAAGCGCTATAAGGCAGACAATCTCTGCGAGGACCAAAATGCCGAACTGATTGAAGGCGACGGCAAATTCGCGCTGCCGGAGGGAATCAAATGTACGGCATGTGGTTCCGACGACCTGACGGAACCGAGGTCATTTGACCTCATGTTCAAGACGTTCGTAGGCCCCGTTGAAGATGACTCGGCAACGGCTTACCTGCGCCCGGAGACGGCCCAGGGCATTTTCGCACAGTTCTCCAACGTGCTGGCGACATCCCGACAGAAGCTCCCGTTCGGAATCGCCCAGATCGGCAAAGCCTTCCGCAACGAGATCAACCCCCGCAACTACACGTTCCGTTCGCGCGAGTTCGAGCAGATGGAGCTGGAGTTCTTTGTTGAGCCGGGCACCGACGAGAAGTGGCATACCTACTGGATCGACCACCGGCTCAAGTGGTACGAGTCGATTGGCCTGCCGTCGGAGAAGCTACACAAGGACATCCACCCACCCCACAAACTGGCTCATTATGCGTCCGCTTGTATCGATATTGCCTATGACTTCCCCTTCGGCATCCAGGAACTTGAAGGCATTGCCGCCCGTGGCAACTACGACCTGAGCCGTCATGCGGAATTCAGTGGCAAGGGCATGGACTACTTTGACCAGGAAACGAACAAGCACTTCATCCCGCATGTCATCGAGCCTTCGGCCGGCGTGGACCGCATCGCCCTGGCCGTGCTGTGCAACGCCTACCGTGAAGAATGGGTCCCCAAAGATGGCGGCGAGGTACTCATCGCTGAGCCCGGGAAACGTGCACCCGAGGGATACGAGGCCCGCACCGTCATGCGTTTTGCTCCGCGAGTCGCCCCTGTCAAAGTTGCCGTATTCCCGTTGCTCAAGAACAAGCCTGAGCTCGTCGAGAAGGCACGTGGTGTCTTTGAATCGCTTCAGCGCTGCTGGCCATGCGTCTACGATCAGACAGGCGCCATCGGGCGTCGCTACCGCCGCCAGGATGAAGTGGGAACACCGTTCTGCGTCACGATCGACTTTGATTCGCTCGAAGACGATTCCGTCACCCTTCGCGAGCGCGATTCCATGACACAGGAACGCATCGCCATCGGGGACCTGATCGCGAAACTGCACGACCAGCTAGCGTGACCTGAAACTGCACCGTGTTCCTTGGTGTTTTCGGCTCTTCCGTAGGTCGGGAACTCTTCCCGCCTACTCCCGTCTCCACTGCCGGGAAGGGTTCCCGGCCTACATAAGAGCGTTTCACCCCTGAATGATCCGAATTCACTCGGGGGGCGGAACTAGCCTGAAACTTGAACCGTCTTCTTGATGCTTACGCATCTAATTGTAGGGCGGGAATGGGCGAGTCCCCGAGTCCTTCCCGCCGCTCTTGATGCACGCCGCTGTATCCGGGAACGGCGGGAAGGTCTCGGAGACTCAACCGTTCCCGCCCTACAGTCGGGGGGGGCATGATCGACGGAAGACAGCTGTCCCACGTTGAGAGCAAGAGTTTCACCCCTGTATAATCCGGCGGAGGAACGACGCCGGGGGCAGGGCTGTTCTGAGGTAGGGCGAGGCGTCCCTGCCGAGCCGGTTCGCCATACCTTGCCAAGTTTCCCCTCGTATGCCCCGGCTGCGAGCCCGTCTACACATTGGATCCGCGCCAGCGTAGTTTGCGGCGCAGGACTTCAAAGTAGTCGTAGTCGGGTAGATGCAGGAAGCGTACGCGCTGTTCGCAGCGCCGTACAACAACGGCATCCCCACTGCCGATCGTCAGCCCGATCTGGCCATCGACCGAGAGTAACGCCTCTTTGGACTGCCCTGCCAGGCAGATCCGGATCTCGCTCGTGTCGGGAACCACCAGGGGGCGGGAACTGAGCGTATGCGGACAGATCGGAGAGATCACGAATGCCCGCGTTTCGGGCGTGAGAATTGGCCCGCCGGCGGACAGCGAATGCCCGGTACTGCCGGTCGGCGTCGAAACGATCAGACCATCGCACACGTAGGACGTTACCGCGTCGTCGCCGATCGTGACGTCCAAGGTCGTAATGCGTGACGAGGGTCCGCTGGTGATGACGACGTCATTGAGGGCACAGTGAGTTTCACTGGCGCCCGCGTGTGTTACGACACTCTCAGCGACAGTGCGCTCGGAAACCACAAATGTCTCGTCCCGCAGACACCGGAGAGCCGAGGAGAGATCCTCTTCCGCGACACTGGTCATGAATCCAAGTGACCCGATATTGACACCGATCAGCGGCTTGCTCCGGCCATGCATCGCCCGTACCGCACTAAGCATCGTGCCGTCCCCACCCAGAACCATCATCACATCCGAGGCGGCAAAGACATCTTCAAGAGGTTCGGAATCCACCCCGGGAAGAAGCTCCGCGGTCGCATCTGCAGCCCTGAGTTCAAACCCAAGCTCTGAGGCACGCTTTGCCAGCTTCTCGAGGACGGCCGGTGCATGCCGCTTCCTGCAGTTTGCGATAATCCCAAGTGTCTTCATCTTAATTCCCCAGCCACTAGCCTGAAACTCCGCGCCGTTACCCCACCTGCCCTCGAGCCCTACCACTCGGAGAGTGGGGGCTACTCCAGTACGCGCCACTCTCCGAGTGGCAAGCGCCCTCTCGCCAAGTTTCAGTCCTGTATGATCCGGCGGAGGCACCTCTGCCCCCCCTACCTGCGACCTCCTACTTCCTCCACCATGCAAGAAACTCGATATTGCCGGCCGGTCCCTTTATCGGCGATTCGCGTACGCCAAGCCACTCCAGTCCCTGCGTCTCAACACCAAAGCGCTTGATCCGCTCGACGACGTCCTGGCGAATCTCCGGATCACGCACGACGCCGCCCTTCTCCACCTGTTCTTTCCCAGCCTCAAACTGCGGCTTGATCAATGTCACGAGCTCAGCCGACGCCGACAGCGCTTGAATAACAGGGGGCATGACGAGAGTCAACGAGATAAAGGAAACATCAAAGCTGGCGAACTGAGGAACAGCAGGAAGGTCTTCGCCTTTCAGATAGCGTACGTTGTATTTCTCGATCGAGGTCACCCTTGGATCCTGGCGCATTCGCCAATGCAACTGCGCGGTCCCCACGTCAACGGCGATGACATGAGACGCTCCGTGCTGAAGCATGCAATCGGTGAAGCCTCCCGTTGAGGCGCCAACATCAAGACAGGTCAGCCCCTCAACACTGAGGTCAAACGCCTCAAAAGCCGATTCAAGCTTCTCCCCGCCACGGCTAACAAAGCGAGCCGTCGCCTTCACGCTGATGTCGACATCCGAGCGCACCTTGTGCCCTGCCTTTGGTGATGCGTGACCATCAACCAGAACCTGGCCGGCCATCACCAGGCGTCGCGCTTGCTCACGGCTTTCCGCCAAACCACGGGCCACGAGCAGGACGTCCAACCGCTCTTTCTTGCATCCAGCCATATCTACTTCCAGATTTCTGCTTTCAGATTTCCGCTTTCTACCGTACCTTGACTCTACTCTATCCAGACGGGCTACAGCAATGAGGAGCTTTCAATGGGAGACGATAGCACAAAACCTGATGTCGAAGCCATCGTGCAAGAGCTTCGCGAGGGAATGCAGGATAGCAGCGTTTCTCACCTGGAGAACTCCGAACAGGCTGATCAGCGAGGGCTACGCATGAGCCTGCGTCGTGCCACGGAAACGGCGGACATCCTGGGACGCTGTGGCGGCAGTCTGCGGGGGAAGCTCTGCAAGTTGCTTGCACGCCTGGCCCTGCCTGTTGTTGAACAGCTGAATCTGCATCACGATGCCGTGGTCGGAGCCCTGCAGCACATTCCGGAACGCGGGGACAGCAGCGGAACCGCCGAGGAACGCCTTGCGAAGCTCGAGGCCGACGTCGAAGCCCTCAAGCAGGAGATCCAGTCTTGAGGGTGGCATTCGTGTGTCCTTTTTTCGGGGAACACGCAGCAGGCGGAGCTGAGTTCGCGGCGCGAAGCGTGGCTCAACATCTGGCGGAGTCGGGTCTCGACGTTGACGTCCTGACGACCTGCCTGCATGACCTTCCCCATGGGCTCACAAATAACACCCACCCGCCCGGCGAATCGCGGGATGGTTTTCTGACCGTAAAGCGATTCAAGGCGGAAACGCCGGACATGGCCCCTTTCGGCATGCTGAACGAAACCATCATTGATGGGGGCGCTCTATCGCCGCGCGAAGAGCTCCAGTTCATGTCCAGGCATGTCAACAGCGAGGACCTCCTGCGCTACATAGCGGAGCACGAGGATGACTACGATTGGTTCTGTTTCATTCCCTACTTGTTTGGCACAACCTGCTTCGGCATCCGCATTGCCCCCAAGAAATCCGTGATGATCCCCTGCCTGCATGACGAAGGCTACGCCCGCTTGCGGTGCGTGCACAACGCCATGGCCAGCGCCCAGCGCATCGTGTTCAACGCACAGGCCGAGCAGCGCTTTGCCGCCGCAACCTACGGCATCGACCAGGAGCGTGGGGTCTATATTGGACTGGGCGTGGATACGGATATCGAATCAGACGCCTCACGATTCCGACAGCGATTTGACATCCATGATCCATTCATACTCTACGCGGGGCGGCGCGATACGACAAAGAACGTGCACACGCTTATCACGAACTTCGAGCGCTACAAACAGACCCATCCGGGGCCCCTTAAGCTTGTGCTAATCGGACCAGCCGAACTGCCCGTGGCAAGCGTGACCAGTGATATCGTTGACCTCGGCTTCGTGTCGCCGCAGGAGAAGTATGATGCCTACGCGGCTGCGGAGGTGTTCTGCCAACCTTCGCTGAACGAGAGCTTCTCCTACGTGATCATGGAAGCGTGGCTGTGCGGAACGCCATGCCTTGTGCACCAGGGCTGTGATGTCACGCGCGACCACGTCGTCTCGTCCGGGGGTGGACTCTACTTTGACGGCGCAGCCGATTTCAACGCTGCCCTGGACCGGCTACTCAACGACAGCGATCTAAGTAAGCAGATGGCCGACGTGGGACGCCGCTATGTCCTTGATAACTTCTCCTGGCAGACCATCGTCAGACGCTTCAAGGAAGAGGTCTTCACACAGACCTGATACCTCTCGGGCTTCTCGCAAGTTACGTGGCCTCTTTTCGTGGGACGGACATCTTGTCCGTCCCAGTGCGACCGAATCGTTGACTGACGGACAAGATGTCCGACCCACGTCCTGGTTCACCCATGTATGATCCGATTCTACTGGAAGACCGGCTGATCTGAGTGTTCCGCAGGCGTCCGCCGAACACCGAAAACGCGCTTCCCCCATTCCTGTTCAAGTGCTAGGATCGACGTGTAAGGAAGGAGCGCATGACATGATCAAAAAACAGTTCACACTATACTTGGAGAACAAGCCCGGGGCGCTAGCCAAAGTGACTCGGCAACTCGGCAACGAGAAGGTCAATATCGATGGCATCTCCGTGGCTGAGAGCACGGACGTCAGCCTTGTTCAGGTTGTTGCCAGCAATGCGGCAGCGACGCGCCGCATTCTCAAGCGGCTAGGCATACCTTTCACGGTTCAAGATGTTTCGCTGCTACCCCTGAAGAATGTGCCCGGGGCGCTCTGCAGCGTCGTCTCTGAGCTCGCCCGGCACAAGGTGAACATCAATTACGTCTATGCCACAGGAAGTACCGGCAAGGGAAGGAACGTGGCAACGGACTACGTCGTCATCAGCGCGCCCGACCTGGACAAGGTCGAGGCATGCTGGGAGCAGGTCTGTGGACGAAAGGCCAAGTAAGCATACACAGACCAGACGTAAACATCCGATTCGCCTATGGGTGCTCTGCGCCATCTGGGTTCTGTGCCTCCTCGTCGCATGGTACGGTGGGTTTGTCGGGGACTGGGTCTTGTGCTATGGCGTACCACGCTTGTTGCCACGCGAACTCGACAACGGTTTTGTCATCACCCATGCGTCGATCGATGACATCCCGCTGGTCCCCGACGAAGGACTGCGGGTCTCCATAGCGCCGCTCGCGCTGCGGCGACTACTGCGCAATGCATCGCCGTACACCGTCCTGCTACCCCCCGGCATTATTCGTGAGGATGTCGTGCTACATGGCAAATGGGTGCCGGAAAAGGCGTCGCCCAAACACGCCCTACCAATCACGATCAGCTGCAATGGTGAGGCCGGTGAGGCGCCCTGGGTCGTCTTTCGTTACCCCGTCGATGACCTCAACGCGCTTCTCAAAGCGGAGCTGGCAGAAGAATGGCGTGAAACGGAAACCTACATCTTCGGGTCCTATGACCTGAAACAGCGGGTCTGGTTTAGAACGTTGAGCATACAATCCGAGGATGCTCCTCGTAGTCTGCCCGACACCCCCGTCAGATTCACGCTTAGCACCACGGGAAAACTCCGCTACAACTTTGAGGATGGGATCGTTGATGCAACCATCAGTGCACGAATCAAAGAGCTTGATGGCACCGTTGAGTTCCGGCCCGTCTACCACGAGGATGGCATCGGCTTTGAGTATGCTTGCCAGATTCATGGGCTGGAGATTGCGGTCGACAACATGGCCCCGTGGGTTGAACGCAAAGTCGCCAAGGAGCTGAGGGAATCCATGGAGCGCTCCCTCAACAAGCGGCGCAAGAAAGAGAAATACGCTAGAATGCGCCTGCCTGACTGGACACCTCTCAACGTCGTTGTGGACGTTGCGCTATCGGAGTAACGACCTATGGGACACCCCCCAACCTTGCCAAAGACGGTTCTGGAAGCCTACGCCACGTTTGAAGAAGACGTGCGGGAGGTTATCTCGGGACTGTTTGGAGACGTTTGTGCGCTCTGCACCAGTACCTGCTGCACACCGGATATCTGCGAAGAGAGCTGTGACAGCGCATTCCTCCGCGCACTTCGGATGGAGCTCGCGCCCGGCACGACATTCTGCGAGCGCTTCGGATGGCTGACGGAGAAGGGCTGCGCATTGCAGGCCGGCCGTCCACCCGTCTGCTACGGTTTCTTCTGCAACGAAATCGTAGAGGCACTGTCAGCGCGGGACAGAGAGGTCCTACGCGTGCTGGGTCGGCTGGTTTCATGGGTTGGCGAACGTGCCATCGGATCACAACACCTGGTTGAACCCATGGATGACGCCGCACTCGCCGACATCAAAACCGATCGCGTTCTATCGCGAATTGAGATCGCGCGGTCAGCCCTACGCGGCGTCTGTGATGAGCTGGCGAACCAGCCTGCCGATGATGCGTCACTTGCTGCGATGCAGCAGATTCAGCGGAGCTTCACACGTGACGTATAGTGGTGGAGGATGCTGTTGATGACCTCCTCCGAACTGATGTCTTCCGTGTTGTAGTCCGGGGCTCCGCTACGCAACATGGCTTCGATGGTCACGAGTTTCAATCCGCCGCGCTCACGCATGCGGACTTGGGCATAGGGCAACTTCCGGTCAGGAAACGAGCGTTCCTGGAGGCGATACATGATCTCTTCGTTCCCACCATCGAAAACCGTCATGACGGCGGACGATGCTGACTCACGGATCGTGACGCGTCGGCCATGCTTCTCAAGTTCCTTGCGCAGCTCTTCGAAGGCCGGGACTGCCACGTCCGAGATAAACCGTTCAAACGGCGTCTTCTCGTTCTCCTGGTCGTTCTTGTCGGACTCCGCGAAAAACGAGTCGAGTGAATTGCGCCAATCCGCCATGTGGAACTTCCCTTGATTGGTGGAGGTAAGGAGATTCGAACTCCTGGCCTCCTGAATGCCATTCAGGCGCTCTACCAACTGAGCTATACCCCCAAAAAGGTTCGCGCAATATAGGGAATCAGAATTCCCCTGTCAAACACGGAAGCGTTATTCTTCTCCCTGGGTCACAAGCGCCATCCGAGTGAGCTTGGCCTGGTGCATCGCCTTGAGGACGCGCATGACTTCTCCATAGGCAATAGACTCATCGGCACGGACAAGAATCGTCACGTTGGGCTCGGTCTGCGCAAGTGTCGTGAGGCGCGACTCCAGCTCCTCATGCGTGATGGCGCGATCGTCAAAAAAGAGAGCGCCCGCCTGATCAATGGCAATGGAGCGCGATTCATCGGGCTGCAGGGGATTGGCCTTTCCCTGCGGGAGATTAACGGGCACGCCCTGCTCAATCAGGGGAAAGGTAATGATGAAGGTGATGAGCAGGATGAACGTCAAGTCCATCAGCGGGGTCAGGTTGATCTCGCTGAGCTGCTTGAGCGATGTTAGTGGCGTCTGTCTACCCATGGTCGCAACCTAAATCTGGAACTTGAATAACCGCGAAATACGCCAAAGACCACGAAAAAAGAAGACCGCTAAACTCCTGAGTTTCTCTGTCCAGATCCCTTTTCGCGTATTTGGCGTATTTCGCGGTTAATCTCCTCATGACTCGGCTCTACGGAAGATGAACACGTTCGAGATCGCCAACCAATTCCTGTGCAAAATTGTCCATCTGCACGGTTAGGCGGCGGATGCGATCACTGAGCATGTTGTAGCCGATTGATGACGGCAATGCCACAAGCAGGCCAACCACGGTTGTGAGCAGGGCGCCCGAGATCCCGGGGGCCACGTCTGAAAGCAACGCCGGCCCGGAGCTGGCCATGTTGCCGAAGGACTCCATCACGCCCCAGACGGTTCCGAGCAACCCAAGGAAGGGCGCCGTTGAGGCCGCCGTTGCGAGTAGGCCCATGTGGTTCTCCAGCAGAAGCGCCTGGTCCGCCACCGTTCTCTCAGCGGAGTTCTTCACCGAGCTGATATGACGCTCGGACAGATGCACTCGCGGGGAACCGCCGCCGACAAAAAGGTCGTCCGCATTCTCTGAGGCTGCTTCAAGCGAAGCCCCAAGAGCAGAACATGCCTGGTCGTAGACGATCTGCAGCGGAGATTGATGGACATGGTGTTGTCCCGCCTGGAACAGGGCGACGGGATGAGATTCGCCGCGGTATGAGGTCAGGAACCTCACCGAAGCCTTGCGTGCTTCACTAAGCTCCTTGAACTTGGTCACCATGAGGGACCACGCCCAGATCGACCCGGCGAACAAGAGTACAACAATGACTTTGCCCGCAAGGTTGGACTGCGAGAAAACAAAACCCACTCCGGCTATGGGTAGCGATATTCCATTGATCATCATTCCAAACATCAACCAGACACCTCAAATGAGTGGGTAAAAAAAGAGGGCGACGGGTGTGGTACCCGTCGCCCCCTTCGCGGGTTACACTACTTTTTCTTCTTCTTGGCGGCCTTCTTCTTGGCTGGCGCTTTCTTCTTAGCTGGAGCCTTCTTCTTCGCCGGAGCCTTCTTGGCTACCTTCTTCTTAGCCGGGGCTTTTTTCTTCGCGACCTTCTTCTTCGCAGGAGCCTTCTTCTTGGCTACCTTTTTCTTGGCCGGAGCTTTCTTCTTAGCTGGAGCCTTCTTGGCTACTTTCTTTTTCGCCGGGGCTTTCTTCTTCGCGACCTTCTTCTTTGCTGGAGCCTTCTTCTTGGCCGGTGCCTTCTTCTTGGCAACCTTCTTCTTGGCCGGAGCCTTCTTGGCGACCTTCTTCTTAGCAGGTGCTTTCTTCTTCGCGGCCTTCTTCTTCGCTGCCATGCCTCCACCCTCCTTGTTGGCCGGTCATGCCGGCTGGTTTAACAACCGTGAACGCCTTCGCCGTAGAAACGCGAGGTTGACCTCAACGTCCCCGAAGGTCTCACAGCACATGTACGTTTGCATAAACAACCGTTCATTGACGTTGACTGTAGCTTGAAAGATATAAATGGTCAATAGCCACAAGCCGAAAAGCGACGAAAAAAAAGGCGCCCACCCACGCCGCCGAAACGGAAGCAGATGGACGCCCGGAAGGGCGCTTACACATTATCGAAAACGGAACACGGTGGGTACGGGAACGAATGCACCACCACTGCCTTCAGTCGTCTCGGATGCCGACGCAACTGCAGAGTAGTAGTTGTAGTTCTCCGAGTAGAACGCGTAGTGATACGTCGTGCCGCCACTCAGACCACCGCCGGAATTGTCATCGGTCACCGAGGTCGCGAATCCCTTGTAGACAACCGTGCCGCCGCCGCATGCGTCGCCGGCACTGTATGCCGTGCCTTGCGTCGGTGCCGACGGAGCAGAACCAGCCTTACGCACAATCACAACCTGGTACTTAGTTGCCTGCGGCGTGTCGGCTGGAGTCCACGAGAGATCAATCCTGTTCGTCGGGTTCACCGCGTTGGTGACCGCACCCTGGCTGGTCACGACGGGCAACGCCTGCACGTCAACGGTCAGAAACGATGTCGGGGTCGTGGCCATGTCGACCCATGAACTGTTGTCGGCAACGTACCAGAGCCCGGCGCCATGCGGGGTACCGTAGTCAACCTGCATGCCCCAGTACCAGGTTCCCGTGCTTGTGAACCGGGCAGACGTATTCGTCTTGTGCACGACCTCGGCATAGGTCGCCGTGTAGTCCCCGTTCGAGCCGTCGGAAAGATCGGCATCCGTATCGATCACCACGCGCCACTTCGCGAAGTTCCCGTCGACACTCGCCCAGCTATCACAGCCGAAGACATGGGTGTCGCCAAGGTAGACCGTAACCGAGGGATCCTCGACGCCCCCGCCAGACGTGTTCTGCGCCTGGGGCAGAGCGGTCGTGATATTCGTCACCACGCCCGCCGAGTAGTATCCCCAGTGCTCGGAGTAGAACTTGTAGTAGTACTGGGTCCCCGCCGTAAGGCCCGTGTCTTCGAAGGACGTCAGGCCTCCTTTGTAAATCACGGGGTCACCACCGATGGACTGCGCGTCGTTATAGACAACACCATCACTCGGTGCCGTGAAACTGGCATCGTCACTGCGGACGATCATGACATCGTGGCCGGATCCGTTCTTGGCCCATGCCAGATCAACGCGCGTCGCTGAATGCGCACCGTCCAGGACAGCAGAACTGATCGTGGGATCGTCGGGATCACTGACCGTCAGTTGAACCACAACCGTCTTCGTACCATTCGTCTGGTTCCCGGTAATCGTGTTTGTCGCGAAATAGGTTGCGGCCGCCAGGTTGCTCTGGGTAACCGAAACCGTGACGGACTCCGACAGTCCCGCTCCCCGCGTTGATGAAGAAGGCGAAACCGAAAGCCATCCCGTAGCTCCCGCTGAGTAGGTCACCGTGTTGGTGTAACTCAGCGTCCCACCACCACTGTTCGTCACGGAGAAACTCTGGCTCGCCGGAACCGCACCACGGATCATCGTGTAGTTCAGCGTCGCGGGGCCGTGTGCGATCGCCGGTAACACGGGGTCGGCCTCTGTTGTCTCATCAACCGTCACACCGCCAGAGTAATAGCTGAAATTCTCAGAGTAGATTTTGTAGTGATAGGTCGTGTTCGACAGAAGATTGGTGTCCGTCAGGGCAATGCCGCCCTGCGAGCCCCTGACCACGACGGTATCATTCCCCAGATCCTGCCCGTCAGCATAGGCAGTTCCTTGCACGGGCGTAAACGCAACGGCCGCAGCTTTACGCCGGAGAACTAGAACGCTCTTGCCGTTCCACTGTGTCCATGACAGGTCGATCTTCGATGTCGGAGCAGCTGTGTTGGTAACCGCCCCAACACCTGTCGGATCAGAAAGGGCCGTAACGGACAACGAATAGTTTGCGCCCCCGTTGCTCTCATACAGCTCGTATCCCCAGTCGTCCCAAGCTCGGAACCAATAGGTGTAGGTGCCCGCGGCCCAGCGCTTCTCAAGTTCCCATATTGAATTCCCACTGATGTTCTTTTCGTGGGACATAGAAGCTGGCCCTCCCGAAGACCAGTTCACTTCGGCGTGAAGACCAACGTACGAGTCACCACCGTTCTGCGCCAATTCGAAACGGACAAGATCACCTGCGTAAATGCCACTGGACGGATCTTGCATTATCGCATCAGGGTTATAGAAACCTACCCAAGTAGGCGTTGCAAATGCGGTGCTTTGCACAGCCAGTATAGCAGCCACGAAAGTAAGTGCTCGGCCACCAACACGAGCGAAAGCAATTCTGTCGTTTCTCATTTGAGAGTTCCTCCATACGTGGTTCTTGATCGAGCAGCCGCTAAGGAATAAACGTCTCCCGGGCTACTCCAAGTCATAGGTCGAGGTTGCCGAGGCATTGCGCCGGGGACAGAGCCTTCTGGATATCAAGAAATGACGACCATTGATCTCCCCATTCCCAAACAAGGAAATGCGAAGAACCCCCGCAGACAGGGGTTGTGGAACTCCACAAACTGAGAAAGATCAATGAAAGCGACGAGGACTATACCAAACCGGTTCAGAAAAGCAAGACAAACCATGATGAAAACGCGCCACCATCAGGGTTTCCCCTACACCTCGCTGCTACCAGAGCGCGCCACCCCAAACACCGATCGCCTGAAATACACAATCCGTAATAGAATCTAGCAAATCGCCACTAGCGCATTCATAAGGTTATCCCCTATAATTGGAGAGTTGAGTAGGGATTGATCCCTGAGATCTGCGCATTTGAGCCCGTTTTTCAAGAAAACGCCTTTTCTGCACAGATATGGGAGCATCCCCTACCCACAGGGAACAACTAGAAGGCAATGCCTCCAGCGGTCTAGCGGACTGCTAAAGGCCCGCGTCCGCGGGAGCAACCTCGATGCTCGACTCTATTTCATTCTGTTTTCGTAGGATTTCTACATATTGGAGGTCTCAACAATGGCTGGTCCATATACGCACCACGGTTCACGTCGCTTTGTCTCGCCCTCTTCGGCCCTGATGATGTTGGTTGCTCTCGGGTTCTCCCTGGGCCAATACGCCTTGGCGGGAGTTGCCACGAATTACTACCGCGGAGAAATGAACTCCTGGGGTACGACCGGAATGCAGAACGTCGGCGGCTACTGGCGCACAACCATACTGTCGGACGGTGACGATTCGTCGTCCGAGTTCAAGTTCGATGCAAGTGGGGCCTGGACTGCCGGGCAACAGTGGGCCCGCGGTGCCACCGTCTCCCTTGCTACCAAGGATACCGCATACGCCAACCCGGGCGGCAATGCCAACTTCAACGAAACGAACGCAAAGTACTACACGTTCACGATCAAAGACGAGAACACGGGAACCGACGCAGACCACTGCATCCAGGAAACGGCCAACGAGCCCGTAACGTTCAGCCGCTCCGGCGAGGATTCGGGTGGCAAACACGGAATCGACGCCCCCAATACCATTACCGTTACGACCAGCGGATCCGATCCGGATGAGGATATCTACATTCGCTACTCAACCGACGGCGGCTCAACCTGGAGCGAGGTGAAGACAGCAGGGTCCGGAACCACGTTCACCAACGACATTCCAGGACAATCACAGGGCACCACCGTCCAGTACTACACGTTCAGCTCAACCTTCGCTGCCGTCGACACCGACACCGATCTCAAGACCATCCGCTACGATGATTCCGGATATGGCAACAACACCTCCTACACGATCCCTACCCTCGGCAACTGCTGGCACTACCCGAAGAACTCCGAACCGTCCGGCACAACCATGCGGTCGCCCTTGGGTACACCTGCATCCACCGGAGACCTCTACATCTACTCGGGAAGTCAGTTCCAGGGGGGCAATGATGCCGACCAGACAGGCGGCGCGGTCTACCACCGCAAGGTTGGCGCCGCGGGATGGTCTTCGGCCTCGCTGACCTACGACACCATCAACGGCAATAACAAGTACTGGTATGGGACAATTGTATCCGGCACCTACAGCGCCGGCGATGACATCGAGTATTACCTGAAGGCTGAGTACAGCAACCGTGACACCACCTATATAGGGAGTACTGACGGATACGACAACAGCACGACCTACGAGTTCGAAGCTCCTGCCCAGGCCAACACGTTCAAAGCCTACTACGCCCCCGACACATCCGGCGCCATCTGGTCGGAGGATTTCCAAGGCTACGCAGTTGGCAGCGGCATCGACCACAACGGCAACGCCGGTGACTATCCGGGAAGCGTCACAAAATGGACGCTCGATGTCAGTGGC
This sequence comes from uncultured Victivallales bacterium, assembly GCA_964497125.1. GTDB lineage: Bacteria > Verrucomicrobiota > Kiritimatiellia > UBA8416 > UBA8416 > CAYLXP01. The sequence continues at coordinate 19,823 of CAZCDU010000042.1, read as the reverse complement.
GGCAGCTTGACAACCGCCGGCGACTACCTCGAGACCACTGACGAAGCTGGGGATCTCCGTATGGAAGCGCAGGACGTAGATGGAGCAGTCACGTGGACATCCGAAAACATCGACATATCCCTCTACACGGATGTGGAATTTACCCTTAGTGCTTTCAAGAATGACGCGCTCGAGAGCACGGATTACCTCAATGTCGAGTACCAGACGGACGGCGGAGGATGGACACTCATTCAGGATTGGAATGGCGAAGGCAGCGCAACGAGAACATGGGAAGGTGATGGCGCCAGTTCCTCTGCATCCATGACCCAGGCCGTTAGCGGCGCCTCCCTCGATATCCGCGTGACCATGAACAACAACGTGGGTGGCGAGTTGATCTCGTTCGACAATGTTATTGTCAGCGGCACGCTGGCCGCACCATCAACCCCCACCGGCATCAAGGTCACAGACACGAATTCGATCGATTTCACGGTTGAGTGGGATGAGATGGCCAGCGCAACCAACTACGCCATCGATGTTTCGACCGAATCAACATTCCAAACGGCGACAGGCAACGGGGTGCACATCAACGAGGTACATGCCGACAGTAATGGTGAGTTCATTGAGCTCGTCGCCCCTGCGGGAACAGATCTGACCGGCTACAAGCTCGTCCACCACAACGGCGCCGGTAGCGGCGATGGGGCCGAATTCACGCACACGATCGGCTCCTTCACGGTTCCTGACGATGGCATCACCGATGAGAACGGCGCCGCACTCGGATTCTACGTGGTCAAGAACAGCGCTGACACCGTCACAAACTTCGACGACGACTGGGGCTCGACATCGCTACAGAATGGCGATGATGGTATCGTCCTCTACAATGCCTCAGACGCAATCCTTGATGCTGCATTGTGGGGACCACCGCCGCTCGACGAAGATCTGACCGTAGATGACCCAGGCACGGTGACCACCTCAGGGGTGGCCACGGCCGCCAACTACATGCATTACATTGGCAATGATACATCGGCCAACAGCGCCCAGGCACCAAATGCTGTGCGCGCGGACGACGGTACCGGGTGGGTGCTGGCAGCAGCCACACCAGGCGCCATCAATAGCGGCCAGACATCCGGCAGCATTGTACTACAGGCAGCAACCCCGAGCTATGCAGTGGGCTACTCCAACACGCTGACCGGCACGGATGAGGCCATCACCGTCAGCGGCTTGACCCACTCGACGACCTATTACTATCGTCTGCGCTCCATGGGCACGGGCGGCACGAGTGCCAATTCCGCGACGCAGAGTGTCACGACCGAAGCGCCGGCATCCGGTGGCGCGAACGCAACTCTGAGCCGGACGGGAGGCGAAACGGCCAACATAGACTACGCGTCCTACCAGTCGGCCAACATCACAGGCAGCGGCAACGCTGTCTCCGTAATGGACCTGCAGATTGCAGACGGCGTGAGCGACGCCTACACCACGGAGATGACGAATCTATCCATTGCCGTAGCCGGCCACGCCAACTTGCGCAAGGCCGCCCTCTACGACGGCGCTACCGAAATCGCAGAGGTCGCAGTCACTGGCTCGCCGATCACCTTCTCCGGCATGAGCGGCGCCAACGTGACGGCCGCCGACACCGGCACGAAGGACCTGACGCTCTACGTCACCTTCCAAAGCTCGGTAACTGACAATGAGCAGCTCAGCTTCACGGTTTCGTCCGTATCGGCTACGGTCGGAGGCACGACCTTCGCTGCCGCCGATGGCGGCGGCGCGGCCAGCCTCACCAGCGGAGACAACAACCGCATTGAGGTTGCGGCAACCAAACTGGTCCTTTCCGGAACACCGGCAACGGTTGGCATTTCCGAGGACTTCAGCGCTACGGTCACCGCCAAGGATGCCCTCGACAATGCCGATCTGGACAGCACGACCTCCGTCACCATCACGCAGAGCGGCAACAACGGCACGCTGACCGGCGGAGGGGCAACCGCGCTAACGGCTGGTACGCACACGTTCTCGACACTCCAGGTCGATGGCTCCGGTTCTTTCACCATAACAGCATCAGACGGGAGCTTGACGGATGACACCAGTGGAACGATCACGATCAGTGAGCTCAATGTTGGAGACATTTACTTCACCGGCTTCAATGCCAATGGCGATGAGGATCTTGCCTTCGTGGCCTTCGAAGACGTCCCAGCCAATACCGTTCTCTACTTCTCAACGGATGAGTGGAACGGCAGTGCTTTCGCCAACGGGGGACCAAGTACAGTTGAACAGTTCTCGTGGAACTCAGGCGGAAGCGTTCTCAACGCCGGCACGGTCGTTGTTCTGTCCTCGCTTGACACCACGGGCGGGCGCTCGGCTTCGGTCGGCACCTTGGCCGGGGATGCAACGTCGATCAACCTGAATAACGACGGTGTATTCTGCTATTACGGCTCAGATGCTGATACGCCAACCCGCTTCCTCGCCGCCGTTGGCAACGGCACAGAAGCGGCGGCGTTCGGGACCTTCACGGGCACGGGGCTGACCGATGGGGAGACAGGGATGACGCTCAATGGGGGAACCGAGATCGGGGCATACACGAATGCCCGCGCCGGCTTCGCGAAGAGCACCTACAAAACGATGGTCGCAGACGAAAGCAACTGGGCAAAGGAAGATCCGTACAATCACGGAACGCCGCCCGACGCACCACTGGACGACACGGCCTTCACGTTTGCCTCGCTACCGCCGTTATCAGAGGGCGACCTCGCGTTTGTCGCTTTCAATGCTGATGGAAACGACGGGTTTGCCGTTGTGGCTCTCGCGGAGATCCCGGCGAATGCTAACATCTACTTCACCGACAACGGCTGGACGAACTCACCGGCCGGACTCCTTGATTCCGAGGGTGCACTGACCTGGGCGACGGGCGGCTCCGCAATTCCTGCGGGCACCGTCATCCGGTTCGAGCTTGGCGGCATGACCGCAGACAATGGCACAGTCAGCGAAACCGATGCGGGCTTCGATATTGGCGCCGGCAACGACGGCATCTTTGCTTTCATCGGTACGGCAGACGATGACCCAACGACGTTCCTTGCCGCTGTCGGCAACGGGACATCGGCGCAGAACTGCTTCGGAACTCTTGACGGCACGGGGCTGACGCTGGGCGATACAGCTCTCATCTTCGGTAGCGGTTGGGATGTAGCAGAGTATGTCGCCACGCGCAGCGGCGAGGACGCTTTCGCCGACTACCGGACGCTGATCACGAATACCGGCAACTGGGTGAGCCAGGACGACTCCGGCGACCAGGGCGCGGATGGGACTCGTCCCGATGTGCCGTTCAACAGTAGCCCCTTCCTCCTCGGCCCTGCGCCCTCGGCCTTCCTGTTCCGCTAGGAGGAGACGGCAGACAGAAAGAACCCGCGGCGCACACGCGTCGCGGGGATTATGCTTTCCTCGTGTAGTGCTGGCCGTCGCAGCCAAGAGAGACAGGCATAGCCTGGTCAAGCGAACCCGTATTCCGAACCTTTGTCCTGCGCCGCCAACACAGCGTCTTGACCAGGACTGGAGGAACTACTTCAGCTTCCAGCTGGTAATGTTATCGGACTCTTGGGCGTCACTGCCATCAGGGCCCTGGCTCCAGAGCGCGACGCCTGAGAGCGAGACCTGGTTCGTGCTTTGGCCGCTGGTGAATCGGGCGTTAACCACGCCGTCGTCGTTGTAGTCCATCATGTATTTGTAGCAGTGTCCCCAGGGGTCCACGAAGCCAACTGTATTGTGGCCGTCGCGCTTTATCATGCCATCGGTGATTTCGTAGAAAACGAGTTCGCGTGGATTGAGATCGTTGATGTTCTCCCCTCGCAGCATTCTGGCGGCGTTCTCACCAAGCTGGATGCCCGTCAAGTTCTCCATGTAATCATCACTGCCGGTATCGTAGCCAATGAGTCCTTTCGGCCACTCCCCATACTCGTCATGATAGGCGGTAAACGCCTTCTCAAGTTGCTTGAGCTGGATCTTGGCCTTGGTTTGCCGGGACTTCTCTTTCACGTTGCTGAGGCCAACAAAGATCAGCCCGGACAGGAGTCCGATAATGGCGATCACAACCAGGAGCTCGATCAACGTGAATGCTGAACGACGTGAGTGTTCTGACGATATTCTTGAGTCCATAACAACCCCAATAACTAATAACCCATGACTGACGGACAACCTGTAACTACGGTCCCACTCTTACCACGACTGCAGCGAAAGGCGCAAGGGCGTCATCTTCGATCGCCCCATAGAGCGTGGCCCCCGCGAACCACTCTGCACGCTCAAGCTGCCTGGGCTCCGGCCCAAGATTGACAGCACAACGGACCACGGCGCCATTGATGTACCTTTCAAAGGCCAGAACGGTCCTCTGGGACGGTTCGGCGCACTCCCCAACGTCGATCGGCACAAAAGCACCGCGTGTAAGCTCTGGTGTATGCGAGCGAAGATGGATCAGTGCCCGGTAGAAACGGTTCCACTCCTGCCGTGTGTCGTGATCGCGCGCAAGAATGTTCCCTTCGAATTCAATCCCCGGACGCTCACAGACACCCCCTTCGCCAGAGCCAACCACGCGTGGTCCCTTGTCACAGACCCCCATACGTTCGTGGATCGAAGGCCTGTTGATTGCCCCGAACTCCTGGCCCGTCAGTAGGAATGGAATGCAGTGCCCACTCAGAAACAAGAGCTCGTTGACCGCCCGAACCGCACCGGCGCCGAAGCGGTGCAGTCCCCTACCCTCATCGTGGTTGTCGGTGTAGCGCGCGACCCATGGCCCCTCGCCCACCGCCAGCGGTTCTTCGTAGTTGGCCAGGCACCGCATCATGGCGCCCGCGATGCCGCCCTCATGGTAGGCATCCAGCTTGTCGGCAAAGTCGGCGTTATGCCTGGCATCGGGAGACTCGTGAATACACGACGTCCCGTTCTCATCGACAGCGTAGAGGTAGACGCAGGCTTTATAGAAGTCATCATCGTAGGCCGCGTTGATGCCGCGTTTGAAGAGCCCCATGTTGTTGTCCGTGCCATAGGACTCAGCCAGGAATAGCAGCTCGCGCGATTGGTGCCTGGCTCGCAGCTCCGGCATAGCCTCATTCCAGAACCCGAGGTCGCTGATCATATGCGCCATGTCCAACCGAAAGCCATCGATTCCCCGGGGGACGCCGTCCTCAGATGCACCCAGGATCGAGAGCCAGAAGTCATAAACACCGATCATGGCGTCTCTCAGTCCCAGTTCGCTGTAATTCAACTTGGCAACATCGGACCAGTCAAAATCGTAGAATAGTTCGCCATCTTCATCGCGCACATAGAACTCGGGATTTGAGGTGGTCCAAACATGGTCGCGGCTGGTGTGGTTAGGCGTAATATCGAAGATTACACGCAACCCGAGTGCGTGCGCGCGCTCAACGAAAGCCTTGAGCTCGTCAAGGCTCCCGTATTCGGGCTCCACGGCCATGAAGTCACGGCTTGAATAGGGAGACCCGATGCCCTTCCGACCCTCTACGCCAATCGGATACGGCGGCAACAGGTATACAACCGTCACCCCCATGTCGGCGATCATGGAGAGGTTCCGTGTCACGTAAGCCAGCGCTGATTCAAGGCCGTCGTCTTCGGCCGCGGCTTCAAAGGCGTTCCGCGGCTCCCGCGCCGCTAAAGAGCGCAGGTTGATTTGGTAAATGATGGCGTCGTCAATCCAGCTCATGATTGCTCCTGCCAGGATGCCGATTTCGGCGCCCTATCCTGCTTTTTGTCCCGTTGTTCCGTCTTCCTGGTCTTGAACTACCGTCGCATGAAAATCTGAGAGCTCAGCTTTGGTACTTTCACGTGTCGCCGGCCCTGCGGCCCGAGAGGCGGCAAGACCGCTCCGGGGATTCCCCGCTCATTGATCTGCTTTCCGTCCCCCACCATAATCCACTCCCCATCAGGGAACAGGACATCGAATCCCACGGTGCGCAGGCAGGCGTTCACGAGGACAACAAAGGCAGCTCCCTCCGATGTTCGGTCCGCATTGACCACATACCCAAGCGCGGCCTTCTCACGCGGCTTTATCCAGCGATAGTGATCCAGCGGAATCTTGTCACCAACCCTAAATGCACCGCCCGCGTCACTGGCCCGCAACCGCGCCAATCCTGCGTAGTAGGACTGCGTGAGTTGAGCCAGCGGCCGGTCACGGTCTGTCCACTTCAAGGCGTTGATGGCATCCCCCATGTTGTAGGTATTATGGAAGCCATGTTTGCTGCGCAGAAACTCCTGCCCTTCGGCCACCATGGGAATGCCTAACGACGTGAACATCAGCGTGGCACCCAGACGACTCCGCGCGGCCAGTGTCTCGGTCAGCTTTCTGCCGTCCTTCTTCGCGTCCATCGAAAGCTCATCCGTCAGACACATATCGTCATGGCTTTCGAGATAATTCACCGACTGAAGCGGCCGGGCCGTCCACAGATCAACCGAGCCGCGCATCGCCTTGATAACGGCCTCCTTGTCGCCGTGCCCGGAGAGGAAGTGTTTTACAGGATCACGGAAATCGTTGTTCCATGCAGACCAACCCGTGCCCTTGAGCTTCTGCTTGTGATTCCCTCGGAAGCTCCATGGCTCAGAAACCAGAATCACATTCGGATTCAGCGCCCGGGCTTCTCGCTCAATCTGATGCAGTGTCTCCATGTCGATCAGTTCGCAAAGATCGAACCGAAACCCATCCACATGGTGCTCCCGTATCCAATACAGAATACTGTCGATAATGAATCGACGCGTCATGGGGCCTTCCGTGCGGAAGTCGTTACCACAGCCGCTGAAGTTGCTGAAGAGAAACTCGTGATCCTGGCGGAAGTAGTACTTCCGGTCGATGGCATGAAACACGTTCGGCTCGCCCAGATGGTTGTAGACAACATCCAGCATGACGCCGAAGCCCTTTGCATGCAGGTCGTCCACGAGCGCTTTGAACTCATAGTACTGTGACCCCTTCAGCGGCTCGCTTCCATAGGAGGCCTCGGGGGCATTGTAGAATGCAGGATTGTATCCCCACGCGTGATCGAAGGTCCCGTTCTCGAACTCGCTGATCGGCAGGAACTCGATCATGTTGACTCCGAGCTTCTTGAGATGATCGAGCCCGGTTCCGGTTCCGGTGGTAGCACTGACGCCGGCATAGAGTCCACGCTTGTCTTTTGTCACGCCGGATGTCGAATGAATAGTCAGGTCGCGCACGTGGGTCTCGTAGATGACGGTATCGGCCAGCCGTGGCGGACGATAGTCCTGGTCTGTCCAGCCCTTGAACCAGCGATTCGTCGCATCCGGATCGATAACGATCGAACAGTTCCTGGCATGCGCAATGGCCCGTGAATTGGGATCCGCAACCGGCTGATTCCTGTTGAATGCCTCGCCGGGCCCCGACGGCCCATCAACCAGGAAGGCGTAGTAGGTCCCCGCCAGGAGGCCGGGAAGATCCGTTTCCCACACACCATTCGCATCACGCACCATCACATGCTTCTCTTCTGGAGAAACCAACTCACTCGTTGCGGAAGAACGATACTCAGGTCCCGCGTAGATGCAGAGCTCAACGCTGGAGGCGCGTGGGGCAAAGATCCGGAAATGCGTCTGGTTCGCTGCTTTGTCCAGCGTTGCGCCGAGAACTTTCTTCGAGAACAGCGAATCCACAATACCGCCCGGTGAAATCGCATGATATGCCGGTCGTCTATCGAATCCTTCAACAATAAGAATATGCGAGTCTGAGAGCAGCAAGGGATTCTTGGTTTCAATCGTCAGCAACGTGCTCAGCGAAAGGCTTGGATCCAGCCGGAGATTGACGTTCCCTTTGCCATCGGGTTTTGCATTCGGTGCACTTATGGGGGCACGCAGCCACTGCGAACCGTTGACGACAAACTTGTACTCGTGTGCGGCCTTCGCCAAATCGCCGCCCAGGGATGACACGGCCATCGTCATTTCCCAAACCTGGTCACCATCCTCATCATGCATCTGCCACTGACCACCAGCGTTCGGGTTCCACCCATTGAACGTTCCCGCGACGGAGACCCGGTCATTTGCCCCCAGGTCCAAGCCGTAGAAACTTGCCGCCATACGGAACGTGACATAGTCGCCGACAACAGAGAACCCGGACACGCGACTACTCCCACTGCCTTTGACCCATTGCTTGCCTGCTATGGGGACTTCATCACCACCAGCCTTCCGGATACGAACCGCAACGCCATCCTTAGCCTGCAGATCGCCCCTGAAATAGACATCAACACGCGTCCTGGTCTCTTGTGTCGCAGAAAAGATAAGGTCAGCCGGCCGTGTCACGAAACCCTCCTCATTGATATAGAACGTGCGGTTCTCCCCCTTCTCCCATTTGCCATCAGGCAGAAACTTAAAACCATACTGTCCGAATGCCAGCTTCAGTGATCGCAAATCCAACTCCCACACATCCCGGTGTTTTACCATCGGAATGTCGGCCTCCCACCCATCCCATGACCCGGAAACCATCACCTTGGTAGCCGCCGGATCACGATAACGAAGTCCCCATGTCAGAATCGTCCCGGGAATCGCGCGACTGTCGGGACTCAACACAACGTCCTTCGGCAGGGGTTCGGATGGCGGCGCCACAGGGGCACGACGCGCAGGGGCGGACGGTGCGGGCGCGGGACGACGACGGACAGGCTCCGGTTCACTGGAGTACTTAACGAACAACAGGCAGAGGCCTACGACCGCCACCCCACAAACCACAGACAATACAAACTTCTTCATAAGGACTCCGATTTCCACCCACAACGACTCCGCCCTGCCGGGCTAGCCACCTTTCTAATCCACGCAGCGTCACCCGTCAGATACGAGGCCTACAGTGTTGTAGGACAAGCTTCTCCGTCTCCGTAGAGCTTGTAATCCCCAGGGCATCGTGGCCACACACACGCGCTCCCCGGAATACCGGGGAAGCGCGTCCTACACAGAGCAAGAGCACCAGTCGGTCAATTCGTTCTGCGGATTCAGGTCCAATCGCGTCGTGAATCTCGGATCACCGAGACGGTTCCCCCTACCCCTGCCCCTGCCCCGGGTTTCCGATTCTTGCCATTTCAGTTTTCTACTTTCCCAATTTCAGCTTTACTCTCTACGGTTTCACCTTCACCCGGTAGAACCGTGAGGTAACACTTCCCACCTCATAGTCCATAGCGACCTCGTTCGTTGATGTTGCCGTGCGTAGACCGCCCCTGGCCTGCCATGCGGCCGGCGGCAGTCCGTCCGCCTGCTCAACCTGGTAGTTCATGTCGCGTTTTGCCGCCCACTCAAGCTGAACACCACCGGTGATCGGTGCAATCGTCATTCTAAGGTAGTCATCAGGATCATTCGGATTCGTCCCGGCACGCAACTCGGCTATGTTTGACATGCCATCCCCATCCTTGTCGCCGTTAGGGCCGTCATCTCCCGTAGCGCTCGTCGTGCTCAGGCCATGCTGAGTCTCCCACCAGTCAGGCAGACCATCGTTGTCATCATCGTCATCCTGCCAATCATTGAGCCCATCAAGATCACTATCAGTCGGGCCGAGATCAGTCTTGTCGATGAGCTTGATGTACTGAGCCTGCTTGCCCAATGCCGGATCCTCATGCAACCAGGCACCGAGTCCGCCGGCGATGATATCGGAGCCGAGCTCATCACCTCCGGTCCACAATTCCGCTGCCGGATTGGTGGAGAGAAGATCGACAACGTTGTAGTAGTGGGTAGGGACGATCCCGAACCAGTTTCTTCCCTCGTAGTCGACGTCCACATCGAACGTGGCCGAGACGTTGTTGCTATACCCCTCATTCCAGTAATGGTTGTTCACAAACGCAAAAACGACGTCCTGGGTGGCGGCACTGACGCCCGGCTGCTCCATCTTGGCCACAGCGAAGATTTCATCTGAATAGCCGCCCGTCGTCTTTGACAGGAAGTAGAGGTTCTGACTCCTCAACGCGGGAGAGCTGAGGCGAGCCGCATTAGCACGCTGGTAGGCCTCAAGCAGCGTGTTCGTCGAATTCTCCCAGATGTTGGTCATGTGATTGTAGCGCTTGAAGTTGGGAATCGACTTCCCAAAGTTGAGCTCATAGTGCGCGAAGTTATGATCCGTGTTCGGAATCCACGACGGTGAAGGCGTAGAGTTGGTGATATGATACTGGTAGTGATCATTCTGCGCCCCCAGCTCCTGGCCGTAGAGGATCATCGGCACACCATCCACCGCGTTCAATTCGGCGTAGGCATAGAAAAGACGCCAGGGATCGTGACTCGGGTATACCTCGTCGTGACTGCTCAGGTTCAGCAGAACGGGCGAGGCGTCGTAGGCATTGCGCCGATCATCCAACGCCGCTCGGGTCTCATCAGTCTTCGGCGTGTTGTTGCCGTTGCCACTGCCCGCACCGTAAGCCGGGTACTTGAAGAACGTGTTCCGCCAGTAGAATACCAGGTTCTCGTTCAGGATGTCGAAATGCCGGCTTGAACGATACCCAACACCGTGCCGCTTGCTGCCTGCCACCTCGCTGTAACCATCCAGGGACTCGGCCATAAACAGGAAGTCCCATTTCACACTGCGGGTCTTGTTGATGCAGTACTCCCAAAACACAGAGGGTAGGCCCTGGGCAAAATCACAACGCAGACCATCGATACCGACGTCGGACTCATCAGGAGGCGTCCCGGCCGGATGCCCGGTCTTCTCTAGCCAATAGGCGGAATAGCGCGTGAAGTACTCCCACATCTCGCGCGTATAGGCATCATGCCCTTCGAAACGGTCCTCTTCGAGCAGGTAGCGCCGATTCCAGGCACTGGACCAGGCATCGTTCGTGTTGCCGGCCGCCTCCTGCACGAGGGCAGCATAGGTCCCGAAGTTGAAATCCGCCGCATCCGTCCATTTGCCGAAGTCGATCCGATCAGGTGCGACAGCGATATCGTTGTTGGCGCCACTCTCGTAGTGCGTCGCATGCTCACCATACTGGTCCTGCTTGGAGTACCACTGTGGACGAACGTCGCGAATGAGATCCGTCGCCTTTACGGCAACCACGTTGGTTGTTGAGACACCATTCGTGTCCGTCGACACGACGTCATAGGTCAACCCCATATCGACCCCGACAACCCCGATCTCACAATCCCAGGCGCTGTGGTTAAATGTGCCGTCGAGCATCACCCCCACGCCGATATCATCCATGGCCTCAACAAACCCCGTGAACTCCGTCATCGCCCTGGCCGTGCTGGAGGGGTCCCCCAGGACCGAATTCACCTCCCAGTAGTTCCGAACGGCGTAAGGACTGCCAGGATCGTAGTCCGTACCCGTTGACGGATCGATCTGGCGCCCCTCGGAACCAATCGGATGGATGGGTTGCAGCCAGATCATGTTCAGGCCCAGGTCACTGAAGTAGTTGGTACTGACGCGATCAGGTTTGTTGGTGTTGATCGTGTAGATGTCCTGAAACGTGCTACGGCCATAGAAGTCATCACTGGTGGCCTCGATGTACATCGGGTTCAGCTCGTACATCGTCAACTCGAGGGCCTTGGTCGGCGAGACTACCACGGCACAGTCACGACGCAACCCGTTGTCCGTATAGTAGACATAGTCTCCGCCATTTACCTTGTAGCGTGCATTGATGCGGTAGGCGCCACACTTGCGGACCGTGATCGTATAGGAGTATCTCCCTCCCCCGATATCTACCATATCGTAGGCCCGGTAGTAATTCGTTGTGCTCAAGGTGGTCACGGAGTCGAAGTCTTCCTCCATCGCGGCGAAGTCACGACGGTTGATGTTCGAGAAGAGTTCGACATCCGATACAGAATTCCCGCCGCCGGCATTGGGCTGAAGAATGACCGTGATATCCATGCTGTCGCCAACCAGTTCATCAATGAAGGTCCGGCGTAACCCATAGTTAGCGTCATTGGTATCGCCCCCCACAACCGTCCACATCTGCGGCTGTCCAACATCGAATCTTCCGTCTGCATCGGCATCGGTAATGCTGGCGATAGGGACTCGCTGAAACTCCATGATGTCCAGGTTGCTGTCGTTGTTCCAGGTATGGGGTCCCTGCGCAACGATGCCCCCGCCGTTGGTTGTGGCATAGGCAACAGAGGCCACATAGACCGCCTCCGGGATATACCCGAATGCATCTACCAGGCTGAACTCGCCTTCCAGGGCAGTTAGCGAATTAGCCATATCACCGTCAACATTGCTCAACCCGGAAGACGTCCCCTCGCCCTCCGCCGTTAGGTAAGGGCTTTGCGAGAGATCAAAAAAGACCATGCCGCTCTTCGCCCACATCGCATTCTCGGCATCGCCTAGTTCGTCCGTAACGAACAGAAAATGGTCGCTACCGTTGTTTCCCGCTCCATGGGTTGCCACGTATAGGTTGTCGCCTCGCCTGGCCGCGTCGATACGCATCAGCCCGCTGCCGCCCGCAAAGATGGTATAGGCGCCATCAACGGCACCGTCGAAATTGCCATCCATGTTGAAATACCGGTTCGTATCGCCACTCACCTGCGCCTGCCAATCAGAACCGCTGTTGTTGTCCCATGTTGACGAATCCGCGTTTCGGAAAACGAAATCAACGGAAGTCGCGCCGGCCGGAACGGTATAGTTGACAACCCAATCATCATTCGTTGCCGACATCACGAAGTTGGTCACATCCTGCCACGACGGCATCGTTCTCGCTGAGTGACCGATATGAACGTGGATGGGGCTTTCCCCCTCTAGCGGTCCATTGTTCGGAGAGTACGTGATCTCAAGGTTCCCACCGGGAACAGCCAGTGTGGGCGACCAACTGGCAGACGAGTTCGTGGAGCCACTGCCGGAGGGGAAGCTCCCGGCATCGTAGATATCATACATGTAGATATTCTTTGACGCATCGTTGTAGCCGGCGCGGACCTCTTCGCCGTTGCTGAAACCATCGCCATCGAAGTCATTCTGGTCATCCCACTGACCGCTGTAGAACGTTGAGTGGTTGTAGGGATTCAGACGCGACCAGGATTCCCATGACTCCGGAACGAAATCATTGTCATCTCCCGGCCATGCCTGGTCCGGCCCCGGGGCGCCATCCTGGAAGTGGGGCATCTCCACATTGTCCGGAACCGAATCGCCATCGCTGTCGATGATGCCGATGCCGCCGTACTTGGCAACGCCGCCGTAGAGGTCAAAGGTTACCCTCGCGACAGCCCGGTTCGTAACCCCTGAATCAATTCTCACCGCTTCAAAGATATGCTCACCGTTTACGAAAGCACCCCACAGTCGCTGAGTCGTGACGTTAGCAGGATCAGCATCAAAAACGACTTCGCCGTTGAACGCGTTCGAGAGCGGCCCCGCATTGAAAGGCAAACGATACCCATCCCAGTAGAGACGTACATCCGTCGCACCGGCGGCCGTCACGGTTGTGTCGAAGAATGGCAGCTCAACGGGATCCGTTCCGCCGTCGACACTGAGGGAAATTGCTGCTGTCGGAGCCGCCACGGTTATGTTGCGCGTGTAGACGCTCTGGTTGATGACACGCCGTGAATCGCTCCAATCCGCTTCTGTGGCCGTCACGGTGAACGTCTTCGGCCCTGCGGAGAAGCCCGCCAGATCGCACTTCCATAGGCCCTTCATGACCTCGTAGGCTTCGTTCGTCACGCCACCCTCGGCCACGAACACTTCGTGCGCCGTGAAATCAGGATTCTCGATCACCATCACCGCGTCACCGTGAATCGTTACGCCCTCAGCCGGAGACGTAATATCTAATTCCGGCCCGCGTCGGTCGACATAAACCACTCCCGTGACCGTGTTGAACAGGGCCGGATAAGACCGTCCACCTGTGCGTTCATTGAACAGCCGGGCCTTGACGACGTTCAACCCCTCGGGGATGGCGTCCGGAATGTTGACGTCCAGGGACCATTGAGTGTCGTTGTCTTTGTTCATCTCTTCGTAGTTGCCGACCACGAAGTCACGCGTATTGGTGTAGTGATTGTTGGGACCAAGCTTGGTAAACCCCTGTCCCCACTTGAGCATGACGTTATCAACAGCACCGCCTGGCGGCGCCGTGAAGGTCACGTCCATCGAGAAGTTTGTCGTCGTAATCCGCGTGTAGAAGTTGGTCTTGTCCACGGCATGGGTGCCGCCCGGGACAACCCACTCGATGTTTGTTACGCCACCGGGCACAGTGGAACTGAAGTCAAGTGAAGCGGGATCAGCCGTCTTGGGAGCATAACAGACCCAGCCCTGGCCGCCGTTGCCCGGAACCGTGATGTTGATCTCACCATAGGCGCCCACGGTGACGTCGTTCGGATTGTGACCGGTGTAGTCCTTCAGGACGGTGCCTTCCTCAAAGCTACTCCAAAGCTGCCGTGTCTGATCCCCCCCCGAGTCGTTCATCGCCATGACCATGATGGCGTCCCCTGCGTCGCGACCGCCGCCATTCGTGTCGCTGTAACGCTCCAGGGCAAAGTAATCGCCGTCGTCGTTCTTGAGCTTGTGCTCAGAACCCCACGCAAACTGCTGGTGAATCCAAACAAGGTTCGGGATGTCGTTATGGACGTCACCAAGCGCCTGGCTATCGTAGCCGGGAATCATCCAGGTCTTGTTCTTGTTCGGGTTGTTCGGATCATAGGCGGCGCGACCATGGTTCTCCCACGTGATATTGTTACCTGTGAAGTAGACCATCGGCATACCGACGTGCGTCAGAATGTAGGCATAGGCCAGGTTGATCTTGCTGGCCCCGCCCTCGTCATGCCCCCAGACATAGAGGATACCGTTCTCAGGTCCAAAGTCGGACCCATAGCTTCCCAATCCGTAAAGGTCGCCGTTGAACTTTGCACCTGCATGCTGCTTCATCCCGTAATCGAGGAAGCGCATGGGGTTGCGGTCATTGGAGCCGTAACCGTACCAGTATTCAATCTCCGACCAGGGGCTCAGGATTTCAGCAAAGATCAGGGCATCGTCGCGCTCACAGAGATAGTTGGTGAAGAGCTCATCCGCTTCGTCACCTTCGCTGGGATCCGCGTATGAACGACGCAGGTCGTAGTTATACTGCGCTTCGTGCAGAAAACCGCTTCCCCGCCACCCGAAAAACTCGTACGGCGTATGCTTGCCGGCATCGAGGCGCAGGCCGTCATAGTCGATGGCATCTCCCAACCACGCAATCCAACGGTCCAACATCTGAACAGCGTGCTCATTCTCGTAACCACTCGGGTAATAGGGATAGCGATCAAACTGTCCGGGATGTCGCAGGTAGTAAGGACGGCTTCCGACGAAATCAAAGTAGCGACCCTCGTGCGTCTGTGGCCCGGTGAAACGGGTTGGGTTCGGAATACGCCCAAAATCACCGTCATCCTCGGTTCGGATGTCGATGAGCTGAGCCAGCTCCTGCCACATCGTGCCGCCGTAGCCGTTGTTGTGCCCCCACTGGTCCATGCGCGGCCCACGGTCGTAGTTCAGCGTGTTGACGTAGTTTCCGCTATACGTGACATGAAAATCCTCTGCAGTCATGCCGGGGTACTCGCGATAATCCGGCCCGTTGCCGTTGTGATTCATCACGATGTCGGGAATGACCTTGATGTCGAGCTGGTGGCTCTTCTTGACCATGTTCTCTAACGAACCCCGCGTCCCATAACGCGTGCCGAGCGATCCGCGCTGCGGAACGTCACCGATATCGAAACGGTCGTAGAGATTGTAGCCCACGTTGGCCCAGATCGCGCCCTGACCTGTGGGGCCCTTGGTGGGCGGCGGGATCCACATGTAGTCGTACCCGATCTCGGCCACTTCAGGCAGTCGCCGGTACATTTCATCCCAGTCGCTCTCGAACCACTGCAGCATAACTTCGGCAGTAGCGCTGGATAGACACAGGGCAGTCAGGAAAACAGTCAGGGCAGGAAGGAAGCCGGCAATACGGGAACGATTCTTCACAGTCACTCTCCTCGCAGAATAAGGACACGACAAACATACTATCCGCCCATGAAGGACGGGTTGGCCGAGGTTTCCCCACCGGGGAGTGGAGGAATTGCCTTCTGAATGTCAAGGTGGCCCGTAGGCAGAAAATCGACACCACGCAAGCGAAACCGACAGTACTGCGCATGAGCACAGTGCTACGATTTCAGGTGCACGGCATATGTCGTCATCCCAAAAGAGAATGATCTGAGAAAGAACAACAGTTCGACTTCAGTATTGATTTATACTATAAGTGGGCTCCGTAGTCAACGACCGCCTGAAGCTCGGACATAGCGAGAAAACACCCAATGTTCATCAAGTCAAAGAAGACTGAGTCGCTGAAACCGGATGAAAGCTCGGTCACGTTTGAAGTGCGCATGGCGAGTGAAGCGCGCAAGAAATACGAGATCGATGAGTCACTGCTGACGATCTCGGGAGATATGGTTTTTGCCGACTTCCTGGCAGCGCGCGTGCTAACCGACAAGATCAATTCCAACAGGAATCTTCTACTTCATCCCGAAACGGCCCTGGACGCAAGCGAAGTCAATGCCGTCAGCCTGATTAATGAAATCATGCACACGGCGATCGACAGCTACTGCCTCGATACGAACCCCTCGCTGTTCGGCAACCTGGAGCAGTTTCTTTCCGACAAGCTTGGTGAACAGGAAGTCAAGGGGCTCCTCGAACTCTACACGGAGAAGTTCCCCCCATCCGACCGCATCTACCTGGGAGAGGACGACCCACGAGACTACGTCGAAGGCACGACCGGCGACACGCCGCATCGCCACCTTCTGCTCGAAGACCTGCTGATCTCCTGGATCGATAACCAGAATCCCGCGGCAGACCGCTTGAAAGAGCTTTTCGATGACTCACCCCTTCTCGGCGCATCCGCCTATGAAGAGGCGTTCGAATTGATGCCGGCATTCTTCAGCCAGGAACCATCACATGCCACGACGCACAGACCTCTTTTCGATATGCTTCTGGAACCGGTCCGCAAACACCCCGCGTCCCTGTCCGAACAGCTGGAGTTCATGCAGCGGGAATGGGGCGATACCATCCGCTCCATGCTCTCGCGTGTCCTCGGGAGCCTGGATTTCATCCGCGAAGAGCAGCGTATCCGCTTTGACCCCGGCGTCTTTGGCCCGGGACCAACTGTCGCTCCCACCTTCGATGGCGAGGTCCATGAACCAGAGCAATTCAGCGATGACCTGGACTGGATGCCCAACGTGGTCCTTATTGCCAAGAATGCCGCCGTCTGGCTGGACCAGCTGAGTCGGCATTACAATCAGGAGATCCGTGTCCTGAACGACATTCCCGATGACGCGCTTGATGAGCTGGCTTCGCGCGGCTTCAACGCGCTCTGGCTGATTGGCATCTGGCAACGCAGCCAGGCTTCGAGACATATCAAGCAAATGACCGGCAACCCGGATGCCGCCGCGTCAGCCTACTCCCTGACCGCGTACCGGGTCGGCGACGACCTCGGAGGCCCCGACTCGCTGGCGGCCCTCAAAGCGCGAACATCCGCACGCGGGATACGCCTTGCTTGCGATATGGTACCCAATCACATGGGGCTGGACTCAGATTGGGTGTGTGAGCATCCGGACTGGTTCGTCCAGCGTGAAACGCCCCCCTTCCCCTCCTACAGCTTCACAGGACCTGATCTTTCGGGAGACCCACGTGTTCAGGTCTACCTGGAAGACGGCTACTGGAACCGCTCCGATGCCGCCGTCGTCTTCAAGCGCGTGGATCCCCACAGTGGCGACGAACGCTTTGTCTACCACGGCAACGACGGCACGCACCTGCCATGGAATGACACCGCGCAGCTGAACTACCTGCTGCCCGAAGTCAGAGAAGCCGTTACCCGTCAGATCATTGATATAGCGAAGCAGTTCCCAATCATCCGCTTTGACGCTGCAATGACGCTGGCCAAGAAGCACTTCCACCGGCTCTGGTTCCCCGAGCCGGGAAGCGGGGGTGACATAGCCTCCCGTGCCGAGTACGGCATGACCGACCGTGACTTCGATGCGGCCTTCCCGACCGAGTTCTGGCGCGATGTTGTCGACCGCGTACAGGAGGAGGCACCGGACACGCTCCTACTCGCAGAAGCCTTCTGGATGATGGAGGGGTATTTTGTTCGGACGCTGGGAATGCATCGCGTCTACAACAGCGCCTTCATGAACATGCTCAAGAATGAAGAGAACGCGAAGTACCGCGATGCCATTCGCAGTGTCCTCGAGTTTCAGCCCCAGATCCTGAAGCGCTACGTCAATTTCATGAGCAATCCGGACGAGGAAACGGCGATTGCCCAGTTTGGCTCGGATGACAAGTACTTCGGGTGCTGCATTCTCATGTCAACGATGCCAGGCACTCCCATGTTTGGTCACGGCCAGGTCGAAGGCTTCGGTGAGAAGTATGGCATGGAGTACCAACGGGCCTACCACGAAGAGAGCCCCAACCGGCATCTCGTGGAACGACACCAACGCGAAATCGCACCGCTGCTTCGTAAACGGTATCTATTCAGCGGCGTTGAGCAATTCCGACTCTATGACCTTATCCTCGAAGATGGCGGTGTCGATGATGACGTTTTTGCCTACAGCAATCGTGTCGGCTACGAGAATTGCCTCGTCGTCTACCGCAACTGTTTCAGCGAGACTCGAGGTAGAATCCACGTGTCGGTCCCGTTCCGTGGTGAAGATGACGACATGCGAACGTGTACACTGGCCGAGGGGCTTGGCATCGTTGGCCGAAAGGACACCTTTCTTGTATTCCGCGATCAGATTACGCTTACCGAGCATATCCTGCATTCAGAAGAGCTGGTCAGAGAAGGGCTCCCCATCACGCTGGCCGCCTTCAAATACCAGGTCTTCATCGGCTTCAGAGAAGTCACGGACTCACCCGAGAAGCCCTATAGTGAACTCGCCGACCACCTGGCTGGGCGAGGTGTGCCCAATGTTGAAGTCGCCCTCGATGAGTGGATCCACCGGCGCGTCATCCACGCGCTGCACGACGCGATTCGCCCGGCAACGCTACGAGCACTCCAATGCCATACGAAGCCGCGTGAGGCGCAAACCGGATTCCTGAACCGTCTGACCTCATTGGCGTCGGTCATCGCGACGGCCGAGGGTGTGTCGGAACCGCCTGCCGAGATAATCGAAGCAACGGCCAAATGCTATGCCGCGTCAATAGGACTTCCCTTGGATGCGCTTCGACAATCCCCCGTCAGCGCGGCACTAACCAAAGCCATTCGCCAAACAACCCAGACGCTGGCAGAATGGCCCAACACCTATCAACTGGATGGGTGGCGCGTCTTACTGATTCTGCCGTTCATGAAGGTCATGCGACATGTTTACGAGCAGCATGACGATCCCACGCTTCAGAATCACTTCATCCGAGAGAGATTCCTGGATAATGTGCTGCGTGACGTGCTTGAGGGTATCGGCGCCCCCCATGAGCCTGCCGAGAGGGATATCCAGCTCATTCACATCCTGACCCTGATAGACAAAGACCTGGGCGTGGCCTGTAACACCTCCCCGGCCGTGTACTTCGAGTACCTCTTCTCCGACAAAGACGTCCAGCGATTCACTTGCGTCAACCGCTATGAGGATCAGGTCTACTTCAACAAGGAGCGTTTCGAGAAGCTGGTCAACTGGTTGGCCCTCCTGGCCATCGCAGACTGCCTTGGCAACGGGGAGCTCAATGCGAAGCAACAGGAACTCCGCATCAAATCTCTCTGCAAAATGGCCGCACGCAGCACCGAAGCCGCCGAAGACGCCGGCTACCGTCTCATGCCGTTCCTGAAGGCCATCTAGACTGAAACTTGGCCGGTTTCCTAGCATTGTGCCCTTCGGTTCACATCTTCGTGGGACGGACATCCTGTCCGTCCGCTCTCTCCCACAGCCGGACAAGATGTCCGGCCTACGCAAGAGAAGTTTCCATCATATATGATCCGGCAGAAGCACGTCGCCGGGGG
>CAZCDU010000041.1:0-37499 GCA_964497125.1 uncultured Victivallales bacterium | reverse complement strand
TCACCATGTACTTCATGCCGGCTTCCTTGGCCAGCTTGGCCCATTCCCGGGGGCACCCCGGCTTGGGTTGGAACTCATTGGCACGAGCGACGTACTCATCCCTCGGGATATTCTCCAACGTCCACACCCATTCGTTACGCCCGTACATGGCATAGAGCCCGAAATGCACAAACATCCCAAACCGCGCTTCACGGAACCACGCCATGCGTTCATCACGCGTTTCAGCTGTAGTCCGTTCGTAGTCCTGCTTACACATCACTTGAGTCATACGCTTCCTCTACTTCCTTGCTTGCGGCGTCAACTGGCTCCTGGTGAGCGTCAACGCGTAGATCGTTGTACCCGTATCGTCAATCAGCCTGAATGTGACTTGTGGATCCTCACGTGTGGCGTCAAACGTGAACTCGCCAAACGCATACGTACCGGCAATCCCATACAGTTGCGTGGTCCATGCCTCACTGGTCATGGCGGGCCCGGACCGCCCGCCGAGACTAGCCGCCTCAAACTCATAGAACTCGAACCCCGATGGCCGCGGAATCCTGAATCCGCGAGCACCATGACGGTCGCCGGAAATCAGGAGAACGCCGCCAATCTGCTCGTCTTCGATAAGTTTGAAGATCTCTTCCCGCCCCGCAGGATCGTATTTGCCCCACGAGTCCTTGCCATTCGATACGTAGTCGCTCCACATCGTCCCGCAGGACATGATGATGAACGGACCTTTACAGGCGCGCAGCGTCTTCTTCAGCCATGCCGTCTGCTCCGGGCCGAGGAAACAGTGCTTGCCTTCCGCTTCCCGGAAGTAGCGGTTATCCGTCATGATGATATCGCAGGGACCTATCCGGGTGTGCTGGAAGATGCCCCCGCCACCATCACCCAGCCCGTAGGACGGGTTGTTCCATGACGTGGTGAAGACGTTGCGGATGCCCCGCCGTATTGCGTCCGAGCCACGCCGGGGAATTCCCCACGCGTCGTTGGCGTAGTAGTCGTGATCATCCCACGAGGCATACACCGGCGTCCGGCTGACGAGTTGCTGCCAGGCCGGATGAAAATCCCGCACCGCGTAGTCAGCCCTGTGCATACCAAGGTTGCTTTTCCGATCCTGTACCGCAACATCGCCATACATCAGCATGGCGTGTGGCTCACGATCGAGAATCACGCTGGACAGCTTCTCGTTCCCTAATCCCCAGCGATGTTGACACGTTCCGAAGGCAATCCGAGTCTGCCCCGACTCGGCGGCGGGCGGTGTTGTGATCATCGCTGGCTCTGGCAAGGCGAGTTCCTTGCCGTCGACGAACACGCTGTAAGGTGTCTCCGTACCCGCGGCCAGCCCCGTCACAGGAACAACGGCTGTAAGGTCAGTCTCGTAGGAGCTCTTAACGGGGCCGAACGTCCGGACGCTGCCGTCAACACGTGCCTTGACAACCACACTCGCAGGAGTTGCCGTGCGGACCCATACCTTTGCCCCGTTCTCGCCAACACACCCGAGCATAGGCCCACCGAAATGCACGACGCCGTGCTTGCGGCAAATCGCCCTTACTGTCTCGTCCTCGGAAACCGTCTTGAACGTAGCCTCCGGGCTGCCGGCGAGCGCCTTGTATATCGCGCTGTAAAGCTCTATGACCGCGTCGGGTTTTTCTCCCCACATCGTGAGCAAGTTCAAGCATGACTCCAGATCACCACCCTTGATCCCGCCTCCCCCGTATCCCAGCTGTGGCCAAGCGCACGCAAGAGCGGCACCGGCCGCTGCGGATCTCTTCAAGAATGCACGTCTCTTCATATTTCTCTCACTTTCGCAGCCGTTGCTCTATCGGTTATGACAGGGCGATCTCTCCCCGTGCTACTTCCGCTTCCCACGAGGCAATCTTCGCTTCAAGTTCATCCGCAAGTTCCGAATGCTCGCCAACTATATTCCTCGACTCAACAGGATCTGCATCGAGATCGAATGAAAGTCGGTGAAACGGACACCCCGCTCGGCAATCGCATCGATACTGGGCGTATGGATCACCTCACTGCCAAAACAGCTGCAGTCGCCATAGCCCATATCGTCAGCGACAATAATGATTATATTGGCTTTCATCTATCCAATCCCCCGCACATCCCGGTCCCACTCACCGAGACGAGCCAGCATGGCCTCGCGCAAACCGGAACACTCCGGGTCTTCGGCCCGGTTGTGCAGCTCGTAGGGATCCTCGTCCAGATGGGTCATCAGTATCGGCGCCAGGCCATCGTCTTGCCGCTCAGCCGCCAGCTTCCAACTATCCTTTACAGTCATGCACCAGTCGCCGCGTTCAGAGAACACCTCGTCACATGTCGTATCGGTTTCGCCACGCAAGAAGGGCGCAATGCTCAGGCCGTCAACGCCGGCTACCGGCTCAATCCCCGCCAGTTCAAGACAGGTCGGCATCATGTCGATCCCGGAGACCAGTCCGTCGGTTACCCGTCCGCCCGGCTGACCGGGCACAACCATGATCAGCGGAATACCCGCCGACTCCTCGTGCGGCAGACACTTGTTCTTAAGGCCGTGACTGCCCTGCATATCGCCGTGATCGGAAGTGAAGACGATCATTGTGTCGTCCGCCACACCAAGCCGCTCGAGCGTCTCGATCAACCGCCCCACATTGGCATCGATCTGGGTGCACATGGCGTTATAGAGCCGGATATACTCGTCGAGGTTATTTCCGTAGCGCTGAAAGTCCGGATCGTTCTCGACCGGCCTTGGACTCTTCGGCGACCAGGTCCAGGTAAACGGGTCAACATCCTGGCAATTGGGCCGCCGCACGATCTCGCGTCCCTTGTACATCTTCGCATATGCCGGGGCCGGCTGTTCGGGATAGTGCGGCGCCTGGTAGGACATCATCAACATGAACGGCTTCTCGTTGCCACCGTCGGTCATTGCCTCCAGCTCAGAAATGGCAATGTCAGTCGTCACGTCCGTGCGGTGATAGTCGTAGCGCTGCTCCTCGTCCTGCTCGTTGTAAAAGCAGACACCCTGGTAGAACCCGTTATAGCATTGGTAGCCCTTGAACCGCTGGAACCCGCCTCGCAGCTCCTCAGGAATCGGGCAGTTACCATTGGCGCCCAGGTGCCACTTGCCGACCCACGAGGTCTGGTAGCCCGCCGCATTGAACGCGTCGGCGAACGTGGTTGTTCCCTGCGGCAGTGGCATCCCGTTGCCCTTAACCCCGCAACGACTCGTATACTGCCCCGTCAGCAGTGAGCCGCGAAACGGGCCGCAGACCGGGTCGTTGGAATAGCAGCGCCGAAACAACACGCCTCTGCCGGCCAGCCGGTCAAGGTTGGGCGTCTCCACATTGGGGTTGTCCATGCACCCCAACGCATAACGGTTCTGCTGGTCGGTAAAAATGAAGAGCAGATTCGGTTTCGTCATTCGGATTTCCTGGGCTATCGGGGAATTCTGTTAAAGCTAACAGACCTCTTTCTTGTCCAATTCTCTCTCTTGTAGGGGGGGGCGTGTTTCGACCTTCTCCCCCATTTTCCTGTCCATTTCGGTTAACGATTACGGGCGACGATTACGATGGACGATTGGGAAGATTCTCCTCGTAATCCGTAATCGTCGCCCGTAATCGTCAACCGATCCCCGTCTTCATTTCGTTTTTACTACTTTTTCATAACACTTCTGACAGTATCTATCGGGGACTTGGGGCATATCCCTCCCCTTTTTTGCAATTTGGTTACTTGGGTATTTACCCCGCGCCAGCCGGGTACGTGCGCTGCCAACCGAGCTGACCAAAGGCGCCTTCCCCCATCACACTGCCGCGCTCGACCACCTTGTCGCGGTTGGCTACCTGGATCGACGCATCGATTTCACGCTCCATGATCTCCCGCAACTCGTCGAGAATCCCGCGACACTCGGGATCGTCATAGCGGTTAACCCGGTCCTCGGGATCGTCCTCCCGATCGACCAGCATCCTGAACCCGTCATAGTAGCGCACATACTTCCACTTGCCCTTGATCACCATGTAGCCGCGGTGCGATGGGGCAAAGAGATAGTCACGTTGCTGCTCTCCAGCCGTCGGCGTTCCCGGCAGTGTCACCGAGTCGCCGGTCTCACGACACTCAACGCCGGCCAGGCCGAGAATGGTGCTGAAGATGTCAGTCAGGCAGACAGTCGTCTCAATCTCCTGGTGCGTGCCACCCGGCAAGCGCACCAGCATGGGCACGTTCATCGCCGGCTTCAGAAAGTAGCTCTTGGCCACGAATCCGTAGTCACCGACAAAATCCCCATGGTCGCTGGCAAGCATGATCACCGTATTCTCTAATTGCCCGTTGCGCGCCAGTGCATCCATGATCCTCCCCACCCCGATGTCAACCTGGTGAATCAGCGCCGAGTAGTAGGCCTTGACCCGTTTGCGCTGGGGCTCGGTGAACTCGCCGTAATCGACCGTGTTCCAGCAGGCCTTCGCCCCATTGACGAAGGTCTCCTTGAAGTGTTCGCTCAACTCGTTCTCCGGAATGCTGTCCGGCATATCCTCAGGATCGAACAGTGCCGCAATCTCTGCCGGCGGATCGTAGGGACAGTGCGGACCGGGAAAGCCAACCATGCAGGCGAAGGGCTGGTCCGACGCATAGCCGTCGAGAAAATCCACCGTTCGATCCGCGGTCCAGATATCGACCTGGTGCTCGAACGGAATCCGACTGCAGGCCGCGCCCTTGTGCTCGTGATAGCCGGGATTCTCCTTGCCGTGATACTTGCTCAGCCCGTGACGCTTCAGATAGAGCTGGTAGTCATCCTCGATATCCAGATGCCGCTTATCCTCGGCAATCACCCGGTGATCGAAGCCCTCTTTGATATCCCACGGATAGAAGTGCATCTTGCCGATGCCCTCGGTGTGGTAGCCGTGCCCCGACAACAGCTCCGGCCAAGTGGGCATCCCGCAGGCGCTGTGATCGGGCCGCAGCCATTGATCGTTCGTGAAGACCCCCGTCTTGATGCAGTTGAACCCCGTCAGCAGCGAAGCCCGGGCGGCAATGCAGATCGGTGCCGGCGAGATCGCGTCCCGGTACTGCAGGCTCTCGGCACAGAGCTTGTCGATGTTCGGCGTCTTCGCGAAGCCCGCCCCGTAGCAACCAAGAAAATCTGCCCGCATCTGGTCGGGAAAGAGAAGGACGATGTTGGGTCGGGTCATCTCAATGACCATCCTTCAAGGCATTGATTAGATACTCGGTGGCATTCTCATATCTCACCTCGGGTGCGCCGGGGTAGACGATGTCGCAACCGATGCCCAACTCCTCGCACCGCCTCTGCAGGCCCACGCCGAAGTTTGCTGTATGCGTCGGGTCCCTCTGCTCTTTCCCCATTGAGGGAGCGCCATTGTAGAAGATGGCCACGGGGGGATCATCCGGTGTCGCCAGGGCGTACGGCGAGTACTCTGTAATCCATGGAAGGATCTCCTCCCGGTCAGCCAGGAACTCAGCGAAGTTCTTCTTCCCAAAAGCGTGGCCGCCATATTTGCTGTTGGGCGTCCACTCCTTCATCTGAGCGGGATCCAGCGTCGTCTGGGCCCCGTTGACCGCTGCGCAGGCCAGGCGCGTAGACTGACGGGGCACCGGATCCTTGCTATCCGGATCAGCCATATCGCCATGGTAAGTGAGCCAGAGGCTGCTACAGGCGCCGGCGGAGCCCCCAGCCGCGCCGATGCGCGTCGGGTCAACATTCCACGCCTTCGCCTTGCTACGAATAAACTGCAGGGCCCGAGCGGCATCATGCAGCGGTGCTTTCACCGGTGGCACCACATCCTGCGAGTGCTTCATCAATCTATAGTTGATGGCCGCCACCGAGATTCCCGCCTCCAGAAGAGCCGGCGCATCGGCGAAACGCATCATTCGCTCCTTGCTGCCGCCCGACCAGCCGCCGCCATGAATCACCATGACCAGCGGCGTTGGGTCCTCAGATTCCGCCTGCCAGAAGTCCAGAATATGGCGCTCGTGCTCTCCGTAACGTACGCCGGCATGTGTCGGGACAGGCACATTGCCCCCGTACACGGGCGCCTTCTTCATGACTGATTGGGTGGACCGTGGCGTCCCGACGCGGTCGCGCAAGGGGGGTGCCTCTGTTGCGACAGAGGAGACCTTTGGGCCGTTCTGCCTCTCCTCTGGCTCGCCCTTTGCTCTGACGCCGTCGGGACGCCGACGTCCACCTTGGGATTCCTTACCAGTTATCTTCGGATAGCCGCCGGCCTCGTTCTGCCGCCGCCTCAACAACTTCTTCATCTTTGCCACGATCTCCGCATACTCGGGGTTGCCCGCCACGTTTTCGTTCTCATCAGGATCTTTCTCAAGATCATAAAGCATCTCGTCCGTCCCTCCCCGGTAACTGGTGTAGCTGAACCGGTCCGTGATCACGGCATCGCCTGACCCATAACGGCTGTAGGCTACCTTGCGAAATGACTGATCGGGCTTATCGAGCAGCGGCCCAAAGCTTCTTCCCTGGACCGTGTTCGGAACGGCAATCCCAGCCAACCCGCACAGGGTCGGGAAGATGTCACTTGTTTCGACGAGTGCTTCCGTGCTTCCTCCCTTCTTGCCGGGCGCCTTGACGATCAAAGGCACCCGCGTCGACAGGTGCATCGTATTGTGCTTGCCCCAGAAGTCGTGCTCGCCAAGATGCCAGCCGTGATCGCCCCACACCACCACGATCGTGTTCTCGTCCAATTCAAGCGCCTTCAGCTCGTCCAGCACATCGCCGACCAGCTTATCGACATAGCTGACGCAGGCCATGTAACCATGGCGCATCATGCGATGCCATGCGTCGGAGCCTACCGTGAAGTCAGCAAGATGATAGG
Organism: uncultured Victivallales bacterium; assembly: GCA_964497125.1. Lineage (GTDB taxonomy): Bacteria > Verrucomicrobiota > Kiritimatiellia > UBA8416 > UBA8416 > CAYLXP01. The sequence continues at coordinate 30,699 of CAZCDU010000041.1, read as the reverse complement.
AGCGGAACTCACCGCTCCCGCGCAGCTCCTTGGGGGCGTCTTTCGGGCGGTAACGGTTGTCGGCGATCTGGATCGCTTCCCGCTCATACAGGTCCCAGTACCGCTTTGGGGCATAGAACGGCAAGTGAGGCCGAATGAAGCCGCAGGCGAGGAAGAATGGCTTGCCGCCCTGCCCTGAGCCTGTCGAAGCGGCCGTCTTCAGTCGCTGCAAGTCCTTGATGGTCTTCTCTGCCACCAGTCCATCCCCGTAGGCGTCGTCAGCCACATCAGGCAGCTCGTAGATGCGGCCGCGCTTTCGCTTCGACAGCTTTTTCGTCGTGGCAGGATCCAGGCTACGGGCATGTCCGCCTTCCGGTCCCCAGGCCGGCTCGCTCCAGCTCCGTGCGCCGGTATCCTCTCGATTGTGGAAGATCTTGCCGTTGGAGATCGTCGTGTAGCCCGCCTTCCTGAATGTCTCCGGCAGCGTCGCAGCGCCCGGCGCATCCTCATCGGCGCGGCTGGTGTACTTCAGGAAGCGCTTCGACGTAGGCAGGATCCCCGTCATCAGGCTGGCTCGCGAGGCCCCGCAAACCGCGACCTGGCAATAGGCGCGATCAAATCGCATGCCCTGCGCAGCCAACTCGTCCAGGTGCGGTGTCTGCACCTGCGGGCCGCCATAACACCCCAGCTCCGGCCGCAGGTCATCAATAGCGATGAAGAGCACATTCGGTCTTTCCGCGGCCATCACCACAGAACCCATAACCAACAGAACCAGCAATCCCACACACGTTCGAATCATTTGCATCCTCCTTCTGAGCCCGGTGGGGGCGTGAGCATATCCCCAAGATGTGGGCGATACCCTCGCTATAACCTGACATCTCTCGGGATCCCAACTTGGAGTGCGGTGGCAGAGGCGAGGCACGAGCCGGCGACACCGCTTTTCCCCAGCGCGCAGAATCGCCCCCAGCGCAACGAAAAGCGGTGTCGACGTCCTACACTCGCTAGCTCGCTTCGGACTCTGCCACCGCACTCCAAGTTAACACCCCCCTCTTTCACCTCGCCACTACATCTTCCGTCCCGGCTCCCACTCAAGCGCCGTATCATAGAGCGGGAAGCTACCCGCCTCTTTCATGGTCGCCTCGATCTCGTCGCACTCCAGCGGTGCCGATCCGGTGAAGTTCTCAACACCATCCTCGGTGATGAGTACCGTGTCCTCACTGCGGATGTAGAGCTCTTCTTCGGGTACCGTCATCATGGGGTCGACTGAAAGCACCACGCCAGGCTCCAGTGGCTTGTGCTTGTACGGTGAGCCATCATGCACCGCCAGTCCCACCGGATGCGAGAGCGGATTGGAGTTCAGCACGCGCTCGGCGGCGACTCGGTAGATCTCCTTGGAGAACGTGGTCCTTTCGAGCACGCCGGCCATGATCTGCGCAGCCTCCTGCTGCACCTCGTCCTTCGTGACGCCGGGCTTGAGCAGGCCCAACAGCGTCGTGTGATAGGTGGTGATGTAACTGTAGAGCTCACGTTGCCACGGTTCGTAGGTGCCGTTTACCGGCCAGATGCGGCCAATGTCGCTGGCGTACTCACCGTAGTCGGGGGCGGAATCCATCAGCACGATGTCGCCATCAGCCAGTACGGCGTCGTTGCGCCAGTAGTGGCCGAACTGCATGTTGTTGCCCGACGCGATGATCTGCTGGTAAGCCTCGCCGGTTGCCCCGTGCGTGTCGTAGATGTAGCTTGCCACGGCGGCCAGCTGTCGCTCCACCAACCCCGGCCTGGTCATGCGCATCGCCTCGGTTGTGGCCAGCGCGGAGAGATAGCCCGCCCGACGCAGCATCTCAATCTCACTGCCGCTCTTCACGCGGCGCATCTCGGCGACGATCGGCGTCAGTCCCTCGATCTCAATCTTTGGGTTGCGCGCCTTCACCAGGTTGATGAAGTTCTGCGTGGCCGACGGGCGTCCATCCCAGGGGTCTTCGGCTCTCTGGTTGGCCCTGGCTGCCCCGACGAAACGTGTCTGACAGGCAAACTCATCTTCGGCATCCTGCACATAGAGCGTCTTGACCTCACCCAGATGCTCAGCCAGTAGTGCTACATCACATACCTCATCGACGCCGATGGCAGCCTTGATTTCCGTCGCATCCACAACCCCCAGCCCGGTTTCATTGGGATGTCTCTCGGGGTCACGCTGTTGCACGTATAGCGTGCTCTTCCGCTCCCCGCCAGAAAGCATGAGGAACGCGCCCGGGGTCACAATACCGGCAAAGTAGTAGAAGGTCTTGGACTGCAGGAAACGCGGACCATGCTCCTCGCTGGCTCCGCGCAGCAATACGTGGGCATCCGCCCCCACCTCATCAAGCAGCCGTTCCCGCCGAACAGCAAGTTCCTCCACGGATAGATGTTTCTGGAAAAACCGTTCATCAGCCTTCTTCATCGTTATGACCTTTCGTTACTACTCACGGGCAGCTCTGCGACCTGCCGAATCTCACCTGCATATGGATGGCCAGAACCTCCGAGCCAGCCAAAGACAGCCTGTTTCATCTGCTCCACCCGTTCCGCGTGAGCGGGTTCATACGCCAGGTTGGCCACCTCGTTGGGATCGGATTCGAGGTTATAGAGTTCATCGAGCTTGCGGACCATCTGACCGCCGGTTACCCCCGCATTGAGAACAAACTTCCATGGTCCCTTGCGGATCATGTAGCCGCGGTTGCAGACATCCTCAAACACCTCATCCCGGGCTGACGCAGCAGTCCCGCTGAGCACATCCACAAGGCTCACCCCATCGACATCTGATGCCGGCTCAACGCCGGCCAGTGCCAGCAGCGTCGGCACGATGTCGACATGACTGGAAAGCCCGTCATGGGTTGTTCCCGCCGGCAGGCCATCCGGCCACTGCACCAGCATGGGAACCTTCATAAGCGTATCGTAGCCGCAGTAGGCATGCTTGTAGATCATGCCCTGCTCACAAAGCATGTCACCGTGATCGCTCGTGAACACGATGATCGTATTGTCGTACTGTCCCGTGGCTTTGAGCGCATCCAGCACGCGCATCATTTGGTCGTCGGTATAGCTGACATAACCGTAGTAGCGCGCCAGGTAGGCTTTTGACTGCTCATCCGTCCAAATGCTGGCCACGTGATTGGTGTGACCACTTTCGGGATGCACGCCCGGCATGTTCTTCAGGTCCGTGTCCGCCGTGTAGCTTTCCGGCAGTTCAATGTCGTCGACGCTGTACATGGTGTCATACGGCTTCGGCGGGGCCACCGGATGATGCGGCGCGTAGAAGGCCAGCTTCAGACAGAAGGGCTTCTCCGAATCTTTCGCCTCATCGATCACCTTGATCGCTTCATCGGCCATCCAGTGCGCCATATGGTGCTCGGCTGTGAGCCGGCTATACGCGTGTTCGCCGTCGAGAGCACTTTCCATCACCGCATGTCCACCTACCCAACGGTCGTGCTTGATCTCGTCCGGAAGGTCGGTCGTCTGTAGGTAGTTGCGGTAATCCGTCCACCCGCTGATCCAGTTGTCGAACCCGTTCAGCGCGTAGTCTTCACCGCCTGCGCCGCCCGTTTGATGGGTCAATTGATATCCCATATCCGTCATCTCGCAGGTGCTATGCGGACACGTCGGCTCATCATGCGGCTCAAACCAGCCGCCCAGGTGCGACTTGCCGACCCAGCTGGTCGCGTAGCCTGCCCGCTTGAGCTCACTGCCAAGCGTCGCCACCTTCTCATCCAGTACGATGTTCTGATCCACGACGCCGTGGTTATGCGGATACAACCCCGTAATCATCGTGGCCCGCGACGGACAGCACGGAAACGAGGCAATATAGTGATTGTCAAAGCGCATGCCGTTCTGCGCAATGGAATCACGCGCCGGCGTCCTGATGACTCTGTTGCCATAACAGCCCGACAGCGAGATCGACTCCTGGTCGGTTGAAATGAAGAGGATATTGGGTTGAGCTGCCATCCAGTAATACTACCGCACCTCGCCGCAGATAAAAGGCAACGATTGCGGCACAAGCACCCCCAAATCGCGCCAGTCTCAATCCTCGTCTCGATCTTCGTCGTCCAATCCTCAGATCAACCCACAACCCCAGAGATCCCGAGACGACGATCAGGACGAGGATCTCGACGAGGATCTTACTGTAGGGCGGGAACGGTTGAGTACCCGAGACGTTGGCCTCCAAGTATTCAACCTCGCTTCGCGTCCCGCCGTCCCCGGATGCAGCCGCGCGCGATCACTCCGGCGGGAAGGTACCGAATACGGCACCATTCCCGCCCTACAATTGGACTGATCCCCATCCTTGTCCTGATCATCGTCCCGATCGTCGTCGATTCCCATCTTTGTCTCGATCCTTGTCACGATCATCGTCGGTTGTCACCGCAGACCTGCCCTGAACCCAACACACCCGGAGACAACGATCGCGACGATGATCACGACGATGATTAGAGAGACGACGATCAAGACGACGATCGGGACAACGATCTGGTTGTAGAGCGTTACATCAAGACGACCCGCATCGATGTTGTCCATGGCCCAGCGAAAGAACTAGATTCGGTTGACGAGAACGGGCGACGAGCGCGGATTACGAGTGTGAATCTCCACATCATCCCCCGTATGTTGTTCCGCCTTCAGGCGGTCTCCCTCTCCACTCTCCACACTCTACAGTCTACAGTCCACACTCCACTCCCCACTCTCCCCATCCCCACGACACCGATTCAACATCTCCATAAGGCGGGAGACAACATCGCCACGCGCATCCCAGAGGTTCCTCACCTCGCCTGGATCGGTCTCAATGTCATAGAGCTGACCGGGCGTGCCGAGAACGGGCTTGGAGCCGCGAGGCGTGGGCCAACCGCCCGAGTCCTGGCAGTCGGCCACCATCTTCCAGCGTCCCTGCCGGATCGAGAAGACACCGAAACTCGAATCGAGGCAATTGTTAGCCGGTCCGGCTCGATCAGCGGCCGCTCATAACCACCGCAGACACCTTCCTTCAACCGTGTGCGCCAGCAATAGCGTCCCGTCAAAACACCATAGCGCGTAGGCGTACAGATGGCCGATGGCGCATGAGCGTCCGAGAAGCGTATGCCTTGCTCCGCCAGGCGATCCATATTGGGAGTAGGTATCCGGCTCTCGGGATTGTAGCACCCCACATCGCCATACCCCATGTCATCCGCCATAATGAAGATGATATTGGGTTGCCTCTCTATGGACTTCATGGGTCCCTCCATCAGCACTTGCATCTCCCGACTCGGTTCTTTTTGCGCATCTCAACCGAACCCGCCTTCTAGGCCCTTGTGTAGAATCCCACGCGATCAAGTTTCTGTCTACCTAGCCTGAAACATTCCCATCTTCTCATGGCGCATATCCCCAGAGCAGCGCAAAAGCGGTGTCGCCGTCCTGCGCTCGCAAGCTCGCTTCGGACTCTGCCACCGCACTCCAAGTTAACAGCCCCTTTCGATTCCGAACTTGGAGTGCGGTGGCATAGGGCCTTCCCAGGCCCGGCGACACCGCTTTTCCCCGGTGCGCAGTCTCAGCCCTGTGCAGTCGCCCAAGTTTCACCCCTGGATAATCCGAGTCCACTCTACGCCTGTATTAACCCGCAGCTCCACGGCTAAGCATTCCCAAGCTCAAAATCGTCTCCCGTCTTGTCTATCCACGCCTGAAGCAGCGCTCTCATCTCAGCGCGCTTCTCTCTGAAGCTGGTGTGGAACGCCAGGTTGTTCTGTTCATAGGGATCCTGATTCAGGTCGAAGAGCAGCCATTCACCGCCCTCGACGCAGGCATACTTCCAACCATCCGTCGTCACCACGCTCCGCCAGGCGTAACCGGTTTCGCGATCACCGATCAATTGCAGGTAGGCACTTTCCGGCTCCTGTGCGATGCGCTTCTTGGCGTTGACTCCCGTGCGCCGGTGCGAGTAATCGAAGCCCTCCATCCAATCAGGAGTATCTATCCCGCACAGGCCGAGGGTGGTGGGTGCTATGTCCACGTGATTGACGAGACTCGGAGCTCTTCCGCTCCTCCAGGTGCCATAGTTCATCTGCTGTCCTCCCCCGATCAGGAATGGCACGCGGATTGTCTCCTCATACGGGACGCACTTGCCAAAACGCCCCTGGCTACCCATCTGGTCTCCGTGGTCACAGAAGAACATGATACGGGTGTCATCGAACATGTTCTCTTCGCGCAGCTTGTCGACAATACGACCGACGTTGGCGTCGATGTTCTCTATCTGCGCATAGTAGCCCGACAGAGCGGCCCTGGCACGAGCCTGATGGGGTCCTGGAATGTTCGGGCGAAGCGTCAACTGCTGCGCCTGGTAGCGGCGGTTTTCGGCGGGGGCAAGCTGCGGCCAGTGCGGCGGCTGCACCGAGACGACCATAAAGAAGGGTTTATCAGAGTCCTTGCGGGCGTCGATACGCTCGAGCGCTAAGTCGGTAAGACCATCCGTCTCATAATCCGGTAGTCGGTAATGAGGTATCTCTGTATCTCCTTCATGCCCGTGAACATAAAGATCGAACTGACTGTTGTTGTTGTCGTAGCCGATCCAAGTGTCGAAGCGGCCCCGGTCCTCGCGCGGAACCGTCTGCTGGTCGGAACGCCCATTGGCCTCCTTGATCCCGGCCAGGTGCCACTTGCCAAGATAGATGGTCTCGTAATCGTTATCATTGAAGACATCCGTCACCGTCTTGAAGGAGGGATCGAGCCGATCCTCATGAAACTTCACGGAATGGTTATGGGCGTACTTACCGGTCATCACTGTGCCGCGGAAGGGGCAGCACAGCGGATATCCGGAGACAGCGCGATTGAAGTAAGTTCCTGCAATCGACATGTTGTCCAGGTTCGGCGTGAACACGTTGGGATCGCCACTGCAACCCATCGCGTTCCCGCTCATCTGGTCCACGATGAACCAGATCATGTTTGGCTTCTTCGTACTCATAAGATTCTCTCGCCTTCACGTGCTTGGCCCACAGATAAGCCTTTTCTGATGTTTGGGCTTCGGATTTCCTTGGGTACTTAGGTGTTTGGGTATTTGGGTACTTGGCTCCCTCCTTACCCTCTTCTCCATTTGTCTTCCATCAGTCCCGCGGTCAACAACTTTCCCAACTCGCCGGCGACCTTGCGATTCGTGTCGATGACGTTGTCCAGCTCTTCCGGATCCGCCTCCATGTCATAGAGCTCGGTCACGTCATTGTATGTCTCGCACAGCTTCCACCGCTTCGTCCGAATCGCCCGGTGCGGCCGCTCCATGGTAATGACATGGTCACGATGCTCAGTCGTTTCACCACGCAACAGCGGTAACAGTGAGTGCGCATCGATGTTGTGAGGACGTGGAGATCCCGCAAGGTCGGCAATCGTCTCACCGACATCAATCAGCTCCACCAGCGCCTCACTGACCTGCCCTTCCGGCAGACCCGGGCCGCTGATGATCAGCGGTACGCGCCACGACGGTTCGTAGGCCCAGTGTTTGATTGTGAGGCTGTGGTCGCAGATCATCTCACCGTGGTCGGCGCTGAAAAAGATATAGGTCTCACGGCCGTCATTGCGCGCTTCGGCGGCAGCGACGATTTCGCCCACCATGTCGTCAACCGCTTGAATGGCAGCGCAGTACTGGCGTCGCAGTTTGAGGAGTTCCTCTTCGCTGCGCTTGTTCACCCAGTTCATCCGACGCTTTACACGCTCCGGCTTCCCTTCGCCGGAATCGATCACGCGCGGCGGCATCTCCCGGTCCCGGTACTTGTCAGCGTATTCCGTGGGCGGGTCGAAGGGATCATGCGGACCGGCAAACGAGACGAACATGTGGTAGGGATAGTCTTTCGGCCGTTCTTCCAACCACTGCACGGCGCGACGGCCAATGTAGACGTCGTGCCAGTCGTCGGTTTCGAGGACTGAGTCATGGGCGGAGAAGAAGAAGCTCGCATCGGACCTCGCCCGGTAGTCTGCGTGAAACTCCTTCAGGAGGCCCTTGCTCTCCAGGTAAGAGGTGTAGGGCCCAAACGGTTCGTCACTCCTGCCCGCATGCATCTTGCCCTCAACTTCGATCGGGTGCGTAAATCCGAACCCAAAATTGCAGGGCCGATCGCCCATCAGACCGTTGTAGCTGTCAGGCTTGGCCAGATCGAGTTTGCCTGAGCAACCTACGTAGTACTCCTGGTCCCTGACCCGCTGGTAGTAGGTACGGGCACCCGCGGGCAGAAATGCCATGTTGTCGAGGGCCCCTATGCGATGGGGGCGCATGCCCGTCGCCAACGCAATCCGTGCCGGGGCGCACACCGGACTATTGGTGTAGCAACGGGTGAACACCGTCCCTCGCGCCGCCAGTGCGTCGATGTTTGGCGTGTCAACCCACGTGGCCCCGTAGCATCCGAGATAGTCGGCCCGCTGCTGGTCGGCCATGATAAAAAGGATATTCGGCTTCTTGTCGCCCATATGTCACCTCGAGGTACGCCGTCAAACATACGAAAAGCACAACCCTACCCCCGATAGGCTTCGAAGTAAACCGCTGCTGATGGATTCCATCAGCAAACCGGGATCGTCCGCTAATCCCAAGCCAGCGGCGATCCGACGCTCATGCTCAGGATCAGAGAACCGGGGTCAAACACGGGCTGCAGCGCCCGACAACGGGTCACGAAAGACGGCAAATCCCGGTGGTCGCTACGCGACCCGCAGATGCATACCCACGCGCATTGCCGAGACCAGGCCCGCAGTTCCCCGGCCGCCCCCTGCTCCCAACGCTCAAGCGGCTGCGAACACCAGAGGCCAACGAAGCCGTCATGTCGACGGCCCACATGCCAGGCGCCTTCAGCTAGTGTCTCATCAAACGCATCACGGGGCCAGTGGGCGTGAACAAACGGAACCGGATGTTCCTCATCAATGTTGTAGACCTGCAGCAACATATTCTTGCGCTGCTCGGTACGCGGCAACACGCCGTTGCCATACCAGTATCCGGGGCGGGCCTTGCCGAAATCAATCCACTCGCCGGGATGGTTGACAAACACGTGGCACCCCACACCGAGTGTGGCCTGCCACAGATGCTGCTGGTAGCCGGCCAGTCCGGCGGCGAGCTCTCGATCGTGATCCAGGGACGGATCCGTATCGGGCGCCTGTGCACCGGGCACCCCGGCACTGGTGAGTATGGTGTCGCACGTCTTGTAGAGCGTCAGATCGGTCGTGTGTCGGCGGTAGCGATAGTGGACAGGACGCTCCATGCGCATCGGAAGATCTGCTGGCGGCTCGTACGTGGGGGAACTGCCAACGAAGCCCACCCAGACATTGTGTGAGATCACCGCCTCATCGACCGCGCAGGAGAGCAAGGCCTGCGTGCCACTGCTCTCCGGGGTGAGGACCTCCCGATAAACCCGCCCTTGAGGAGCGATCGTCACCCCCTCGAAGGCATGGTCCGCCAGATCCCCGAAGATGGCATCGACCACACGTGAGGCACGCTGAGACGTCTCATCATCGCCACTGCCATCGACCAGATTCATCAGAGCGCCCACGGTAATGGGAATGTACCCGGAGCTGTTGTACTCACGCAGCCCACTCGTCTCGACCGTCGTCAGCCAATCACGGCAGCGCGACAAACCAATCTCCGCCTGTTGCCTGCCAAGCCGTCCGGACGCGCTGAATGCTCCATCGGGCCAAAGGCGTCCCGCAAGCAACTGGCAGCCATGGAACAGGAGCTGATGGTTCTCACTTGTGTAGCACATGGCATCGCTTCCGGTTTCGTCGGGCCAGTAGCGAAATCCAAGAGCGACTTCCTTGATGCGCTCCCGCTCGGTATCCGTAACCAGGCCGAGCAGGACAAGCCGCAGCAATGCAGCAAGGGCAAAATCGGCACAATCGGGGCGACGCTCGACCCAGCTGCAGACATCGCGGATCATCTCCGCCTGGCACGCCTCCCATGTTCCGAGACTGCGCGCACAATGGATGGCATGCGGCTTCGACATCAGCGACTCGGAACGTGTCGTGGCCAGCATGTGGTGTCGCCGACGCGACTCCAAATCGCGTCCACTTCCACGCTCTATCACGACGGGGGCATCGGCCGGGGCCTCAGGCGGTGACGTCACGTCCCCCTGGGCGTTGCCCTCCCCCGGGCGCGAGATTGCCACAGGTGCCCCGGAGTCAACGCACTGCACCCCGAACAGATAGCGTGAGTCGCGCAGGCCCAATACCTGCAGACGTACCGCCAGACGGTTGATTCCCGCATCCAGGGGGAGCTCGACACGCAGGCGCTTCGGGTACATGTAACGCGGGCAGTTGTTCCGCGCGACATGCTCGCCGTTGCAGTACAGATCGGCACAACCCGCTGCCCACAGCCACACCGGAAGTGTCACGGCCTGTTCGCAGCGAAGGTCCGCAGCAAACCAGGTATCCACGTGCATCAGTGAATGCCAGAAACCGGACTTCTCAATGAATACATTGTCCCCGGGGTCGTGAATCGCCCAAGTCGCGTCGCGCGGCCCCGCCTCGCCAAGCGATGGCGTCTCGGGAGCAGCCTGAATATCCGGGTCTATCCCCGCGCGGCGCAGCACCTCATCATCCTCATCCACTGGCCCCGTGTAAGGAGACTCCACGGGCCCGGCGATCAGCCATCGCCGCAAGTATCCATGCTCATCAGGGAGAAGAAACTCTCTATCATTCATAGCTCAGCCTTGTATCTCTCACTCACGCCGTCGAGAGTCTCGGCATCCACATGGGCTCCTTGCCCAGCTCGGCGTGGATGTACTTCAACATCAGTTCCTGCTTGAGCGCCGTGCTGCCTGGATCATCCCACAGATTATGCACCTCACCAGGATCCGCTTCGAGGTCAAACAGCTCACCATATTGCTGGTTATAGTAAACCGTCAGCTTGTGTCGCGAATCCACGTACGTCTTGAGATGCAGCGTTGTGGGCTGGTGATGATTCTCGACGATCACGTGGTCGCGCGCTGCTTTCTCACGTCCTTCAAGAACACCCTTCTGGCTCTTTCCCGTCATGCAACGCGGAACGCCGATCCCCGCGATGTCGAGGAACGTCGGCGCCAGGTCCACCAGCGAGATCATCGCATCCGTCCGGACGCCAGATTCAATCACGCCAGGCAAACGCGCGATGAATGGAACCCGGATCATGTCTTCGTAATGGAACGCGCCCTTCCCGCGCAGCCCATGCTGCCCAAAGAAGTCACCGTGGTCGGTGGTGAAGATCACCAGCGTGTCATCCGCCAGCCCAAGCTCGTCGAGCTTGTCCAACGTCTTCCCGATGTAGTGGTCCATCATCGAAATACGACCGTAGTATGTCGCAATCTGCTCAGCGGCATTCTTGTGCTTGTGCAGATGCGAATGGACACCATGGCAATCGTGGCCGCCCTCTTCCACGTACATCGAACGATCCGGCTTCACGCGCTGGGTGAGTTGGTGGTGCGGCGGGTTATTGTCGTGTTCACCCTCAGTAACCGTCGGCACCGTCACACTCGCCGGATCAACCATGTTCGCCCAGCGCTCCGGTGCGACATTCGGGCCGTGCGGGTCCGGATGGCTCACCCACAGGAAGAAGTTATCGCCGTTCTGCTTGTACTCCTCGAGCCGCGCGTCTGCGCGCTCCGCAATCCACGCATCGTAGTGGTACTGCTCAGGCAGCTTCCACACAAAGCCATCGGTTGCATCCGAGTCCTTGCCGAAGTAGTCGCGCCAGTTCGTCAGCCCCTTCTCCTCCAACCAGATGGCATAGTGCTGACCGGCGTTGCCATTGCCATGGTCACGATTGAGATCGATGTCCGTGAAGCCGTAGAACGGTCTGTCAAACGATCGCCAGAACTCCAGGTCGCTGAGCGTCACTCTGCTCTCCAGACTGGAAAACTCATCCGTGCCCGCAATCGGCTGAAAGTGCGCCTTCCCGATGAGACCCGTGCGGTAGCCGGCCGATTTGAAGTCGTCACCGACAACATGAACGTCCTCCGGCAGCTTGGTCCCCAACGCCCAGGCGCCATGCTGGCTGGGATACGTGCCGGTGATGATCGATGCCCGTGACGGCGTGCAGGTCGGATTGGGGCAATAGGCGCGATCGAAGATCATCCCCCCGGCCGCCAGCCGGTCCAGGTTCGGTGTCTTTACCTCGGGGTTGTTGTACCCCATGCACGAGTAGTGGTGCTGGTCACTTGTTATGAGTAGAATGTTCTTCTTCATTCGCCGGTTACTCTCTTTCTAGCTAGCCCCTGTCCGAAAAAGCCCCGAAGGGGCTGGATATACCAGCCCCGGGCAACGCCCTGGCTGGTACATTTGGCCCCCTTCCGTGCCCCGCGCCTTTCCATACGTGCTCTAGCTCCTAGTAGCGGACAGCCACGCCGTTGACGGCGTGTTCAGTTCCTTGTGGTGTTCCGCAACTCGCACGCTGAGTTCCGACACTACATCGGCATACGCCAGATCCCCGAACAGATTCCTCGTCTGATCTGGATCCGCGATGCGATCGAAGAGGATGCCATCCCTTCCTTCAACCAGGGCCAGTTCATACTCGCGGGTGAAGATGCCGGCACGGGCATGGGTACTGTGATGAAAGAACGCGTAATCCTCCCACGCCCGATCCTCGCCACGCAGAAATCCACTGCCGTCACGCCCCTCCTCGCGCCCGCACGCGTCGACACCCATCAACCCCAGGAGGGTTGGTTGGAAGTCGACCGTGCTCATGACACTGTCAACCCGTGTCCCCGGTTGAATGCCATCGGGCCAATGCACGATCATCGGGATGCGGTAGGCGGTTTCGTAAAGCTCGTTCTTGGCATGAATCCCCTGCTCCCCCGCATACTCGCCGTGATCCGTGGTGAAGACCACAATGGTGTTCTCAAGCAGACGCTTTTCCGCGAGCACGTCTATAATGCGGCCCACGCTGTCGTCGATGAGCTTCACTTCGCCGTAGTAGAGCGCGAGGAACTTCCGCAATCGCTCCTCCCGATCCGGCTTACCCACACCCCAGGGGCTTTTCTCCTGCAGTTCCAATGCCCAGTCGGGCAGATTCTCAGGATGAAAGGTGCGGGGCAGCGGCATGTCTTCCGGCGCGAACATCGTGTCATACGGCGCGCGCACCTGCACCGGCCCATGCGGATCGGGCAAGCTCAGCATGTGGCAGAACGGGCGGTCGTCCTCGACATCCAGGAACGCCAGCGTCTTGTTCGTCAACCAGTCGGTGGCATAGGTTGCTTCATCGCCAATCACGGAATAGGGATGGACCACGGGTTGGTCCTTCTTGTTCATCGGGAAGTCTTCGACCTTCTTCCAATGGCCGCGATTGAACATGTATCGGGCATCCTCGAATCCCATACTCCGCTCCGGATGCACCCATCCGGGTCGCGGATCACCATCCAGGTGCCACTTGCCGACGTAGCCGGTGCGGTATCCCTCGCGCCGCAGGACCTCCGCAAACGTCACCTCATCACGATTGAGTGAGATGTTGTTCGTGTAGGCACCATGACTCGAGGGATAGCGGCCGGTAACAAAACAGCCGCGCGATGGGGTGCAGACCGCGCTGTTCGTGAAGAAGTTGTTGAAGATCGCGCCGCCGGCGGCGAGCCGATCGATGTTCGGCGTCTCAACGACAGTGCCCCCGTAACAGCCCAGCGTCCAGAAGCTCTGCTGGTCGGTGTGGATAATCAGAAGATTGGGTCTGTCAGTCATGCGCTCCGTCACTTCGCTCTCCCCTCCGGCCTGACGCGAGCGAACCACGCCAGCCTTTCTCATCGTCCTTCCCAGAATTCGAGCATCCTCGCAGGCGCATTGTGAGTCTTCAGGTGGGCCAGGAACTGCTCCTGCATCTCCCCGACGACATCCGCCATCTCGCCCGCATCTCGTCGGCATTGCGATACTGGCGGTCCGCAATGGACCGACGGTCCCGCTCTACGTCCTCAAACCAGTTCTCAAGTTCGACCATCATGCGGCTGACCCGCTCCTGCTGTTCTCCGGCGAGATCCGTCTTCTCCGAGGGGTCACTTGCTAGATTGAACAGCTGCGGTGTCTGTGCCGGTTCGTCTAGAAAGACGGGGTGCCCCATCGCATCCGGCGCACCATCAGGAAAGTCCTCGGGATTGCTGCGAATGGCACAACTGGCCTTCAGATCATCCCGCCATCCGTCGAAGACATTAGCGCTGACATCACCGGGCACTACCAGTTTCCAGGAACCGTCGCGCATGGCGGCATTGTGCGTCAGCGTTGGCACCCCCCTGCTCCATTGCCAGAACCGCTTCGGGCTGAGAGCCGCACTGCTCTCTCCTCGCAATGCCGGCAACACATTCTGTCCGTCGAGCGGGAGACTTTCCGTGAAGTCTATGCCGGTCGCCGCCGCCAGTGTCGGAAGCCAGTCTACAAAATGAACCAGATCATGATAGTGCCGGTTACCATCCAAACCAGCCGGCCAGCGAATCAGCAGTGGCACGCGAATGCCGCCCTCATGGACGCTGCCTTTCGATCCACGGAAACCGCAGTTGAACCGCTCAATCCGCCATTCGTCCTTGCCGCTGAACTGTGGCCCATTGTCACTGGTAAAGATGACAATCGTATTCTCACGCAGCCCCTCACGATCCAGCGTCTCCAGCACGCGACCAATGCCCGTGTCCATACGCTTGATCATGGCGTAGATATGACTGACGCCCTTGTTGAACATCCCGCTTTCAAGGAACGGCGCTACCTCCTCTTCCGGAGCCTGGAACGGACCATGCGGTGCATTGAACGCGAGATGCAGGAAGAACGGTTCATTGGCATGTCGCTTGATGAAAGAGCATGCCTCCTCGGCAAAGACGTCAGTGGAGTATCTGCCGTCGGCCTCCTTTATGGTCCCATTATAGTCAAAGCGCCACTTGTAGTAATCCGTGCCGCCGCCCTGGAAGCCGGCAAACTCATCAAAGCCACGCGCGTTGGGATGATACTTCTGCTGAATGCAACCGCAATGCCATTTCCCCACCAGCCCGGTTGCATAACCCGCCGACTTAAAGACGTCGGCCATCGTCGTCTCGCGCGTTGCCATACAATCCATCTCGCCGGCAGCGATGGTGTCAATCACGCCGGTGCGATGCGGATAACGCCCCGTCATCAGCCCCGCTCGAGCCGGGGCGCACAGCGCTGATGCCGAGTAGTGCTGAGTCAGACAGACACTCTCCCGAAGCAGAGCATCGAGATTGGGTGTCTTTGATGCGCCATAGTTGAAGCAGGCAAAGTCGCCATACCCCATATCGTCAGCCAGGATGAAAACAACATTCGGTCGACTCACTACTTCAGCTCCTCACTCACAGCCAGCCCCATTGCCCGGTAGGCATCTTCTGTCGACATCGGCGGCGGTTGACGGTCGACCGCAACCTTTGCTTGTTCGGCCTGGGCTGACTTGGCGTCGTAATCGGGGTTCGCGGGCAGGCTCTCTGCCGCACCGAACCGCTCATAGCAGGCGGCAAGCTCGCGGCGCATTCTCGCCAGCACCTTTGGGTGGCTCTCAGCCAGGTTCTCGGACTCGCCAATATCATCGCGCAGGTTATAGAGTTCATACCCGCCGTCTTCATAGCGATGGTGAATCTTCCAATCCCCGCGACGCATCACACTGCGCGGTGAGCGAGACACATCCTGCGGGCGATTATAGACCGGGAAGTTCCAGAACAGGTTTCGTTCACCCAGTGACTTGCCGAAAAAAAGGAGATCCGTTAGATCTTCGCCGTCAACCCGTGCGGGGTCGGTCGGGTTCACATTCATAAGGCGGCAGATCGTGGGGTAGAAGTCGATGCCCGAAACAGGTTCGTCCGATACCTTACCCGCCGCAATTCGTCCAGGCATCGAGGCGATCATGGGCACTCGGATACCGCCCTCGTAGAGTGTGCACTTCTCACCGCGCAGCGGGCGCTGGCTTGTGTATTTGCTTAATCCGCCATTGTCAGAGATGAAGAGAACCAGCGTGTTCTCCCGGAGCTTAAGCTCATCAAGCGTATCGACAATCGCACCCACCGATCTATCGGTCTCTTCGATCATGGCCGCATAAATGGCATTGGTATGACCTTGCAGGTCTTTGCCTTCAGCCGTCATGGCCTTGATCTTTGCGTCGTACTTGCTCACGACTTCCTCAGGGGCAGCCAGCCTGAAGATGCCGCTGAAAGCAGACTCCTCACCTTCGTTCTTGATCTCATCGTGAGGCAGGTAGGTGCAGAAGTAGAGAAAGAAGGGCTCCTTCCGGTGCTGCTCCAGGAACGCCACACCGGTTTCGCGGATATAGGTCGGCAGATACGCGCCATCCGGCACGTCCTCCGGCAGGAAACCCAACTTGAAAGGTGCGAAGTAGTTGATTGGCAGCCCAAGGTAGCCGCCCCACTGCCCCTCGGAGAAACCATGTGCGGGCACCTTTGCCGACACGTGCCACTTGCCAACGGAGCCAGAGACGATCCCGGCTTGGCTCAGTTCTGTGGCGATGGTGGGATATTCCTTGGGCAGGAACTGGTTGTTCTTCTTTGGCGTCACGACCCAGTGTTCCTTCTTGCCACGATTCTTGACCACCGTGTAGACCCCGTGCCGCGAGGGCTGGGAGCCAGTCAGCATACAGGCCCGTGATGGAGTACAGATGCTGGCAGCCGCATAAGCGCTGGTGAAGAGCGTCCCGCTCTTTGCCAAGGCATCGATATGCGGCGTCTCGTAGACAGGACTCCCCATGCACCCCGCATCACGCCACCCCATGTCGTCAACATGGATGACCACGATGTTTGGCGATGCGGGAGGCTCCTCGGTGGCTACTGCGGCCAAGCCCTGCAACGGCAGCAACATAATACCGGTCAACATGCCCATCATCGACTGTTTGATCCAGCTCGTCATCTCTGTGTCCCTTGCTTTAGCCTTCATGTCACCCCACGCCGCTGATGTGCTGAATGGGGGAGTAGTAGCCGGCGTCGATCATGGATTGAAGGATGTCATCGGCCTCTTCCGTGGATAGGGTTCCGTCTATGCTGCAGGCCTTGAGAATACCGATCGTGCCTGTGAAGGTGATGCCCCGTTCGCTGCAGCATTGCCGGGCGGCGCGGTCATCGGTAACGACTACGCCACCGTGCTCTGCTACATGCGCGATACACGATGCCTCCCCGGGGGCAAGGGTGCGCAACAGCTCGCGATAGGTTTGGCGCTCCGCCGGAGCGGGGAGACGGTCGGCCCGGCTGAGGCGCCCCCCATCCACCGCGTCCTCGATCTCGCGCAGGGCGACGTATCCGGCACTCACGCCGTCGGTGACCTCGTCGAGGACCTCTGGTGTGACCACAGCCCTCTTTCCGTAGCGCTCTACCAGCAGCTCAAGACGGCCGACCAGCGCGAAGTTGCTGAGCGAAACGGTGTCAAAGAGATACGGCCCTTTGCCCCTACGCATGGGCCGCATCCGTTTCGGCGAACGTACTGCTGCCTGCAATCCCGTGTTCCTTTAGCCACCCTCTCAGCTCGAGCACATGCATCCCCATGACTCGCGCCAGCTTACTGAGACTGATGTAGCCGCCCTGGTAGGCAGAGAGTGCCTGACGCTGACGTAACGGCAGCTCATCCATTGACGTCTGGTAGCAGGCGGAGAGGGCTTCCCGAACGAGCTGCCCTTTGCTCTTCCCGCGGTCGTAGGCGAGCTTCTTGAGCTTGCTGTCAGTTTCGCTGTCCAGTTTTACATGTAACGTTGCATCCTGAGGCATGTCACCCTCCATATGTAAGAAGTGTACAAGATCCTCTACATATGTACATCAATATGTAGTCCCTGTCAACTGTGATTTCCTGCTATGGATCCCGCTGCTCTCTACTCCCCCGGGCAACGCCGGGGATACAAAAAAGGGGTCTTCCGCAGAACCTGTGGGTCCAGTAGTGTTACTTCGTTTCAATTTGCCACACATGAAGTGAGGGAGATCAGCGTGTACGAGTACGTGTACGAGTACGGCCAACAGCCCATCATTCATCCGAGATACTCCTCTGCCACGCCACAAGCATTCGTACTGTATCGGAGAGAATCATCTTGCCCTCTGTAGCCTTGCGTGTGAATGGCGACCGACGTGCGGCGACGACATCAAGGCTGGCCGCAGCCTGTAGCGCAGCCGTGCGGGCATGCCCGATGAACCGACAGCGGTCCTTTGTGGAGAACTTACCGTTTCCTTCCGCGATGTTCAGCACCACGCCGGTCGACGTCCTGTCAAGAGTGGTTTTCGCCGAACGGGAAACGATTTCCCCCTTCCGAATCTCGTCACACCAACGAATGAAGTCCAAAGCACGCTGGTAGACGTCGAGTTTCTCGTGGTCAAAAACGATTACCTGTTTACCTGTATGGTTCGCCCCATACTGCGCGTGTTCCTCTCGCACCTGCCTTCCGGTTGATTCGCGGAAACCAATCAACATGGATACAATCCCTGATAATCGTTCTTTCCCTTCCTGCGCCATAGTCGGCGAGGTGCAGGAGAGGAGGGAAAGTACATCGAGGCATGCAGAACACTCCAGCGCCGACCCATACGCCGTATCTGTAAACTGACGCCGTTCCTTCATCGAGAGCTTCCCACTGGCCTCTGCTATGTTCACAGGAACGCTTGCAGAAGCTCTGACCAAGTGATCGTGAGCGGACACTTTGCGCTCGATTTCAGAACACAACGCTTCAAGCCAAGCGACGAAGTCGATGGAAGCCTGGTACATCCTCAGATCTTCATGATCGAACAGTCTGCTCATAATCTCCCCGTACTCGTACACGTACTCGTACACACAAATCTCTTCATTTCTTCCTCCAAATTTATCGTTACGAGATAATTCTGCCCTCTTAACGCACCAATTGCACTCAATACCACTATCAACAGGCCATATCCTGTTCGGGCAGCAACTTCATCTACCCACAGATTCTGCGGACGAGCCCGAAAAAGAAACAGACCGTGCCCTGGAAGGGCACCCCAAACTCTCGACAGCCCACCCGCTCATGGCACAGACTCCAATTCACCTAGCGGTCCCCCCGACCTCGTCGTCACGTCCAATGCATAGAACGGATCCTCATGCTCCAGCATCCAGCCATCCAGCTTCTTGCCCAAATCTTCCCTGATCTCTGCATAACTCGGATCATCCGCCAGGTTCTTCAGTTCATGCGGGTCGCTCTCAAGGTCGTAGAGCTCGTCACCCCAGCGGATATGCCGGTTCAGCTTGTAGCGCTCGGTACGGATCATGCGGATGGGGTTTACCCACTTCTGCTTGCTGTAGTACTGCCCCACAACGAACTCGCGCGGCGTATAGGCCCCCTTCCCGGTCAGCAGCGGCACCAGAGACATCCCGTGTGAGGGCCGAGCTTCGAGCCCACAGAGCTCCCGCAAAGTAGGAACAACGTCCACATTCACAACATCGACATCGTCAACCCGCTTCGCCTTCGGGCGACGGTATGCCTTCGGCAGCCTGATCATCAGCGGCACCCGCATCATGTGTTCATACATGAAGGGGCCCTTGAAGATCAGCTTGTGCTGAGTGTCCATGTCACCATGGTCGGAGGTGACAATGACAATCGTGTTATCCCACTGCCCCTGGCGCTTCAATTCATCGATGATGACGCCAACGTTCTCGTCATAGAGCCGCGTCTTCTCCCTGTAACAGTCGCGGTACCGTTCCCACACGTCCCGCGGCTTGCCGACAATGGCTCTGCCCTGATCCTCATCCATGAACTGCTTCTGAATCGGTGGTTTGCCTTCAAACGTTTCCTGATCCCAAGACGCGGACAGCGGGATGTCGCCCTCTTCCACCTTGTGCCGCTTGAAGTGATAGATGTCATGCGGGTTGTTGATCGAGACAAAGAGCGCAAAAGGGGTGCTCTTCGTCGCGGGATCCCGCAGGAACTCAAGCGTCTTCGCTTCGGCTGTGGGATCATGAGTCTTGAAGTTGTGGCTGTCCCACCCCGCACATGCCACCTCCTCGTTACCCAGATGCCACTTGCCGAAGTAGCCTGTGCGATAGCCGGCAGCCTGCAGTTCCGGAGCAAGTGTCGGCTGGCCCAGCTTATCCCCTCCGGCCGCACCCACATTCCCTATTACCTTTGTGGCACTGGGGTAGAACCCCGTAAGCAGGGACGATCGGCTGGGCGAACACTGTGGCGTCGTACAGAAGGAGCGCTCGAACAAGACGCTTTCGCCAGCCAACGCGTCCAGGTTCGGGGTCTCGAAAAAGGAGTCCATCACCCCCATTGCCTGCCAGTGCTGCTGATCGCTGAAGATGAGCACAATATTGGGTTTCTTCGTCATATCTATTCCTGCCCCGGCAGACACACTGTCGCCCAGCGTTGCCGCCGCAGCCGTTGCTCCGATGCCCTTAATGAAGTCTCGCCGTTTCATATGCTCCTCGCTTCGCGTCCCGCTGTCTCCCTATGCAAAGGCGCCTGGCTCACACCGGCGGGAAGGACTCGGAGACTCGCCCATTCCCGCCCTACAATTGGAGCCTGACTCCCCAAGACCCCACCGGGCTTGTCCCGGTGGTGAATAGGATTCCCCCAAAAAGAAGGGACTCACCCGTCCTTCTTGAGCCCACATAGAGCAAATCATGAGCTTCGCTCCGCTCTTGTTCAACGCGGGCCCCAACCTTGGTCTAACGCTCACCAAACACATCAATCTCCGCAACATCCCCACGCTTCTTGATGCTGATGATCTTCTTGACCGTGATGACGTCCTTTCCCAGCTTGTTCGCCCTCTTGGTTGCCTTGGCAACCACGGTTACGCCAGTGTCCAAGTAGGCATCCAGGTCAACAGCCGGGGCGGCGTCTTTGCCCTTCTTGATCTTCTTAGCCCTCGGTAGCTTGATAGCGTTACCCTCCGTGTCCGTAAGAACATAGATCACGGCAGCCTTGCCGCCTTCCTTCTTCGGCGGTCTCTCACTGCGGGCGATCACGCCTGAAATCGTGACCTCCTCAAGCTCCGGCTTGGCCTTCTTCTCTTTCTTCTCCTTCTTCACCTTCGGCGCGACCGCATCCTCGCCACCAACAACCGGCAAAGCCACACTCACCACGCTCGCCAGCACAACACCCAACATCACTAACCGTTTCATCCTCTGCTCCTTTTGTTATCTTCCGTACTGTCAAAGCTGACAGTACTCTTACTTGTCCAATTCTCTTTTCTGAAAGGGATTAGCCATATCTGGCCCTTCTCCCCCGTTTGCCTGCCATTTCGGTGGACGATAGCGGGCGACGAGAGCGGTGGACGATTAAGAGGCTCTCTACTCGTTATCCGTTCTCGTCGCCCGCTATCGTCAACCCTTTTTGAGCCCACATAGAGCAAATCATGAGCTTCGCTCCGCTCTTGTTCAACAAGGGCTCAAACGGGAAGAATCCTTGCTCGAATCAAACATCCAACAGCCTACGGAGAGTAAGAGATTAGGGCAAAAGATTAAGGCGAAAGATTACGGATGGGACATCCACTCCAAGCCCTGATTATTCGCCTTAATCTCTCCTCCCGGGCATTACCCCACCCCAAACCAACACGGACTCGACCACGCCCTCGCATCCGCCTGTGCGCTTACGCGCACATAGTAATAGACCGACGGCACACCGCTCGTGAAGTCCTTGATCGGTGTCGCTTCGCTAACCACCCTATCGGTCCACTCGAAATTCCCTTTCCAGTCATCCGGTGATTCCCGGTGCACGACCTTTCCGTTACGAATGACCTCGACACAGTCGATGTTGCTTTCGGCCGCGAACTCGGCGCGGATGGTCACCTCGCCGCCCGCCGGCAGCTCACCGACCTGTCCCATCGATAACTCACCGCAGCGTACATCCAGCAGAATGCGCTCTCCGCATGCTGCGTAGCAGTTGCGGGCCTGGATGGCATCGTAGATCGCATCGCGGTCATTGGCGGCAACTATGACAGCCGTCAACCCCGGCTGCGCCCGGTGTATCTCTGTTTCCAGAGAACGACAAAACGTCATGCTCGTGTGGCTGTCAGTGCCGCCGATGAATCCAAGGCGATAACCTTGGGCCAATAAGTCCTGCACATAGCCCGGCCCGGGATGGATCTTCACCAGCGGGGTCGGATTGCCACGGTACTCGCTGGTTCCCCACTTGGAGTGAATCTCGACCACCGGCATCAGTTTCTCTCCCGGATAAGCCTCGGGCGGGATCTCGCCATGCTTGCCGGTTCGTGTGGTATGATGCGGAACAACAAAGCGCTCTCCCGCGACCTTCTCCGCCAACTGGGCTGCGTTCAGCTCGTCGGGCCAGGGATCCACATAGCTCTCGTTCGGCTGACGCAGGTAGACGTTGCAGTCGCCACCGTCACCGCCCCGCATCGAGGTCTCGTAACAGTAGAGCGCCGAGAACTCGCCCGGCTCGTTAAACAGTTCACAGAGCGCAAGGTTGTCATACCATTTTCCGGCCGTGCCACGAGGTGCCCAGGAAACGTGGTCGGCAATGGCCACAAAGTCCAATCCGTAGGCATGCCGGGCAGCAGCATAAGCCAGGTTTCGCGTGCGACAGCGCTCAGGATGACAATCCCCAACCGTTGTATGAATATGCGGGTCCCCCCACAAGACCAGCGGACGCGTCCCTTTGCCGGCCAGGGATGGGTTACTGACAAACGTCCGACCGCCAATCTCACCTGCAAGTCTGAAATAGCCCTCAACTGATTGACAGAATCCCTCAACACGGCACACAGCCGAGCGCCCCTCGGGGAACGTCACATCAATGTCTGCCGCATCACTCAACGCCAAGCGTAAAGCCTCGTTCCCGGCAATGATGGGCAGAGCGTTTTCATCAAGCAAGCTGACGGTTGCTGCGAATGGTCTGCCCACTTGAACCGTAGCAGGAATCGTGATCATGGCCCGCGCGAGCTCACCCCCGCCGGCCTCAAGCCGCAGGCATTTCTCTGTCACGAGATCAGGAAACGAAACGCGCTCTACTGTCATTCTCAAACGTCCTTAATGTCGATCTCAGTAGCCTCGCTCGCCAGAGCGTGGATGAGCGCGTATCGCGGATGCCGAGACCAAGAGAAGGACAACGATCCTGCTTCGGTCTTTCCATCCTCCTGTTCCGCGCGATCCACGGTCTGGCGACCGAGGCTACGAAGAAGCTACCTCCTCAAAGGTACATCCAGTTGTCGCCAACTGGATGCAGAGCTACACCGGAAACCCGCATACATAATCCAGGATCTCATCCATACCAACCGTTGCGGCGCCGATCCACGTATCACAGCAGCCGTAGTAGACGAAGAGTGTGCCATCCTTCGCCACGGTTGCGGAGGGGAAGACTACGCGCGGGATCACAAGACCGGTAATCTCGTAGAACTCCTCGGGCTCCAGAATGAAGTCCGGCGCGCGGGCAATCACCTTCGTGGGATCGTCCAGGTCCAGCAGCATCACGCCGGTACGATAAACTGCGCGTTCGTCCACACCATGGTAGAGCGTCAACCAGCCTCTGTCCGTCCGTACGGGCTGCCCCGATGCGCCTATCTTGCGTTGCTCCCAGGTGTCATTCTGGGCCGTGGCCACCAATACCGGATCCTCCCAGTGCATCAAATCGTCTGAGTAGCTCAACCACATGCTGGGGCGATCACAGCCATATTCAGGCCCGACATAATACATGGGCCGCCGTAACATCGCATAGCGGCCATTGACCATCTCGGGGAACAGCACGCAATCGCGGTCATCATTATCCGGCGGCGTCATCAGCCCCATGTCTTCCCAGTGGATCAGGTCCTTCGAGCGTGCAATCCCGGAACGGTAGTTGTTGAGATCGCCCTCGGGCACATGCGTGATGCGCACGTACTTCGGAATGCCCTTGCCCTGCGGGTAGCACTCGGGGGTGTAGTTACGCTGCACGTAGGTCATATAGAACGTATCGCCATACTTGGCCAGGCGCGGGTCCTCAACGGTGCCTTCGGGACAGCCAATATCTTCTTTGGTGAAGACGGGATCTTCCTGCACCAGTTCGAAGTTGAAGCCATCCGTGCTCTTCCAGAGCCCGAACTGGCACGTAAACGGGACCAGGTTGGAACAAGCCCGTTCCATCAGGTAAAACACGCCATCTTCGATAATGGCTCCGGGATTAAACGTAACCACATCACGCCACGGCCGGTCATCCGGCACCAGGATCGGGTTACCCTCATATCGCTTCAGTTTCATACTTCCATTCTCCAGATTCTGTGTCCACAAACCACAGAACCCATCATAGTGTGGGATTCTCAATTGGAGTAGAACAATCCAGCGACACGCAAAACACAGAATTGCGGCAGAGAAGACCACCGGATGAATATCCGACAACGAACATCGAACATTCGAACGTCCAACGAAGAGGAAGAGATTAGGGCAAAAGATTAAGGCGAAAGATCAAGGAGAAGATAGCCAAGACCCCACCGGGCTTGCCCCGGTGGTGAATAGGATTCCCCAAAGAAAGATCGCCTCACCCACATCTGCTGAGCCCGCAGAGAGCAAGTCATGAGCTTGGCGCCTCCCTTGCTCAACACGGGCTCAAAACTCCTTCGCCCTAATCTCTCTTCTAGTCTCGATCCCTCGTGGCACGGGCGTCCTCGCCCGTTAGCCGTGTGAGCGAGGCGCGCGGCGTCATTGACGAGGGATGGAGACAGGCGAGGACGCCTGTCCCACGGGGATGTGCGCGGGGGCGTCCAGCCCCCATCCTTGTCCTGATTTCGCCAGATCGCTAACCAAGAAGCTTGCTGATCAACTCCTGGGATACGTGGAATCCATGCTCCTGAAGGGCCGTAGAGAGCTTTGAGGATATCCAGTCTGCCTATCCGCTCCAGAGCGATAAGAGGAGAGCTATTAACGACGATGCGCATTCAATGCAGCCTCAGTATCGGATGCAAGTTCGGTAGATGTCTGTTGAAAGACCGACACATTAAACTCTCC
Source organism: uncultured Victivallales bacterium (assembly GCA_964497125.1). GTDB lineage: Bacteria > Verrucomicrobiota > Kiritimatiellia > UBA8416 > UBA8416 > CAYLXP01. The sequence goes on along the minus strand of CAZCDU010000041.1, from coordinate 5,904 downwards.
GCATCGCAGGAGAAACTCGGCCCGTGTCATTCCAGCGAGGCTGGCTGCCAGACCACTCGATATACGTCCGCAGTCGAACATTTTCAACGCGGACATCAGTCTGATCTCACTGGCAACATCGACGGGGCGCTTCCCCAATGCTATTGCCAACTCATCCGGGCATTCAAGTGTTAGAGCTGTCATTTATCGTCTCCTGCTTTCCGTGGGACTGCAACTACCCCACACAGAAAGCGTTGCAGATGACGCCGGGAATTGCAACGCAAGAAAACCACGTCCCCATTCTTGATCTGATCATCGTCCTGATCGTTGTCGATTCCCATCTTCGTCTCGATCCTTGTCACGATCATCGTCGGTTGTCACCGTGGATCTACCCACAACCCCAGGGCCACCAACAACCCCAGGGCCGAGAGACAACGATCGGGACAATGATCACGACGATGATTGGATTGCGTCCTGCTCTAGCCATCGTCCCGTGCGGAGACCAAGGACGCCTGTTCAGAGAGACGGTTGGCATCCTCCGGCTCTAGTTCCGGAGCCAACTCGAGTATCTCAGCCACAGACACCAGCAACTCAGCAACCATCGTCCGGACATACTCAATATCCTTCGGTCGCCCCGCAAGCAGTTTGCTCGCAGCCAGGTCCGCAGGAGAGAGACAGAGCCCGACACAGCCATAGGTTGCTGGACTCTGGACCGCCACCAAACGGCTACGCCACTGCTGCGGTAGTGTCGCTGTTTCGGGACCAACGCCATGAACGTAGTAGCCATAGGTTTCGTGAAACGGAGAAAGTTCACCGATGCAACCATCAATGATATCACTCTTCTCGGGTGCGTTCTCAGGGAAGGCATCTGCCTCCATCGACATTAGCAACGTGGCAGGTGCATTAGGAAAGCAGCCTAGAATCGCCTGACTGCCAATGATGACTATGCGATCTTCACCGGAAATGGAAGCGGCGGCACGTATGACATGTTCAAGCTGCTCGCGATTCATGCGCCTCAAACTCCCTCAAAATAGTCCAGCGTTCTCGACTGGAAAGAACACCGCAGAAAGGCGAGTTCTGTCGTAGGCGGTTCCCGCGCTCCCCGGGATCGAGCAGGGCAGCGCGAATTTCTACCCACGGAGACTCCAGGATCGAGAACCATTCCAGCACTGGCGCATGCTGCGATTCGGGCAAGACTTGCAGCCAGTGCCTGCATGTGCTCAGTGCCTTCGCCACCCCCTGACGAGCAGGATCGGCCTCGATATGCTCCACCACGCTGTGGGCCAACGCGAGTCCACGCGCGTCGATCTGTTGATGCAGTTTCATGCCAGGATGATAGCCCATTCGGCCTCGGCCAGGCAAGACGCGAAACCTTCCCGCCGTCTCTGGGGCAACCGCGTCTGCTCAACCCGGCGGGACGCGAAGCGAGGCTGAATACTTGGAGGCCAACGACTCGGAGACTCGCCCATTCCCGCCCTACAATTAGACTGGTCCCATCGTCGATTCTCATCTTTGTCACGATCGTTGTCGCGATCTTCGTCAATCCCAAGATCCGGAGACAACGATCGCGACAACGATCGGGACGATGATTGGAGAGACAACGATCCAACTGTAGGGCGGGAACGGTTGAGTCCCCGAGACCTTCCCGCCGTCCTTTAGAGAAGTCCCTAGAACCGATCCCACGGCAGGGCGGTCACTCGCTCGGTCAACTTCTGTTTGTGCGGACATCGGCACACGACGTAACCACGATCCGCCGTATTCCCGTGATGATTGAGAAACGTCTCCACGTGACGTGCATCACGTGGGGATGGCTTATCGGTCCATTTGACCTCAATCGGGATGGTCGCATCCGGCGTTTCGACGATGGCATCCACCTCCGCTCCCGTCGCCGTTTGCCATGTCGAGAGTTTGTGTCCCGCGCCAAGGCTCTTACAGCGATAATAGAGCTCCGTCAGAACCCACTGCTCGAAGATGTGACCCGCATCGAACTTCAAGAGCGTGTCCCCCAGGGGGAGTTCCGCCAACGTGTGACGGACGCCCAGATCGAACAGCAGGAATCGAGGTGCCTGGAGTGTGCGCTTACGGCTGCGTCCAAAGGGCTTGATTCGAATTCCCACGTACGTATCTTCCAGTACCTGGTAGAAATTGCGGAGGGTATTCACAGCCACTCCGACGGCACCGGCCAGCTTGGTGAAGTTCACGCACTGCCCCGACTCAAGTGCAGCCAGGCGAAGGAACCGCACAAACGCGCCCATGTCCTCGACAACATGCTCCTGACGGATCTCGTTCTCAATGTAGAGGTCCACATAGGCCGCCAGCGTCTCGGACCACTCCCCTGGCTCCTCATGGTACCGCCCGGGCAGACTCCCGTAAACCAGACAGTCCTCGAGTGTCCGGCGTGGGAACCGTGAGGTACCCGACATGGGAAGCGGCAACAGTTCCGTGGGCCGCAGCTCTGCCTGGAGGACAGGCGAAATAAGCCTCGTTCGTACGCGGCCCGGAAGAAGATTTGCCGATTTCCGTTTGAGCTTACGAGATGAGCTTCCCGTCACAAAGAAGCGCCACCGTCGAGGATCCCGATCATACAGAAACTGCACGTCCTCAAGGATGGCGGGTACTTTCTGGATCTCATCGATGAAAACCGTCTCGATCTCCGGCGCTGCTTCCAGCTCGCGCAGAAGCAATCCCTCGTCCGCCTCGTAGCGGCGCCGTTCTCGCCGATCCTGCAGGTTCAAGACAAACGTCCGCGGGCCCTTGCCTATACAGTGCTCAAGCAGTGTGGATTTGCCTGTTTGACGAGCACCGAAAACAAGACTTACCTTTGGTTTCGAACCGCTGCTCAGCGGCCTTGTCGCCTCTGCCTTAATGGGCTTTCCGTGGAACCGGGCACAGAACATATCCGCCATTTGATCACCTCGCTGCATATTTGTCGGTCATTTATGCAAATGGCTATCCGTATGTCAACCCAAGAATCCCTGTAGAATCCACCACCAGTACCGAAATACCTAGTATCTAACACGGAATCAAACTTGGTTGTTGGGCGTGGATTCTACTAGCATGACCCTCGCGCGCGGCGGGAAGGACTCGGAGACTCGCCCATTCCCGCCCTACAATTGGACTGATCCCCATCCTTGTCCTGATCATCGTCCCGATCGTCGTCGATTCCCATCTTTGTCTCGATCCTTGTCACGATCATCGTCGGTTGTCCCGGAGATCCGGAGACAACGATCAAGACGAGGATCGCGACGATGATTAGAGAGACGACGATCAGGACAACGATCGGGACAATGATTGGGATTGATCCCTCGTGGCACGGGCGTCCTCGCCTGTTAGCCGCGTGAGCGAGGCGCGTGGCGTGGTTGACGAGGGATGAGACAGGCGAGGACGCCAGTCCCACGGAGAGTCGAACGCCCAACAACCAACGCCCAACGAAAGAAGTCTAGACTTGGACGTTGGGCGTTGGATGTTGGTTGTTGGGCGTTGTCCATCGGGCCAGCGACAACACTAGAATCGGTTGACGAGAACGGGCGACGAGAGCGGATGACGAGTGTGAATCTCTACACTGTCCCCCGCATGTTGTTCCGCCTTCAGGCGGTCCCCCACTCTCCACACTCTACAGTCCACTCTCTACTCTCAACGTCCCACGCCCCTACTCCCCGCGCTACTACCGCACGATCAGCAGCGATCCTGCGGGAGGGATCTCGGTGTATTCCACCGTCAGGATACCGGCGCCGCTGAAGAGATTAGTCTGGTGCGTGGCGGCACTTCCCTCTGGACCCCAGGTGCCGCTCTGCTGCGGCAGGCCCTCGATGTAGAGTTCCGAGATCGATTCGTTCGAATCCAATACCACCTTGGTCGCCAGGTCTCCCACCTTACCGCCCACCAGCGAGAGCTGTGCCGTATCCGCCACGGCATTGCTCACACCTGCGCCAATCCAGAGCGATGACCCTGCGTTAATGGCAATACTCCCAGTGCCAGCGGCACCATCGGAGGTGAGTTTGAGATAGGCACTCCCCGCAAGCTCAATGCCTCCCGAGAAGGTGTTGGTGGTCGTGAGAATCAGTTTGCCGTTATTGGTGCCCTGCAGCTTGAAGCCACCGGGGCCGGTGACTACGATCGGGAACGTGTACGAGCTACGATGCGCGCCGCCGTTATTGATCGTGAACGTCCCCAGCAGCAATGTCGCACCAAAGGTAATGGATCCGCCGCCATGATGGCCTGCCGACAAGAACGTGACCCCGTCGTGGACGGTCAGCTCGTGACCGGCGATGACGCTTTCAACATTAGCTGCCGCGCTCTTCAAACGCAGCGTGGCGTTCTCACGCAACGTCAGGCTTCCCGTATAGGGGCGAGACGCAGTCTCTACTTGCGCATGCACTCCGGTACCCACGATTGCATCCTGCGAGCCGAACGGAATGCCCTCACTCCAATTGGTTGCCATATTCCAGTTGTCGTCACTTCCTCCCGGACCGTTTCCAAGCCCCGTGAGCAGCGTGACAGGTGCGTCACCGGAACGGATGGTGATCGTCGTGTCGTCCGGCAGCGCATTGGTGGTGTCAAGCCGCGCCCCCACGGTTGTCTCCAACACGGCGCCGGCCTTGATCTGGAGGGTGAGCGTACCGGCTGCCGTCGGCTGGACCTGCACCGCAAAGATACCCTCCGAGGTCTCGGTGATGGGGCCGAACGCGATCGGCGCCGTACCGGCGTTCTCGAAGTCATTGCTGTCAACCGTCGTGTGATCCATATCCAGATCAAAGGAGACGACGTAGTTCACAGGATCGGGGTGATCCTCGTAGATCGGCCCGCCGTACACGTCATCGTCGATGCTCACGAGGTTCGGCGGGATGGCGGGCGGGTCGGTCAGCACAGTCAATGTGCCTGACCCGGAGAGCCAGGCTTCGCTGCTCGTATAGTCACCCGCCGCCTTCTGGAAACCGTCGACAAAGAGCTTATTCACGGTTTCGGTCGACTTCATGTCCAGCTTATCGATGGCAGGAAGCTTGCCATCCTTGGTGCCAACCAGGTAGAGCGATGCGGCATCATGGATCGTGTTGCTCGTGCTCGCAGCGATACGTAGTGAGGTCGCATTGCCAATCACCACATCACCCGTCCCGAATGCCCCATCTACACCGGGATCGATACGCGAATTCCCGTTAGCCATCATCAGCCCACCCGAAAAGGTATTGGTCGCGTTGAGTTTGATCGTGTTGTTGTTGGAGTTGTTGATGGTCAGCGAACCGCTGCCACTGATCACACCATTGAAGTAGCGTACTTCATGGTGACTGCCGTTGCCCCCCGTATAGAACCGAGCATCCCCGAGCAAGACGATGGCGCTGGCGAATGTGATGTTGGGCGCATCTTCGAAGCGCACCCCAGACTGGTCGTGCATCGTCATCGTGGCCGAGGCACCAGGAAACGCGCCCTGCCCCGCAATGTTGCCCACTGTGATCTGGGCCCCCTCACGAAGCGTCAGGTTCCCGGTATAGTTCGATGGTGCCGTGGTGACGGATGCCGTCAGGTTACTGTCAACAACCGCATTCTCGCTGCCCATCGGCACATGCCCCAGCGACCAGCTCGCCGCGTCATTCCAGCTGTCATTGCCCCCGGCGCTGTTGGTGAACACATTGTCCTGTGCGATCACACCACCAACGCAAATACACCCCGCTGAACACACTCTTGCGATAAAGAGTCTATACCGTACCATTCTCATCTTCCCTTACTCACCCGCCGTCTCGGATGCAACGGCGCCTACCTCACACCGGCGGGAAGGACTCGGAGACTCGCCCGTTCCCGCCCTACAATTAGAACGTTACATCAAGACAACCCGCATCGATGTTGTCCATGGCCCAGCGAAAACACTAGAATCGGGCGACGAGAACGGGCGACGAGAGCGGATTACGAGTGTGGATTTCCACATCATCCCCC
>CAZCDU010000040.1:0-37725 GCA_964497125.1 uncultured Victivallales bacterium | reverse complement strand
ACCGTTGGCGCCACCGTGACAGCGCATCATCTCGACCTGACGGCTGATGACTGGGCGGGACGCAATCACAACTACTGCAAGCCGGTCGCGAAGTATCCGCATGATCGTGATGCCCTGAGACGTGTCGTTTCCGAGGGACATCCTCGCTTCTTCCTCGGGTCAGATTCTGCACCCCATCCACGTAGCGCCAAAGAAGCGGCTTGCGGCTGTGCGGGCGTCTTCACGAGCCCATTACTCATGCCCTACCTGGCCGACACCTTTGACCGCCTGGGCTGCCTGGACCGTCTGGCCGACTTCAGCTCCCGGTTTGGCCATGAGTTCCACAAGCTGGCCGCACCGAGCGAGGAGATTACGTTAACCCGCGACGAGACCATGGTCCCGGACGCCTATGGTGATGTGGTTCCGTATCGCGCGGGACAGACGCTGGCCTGGCGCCTGGCGTAAGCTCGCTTCGCTAGCGCCGACACTCACCACGAGTCTGCCCCCCCCCGACTGTAGGGCGGGAACGGTTGAGTCTCCGAGACCTTCCCGCCGTTCCCGGATACAGCGGCGTGCATCAAGAGCGGCGGGAAGGACTCGGGGACTCGCCCATTCCCGCCCTACAATTAGATGCGTAAGCATCAAGATGACGGTTCAAGTTTCAGGCTAGGACGCCGTGAGTCCGGCAATGGCCGCCCCAACAACGGGGGCATCATCCACCTGGATACAGCGGCAGTACAATCCGCGCGCATCCAGCAGTGCCTCGAGGTGGGCCTGAACAGACACTTCCAGTTGGAAGGTCTTGTAGTACGTCGAGCCGTCGATGTTGATGCAGACTGGGCTGTTGGGATCGGTCCCGGCACCACACTTGACTACGGCGGCAGCGAGATTGACGGCCGTGAAGAGGGCCGCACGCTGGACGACGGCCGTGAAGACTTCTTTCATGACCTCGCGGTCGGTATCCGAGAAAACGTCATCCGCAAGAACGCCGACGTCACGCCCGTTATCTGCTGTCAGGTTGTCGATATGGATGGTTGAGAGTTCCTGCATGTCGAGAAGAGCGGCCGCACCGGATTCAGAGAGGTGTGACGAGTCGGTAGCCAATGCTTGTAGCAGCTTGAGCGCCAGCGGGCCCATGTAGACGCCGGAAATGACTTTCTCGAATACGTGCGTATTCGGGCTCTCACTCTCTGCGTCGAGCTGAAGGTCGAAAGGTCCCCGTTCAAACGCCGCAAAGGCTCCTGACTCCGTGTTGATGACCTGCGTTCCCTCTCCGAGCTCCACTTTTCCAATGTTTGCGTTTCGCTCCACGTAAGCGGTGTTGGTGCCTGTGCCCAGGATAAGGCCAATATAGGAGGACGCGTTGAATGCCTGCCCCGTGGCGAGTCCCGCGAGAAGTGTTGCGACCGTGTCGTTCAGTACCACGATCTTCTTGCCGCTCATGCCGCGCGCGTTGAGCTCCGCGAGGAGTCCCGCCCCGACCTGCTGCCCAACCAGTCCCGGAATCTTGATCTCCTTTGTCCAGTGGAGAAGACGGCCATCGCAGTCCGGCGTGATTTCCGCTGGATAGGAGAAGCAGAACCCGATGCTGTCGAACGCATCCGCAAAGGGGTCAAGCGCGTCTGCCAGTACGCCGTAAAAGTCAGCCGGCTCAACTTCATGGTCACGCCCCGGCATCGGTTGCTTCGTGAAATCAGATAGCTCCGCTTCGTGTTCGGCGTTCAGGCGAGCAACACATACACGCAAATTGGTACCACCGGCATCGATAACGGCAACGGGCGTATCCTGGGGCACCTGGTGGGTTGTATTGACATAGGCGGGGAACATCAGCAGGGAGCTTGGGGCGCCGTTTAAGCCTTTCGTCATTTCATCCAGAAAGCTCTGTAGTAGGATGTCGGCATCATAGGCATCCGGAGAGACCATCACGCTTTTCAGCCATGCAGAAACAGTCATCATCACTCGCTCCCTCTATCTGTGATCGCCGTCCGGGCATGCCATGCCTTACATAGGGCGTCCTTCGTTTCTGTTCCAAGGCCCTTCTTCCCCAGTACGTCACGCGTGTCCCGCACGTCACAGGCAATCTGTTCCGTGAGTTCCTCTATCGTGGCGAAATACCACTCGTCTCTGAGATGGGAGATGAAATAGGCCTCGATATCCTCATCGTATAGAGTTCCCTCGAAATCGAGAAGATGCAGTTCAAGAATCGGGGGTACGGCCTGGTCGTTGTCAAAGGTGGGGCGTGTCCCGAAGTTGAGCACGCCGTCGTAGATCTCCCCCCGCACCATGGCCTGTACCGCGTAGACACCCAGAGGGGGCAGGGCCTCATTGTGGGGGTCGATGTTGGCGCTGGGGAACCCCAGTTTACGGCCGATGGCACGCCCGTGAATGACTGTACCCAGCACGCTGACGGGACGACCCAGCATCTCTGCCGCATGGTCAAGTTCGCCGTGCATAACCGCCGTGCGGATACGTGTACTGGATATCGTCTCTCCTCCGCATGTGACGGGGGGCAGTGTTGTTACCTTTAATCCCTCTTCGGCCCCAAGCTCACGCAGCAGTGCCGGCGTGCCCGTTGCCTTTTCTCCGAAGCGCCAGTTTTCGCCAACAACGACCTCCGTCAGTGTCGGTGAGCAGTGAAAAAGTGTGTCGGCGAAGACGTTGGCAGGCGCCGCCGCCAATTCTGTCGTAAAGGGCAGCACGATACAGCCATCGACACCACTGGCGCTGAACAGCGCGATCTTGTGATCCGTTGAGGTCAGCATCAGGGGAGCGGCGGGGGGGTGCAGTACTTTGAGTGGATGCGTATTGAACGTCAGCACCCAGGCCTCTCCGCCGTGCTCCCGGGCGGCCTGTTGGGCATAGTCGATGATGCTACGGTGGCCGAGATGGACCCCGTCGAAGAATCCGGCGACAAGGACCACCGGGCTGGTGACGTCACGCAGCAGGCTAAGATCTCGGATCAGCTTCATGTGAACTGACGAATAGGAAGTATGTGTTTGGCTAACTCGTCCCGGGTCATCTGCATGACCTTGTCCATTGGCAGCGCGTTCGAAATGTCGAGTTTCCCCGATCGCGTCCGACGCAGGCGTGTGAGATGAGCACCACAGCCAAGGTCGTTTCCGATGTCGTGACAAAGCGTGCGGACGTAGGTTCCCTTGGTACAGCGCATCACGAACTCCGCCTCAGGGTTTTCGAAGCGCAGCAACTTGAACTGAAAGATATGAATCAGGCGCGGTTTGCGTTCAACGGTGCGACCCTTGCGCGCGTGCTTATAGAGCGGCATGCCGGCGACCTTGACCGCGGAAACCATGGGTGGGGTCTGGAAGCTATCACCGACACGTTTGCTCATCTCGTCCAGCAGTTGTTCCTCGGTCACTCCGGACGGATCACTCTCGCTCAGAACTTCTCCCTGCGCATCCTGGCTATCTGTCGTAATACCCAGACGCATGGTGCCTTCGTAGCTCTTGTCGGACCCCATAAAGCGGTCGGAGAGCTTTGTTCCCTTGCCAAGCAGCATAATCAGCAGGCCGGTTGCCATGGGATCGAGTGTTCCCCCATGACCGACCTTCTTGATTTTGAAGGTCCGCCGAATGCGGTTCACGATATCATGAGAGGTCGGCCCCATGGGCTTGTCGATCAGCAGAACCCCACTGAAGGGATCGACGGGTTGCGGTGCCGAAGGCGCGCCATATCGACCGGCGCCAGTCACGGTTCCACCCCCGGGTCGCCAGGGGCTTTCTCATCCTGGGGGTCGTCGAGATGCGCCAGGATATCCAGGACGTGGTCACCTTCCTCGACCGAGAGATCGAGTTCAAAGTGCAGTTTGGGCGTGTACTTGAGCGTCAGATCGCGATTGATGGCTCTCTGGATGTCAGCCCGATGGCGGCGTAGCAGTCCGAGCATTCGCTGTTTGGCTGCATCATCGCCTCGAATGGATACCAGCACGCGAGCATTACGCAGGTTTCGCGATGTTACAACGTGTGTCACCGTTACGGCGGCAAGATCGAATGCCTGCTCGTTCATGATATGAAACAGGGATTCGCCGATCTCGCGACGAATAAGAGCGTTTACGCGTTCGATTCGGTCGATGCTCATGGGGCCTCCGTCGCCTGTCTTCGTTCAGACGCAAGAGACGGGACAATGCGCGCGGCATCTCCCGTCTCGTCGTGTTCCTGCGCTTGCTACGCTACAGCGTTTGCTCAAGTTCTTCGATTTCGTAACTCTCAAGAAGATCGCCTTCAGCAAAGTCACCGAAATGGGTCAGTCGAATTCCGCACTCCTGGGCTTCACGTACTTCCGCGACGCTATCCTGGAAATGCTTCAGTGAAAGGATGGTGCCTTCATAGAGGACTTCCTCGCCACGACGAACTCGAATCCGGTTCTTGGCGTTGATGGTGCCCTTAAGGACGAGGCAGCCTGCCACTCTGGCGTTCTTACCCACTTCGAAAATCTGTCGTACCTGCGCACGTCCTCGTGCGGCCTCCTCGAGCCGTGGACCGAGTGCACCGATCATGGCATCCCGCACCTGGTCGATCAGTTCATAGATGACCGCATGCAGGCGAACTTCCACACCTTCGTGCTTGGCCAGGGCATCCACACCGGATTCCTTGGCCACGTGGAATCCAAGCACAACAGCGTTCGACGCACTTGCCAACATGACATCGTTTGTCGTGATATTGCCCGTGTTGCTCAGGATGATGTTGAGCGAGATCTTGTCACTCTTGATCTCCTGCAATGAGTGAACAATGGCCTCTACACTGCCTTGGGTGTCGGCCTTGAGCAGCACTTTGAGTTCAATGCTCTCCTGCTCTGCCATCTGTGAGAAGAGATCATCAAGCGATGCTTTCTTGGGCGCCTCAAGCTGTGACGTTTTCAGGGCCTGCGCTGCTTCCGCTGCGGCATTCTTTGCCTTTCGGTCGTTCTTGAGGACGGTGAACTCAGCACCGGCTTCGGGAACACCCGAGAGACCCAGGCATTTGACCGGGGTGGATGGTTTGGCTGACTTAACTTTGGCGCCGTGATCGTTGATAAGAGCGCGAACGCGGCCACTATGTGGTCCACAGAGGACGGCGTCGCCAACCTTCAAGGTTCCATTTGTCACCAGAAGATGTGCTGTCGGCCCCATGCCGGGCTCGAGTTGAGATTCTACAACGAATCCGCTGGCTCGCCGATTTGGGTTGGCCGTAAGTTCGAGCACTTCCGACTGAAGTAGGATCATGTCGAGCAGGTGGTCGATTCCCTCTCCCGTTTCAGCGCTGACTCTGCAGCAGATCGTCTCGCCACCCCAATCCTCGGGTGCGAGGTCTTCGGCTTGAAGCTGCTGGAGCACTCGGTCGGGATTTGCGGAAGGAAGGTCGCACTTGTTGATGGCAACCATGATCGACACACCGGCAGCCTTGGCGTGGGAGATCGCCTCCTTGGTCTGAGGCATGATGCCGTCGTCTGCAGCGACAATGATGACCGCAATATCGGTAAGGTTAGCACCACGGGCGCGCATGGCCGTGAAGGCTGCGTGTCCCGGTGTGTCCAGGAACGTGATCTGCCTGGCGTTCAAGTCCACGGTGTAGGCACCGATGTGCTGGGTGATGCCGCCGCTTTCGCCCTTGGCAACGGTGGCATTCCGAATGTAGTCGAGCAGCGACGTCTTGCCGTGGTCAACGTGACCCAGGAAGGTCACCACCGGCGGCCGCGGCAGCATGTCCTCGGGACGGTCTTCGACCGGCTCATCATCCAGGTCCTGTTTTGCGACCGGTGCCTGGTGGTCCCCGCGTTTCTCGTGCTCAACCAGGAAACCGAACTTGTCAGCCAGTTTCTCGGCAACATCGAAATCAAGCTTAGCGTTGATGGCGGCGAAAATCCCCATCCCCATCAGCTCTGCGATGATCTTGTTGGGGCGAACGCCCAGCATTTCGGCAAAATCGCGTACAACGATGCCGCCGCGAATGCGAAGAACCTTTACGTCTTCTTCGTCACTTTCATCGTCAGATGCTGCCGCTTCTGGTGCACTCTCCTCGGTGGCCGCTGCTGCAGCTTCCTCGGCGGGTGCCGCTTCGGGCTTCTCCGGTTCCGGGGCTTCGTCCTGTGCGGGCGCTGACGCCGGTGCTTCCTCGGCGGCCGGTTCAGCTCCGTCGGAGTGGGTTTCTCTCATCAGTGCCACGGCATCGTCATCCAGGGCGCTCATATGGCTCTTGGCATCGACACCGAGCTCGTGCAGCTGTACCAGGAGCGCTTTGCTCGCCAGTCCCAGCTCTTTGGCCAGTTCGTGAACTCTCATGTTTGGTCTTCTCCAAGTGCCGCCTGTCGGGGCATCTTATTGCTATTGTGGCTGCAAGGCGGTTAGGCCTTTGCGGCTTGTTCGTGCGCTTCAACGGCTGCGTAAAGTGCTCGCGCAGCTACGATATCAATATCAAGCATTTCGGCCAGGTCCTGTGCTTCCGCTGCCAGGATGCCATCCGCAGTCAGGAAGCCTGCTCCGACAAGCGCCTGCGCCATTTCGCTGGCGACGCCCTCGATTTCAGCCAGACGTTCGACCGCAAGCGCGACCTTTTCTTCGAACGAGATGGCAGACTCGTCCTTGTGAATGTCGATCTTCCATCCAATGAGTTTGGCTGACAGACGAACGTTCTGCCCCCGCTTGCCGATGGCAAGGGAGAGCTGGTCCGGGTCCGCAATCACATGGATAACACGATCCTCGTCCGTGTCATGAATGTCAACCTTAGCCAAGCGGGCAGGGGAGAGGGCATTGATGACATAGGTCTTGATGTCCTCACTCCAGCGAATGATGTCGATTTTCTCGCCCGAAAGCTCTCGCACAATGTTTTTGACGCGCATGCCGCGCATACCCACGCAGGCCCCAACGGGGTCAACCTTGGGATCGTGGGAAACAACGGCGATCTTGGTACGGTAACCCGGCTCACGGGCGATGCCCTTGATCTCGACGATACCGTCAGAGATTTCCGATACCTCAAGCTCAAAGAGGCGGCGAACGAAGTCAGGGTGGCTTCGCGATAGCATGATGGCCGGCCCGGTTTGATTGTTCTGGACGCTCACCACGTAGGCGCGCACGCGGTCGCCAATCTGGTATTCCTCGGTCGGCACGCGTTCACGGGATGGTAGCAGCGCTTCTGCGCGGCCCAAGTCGATGATGATGTCACTGCGATTGAACTGGCGGACAGCACCACTGACGATATCACCAACACGATCTTTGTACTCGTCGAAGACGATTTCACGCTCCGCCTGGCGGATCCGCTGGGTGATCGCCTGTTTAGCTGTTTGAGCTGCGATGCGCCCCAGGTTAGCCGGGGTGACTTCGACCTCAATCTCTTCACCGACGACGGCATCAGGCTTTGTCTTCTGGGCTTGCCTCAGCGTCACCTCGTCGGGGCCGGCCTTGGGCGTGTCCACGACAAGGCGCATGGCGTAAGCCTTTATGTCGCAAGACTCTCTGTCAATCGCAACTCGAAGATCCTCGTCAGAAGCTACACTCTTGCGTGCCGCCGATTGCAGGGCAAATTCAACGGCTTCAATCAGGATCTCGCGGTCAATACCACGCTCCTTTTCCATGTAGTTCAAGATGGCAATAAGCTCATTATTCATCGCTGTTTATCGCTTTCTCTGGTTCTACCCACCTCTATAGACCAAAAAGAGCGGGATGTACCCACTCTTGCCAAAGCCCGGGTTTTTTTAACCAGTCCGGTTACTCTAGCGATGCGCTCACAGCATCGTCAAGTATGGAAATGAGCTTTTTATTGGGGGAGCGCTTGCCAGTGACCGGAGTCGGATGGTAGATAATGGGCCATGATTGATACGCAAAATTTCCGTGAGCAACTAATGACCGAGCATGGTTACCGGACTCCTGGGGGGCGAAAACTGACATTTGCTGATGTTGCGGTGGGGCGGTCCAACCTGCGTTACAAGTGTGGCATCATGGGGGTCGTCCTGAAAGGGGGGCGGATGGCCAAGTCCGGAGGTTGGAATCGCAACACCTGGATGGACCTCTCGCTGGACATCTGGCGAACCGTTGAGAGCTGCCTGGGAACCATGGAGGTGTCGGGGTGTGAGCATCTGGCCGCACTTGACGGTCCCGCCGTCATCGTGGCCAACCACATGAGCCTTTTGGAGACATTTGCGATTCCAGCCATGGTGCTGCCATTCCAGCATATGACCTTCGTGGTTAAGGAGAGCCTGACGAAGCTGCCGCTCTTCAAGCATGTCATGGCAGGCGTGGCTCCCATTAGCGTAACGCGGAAGAATCCGCGCGAGGATCTCAAGAGACTGATGGACGAGGGTCCGAAGGTGCTGGAAGCGGGGCGCTGCATCGTCGTGTTTCCTCAAGCGACGCGCAACCCGGTCCTCAAGCCGGCCGAATTCAATACCGTGGGCTCGAAATTGGCCAAACGAGCGGGAGTTCCCGTCGTTCCCCTGGCGCTCAAGACGGATTTCCACGGTATTGGCAAAGTGATCCGTGACTTCGGTCCAATTGACCGCAGTAAAGAAGTCCACTTCAAGTTTGGGCCCGCGATTGCCGTCACGGGAAATGGCAGAGAAGCACATGAAACGACCCTCCGCTTCATTGGTGATGCCCTCAAGAGTTGGGGTGGAACCGTTGACGAGAACCCGTCTTAACGAGCAATCCACGCTACGGGCGTCCTATGGGAAGATTCATTCCAGAACGTGTGCTTGAGGAAATCCGCTTCCGCAATGATATTGTGGAAGTTATCGGATCCCATGTGACACTGAAGCGATCCGGGTCAACCTACAAGGCCTGCTGTCCTTTCCATAAGGAGAAAACGCCTTCGTTCAACGTTAACCCGAACCTGCAGATCTTCAAGTGTTTCGGGTGCGGCGAAGGCGGTGATGTCATCAGCTTCCTGATGAAGCACCAGGGCATGGACTTCATGACCGCGGCCAAGACCTTGGCCGAACGTGCCAACATCTCGCTCGAGCTGGAGGAGGATTCCGGCGCGTCGAAGCACCGCAAGCTCCTGTATGAGATTAACCATGGTGTGGCACAGTTCTACCGGCGCTGTCTGCTTCAGGCACCAGCGGCTGAGACCGCCCGGAAGTATCTTACAGAGCGCAAGCTGGATGGCGACATCGCCGAGGCCTTTCAGCTTGGCTTTGCCCCGGATGGCTGGGACGTGACGCTACAGTGGGGTGAGAAATACAAGTATACGCCCGATCAGCTCGAGGCCTGCGGGCTGGTCCTGCGCTCACAGAAAGAGGGACAACGCGGCAAGTTCTATGATCGGTTCCGCGGGCGACTGATGTTTCCCATTCACGATTCGCAGGGCCGTGTGATCGGATTCAGTGCCCGCATTCTCAAGGACGATCCCAAGGCACCGAAGTATGTCAATAGTCCGGAGACTCCCGTATTCCACAAGGGACGCGTGCTCTATGCCTTCGACAAAGCGCGTCGGCACATCGTGAACGCCCCGAATCGTGAAGCGATCATTTGCGAAGGACAGATTGATGTTGTTCGCTGTCACCAGGCGGGCATTGAAACAGCGGTGGCTGCCCAGGGAACTGCATTTACCGAGGAGCACGTTCGCTCGCTGAAGAACTATGCAGACGGCGTGGTGCTGGCTTTTGATTCGGATACCGCCGGAAAGGCGGCTGCGGTGAAGACGGCCGTCGTCTTTATGGATGCCGGCATTGTTGTGCGCGTGGCCGAGCTTCCGGATGGTGAGGACCCGGATTCCTTTATTCGTAAGCAGGGGGGGAAGGCTTTCGAGGAAGTGTTGGCGTCGGCTCAATCGGTCGTGGCATTCCAGATCAAGTCGATGAGTAGTGCCGAGCGCGATGCAAGGGGGGTAGCCGCCGTCAGTCGCATTGCCAAGGCGGTACTCGAGACAATCACGCATAGCCAGAACGCGGTGCAACGCGCGCGTCTGTTACAGGAAGCCGCGGAGTTGCTCAAACTGCCGGAGAGCGCACTTGAAGAAGACATGAAGAAGGTCGCCGAGGCACAGAAACGGACCGCCGAACGCCAGGCCGAGCGCAAGGCGGCACGTCAGAAGCAAGCGGCTCCTGCCGGTGGTGCGCCGCTGGATCACGAGATGCCGCCGCCGATGGATGAAATGGATGTCGAGATACCTCCGGATGTATTGGATGCCTTTCCCCAGGGGGAGGTATTCGCTTCGACAGATGCGCCAACCGAACCGCGTCCCGCCCGCGTGCCACATGAAGAGCAGATGCTCTGCGAGCATATCGTGCACGTTGCGGACTATCCGGAGCTGGGGTCGCTCATTGACGAGTATCTGCCGATGGACATGGTGAGTAACGCCAAGTGCAAACATCTCATCACCTGTGCCATCGATGCGGCGGCCCACAACACCGATCTGTTGGAAGAGCTTCTTGCCGAGGGCGAAGATGGTGCCGATGTGCTGGCCTACGCGGAGGAGTTGCTTGCGGCCCCGGTGAAGGTGACGGGGAAGAAGGAGTACAAACCGGCCGAAGCCGTCCAGGATCTGATCCTGCGGCTTTGGCGAAACCGCCTTGATCGCGAACGGCGGGAGATTTCGGCACGGGGCGCGGCTGCGACGCCCGAAGATGCCGCACGCCGAAGTCAGATTACCGTGGACCTGAAGCACCTGCGCCGATGGGATACAGGTCACGACGTGATCGCTATCGAGCGCGCCGCAGGTTAGGCGCTGATAGGAGCCGTGGGTGCGGCACAGGCTCCCTCGGGGACTCGGGAAGCCTGTCCTACACGGTTGTTGGTTCTGTCCCCGGGTTGTAGGACGCGCTTCCCCGGTATTCCATGTGCGGCACAGGCTCCCTCGGGGACTCGGGAAGCCTGTCCTACACGGTTGTTGGTTCTGTCCCCGGGTTGTAGGACGCGCTTCCCCGGTATTCCGGGGAGCGTGTGCACGAGCCCTCGGGTACTCGGGACGCCTGTCCTACGCGGTTGACGGTGAGTGACTACTGGCCCGGTGGCGGCTGGATCTGGGCTGCTTTTAGGGGATAGCGGAGTTTGAGCTCGTCATCCAGCAACACTTCCACCCAGTAGGTTCCGGGCACCTCGATTTTGACGTTGAGGAAGATCTCGACGCAGGTGGCGGTCGCTTCACTGTCGGGAAGCTTGACCGGCACCGGCTTCCCCTGCACCAGCACGGATGTTCCATCGGGCTTCAGCAGACGGCTCTGTTGTGTGAATTCACCAAAGCCGCAGCACCAGCGATTCACCATGCAGAGCCGTTGAAAGGCGGCCGGGTATTTCGGGACACCGATTGCATCAAACAGCCCGATCAGAATGAACTTGCCGTTTCGCTCCTGGCGCACATCGTCACATAGCAGGCTGGACTGAAGGTCGGGCAGCATAGGGGGTTGGCCTGGCGTTGTCATGGTGTTGTTGCCTCTTCCTCTGTTGTCGGCAGTGACTCGGATGCGGCCACGCGTTCGAGTGTTTCTCTTACGGTTGGTACATAGCGCACAACGACGCTGCCGATTGCCGATTCCTCACCAAAATGCCGGTTAAGATAGTCGTGTGGGATCAGGTTCATGATTAGGAAGATGATGCAGACGGCAACACTCATTCGGGCGAGTCCTGCCAGCACTCCCATCGCCTTATCGAAGCCATCCGCGAAGACGACTTTGATCAGACGTTTCACCACGAGACGGATGGAGAGCATGATCAGCACCGCCAGGACAACCGTAGCCACAAAAGCGACTGCATGGGCGGACTGATCCGCCAAACGTGTGTGTGCCTGTATCCACTCGCCCACGGCGCCATGCAGCGAAACGCCCGCCACGAAGGCAAGTACTGTGGCGATGAGTCGGGCAAGCTCCCCGGAGAGACCCCGGAACAACCCCTGGACGCCGCCGATCGCAATGAGACCCAATGCGACAATGTCGACAAGGTTCAGCGGGGGAATGGCTTCCAGCATTACGGCGTGGCTCCCTGTTGCTGCGTGAGCCAACGGCGTGCGTGATTTGCTGACGGGTCCGACGGAGCCAGGTGGATCAAGCGCTGGAAATGGATGGTTGCCATGTCGGGCCGTCCTTCATCACGGTAGATGCACCCCAGCAGGTAGTGAGCCTTCGCAAAGCCGGGTTCGACGCGTAGCAGTCGGTTGAGCTGGGCGAGGGCCGCAGGATTCCGCCCCTGTTGCATCTCTGTCAGGCCCAGCATGTAGAGCGCCTTGGGCATGTCCTTCTCCAATCCAAGCGCCACGACAAAGGCCTTCGCTGCCTTTTCCATATCTCCCCTGGCCTTGTAAGCCAGGCCCAGGTTGTAGGCACTGGATGCTGATTTCGAATCGGCGGCGAGGGCCATTCTGTAGGCGGCGATCGCCTTGTCCCACTCTCTGTTGGCATAGTGGGCGAGCCCCGTTCGGAAGTGAGTCTCACCTTCCGGTTCCGCTGTGTCCGGGGTGCCGGTGTTGGCGGGGGGCGGTGCAGACGCTGTCGAGTCGGTTGCTTGAGAGTCAGAAGACGAAGGCGGCGGTGACGGCGGTTCCAGCGCGGGAATATCTGCCACACGCGGGTCGTTGGGGAACTGCTTCGTGAACGCTTTGTAGAGCTGATCGGCACGGGACTTGAACCCGAGGTGTTCGTCATAGAGCTGTGCCAGCGCCCACACGGCATCCGCGTTGTCCGGAGCCTGTTTCACGGCATCCTTCAAGACCAGCAGGGCTGTGTCCGTGTTGCCGTTCTGGACCGCTTCGGCTGCCTTCGCGATCAGCTTTTCAATAATTATCACCGCCGGATCAGGCTGTGGGTCCGGAATGGGTTCGGGATCTGGGTCCGGTGTAGGCGTCGGTGGCGGGGTGGGGGGCTCTGCGGTTGCGGTTGCGGTGTCGTCATCGGTTGCCGTTGGTGGCGGCGGTTCCGCGGCCGGGATGTCGGCGTCGCCCATCGCCAGAAACGCCTGCGGGGGGCCTGCGGCGCGCGGATCGTTCGGAGCAACGGACTGGAACTGCTTGTAGTAGGAGAGGGCTTCGCGCGGGGTGTTGTATTCATCGCGCCACAATAGCGCCATGTTGTAGAGCGCGGGGGGGTAGTCGGCGCTGAGGTCCAGGGCGCGTCCAAGATAGGAACGGGCCAGGTCGCTACTGCCGGCCTTGTAGGCCGCCATTGCCATGAGAGTCAGTGTTGTTGCTGTAGGTGTTTCGACGTTCGAAAGGACCTGGCGAGCTCCGTGTTCGTTTCCGTTTTCGATCAGGACGTGGGCGAGCAGCTCAAGAGGCTGGGGGTCGCCGTCGGCCAAGTCGACGGCTCGTGTCAGGGAGGCAATGGCGGCAGTTTCATCGCCAAGCTTCCAATAGGCGAGCCCGAGATTGCAGTGTGCGGTCACGTTGCTGGGATAGAGCCCTGTCGCTGCGATAAGGGCATCACGGGCCTCTTCATGATCGCCGGACTTCATCGAACGTAAGCCCGAACGGAGCGGGTCACTGGCCGTTGCTCCAGGGCGACAGCCGCCGGCTAGCAGGGCGGCGATAAGGAATGTGGCGAGTAGCGCATGTGTCTTGGTAAACATAGTCCTCTTTCGTTGGTGTCGTTGCATATATATAGAAGCGAGGAGCAGGGGGCAAGGCACAAGAGTGAATAGGACGTAAACGGTAGCGTTTAGGCATTGAATGGAATGGTGTCAGTGCGCTATGGTCCCGAGCCTTTACAGGCAATAGCAGTCACGAAACGCGAAAGGCGATATGAGCGAAGCAACAGCGAAAAGGATAGCAATTCTGCCCGGTGACGGGATTGGGCCGGAGATCATGCAAGAGGCCGTTAAAGTCCTCGAGGCCGTCAAAGAGCGCTTCGCACTGGAGTTGAGCTACACGTTCGGTGATGTCGGTGGCGCCGCCATTGACCGCCACGGTGAAGCGCTTCCTGCCGAGACGATCGCCCTCTGTGAGCAGAGCGATGCCATTCTCCTGGGGTCTGTCGGCGGACCGAAGTGGGAGTCGTTGCCCCCGGAACAGCAGCCTGAGCGTGCGTCACTGTTGCCGATGCGCGAGCACTTTGATCTCTTCTGCAATCTTCGCCCGGCAAGGCTTTACCATGCGTTTGCCGATATGAGTCCCCTCAAGCCCAGCCTGGTTGAGAATGGCTTCTACATTCTCTGTGTGCGGGAGCTCACCGGTGACGCTTACTTCGGCAAACCGAAGGGGCGCGATGGTGAGGGCGATGACGAACGTGCCTACGACACGATGGTCTATACCCGCCACGAGGTCACCCGGATTGCCCACATGGCATTTGATATTGCCCAGGAGCGAGGCCTCAAAATTACGTCCGTGGATAAGGCGAACGTTTTGACATCGATGGTTCTCTGGCGGGAAGTCGTCAACGAAGTCGCCCAGGATCATCCTGAGGTCGAGCTCGAGCACATGTATGTCGATCGCGTGGCGATGGAACTGTTGCGAGAGCCCACCCAGTTCGACATTCTGCTCTGCGGGAACCTGTTTGGTGACATCATCTCTGATGAGTGCGCCATGTTGACCGGATCACTGGGGATGCTTCCCTCGGCAAGCATCGGTGCGGATCACTTTGGCCTCTACGAGCCGGCCGGCGGATCGGCCCCGGATATTGCCGGCAAGGGAGTCGCCAATCCTGTAGCCCAGATTCTTTCCGCTGCTATGATGTTCCGCTACAGCCTGGGGCGCGAAGACGTGGCCGAGGCCATCGAAGACGCCGTCGAATCTGTACTGGATTCAGGCATGCGCACGGCCGACATTGCCGAGGATCGCAGCACCGCCGTTGGCACCGCCGAGATTGGCGATGCGATTGCGGCGGCCGTTCGTGCGGGATAGCGTCCGAGACACAAGCGCCCCGGAATACCGGGGAAGCTTGTCCTACACCCCTGGTTGATGCGCGGCGGGTGTGTCAGCCCACCACCTCAACCCGTCCCTCGGACTCTCCGGTGATACGGCCGATGATCGTGGCCGCGGTGATGCCCCTGGCGTGAAGGTGTTCCAGGAATCGCTCTGCATTTTCTGCGGGGATGGAGACCAGCAGTCCGCCGGAAGTCTGTGCGTCGAACAACACTGCACGGGTTGCCTTGTCGATGTCATCCGCGATGGTCACGCGATCCTCCACGGACTCGGCGTTGCGCTCGTTGGCTCCCGAGTAGGATCCCTTTTTGGCGCACTCGAGTACGCCTTCGAAGAGGGGAAGCTGCGAACACTCGATTTCGGCCGTGACGCCACTCTCCACCACCATCTGTCCAAGATGACCCAGCAGACCAAAACCGGTTACGTCCGTGCAGGCATTCGCGCCATGTTCCACCATCAGCTCTGCAGCCGTCCTGTTGAGCGTTGTCATCGAGACCGTAACGGCATCCATCGCACCGGCCGGCGCTATGTCAATCTGGTGGGCTAGTGAGATGATGCCGGTGCCCAGTGGCTTGGTTAGCACCAGGGCGTCGCCCGGCTTCGCATTGGCGTTGGTCATGATCTGGTTGGGATCAATGATGCCGGTTACGGCCAGTCCGAACTTGAGTTCCTCGTCATTGATGCTGTGGCCGCCCAGCATAATGGCGCCGGCTTCCTGCAGCACATCCATACCCCCGCGAAGGATGTCGGCCATCACCTCGTGGGGAAGGGCTTCAATCGGAAAGCCGATGACCGACAGCGCAGTCAGGGGTCTGCCTCCCATGGCGTAGACGTCGCTCAACGAGTTGCAGGCCGCAATGCGGCCAAACTGATAGGGATCGTCCACGCCGGGCGTGAAGACATCGACCGTCTGAACGATGGTAACATTGTCGGTCAGCTGGAAGACGCCGGCGTCATCAGCGGTCGCCGTCCCTACCAATAGGCGCGGGTCTTCCACCTTTGGCAACAGGTTCAGCACCTGGTGGAGGTCCTTCTGCCCGATCTTGCTGGCACACCCGGCGCTACGGACATGGTCAGTGAGCTTGGCCTTCGATGCGTCCGTTTCCACGGGGAGCTTCTCGCCGGCACAGAGGCAGACATCCTTCTCTTTGAATATGTCGCATGGACACGGCTTGCGTGGGTCACATACGCAGTGCCCAAGCCTGATCGATCGCGACATCACTTCTTTTCGTTTCTCTGAGGCCTTCACAGTTCCATCTCCATCCTATCGGTATCTTCAGTTTCTTGCCGCTGCAGTGCTCATCTCTCTCTCAGAACTCTCCCATTCCCAACACGCCGCGTCAGCCCCTGCTTATCCCAATACTCAAGGATGGGGATCGCGAACTTGCGGGAGGTGTCAAGCAGCTCCTTGCACCCGCCGGCATCGAGTGTTTCATGCGACGCAAGGTGGTCAATGATGGCCGTACGTGATGCTGTCACGCACGCTGTATGCAGCACAACCTTGTCATCAATGCGGACGAGTTTTCCGATTTGAACCAGGTGCGCGAAGACGGGATTGATGATGGGTGCCGGTGTTCCCAACATCAGGGGAAGCTCATCTTTGCGTGGTGCCCGGAAAGCGCTCGACTCATAGAGCTCGAGGATCTTCTCTGCGAGGGCGCTTTGCCTGGGAGAGAGTGCTGGTGCTCGCGCTGCAAGCTGTAATCCCGTCGTATTCTCAACGATGTCGCCATCCGCCAGCAGCCCATCCATGGCCTTGTCAACGACGGCCCGGTCTGTACTGGCTCCCAACCGTCTTAGGACATCATGCTTTGGGAAGCCGAGGCTCAGGGATTGCTCATCGTGCAATTCAGTGAGTGCGCCGGTGATTCGGTTCCTTGCTGCACTGACTACCTCGGTCAACACGTAACGGTTGCCGGCCAACGACGTGACCGTGCCCTCTTGGTCCAGGGCCTCGAGGTATTCTTTCGTTGTTTCTTCGTTGAGGAATGTCATGTGGGCGAGCCGCTTCACATCGAGTGGCTTATCGCCATAGTTCTCGATCATGTAACGTAGTGCGGAACGCGGATCCTGGAATGCAGCTTCCCGCTCGGCACACATGGCTGCCCAGTCGCCGCGGGATCGCCGCATACGCATCTGGTCGCCGCAGATGACGTGGC
This sequence comes from uncultured Victivallales bacterium, assembly GCA_964497125.1. GTDB lineage: Bacteria > Verrucomicrobiota > Kiritimatiellia > UBA8416 > UBA8416 > CAYLXP01. The sequence continues at coordinate 20,816 of CAZCDU010000040.1, read as the reverse complement.
CGCCACCAATCGTGCGCACGGGGCTGAGCTGGCGCACCACGAACAGGTCGCCGGGCGCTGCCACCACCGGGCGCTTGAGCTGAAGCTGGACGTAGTTGCTTGTGCCCGGGGCCATGGGGTTGAGGTCGGGCAGTACCAAGTGCCCGGAGACCTGCGCGGTACCAATATGCACTTTGACGGCTGTGCGCGGCTTGACGGGTTTCGCCAGCTCTGGCAGCAAGTGGAATTTACCGTTGATGAATCGAGTGGGTTCGAAATAGTCCGGCTCCGCAAGCACCATGCCGCGTACGACATCTCCCGATGATACCGCTCCCAGTTTCAGTGCAACACACTCACCGTTGCGGGCCTCGTCCGCGTCCTTGCCGTAGACCTGGATGCCACGAACGGATTTAGTCTCCTCGGTCGGAAGCAGCGCCAGCTTCTGGCCCAGTGTGACACGGCCGGACTGTGGGATCCCCGAGATGATTGTGCCCAGACCTTTGAGTACGAAGGCCCGCTCAACATGCATCCGAAACGGACCCGTCGCATCCCGCTCTGCCATCTGGTCAACCAGTGCCACAAACGTGGTGTAGAAATCATCGAAGCCGGCGCCGGTTTTCGCCGAGAAGCCGACGATCGGACAGCCATCAAGAAAACTGTCTGCTACCAGGTTCCGGACCTGTGCCTCGACATCGCGCACGCGCTCTTCCTCAACGAGGTCGGTCTTGGTAATCACAACCATCCCGGCTTTGACGCCCAGGAGCCGCACAATATGGAAATGCTCAAGTGTTTGCGGCATCACACCGTCATCGGCGGCAACCACCAGAATGACGACGTCGATTCCCGCTGCCCCCGCGACCATGTTGTGGATGAACCGTTCGTGTCCGGGAACATCAACGATGCCGACGCGGCGCTGGTCGGGAAGTTCGCACGTCGCGAAGCCCAGGTCGATCGTCATGCCGCGGGCCTTTTCCTCGGGGAGCCGGTCGGTGTTACAGCCCGTAAGGTATTTCACAAGCTCGGTCTTGCCATGGTCGATGTGACCGGCCGTGCCGACCGTCAAGGTGATGGTCCGTGAGGCTGTCTCAGGCGCTGGTGTGGACGACGACATGGCTGACTCTAGGCCCCACTCTCGCGGCATGCGTTCAGGACGTCTTCAATCTCGGACTCACGCACCGTGCGCATATCGAGGAGGAGTGCGCCATCCTTGACGCGTGAGATGATAGGTACTTCCGCCTGCCTGAGCTGCAGCGCCAGCGCCTCGGTTGTCGCGGCACCTGAGGTGATGGCCACGGCCGCTGACTGTAGTTCGGAGCCGGGGAGCGCGCCGCCGCCGAGGCGGGATGCGGTCTCAACAACTGAGATGTCCCAATCGGCGTGGTCCGCCGCAAGCTGCGAAGCAAATGCTTCTGCCCGCGCTTTGAGCTCAGCCGGGCTCGCCGCCAGCATGGCATATACGGGGTGATTCTTTGGCAGGAGATCCGAGGCACGGAAGATTCGGAGCGTGGCCTCCAGGGCGGCCAGCGTCATCTTGCCGACACGAAACGCCCGGTAGAGGGGATGCTTGCGTATGCGTTCGACGAGGTCACCCCGGCCAACGATCATGCCGCCTTGTGGGCCGCCAATCAGCTTGTCGGTGCTGAAGAGCGCCAGGTCTGCACCGGCCGCAAGGCTCTCGGCAACCGTCATCTCGTGCTCAAGCCCAAACTGCTCAAGATCCACGAGAGCCCCACAGCCAAGATCATCCACGACGGGTATGTCGTGCTCTCGGCCTACCGCCACGATATCTGCAATGGTCACCTCTTTGGAAAACCCAACGATCTCGTAGTTGCTCTTATGCACTTTCAGCAGGAGTGCCGTCTGTGGCCCAATGGCCGCGTCATAGTCGCGGGCATGCGTCTTGTTGGTGGCACCCACTTCGCGAAGTATGGCTCCGCTCTGACTCATGATGTCCGGCAGCCGGAAAGAGCCGCCAATCTCGATTAGCTCGCCGCGCGAGACGATGACTTCCTTGTCTTCCGCGAGCGCCTTGAGAACCAGGAGTGTGGCCGCAGCGTTGTTATTCACCAGGAGCGCATCTTCGGCGCCCGTAAGGTCGCAGACAAGGTCACGAATGCAGTGCTCGCGCTTGATGCGTTCACCCGTCTCGATGTCCATCTGGATGTTGCAGCACCCCGTGAGCTCGGACAGGGCTGTAGCAACAGCGGGAGGCATCACGGCCCGGCCCAGTCCCGTGTGCAGCACGATTCCGGTAGCGTTAACGACGCGCTTGAGTCGTGGACGCTGATTGGCAGAGAGGACACCTTCCACGATGGAGAGAATTTCGGTTGCTGTTGGTAGATCCATGCCTGCACCGGACAGCACATTCTGTCGGGTCGTATCCAGGGCCGCACGAATCGCCGCCACAACACAATCATGCCCATAGGTGCTTGCGAGGCGCGTTGCATCCGGCAGCTGTAGCACCGCATCCACCGCGGGAAGCTCGCGTAGTTTCGTTTGCAGATCATTTGTCATAAGGCCTGCAGATTACACCATTGCGGTGAGGACGACAACTTGATAGAAGCAGGGCAGCCACTACACCACCCATGGGAGCGAATAGTCGCCTGGTGGGGCTCCTGGACTTCAAATCCAGTGTGGGGCCTTAATCGGTCCTGGTTGGGTTCGATTCCCACTCGCTCCCGCCAGTCTTCGTTCGGAGCGGAGCGACGAACGAAGACTGCCGGCGTAGCCGAAGGCGAAGCGGGGCTCGCAGCAATAGAGTAGGGGTCTGTTGCCGCTCCGAACTACGCCTGGCACGCCAGTCTTCGTCGGCTACTGTCAGGCTGGTGGGTGCCCCGAACTGCGATCGAATAAGCCGGAGGCTTCGTAGCCATTAGCCGGTGGTTACGCGCAACCACCGGCTAGAGAGGTTTAATAAAACCTATAGCCGCAGGCACAGGCTCCCTCGGGGACTCGGGAAGCCCGTCCTACAAGCCAGCTCCCGTGTAGGACGCGCTTCTCCTTCTCAGGAGAGCGTGTGCTAGCGTGTGTGGATGGCTACGGCATTTCTTAAACCGCCCTAATAGCTTTCATCCCTCCGGGATGATGCGTCGGGGGCGTGCCTTTCTCAGCAAGCGACTATAGCCGTTCCCCCCGCTCTACTCCCCGGCAACCATCACCACACGAAGGCCGTTGTTGCTGTAGCGATCTGATGGCTCATCCCAGCTTCGGTATGCGGCACGGCAGTTCTGGCCGCCGCTGTACCAGGAGCCGCCGCGAAGTATACGGCGAGGATCCGGGGCAGGTGCATCCGGGGGTTCGGAATCGTCACGATACGCGTCCACGCACCATTCCCAGACATTGCCATGCATGTCATAGAGGCCCCAGGCATTGGGTTTGAAGGACCCTGTCGGAACCGTCTTGCGACGATACGAGCCCTTTGTCTTCAGCCCATACGGGCGTTCGCCATTGAAGTTGGCCATGGTGGCGTCCAGATGATCCCCGTAGTGGAAGACCGTTGTCGTTCCGGCTCGACATGCGTACTCCCATTCAACTTCCGTTGGTAGTCGGAACACGCCCCCTCGCTCCATGCTGTTCAGTTTCTCCAGGAAACGTTGGCAGTCAACCCAGCTAACCGATTCAACAGGATTGCTCTCCTTTTTGAAGCGACTGGGGTTGTCCCCCATGACCCGCTGCCACTGTGCCTGTGTGACTTCATACTTCCCCATCCAGAACCCCGCCTTCAGGGCCATGCGTCGTTGCGTTTCATCGCGCCCCGGCTCTTCTCAGAGTCGGCACTTCCCATCAGGAAGTCGCCGGAGTTGATCCAGACCAGCTCCAGCTTGATGCCGTCGCCAAGATCGATGACCCGGGGTGCCCCGGTCTTCGCTGCCGCCGATGCATGGGCATGCCCGGACGCAATCCCAAAGGCGATGGTGAGTAGAATCTGTACGCCGGCTCGTATCATGAGAAGATACTACATCCTCGGAGAGTTGGATTCCGCGGCCAGGAGCGCTGCTCCCAGGGCTCCGGTAATCTGGGGGGTGCAGGCAATGGTGACGGGGTGCCCGATGGCGTCGGCGAGGGCGGTGTCCATACCGGGGATGAGGGCGACACCACCAGTGAAGATGATAGGGGGTGACATATTTCGCCCTCCCATGGCCGCCGTGCGTGTCGCGATAGCGCTCTGGACGCCGGCGACGATGTTCTCGGGGGCCTCGCCGGATGAGAGTAGACCAATGATCTCGGTTTCGGCAAAGACGACGCAGGTGCTGCTGATTGAGACCGCCTTCTGAGCGGTGGCCGCAACGTTGCCAAGTTGTTCCAGCTCGATCTCCAGTTTCTCGGAAACGACCTCGAGAAAGCGTCCGGTACCGGCGGCACAGCGGTCATTCATGGCAAAGTCTCGGACATGACCGTTGTCTGCGAGGTGGAGCAGCTTGCTGTCCTGTCCGCCAATATCGATCACGGTGCGGGCATCGGCATGCAGGTGGTGTACGCCACGCGCATGGCAGGTGATTTCCGTGATGGTGGTGTCAGCCAATGGGATAGCGTCGCGACCATAGCCAGTTGCCACGGTATGCGCGATGTCGTCACGCTTCGCGCCGGCATCCGCCAGCACGCGGTCCAGCAGTTCAATCGCCAGGGATTCCTGTTGCACGCCTTGATCAGCAACACCGGACCCGATCAGGTCGCGGCTGTCACCATCGATCAACGCGACCTTTATCGCACGAGAGCCGGCATCTATTCCTGCACAAAGCATCCGTCTGTTCCCGATCGTTGAGGGCGTATCAGATTGAGTGGGAACACTACCAAGCACACACCAACGGGGCAAATGACTTGTGTGGATATCTTTTGACAAACCTGCGAACACGCAAAGGCAGAGTGTAGGGCGAGAGCGGTTGAAGCTCCCAGACCATCCGCCGTCTCCGCATCCAGTTGGCGACAACTGGATGTCCTTCCAGAGGAGAGCCTGTTGTCTCCAACTGGCTCCTCGAAAGCCGCTCTCTCGGACGCAACCCGCCTACCTCACGCTAGCGCAAGCCGATGCCTATGGTGCCGTTGAATGAGGCGAGTTCGAAGGTGCCAGCGATGGGGGTGCTGTTGATGGTCAGGTCATCGTACCAGGCATAGCCACCCGTCAGCTCAAGAATCCACGGTGAACGCGCGGATGGCGCCCAACGGAACCGGAGGTCGGCGGCGGCACCGAGAAGGAACTCCTGCCCCGCGTCCTGCCGTTCGACCCAGCTCAGCACTTCCGAGTCACCGTCTTCGGTCCAACTGGTAGAGTCAGTCGCAGACCAGTCGGCAATCCCAAACAGTAGCCCTGCACTCGTGCCAAGGTGTAGCTGCGGCAGCACCCGCCATGCGGCTTCAACACCGAGGGCCAGTTCATGCAGGTTCAAGTCGAAGCGTCCCTGCTGCGCTGCGCTGTAGGTTGCGTAGACGTCGCGTCCACCACCGAACTCCGTGCCGGTATAGAGATCTGTATAGGATTCCCACACGCGCTGATAGCCGACTTGCTCTGATTCGAAGGTATAGGAAGACGGAGCGAACGTATACCGGCCGTAGACGCTGAGTCCACTGCCCTCGCCATGGCCCTGCGCTCGCCGCAACTCAATGTATGGGGATAGCGCACGGTCATCGGCTTCGCGTTCCCGTGATCCAATTCCCGTTTCCAGGTCATAGGCGTAGACCCGGGTGTAGTCGCCGCTGTCGTCAGAGAACGTAACGGGATCAATGACGTCGGTGACGAGGGGATCGGCGGCCACCATCGTCAGCTGTGCTCGATTCTCGCGGAAGCCAGCCCCCACTGACAGCGTCCAGGGCGACTCGGAAACTGACCGTGCTGCCCTGGCGTTGCGACTCAGGTATCCGAGAGAAATCGTGTGGGCCGTAGAATGATAGCTATTGCCTTCGTCGGTCTTGAAGGTGTCGATGGAAGTCTTCAGCGATAGCATGAAGGGAGTGATAGGGCGGGCGTACCGAAAGTAGATGGAGCCGGTCTGCCTGTCGGGCAGCGAGTAGAGCACGTCTCCGAACCCGGCGTGGCCATAGCGGCTTTCGCCGGCTGCGTATCCGACACTGATGCCATCGCCACGGGCGAGGGGTACGAGAAGGTCCTGTCGAAGCAGGGCCAGTGATTCTTCGCTGCTATCATCCGGGGCCCACTGCTGGATACTGAGCGTTGTGGCAAGTTCGAACCGTTCGGCACGCCACGTCATCCGCGGCATCACCTGGGTCACATCGCCATCCGGGTACTCGGCGAGACTCGCGCTCAGTCCACCCCGCAGTTTGCCCCGGCGAAGCCAATCAGCGCCAAGGGCATAGAAGTGGCCGGTGCCGCCGCCCTCATAGTCGGCATCCAACAGTGCGTACTTGCCCTTCAGAAGCCACTGAGGTGACACGAATCCCGCCAACCCGATGCGATGCTCGACCACTTCATAATCCGGATAGCTTGGCAGCGTCTCTACCGAGGTCCAGGCTTCAGAGAACTCGATATAGCCTCGGCCGAGCAGTCCGGCGCGAAGATCGAACTGGAAGGTTTCGCCTCTAACCTTGGGCGTCTTGCCGCCATATTCCAGTAGAGCGGCATAGGGGGCGGCGACGAAGAAGCGGCGACTGCGCGCTGTAAGTGAGTCGCCGCGATGTGCCATGGGTGGCTCGGGGCCAAGCTGTTTCAGTGCTTCGACAGCGGCATTCCTGACCGGTTCACTGAGCTTCTTGCTCACGGCCTGCACGTGACTAAATGTCTCTCTCGCTTCTCCCGTGAGATTAGCCCGTTTCTGCGCCCACCCCAAGTAGAGCAGTGTCGCGCCATAGTTGGGGCGAAAGCGTAGGGATTGTTTGAAGTAGTAGATAGCCAGGTGATAGCGGTTGCTCCGGTAGGCGGCCCGTCCGACTTCGTGCAGCAGCTCCGGTGAATCGGGGTGTTCGGTGATGGCGTCGACGCCTTCCGAGAGGGCTGTGCTGTAGTCACCGGACTCGACGAGCTCGTGAATGCGCTGCTTCAGGATCTGATCGGATTCGGCGATGGCGATGGGCGGGAGTATCTGTAGGAGTAGTACACATAGGAGCATCTTGATGTAGGGTTGGCCGTCTCGGCCAACACGTCGCCACAGGCGACGCCGGCCCAAAGGGCCGGAACACAGGGGCGGGCGGCCCCGCCGCTTGGCCGAGACGGCCAACCCTACATTTCGGATGAGTACATCACGCATCGATTACCTCGGCTTTCATGATTGTGCCTCCGCCTTCCACACGGATCTGAGCAATCCCGTGGCGCTTTGACAGCTGGATATCGATCTGTTCGGGGATTGACCGCTGCAGCGTCAGGCCGGGGACGGCGGGAGTGAGTTTGGTATGGATGCCCGCTATGGCGTGCGATGCGCAGCCAGGCCCCGTTGATGTTTCCGCGTGTAAGGTGGGCATGCCGGCGAAGGGACCCACCAAGTCCTGCCAGAGCCGTCCCCATGGATTGAGTAGCGAGTAGGGGTCCAACTCATCGGTCCAGAAAACGTTCTCTTCCGTCGAGAATGGCAGGCGCCCCAGGCCGAGGTAGACGGGGAGGAGAATGCTGGTTTGGTCGCCGCGAAAATCAACGGCAAAGAAGCCGCGCTCGGTAAGCCGTACGATCAAGGCAGCCTTACGGGTCTCTGTTTGGAGCTCGTGCAGTCCATCCGCGTTGATCGTCGCGGAAATAGTCTCGTCGTAGGTGTTCCCATCTTCGGTAACACGATAGTGCGTTGATCGTGTCACAAGAGCATCAAAGCCAGCAGCTATGTCGGCGTCGATGGGCAGGTCACGAATGCGTTCGCCTTCGCGTGGGACACCACACGTATGGTAGCGCTTGCGTCCCTCATGCAGTTCCACGTAGTGATAGAGTTTGAACGGTAGTGTTGGTGCTCCGATTTGAGGCGTGGCCTGGACCTGCATGTGTAGGTGCGGAACAGGAGAGCGGCCAGAGTTGCCGCAGCGTCCCAGGATATGACCGTGCGCAATGCGCTCGCCCTCGACGACCGTTGCTGAGCCTTGCTTCAGGTGACTGAGTTTCGCGTATAGCCCGTTGTCCAACAGGAGGACTATCGTGTTGCCCCAGTTGTTCTCCAGGTTCACGGAACCGATCGCGTTATCGGGAATTGAATCCACGACCCGGACGACCGTGGCGTTGGCCGGCGCGGTCACCGGGCTATCGAAGGTGTGGAAATCCACCAGCGCACTACCGTCCCGGTCGCAACGGCTGCCTTGTTCATCCAGCACCTCGAAATCCAGCCCGTAGCGCCATGGCCCACGATGTGTGATAGCGCCATTGAAGCCCTGGGTTATGGAGCGTTCGCCGAAGAACGGGAGAAAGAGGGCGGTGTGCAGCGCATCGGGGAATCGTCGGCGGTCTGTTCTGAACGTGCGCGCGTTCACCTCGGGCCGGTCCGGCGTAAAGGGGGTGCAGAACAGGTGGGTCACCGATGCTCGCAGCCGCATCGTGTAGACCATAAGCAGCACGACAAGGTTGAAGGGGAGGGCGAGAGGCGGGACGCCGAAGTAGAGAAAGAAGGAACGGACGGCAATCGCAATCACGGCGCAGAAGAACGCGCCCAGCATGACCAGCAGCAGGCTGCTTTTGGATGGGATGAAGAAGATGCCACCCAGTGCAATGGCGCAGAAGACGAAGTTGAAGCCAACGTAGGCAACGCCGGCCGGGGTGATATCCATTCGGAGACCGTTCATGACAAGGAGTCCTACGCCGAAGCCTGCGACGGCGTAGAGCGCCGCCAGCCGGGAGTGGCAAACCAGCGCCACGAAGATCACGAGCCCGATCGTCGCGTGTGGCAGAAAGAAGATCGCGCCGAATGCTTGAAGAAAGCACTGCAGCGGCTCCCAGGGGAGCGAGATCTCGGGGAGCAAGACAAACGGGGCCTCGGCCGTGATGGGGGTGCGCGTGAAGGAGTAGAACAGGAAGAACAGCAGTAGGGCTACGGTTACAAACGGCAGACTCATGGAGGGAAGCCGGAATAGCGTATGCAGGACGTGTGCCGTAAAGACCGTCACGAAGACCGTGATGATCGACGAACACACCAGGATCATGGCAAGTGCTCGTAGTGACAGATGCTGGTAGTTGTAGAGAAAGACCAGGGCAAACGAAACTAATAGCGAATTGAAGAGCAGGGCACCGCTGCGAATCTGGTCGCGGTCAAACCCGAGAGCAACAGCCACGACCAGGCTGATGCAGAGACCGGCGAGACCGATTGCTCCGAAGCGAGGCGCCAGAAATGTGGCCGCCAGAAGTGCCAGTCCCAGCCGGCGGCTACGCGAGAAGAAGATGATGGCGTAGCTGTTGAGAATGGCATCAACGGCAAATGATGTTCTGTCTTTCCAGGTGTTCACGGCGATCTGCCTTTCTCCATGTTCGCCACACGCTCCCTCGGAGACTCGGGAAGCGCGTCCTACAACGTCTGTTCGGTTGTCAACCGTGTAGGACAGGCTTCCCCGATTCTCATCGGGGAGCCTGTGTCCCCGCTGATCACTGGCCTCCGGCCAGTCTCTCCGGGACCTTCTCCAATTCCTGCACGTAATCCAGGTTCTCCCGTTCGCGAATGACGTCAACGTCGCCGGATTCACTGACAAGAACAACAGCGGGCCGGTAGGTAATGAACTGCATGGCCTGCGTGATGTTGTAGGCTCCGACGGGGTGCAGCACCAATTTGTCCCCCAGGTGTAGCGACGGCAGTGATGCCTGCTCCCGAATGACATCGATGTTCATGCAGAGCGGACCATAGACAGTCGTATCCGAGAGCCCATCGGCAAAATCCTGGGCCGGCAGAATGTTGAGCCGGTACCAGGCAACCGTGTAGAGCATGTTGACGCCGGCGTCGATCACGATTGCCCGTCCGCCGTCCGGCTTCTGCTTGGTGGCAATTACCGATGAGAGCAAATAGCCGGCTTCATCCACGAGCGCCCGTCCTGTCTCCAGGAACAGAGTTGGTTGCTTGCCTGTCGGCAGGTACGTGTGAAGTGCCGTGCAGATGCTCTCGGCATAGTCATCGAACGAGGGCACGATCTGTTCCGCTGGTAGATATTGGCTATGCAGCGTATTGCGTGAAGCAAAGCCCCCACCCAAGTCGAGATACTCCAGTTCCATCTCACCGCGACCTTCGGCTTCCATGGCGAGGGCAATCAGTTTCTGTACGGCCACGGCGTAGAACGCGGGTTCAAGAATGAACGTTCCGACGTGGGTGTGTAGCCCGACAAGCTTGAGCCTGCTGCTGGCGGCTATGCGGCGTATAGCTCTTGCAGCTTCGCCGTTCTCCAGGTTGAAACCGAACTTTGTCCATGCCGGCTGCATGCCTGTGTCCATGTTCACGCGAATGCCGACCTTAACCGTATTCTCGCTGTCTTGCGTGAGCTGCTCCAGCGTCAGCAGTTCATCCAGATTATCGATGTGGATGCGGGCGCCTTCGGCAACAGCGCGCTTCAACAGCGCGAACGGCTTGTCGGGTCCGTTGATGATGACCTGGTTACCCGGGATGCCCTGGGCACGCGCCTTCTCGTACTCGAAGTCCGAGACCACTTCAGCAATGGAACCTTCGGAATGAAATACCTGGCAGACCGCATTCAGGTAGCAGGTCTTGTACGACCAGGCGAACTGCACTTTGGGATAACGCTTGCTGAAAGCGCGCTGAGCTTCCCTATACGTGTTGCGAAGCATGCCCTCGTCGTATGCGAACAACGGACTCCCGTGCGTTTCGAGCAGGTCATCAACCGGTACGCCGGCAATGCGGTCGCAGACGCGACTCTGGCGGCCGAACTTGTTCATGACGCCGGTGACATTCCGTTTGATGGTAGGGGGTATGTAAGTCTGCTTAGACATGAGCCACCTCTTCAGTTGTGCGTTCATTTCGAATCCACTCGCCAAGAGCAGACAGTTTTCCCATATCGGCCACGTCACAGGTGACATCCACGCAGTGACGTAGAAAGAACTTACCGGTCGGGTAGTCAGGGAGTTTTGGCATGTTGCCGGTTTGAAGCGCTTCGACGACCAGGGCCGGTAGGTTGTGGCCAAAGGTGGATGGAAAATCGACCCAGGCTGGGAAGCGGGGGTTGACTTCGATCAGGCAGTATTCGCCGGTGAGGTTGTCCTGTACGAACTCGACCTCCATGGGGCCGTACCATTTGAGGTGTTCAATAATGCGCAGGGCAATACGGTTCAGGGCCTCGTCGCGAATCACGATGGCACCGTACCCTTTGCCCTTCTCGGAGATGATTGTCTTGCGGACCGTGCAGTAGCCGCCGGCGCCGCCCTCGCCATCACCCACTGCAATCACATTAAACTCGCTGCCGTTAATGAACTCCTGCACGAGGACCGGGGCGCCCCACTTGTTTACGATGGCGTGGAAGTATGCCAGCAGGTCGGTTTGGTTCGTGGCTTTGTAGGCCTCGTAGTACTGACCCTTGACGATGACGGGATAGCCAAGCTCGGCGGCTGCTTTGGCCGCGCCGGTTGGCTCGTATACCGAGATGCTCCTGGGAGTCCGGCAGCCGCAATCCTCAGCCAGCGTTTCGAGCTCCTGTTTGCTGCGCGCTTTGAACGCCTCGGCATCAGGAAGCATCATCATGATGCCGCGCTCCCTGAGCGCCTCACTCAGTTGGATCATCGGCAGGATCTCGGCATCGAGAGTCGGAATCAGGATGTCAATTGGGTAGCGCTCAAGGATGTAGTCCAGGCGTGCGAGTAGGGCGTCGTTGCCGGATGAAGGGTAGGGGAACTCGAAGACAACATCTGGACCGTCGTCTGTGTAGCTGGCGCTTTCGAGTACATCATAGACAAGCCCGACAACATTCAGGTCTTCGCGATCGAGTCGACGGCGCAGGCTGCGAATGACGCCAACTCCCGGTTGCGGGTTCTCGCCCGCATGGAGTCCGGTTACTGCAATTGACAAACGCTTGCTCATGCTTCCACCTCTTCTGTCTGCTGAACCAGCAGTCCGTAGTGGCATAGGGTCGCGAAGAACCCATCCAGGTCATGTACGGCACGACGCTCTTCCACGTCGTATGTTTCGGTTAGGAAGTCGAGGACCTCGGCCTCGTCTGCGCCGTTGTTGAAGAGTCGTACGATCTCCAGGGCCGACGCGCTCAGATTGTAGGTATGGCCTGTTGAAGGGTCGAAGCCAAAACCGTTATCATTGATCATCAGGTTCTTCAGTGCTGTTGCGTCATGCATGCTATGCCTCACTTTTCAGCTATCGACGTGTCGTTATTGGTGCTTCCGTTGGGCAGGCTATAGGCCAACCCTGTTTTGGCTTCAAGGTAGTTTGGGCGAACAACGAGAACGTTGCTGAACAGGGTGGCAGCTTCCTTTTTGAGTCCCTCTTTCAGGTAGCACCAGGCCAGGCCATTCGCGATCTGCAGATCCTCGGGATAGAGCGACAGAAGTTTCCGGAAATAGCTGGCAGCCGTTCCGAAATTCCCCTGCTCGTAGTTCAGCGACGCGATCCGCAGGTTTGCCTGGTAGTTCATGGGATCCAGGAGCAGCAGTGCCTTGGCCATCTTGATCTCTTCATCCGCGCGTCCAAGGGCCTTCGCACAGTTCATGATACCTTGCAGAGCACTGACGCCGCCCGGCGAAAGCTCTGCGGCCTTTCGGTAATAGACAATCGCGGTGCCGTAGTCGGCCTTGAGGTAGTTCAACCAACCCATGCGAAGATTCGGGAGGTAGAAGTCTCCTGCGTCTTTCAGTATCCGTGCCGTGTACTCAAGAGCCTTGTCGTAGTCTCCCCCCTGTTCTGCGTCAAAGGAATTGACCCAGAGTTGCTGGACGTCTGTTAAGTCGCCGGTCGCGAGGTCTGTCGTGCTCTGGCGGGCGTCAGCGTCAGTTCCCGCTGTTCCCGGTCTCAGCCCAATCGTACAAACGGCCGCCACTGCCAACAGGGCCAGGTACCACCATGGTGAAAGCTTACGTCTCATTCTACACCTCCCCCGGAGCTCTGTCCGGATTCAATAGCTTTAAGTCTGCGTTCAAGATCATGGATGGTTTCCCGCAAGTGCCGGTTCTCCGCCTCGCGTTCCTTCGCCAGTCGATAGAGCCCCTGGATTGCAGCCAGCGATACGCCATCGGCGTCGCTGTAGCTGATGTGCGTATTGTCTTCGCCGACGCCGAACGCCGCGTGAAAGTCCTGGGCCATGGGGCCAATGTGCCGAATGCTGTCGTCTTGGCTCTTCATGTTCCACGTGGTCATCGGGATGGCGCTGAGGGCAGCCAGTAGGACGTCATGATCGACAGGTGAGAAGTTCTCCTTCAGGTTGCGGTCGCTAGCACCGCTCCAGCTGTTGCCTCCGGGCGCAAGCTCCACGCCAACGGTGGCGGTGTTTTCAGAGAAGATTGTCGTCCCGCCGGCAGCGCGCACTGCAAACTGGTCGGCTCGGGTTGAATAGAAGTACTCGGGCGTCGAGTCGGCCCAGACGAAGGCCCCGGTATTTGTGGCGATGGCGCCGCGGCCGGCCACAAAGCAGTGGTCAGCGTACGCGTGGCTATCCAATCCTCCCGGTACCGTGCTGTATGCACCGCGAACCGTATTATAGACGCCTCCGCCCACGACCGAACCAATCGCATAGGTCCCGTTGAGATAACCGCCGCCGACCACAGTGTACCACGCATTGCTGTCACCAAGATTCCCCAGCCCCCCGGATACGGTACTGAATGGGGCGAGGGCACTGTTCACCAAGGTGTTTGATGTTACCTCGTCGTAACCGCCACCACCGCCGACGACACGCCCATCGCTCCAGATCGTGGCCAGGATGTTGGATTGAGCATCCCGGACAACGAAAGCACTGTCCACGGCGGGGTCCAGCGTAATGGTCACGTCTTCCGCATGGGCCGTGCCAATCGCGATTCCAATCCCCAGTAACAGTATCCGTTTCATTGTTCTACTCGATCTCAATGCGATAGAAGTATGACGTTTCATTGATGATGTCCTCGTCTCTATATGTGTTATACGCAGGCGTGGCCGCGATATTGCTCGCGATTGGAAGAAAACCGGCGAAAAGATTCGTGGCCCGACTAATCCGGTAGACGCGCCCCGTGCTGGATGCCCACGTTAGGACCATGTCGCCACTCGATATAGCCGCCGATGTGACCGCAAAACGGGACTGTGGGTCACCAGGGTCGGTGCCGGCGGCTTGCTCGTTGAGATTGTCGGCGCCGTCTTCGTCGACATCTGCAGAGGCCACAGCATTCGTGCGACTACTGAAGTATGCCAGTTCCCACCAATCGCTGAGATCGTCACCGTCGGAATCGCCAACCAGGTCGGTCAACAACAGGCCTCCTGCGACAGAAGATAGTTTCCAGTCGTCCGTCTGCCCGGACACCATGACAAAGCTGGTGTAGACACTTCCGGGGGCACCGTTGATGATTGCCAGATCAACCGGAATGGCCCCGCTTGTTCGGCGCACCGATACGGTGCAAACTCCCGATACCTGATCTGCATAGAGCCCATCGCTGTTGACATGCGATGTCACGTCGCAGATGAATCGACTGCCGCCGCGGCAGGTGAGATTGTCGGTGATCGTGATCGTGCCGACTGGCACTCCCGCCGTTCCTGGTGTCAATGTCCCGGCCAGATCAACGCTGCCATCTATGGTTCCGCCTCCTGCGAGGGCCGCACCCGGGGCCACGATCGTACTATTTGCGGCCAGCGATCCCCCGAGCTGGAGCGTGCCGCCACCGAGCTCCAGCGTCCCTGCCGAAGCCGGGATCGCACATAGCCCCATCAGGAAGATTGTCGCGATAGTGTCAGTGATGCTTGCTCTCATCAGATTCCCCGAACCAGAGGTCGGTCCATACTGCCTCTAACCTGATGCTACGGGACGAGGCCGGAAATCTTGCATGGCACCGGAGATGGCGGGAAGGTTTCGGAGACTCAACCGTTCCCGCCCTACAATTTGCGCCTCACATCAACACAACGCGTATGGATACACGCCCACCCAATTGTAGGGCGGGAATGGGCGAGTCTCCGAGTCCTTCCCGCCGGTGTGGGCAATACGCGGTACCTCGGTGTGAGGGCGTGACTACATCCAGTTGGCGACAACAGGATGTCCTCTAGAGTAGAGCCAGTTGTCGCCAACTGGGTCCTTTTACGACCGTTTCATTGAGCCAAAGGCACACATCCATCATGAATTCCGGGCCCGGGCCGAGACCTGTGAGCCATTCGTATTGTGTTCTCTTTTGTGGTCCTATATTGTCGTTCCCCAAATCTCAGACCGATTCTTTGAAAGGGCATGATATGAAGATGTGCGTAAAGACAATTTTCGCCGCCGGTAGTCTCGTAGCGCTAGCGCTTGGCAGTAGCCTTGCCGTAGGGACCGAACCGTTTCTTGAACTGAAACTCAACACCGTGCGCGCCTTGCAGGCGGTCGAGAAGATCGTGCCGCCGGAAGCACTGAAGGATGAAGAGTTTCTGGCCAAGCTGGCAACGGCCCGGGACCTGAGGTTGGGCAACGCTTTTCTGTTTCTCTACGAAGATGAGGATTTCGGATCGCTACCGGTCCTGATCCTGCAGGGGCAGGATGCGGAAGCTTTGCAGGCGCTCGTCGCCGCCGATGGTCCTCTCGGTCCGCGCCTGGAGAAATCGACAAGCACCTCCTATAAGATTAAGCCACCGCCCCCGGAAGAGGGTGAAGAGAGTGAAGAGGATGATTCGGTTCCGATTGAGGAATACCGGGTCTGGGTCACGGGAGAACTGCTTCTGTGCGCACCCATGGCGATTGTTAAATCATGGAAGGCCGGTGCCCCGAGACCGATGGCCAGTCGCGTGGCCAAAGCCGTGGCGTCTTTGCCGTCGAAGCAGCATATCATCGCCTGTGCCGTACAGCTTCCCGATGATGTTGGCGAAAAGGACTGGGAAGAGGTCGCCGGGGAGCTGCCGGTCCCCGCTGGTGAGCAGTCGGACGTGTTGCTGACCGTGGGTTCCGAGTTGCTGGACGAGATGTCAGATGCGTTCTCGACCATATCATCATTTGCTTTCGGGTTTGATCTCGCCGGCACGAACAACACACGTGTCGTTGACTACGCGCAACGATTTAGCGCAGATGCCGATGTTTCGAATCTCTTCAAGCAGATCATCGGGAGTGGTGGCGATTCAGAGTCACCCGCCGACCTCATTGCCGTTCTGCGCAACGTCATGCAGATGGATGGCGTGAATGTGACCCCCGGTCTCAATGGAAATGACCTGTCGTTGAAGCTTGCATGGGACCAGCCCAACGATGAAACCGTGGTAGAGGCCATTGGTGGCTACTTGATGGGGCGTGTGATTTCGGCCGCCATGGGTGGCATGATGATGGAGATGGGTGCATCACCCGATGATGGCCCCATCGAGACTCGCTACATTCCTGAGCCGAAGATACAGGCGGGTATGACGCGAGCCACGCTCGAGGCGAGCCTAAGAAGAGAGATCCTGGCCAAGCTCTTCCGCGGCAACTATTTCTCGCACGGTGACAAGCCGCATATGCAGATGATGCTTGATCCCCTGGATCTGCCGAACGTGGATCTAACCAAGATCACGTATGCAGTCACATCGGTGACAACGCCCGATGGCATGAGCGTGATGCGCCCCGACGACCGCGATCTCGAGAAGTGGGGGCCCCGGGAAGTTCATATGTCCCGGAGTATGAGCAGTTCGATCCAGTTTCCTGTGAAAAAGGATACTCCGGCAGAGCAACTTGGTGCTGGTGTGCTGCATGTTGATATTGAAGCCCCACTGGATATTGTCGTGTTTGAGTTCGGCAAAGAGGATATCGGTTCCCAGAAGCAGGATGGATCGGTCCGCGTTAAGCTACGCTCTATCGAGAAGAACAGCATCTCAGTCAGTTATGAAGGCGGCGAGAAGACGAAGGTCCTGGCATTCGATGCCACGGGAGGGTGCATCTCATCCAGCTCGGGGATGAGTTCCGGTGGTTCCATGTCGCGCAACTACAACGGCATGGTCGAACGAATCAAGGTGGTCGTCGCAAGGGAGATGGCTACGTTTGGTATGGATTTCACCTGCGACCTCAGCGGCGGCCAGAAGGAGGAGCTTCCAGAAGAACCGGATGATTCGGTGCGGCCCCGTTACGAGACGAGAATGGCTCCCGCCTATGCCAATTACACGGAGGCTGATTTCGCGGACGTGCAGGTGGAAATGAAGGAAGCCGGCGAGCGTGGATGGCAGGACAAATTGAGCATTACGCTGCCGCGCAAACCGTTCTCGGGATCCGCGAAATGGGCCGTCCTCCTAATGGATGATGAGAAGGACGTTTGCGCAAAGGGTGACTCCCAGATTTCCGGTGACGAGCTGGCCTTCTCCATGGAGAAGGGGAGTCTCGCCTCCGTTCGCGCGGCGACGGGCATGGTCAAGATTCGTGTGAACACGGGCATTGAGACGCTTTCGTTTGCAAAGAAGGCGGCTGGTGAGATGCAGGAGCAGACCTTGCCTTCAGGAAAGACGGTTTCTGTTGGTTTCGACAAGAACCTCGTGCTGCTCAAAGCGGACGACTGCAAAGTTCTTCAGTCGAGAGCTTACGATAAGGCTGGACGCGTACTGAAACCCAACTGGCGCTCACACAGCAAAGGAAAGACCTACTGGGGTCTGCCGGTTCGGTACGAGATCGATATCGCCGATGCCAGCATCGAGAAGAAGATTCCATTTACGCTCACGAAAGATGCGGTTGAGAAGCCAGAGCTTGACGCGTTTGAGATGCGTGCACAGACAATCAATGCGGTCGCCGGTGAGTTGAAGGCGTTGCAGAAGCTCTCGGGCAAGACCAGTTGGTATGAGTATGACGACACGGTTGCCGGTTTCTACTATCTCTACGATAGAAATGGGAAGCCGCGCACGGAGAAGCTCATCCCGGAAGTCGTCGCCCATTCGGACCCCGCCGGTGCGGAACGATACGGGTATACGGCTCAGCCGTATAAGGGATACCTCTTCTCCCGTCTCAAGGGAACGATCAAGCGTGATGGCACGAAACAGGATAACCGGACCCGCACGAAGCCGCATACCTACAAATGGGACGGCGGCGAATTCCAGCTCAACCCGCTGTCTCAGCCCGCCGGTTTTGTGGCTATTCCCAAGGACCCCGCGATGCCAACGATCTGTACCTCGTGGGGTGACCTCTATGTCCGCTACCGCAATGGCGAGAAGACGGAGTACCTTGAAGAGTCTCTCTATGACAGCGAATGGACACAGCTGCACGTTGTAGAGTAGCAGACCGCATTGCCGTAGAACACGAACGGGGAATATCGGCGACAGGAGTCATTCGACCCTGATCCGGAAGAATTCCATTCCCCCGGAGGGTTCGACTAAGACACTGCATTCCGTCGTAGTTGGTGGGGTGTTTGTGAGCACGCACCGCCACCCGTCAATGAGGTCGCCGGTACACTCCACCAACTGGGTCGCTGAAACCCCGCCTTGCCAGGTTAGCTCAACCCCATTCGAACTGATGTGGATCCCTGTTATGCATAGCAGGGACGACACGTCTGCCGGGTTGGTGTCGGCAACGAGTTCGTCGCCATCTTTCATGCCGTCACCGTCGGTGTCGGCCAACGTGGGATTGATGCCGTCCTCGAACTCCTGCACGTCGAGTACGCCATCACCATCATAGTCGGACAATGCGGTTGCCGTGGTTGTGTTCTGGAAATGGCTTGTTTCCCACGTGTCGAGCATCAGGTCGCTGTCCGCATCTGTATCAACCCCCGGATAGAGTTCGATCGCACCGCGCGGTGTGAGGTCTTTGCCTTGGAGACCGGGATAATCCGGACTGTAGCGCTGCACCTTGAACACAGCGTTGTACTGATGGTTACGTACATCGAGTTGCGGCTCATCGCCCTGGTTCATGGGGCCGTGGTTGTCTACGGGGCAAGTGTAGAACCAGACGATCTCGCCGGCGGACGTCACCTCCCGCAGCTCCCCGTGGGTACCGTCGCAGATGAGCGTATTGCCGTTGGGTAGTCGTTGGCATCCTGAGATGGCCTCCGCGTACATGCTCGTAGGCGTGGGATCTGTGTAAGTCCAGAGTAGGTTCGATGGGGCATAGGCCTGGCCTGCCGTCACCGCATAGTTGCCGTCAGCGTCCGGGGTAGGGGGCACGAATTCATCAACGCTGGACCAGTCCCGGCTGAGACCATTGTTGAACACCAGCATGTTGCCCTCTCCCGGGCAGCCCGGTTGAATCCATTGCGCATCATGCTGCTGCAGGAGCATCTCGTCTCCCGGCGCATCGTACATCCGGGGGTTGCCCCAGCGATAGAGCAGATCGCCCCCTTTGCCGCTACGACCACCCGCATGTCCGGCGGCCTCGGCCGTAGTTGTACTGTGGTCGATCACCCATATCTCACTATTGCCGCGCACGCTTAGCATGATCTGGTCCAAGTCGGGGTTGTAATCGATGCCGTTCATATGATTCCAGAACTGCTTCTTCCGGTTTTGGTTGGGATCGATCAGCTCCGGGTGATCGGCCACGACGCCGTAGTTGTCTTTGGTTGGATCGTAGTCCTGAACCAGGTGATCCCACACGCGCCACTCCCAGACAATATTGCCGCCGGACGGTGGCACGGGCTCCACCTCGATCACGGAATCGGGAAGCAGGTAGCCTTGATTGATGACCTCCGCGTTCAGCAGGTTTGGGTTGAACCCGGCCTGGATCATCTCTGCGTAGGTTCGCTTCTCGACCACCAGCATCAGCACGTTGCCGTTTGGCAATGGTTCGATGTCGTGGTGCTGAGAGTAGGTCGAGGAGTGGTAGTCAAACTCCCAGACGAGGTCGCCGGACCATGCGTACTCCTCGAGTCGTCCTCCTTCGCCGCCGCCGAGGCTATTGCCGTCCTTGAGGAAGCAAGCACGGAGGAGATTCCCATTCTCAAGGAGATAGGCGGATTGCCCTGGTTCGTAACCCGTCGCCCATTCTCGGATGCACTGTCCGTTCAGGTCGATCAGGTAGGTGTTGGTATAATGCTTGGGGGCTACCAGCGTGTAGCCGGGACAGGCCCGGGCGTCGCTATGCAGCAGGCCCACCGTCCGATCGGAAACCGAATTTGTGCCCGAGATGCCTTCGGAGAGCACGACCCGGAACCCGACGTGGTAGAACGGGTGATTGGGATCAAGTGGTCCGCGGTAGTACCCCGGGTCACGGTTGGCACACCGCCCATGCCCGTAATACTGTTCGCCATTGTACCAGTTCCCACCTCGCAGTCCGTGCCATGTCTTTCCGTCAGGCATTGTGCTGCCGGTCTCGGGGCCGGGCGGGTTGGTTGCAGGACTGACCGAGTAGTAGTCGCGATGATACCAGTCGTTGACCCACTCCCAGACATTGCCCGACATATCGTACAGGCCGTACCCGTTCGATCCATCCTGGGTCTGGTATCCATCCTGGTCCGAGCCGTCGTAATAGCCAACAGGCGTGGTCTGGGGGAACGCTCCCGTCTCGAATGGGTCACCGGAGTTGGGCCAGTTGGCGCGGGCAGTCGAATTCGTGTCGTTCCCCCAGGGCAGGACACAGTAGGGGGCGTGCAAGCCGCCGCGTGCGGCATATTCCCACTCGGCCTCTGTGGGAAGACGATAACCGTGCTTCGTGAGGTCGCAGTCGCCTGTGGCGAGGTCATAACAGGCAACAAGCCCGTCGCGCGCACTGAGCCAGTTGCAGAAAGCAGCGGCCCCAATCCAGCGGATGCCGGTAATGGGGTGGTCTTCTTTGCTGTCCCGTACGGAGAAGATGCCATTAGTCCAGACAATCCGACTGAAACCATCAGAGGCAAAGGTATCACAGTAGATCTGCCCGTTGCCGACATGGGGGTATATCCTTGACTCCAGTAGCCGCTACATGTTGTGGTCGTGCGAATG
>CAZCDU010000039.1:8146-38072 GCA_964497125.1 uncultured Victivallales bacterium | reverse complement strand
CCTATCGTGACCAGAATCCAGCCCCGATCCATCAGCTACTCAGTCCGTGCTCACAAGAGCGCCGCTGCCAGATAGGGCACCACGTTGGAACGAACGGCCAGGGCCGCAATATCAACCGCTGGGAGAACGCGCTTCAGACTGCACAAGACCACCGTATACAGCGGGCTCGACGACCCGAACACACGCTCACCGGCATTGTAGACCAACCCCCTACCCGCCATGGCATTCTGAACATACCGATAAGTGATGTAGGCATCATCCTCCGGCCAGATATCACAGCTGGCATGGAAATGGAGGGCAGGCAGAGCGGCCAACAGGCAGACCGCGACAACGAGAACTCGGACCACTTTATGGCTCATAAGGGCATCCCATAGCAGGCACAGACAACGCGTCCGTGCCGGAGCCGAATCATAGGGCCCGGCCCTTTCATGTTCAAGAACTTGACGGCCAGTCATCCGCTGCCTAAATTCGGTTCTCGAACCAAACCCAAGCTACAGGAAAGATCAGGATGAAGAAGATATACCTTTGCGGACCCATCATGGACGAAAAGGAGGGTGTAGCCCGCAGCTGGCGGGAATTGGCCCTCGCGAAACTCAGCCCCAATTTCATCATGCTGGACCCCATGCGTCGGGACTTCAAGGATCGTGAAGTTGACAGTGCCAACGAGATCGTCGAGTTCGATCTTCAGGATGTACGCGAAGCCGATATCATTCTGGTCAACTACAACAAGCCATCCGTCGGCACGGCCATGGAGGTCTTCTATGCCTCACATGATCTCGGTAAATTCGTAGTGGCTTTCTCGCCCTTCGAGTTCAAGGAGTGTAACCCATGGATGGTGCGCTTCTGCACCAAGATCCTGCCCTCGCTCGAGGAGAGCATTGACTACATCAGCAAACACTTCGTGCTCCAGCACAAATGAACCTAACAGGGTCGATTTTCTCTATACGGGAGTCGGCCGGGGTCATCCGTTCTATCTCGACGGCATTGTAGAATCCCTGCCGCTCGCCTCACGGGGTGAGATCGCAGACGTGCTTGGCATTACGAGCGGGTTCGCACACGCCGTGTGGCGTGCTGCACGAGCGGCCTACCTCCTCGGTTCCTCGTGTGGCGGCCAGACATCGCTCTATTCGCGGCTAAGACACGCAACGGACTACAACACGCCCGGCCCGCTCCTGCAGGCCGCGGGCCGCCCTCTGCAGAAGCACTTTGCCGGGCGCCAAGCCCCCCTGGTTGTGGCCCACCCCATCCTGGTGTCGCTGCTTCGGGAACACGCCCATCTCATCTACCAACATGGCGAGGTCGTTGTCCCCTTTGAGTGCCTCGTGGACGGCCGGCACACAATCCTCGTGCCCACCTCGGAGGTGGCGCAGGTGTTTCTGAACGCAGGGGCGGATGCTGACAACGTAGTGGTGACAGGGCTCTGCATTGAGCCGCAACTGGCAGAATCTGCGGCGGCCCTACAGGCAGAAAGACAACAGCGCCTTGCTACATCCGACTTCCTAACGGGCGGGTTCTTCTCATCGGGAGCCGAACCAGCCGCACATGTGGATTCCCTGGTTTCTGCGGCACTGTCGACCGTCCTTCACGGCGGGAGCGCGATTTTCTTTGCGCGCCGCGGGGGGTCCTTCGCCCGCAAGGCGTCGCGGGCATTCAGACGGCGTGGTCTCACCCTGAGTACAGAGACCACGCAAGTGCCACCGGCGGGGGCGCTGCTGCTGACCTACGAGGATCGACCTTCCCTTGACGCCGTGACCCGGGCGCATTTCGACGTACTGGACTACTTCGTTGCGCCGTCTCATGAGCGGTCGAACTGGGCCGTGGGGCTGGGGCTGCCAATGTTCATCGTCGATCCCCCGATAGGCACGTTTGCGCCGCGAAACCGGGAGTTTCTCCTGGCACATGGGGTGGCAGAACCCCTGCCTGCCA
This sequence comes from uncultured Victivallales bacterium, assembly GCA_964497125.1. GTDB lineage: Bacteria > Verrucomicrobiota > Kiritimatiellia > UBA8416 > UBA8416 > CAYLXP01. Next base: position 36,146 of record CAZCDU010000039.1, on the reverse strand, counting down.
ACGCTGGATCATTCGGCGCACGCCTCAACCAGCTACAGAGCGATGGAATCCTGGCAGAACGCTCAAACACCGGCTGGGGGCGATATCCGATAGATGGGTTCCGGTGCATTGCCGAGACGCTGGGCTAGCGGCGCCTCCGAGCCGACCCGGATCATTCAGGGGTGAAACTTTGCAGGGGGAAAGGTGGACGCCGGCGTCCCGACGGCGTTGTGCAAAAGACGGGCCTCTCAGGAGACATTAAAGCACAATGTTCTCCTCTGTCACACGGCAGGCACCCACTTTGCTCGACCGCGTCGGGACGCCACGGTCCACCCCGACAGGGCCAAACACGAGGGTGAAGGTTCAGGCCCTTTCGCCCCTCTGCGTTTCCTGCAGCGCTTTGCGTCGCTTGCGTCGCTTTACGGGCAGCAAGCAGCCCTGCTTGGCACCCAGGTAGGCCACAACACCCAACACAAAGCCGCATGCGGCATAGATAAGCCCCTCGAGGTCGAGGGGGATATTTGGAGAAAAACTCTCGAGAGTTGCATCGGCGATCTGAGGGTCAAAGTGACCGAGAAAAGCAAGAGGACGTTCCCAGACCGACGCATCCTGCAGCGCATCCAGGGCTGTTCGCAGTTCTGCAGCTCGTGCCAGGTCAGCCGAACACTTCGATCCTGCTGCGATCACTTCAGGATCCGTCGACTGCAGGTAGAAACCAGCCAACCCGGCAACGTCGCCGTTCGTCGCGCCGTCCGCAATCTGTTGCCAACCAGCCACGTTCTTCTCGGCCTCTGCGACGTGCCCCCCCAGCCGCTGCATGTAATGTTGGATATACCCCGGCAACTGTGATCCGCCAACGGCTCCCACCACGGCCACAACGCGATCCAGGAGCGAATCCAAAACCTTCACAGGATATTGAGTCACCTTCATACCAGCATATTATAGAGCACCACCTTCCCCACGCAACCCACCATTCCCCGTCCTTGTCATTCTCTAAGACTGAGGAATCGGAGAATTCACCTACCCCAGACCTCTGAGACGCAGCCTGAATGCTCACAAATCCAGCAACCTTCTACTCCCTGTAGCTGGATTCGTGAGAATTCAGATCTTCTGCAACCGCCACCCGTTCGGAGAACAACTCCTGTTGTGGCTAGAAACCAAGGACCAGAATCAGGCAGAATCTGCTTGCGCCGAACCGCCTATTTGCTATGGTTCGCGCTTGTCTCTGCTCTGTGGCAGAGAGGAAGCGAGTGTTTTCGGCCCACAACCGGAAGCCAAAGCGGATTCAATGAATGCGGTTGCGCTATGCGCACCGGCAAACAAAGGAGTACATTGTGGCAGACGAAACCGTAGTAGAAGAGACCCAGGACGAAGTCCAGGAAGTTGGCGTACGCGATCTATTGGATGCCGGCCTCCACTTCGGCCATCAGACCAAGCGCTGGAACCCGAAGATGAAGCCTTTCATCTTTGACAAGCGCAACGGCATTCACATCATCGACCTTGCCAAGAGCCTTGTTCTGCTCCAGAAATCAGCCGAATTCGTCTATGACGTGGCAGCAACGGGGGACTCGATTCTCTTCGTTGGCACAAAGAAGCAGGCGCAGAAGGTTGTCACCGATACAGCGGAAGAGGCTAACCAGCCCTTCGTTACCCATCGCTGGCTGGGCGGCATGCTCACGAACTCAGATACGATTCGTCAGCGCGTGAAGCGCCTCAAAGAACTTGAAGCCATGGAGAAGGACGGCGTTCTCGATACCATGCATAAGAAGGAAGCTTCTCGTGCCCGTCATGAGCTCGCCAAGCTGCGCCGCAACCTGAGTGGTGTTGCCGATATGAACAAGCTCCCCGGAGCCATGTTCGTGGTCGACATCAATCGTGAAGATATTGCCATCAAGGAAGCCAACCGCCTGAACATCCCGGTCATCGCCATCGTGGATACGAACTGCGACCCGGACCTGATCGACTACCCGATTCCCGGTAATGATGACGCGATCCGCGCTATCAAGCTGATTTCCAGCGAGATTGCCAAAGCGGTCAAGAAGGGCAACGATGAGTATTCACGCAAAGCGGCCGAAGAGGCCCGCAAGCGCGCTGAAGAGGAGAAGAAGGCAGCCAAGGTAAGAGCTGAGCAGGCCAAGAAGGCCGAGGAAGCCAAGCAGGCCGCCGCAGAGGCCGCAAAGGCCGCCGCTGAAGCCGAAGCAGCCAAGAAGGCTGAAGAGGCCAAGAAGGCCAAGGCCGAAGCAGCAGCCAAAGCCAAAGCTGAGAAGGCCGAGGCAGCCAAAGCTGAAGCCAAAGCTGAAGAGGCCGAAGAGGCCAAAGAGGCACCGGCAGAAGCTGAAGCTGAAGCTGAGCCCAAGGCCGAAGCATCTGAGTAACTGCCACCAGGCATCGTAACATCTATAGTAAGGAGAGGAATTGTAATGGCTATCACAGCATCACAAGTCAAAGAGCTGAGAGACGCGACAAACGTCAGCATGATGGAATGCAAGAAGGCACTGGTTGAGACCGAAGGGGACATGGACGCTGCCATGAAGCTACTGCGTGAACGTGGCATGGCTGTCGCACAGAAGCGCGCCGCCAAGGCCGCCAACCAGGGCATTATCGCTGCTGCTGCGAACGATGACAGCACGACCATCGCCATGGCTGAAGTTAACTGCGAAACCGATTTCGTAGCACGCAATGATGACTTCAAGCAGTTCGTCGTAGAAGTATCCGAGAAGTCACTTGAGACGGATGAGGAGCTCTCGGAAGTCATGAACGATGTCCTGATGGAGAAGATCGCCGCCATTGGCGAGAACCTCAAGATTCGTCGTAATGTACGGTTCCAGCTCGCCGGACCGGGCAAGGTCGCATCCTACATCCACATGGGCGGCAAGGTCGGTGTGCTGGTCGAAGTCGCCTGCGGCAAGGATGATACCGTGACCACCCCTGCCTTTGATGAGCTCGTGAAGGACCTGACGCTGCACATCGCGGCAGCAGCACCGCCCTACCTGACCTCTGCCGAAATCCCTGAGGATGTCATTGCAGAAGAGCGCGCCATTTTCGCCAAGCAAGTTGAAGGTAAGCCGGAGAACATCGTTGACAAGATCGTTGACGGGAAGATCCAGAAGTTCTTTGCCGAGACGTGCCTGGTCAACCAGGGCTTCGTGAAAGAGCCGAAGCAGAGCATTACACAGCTCCTGGAGGAGAAGGGCAAAGAGCTCGGTGACACGCTTGAGATCAAACGGTTCACCCGTTACCAGCTCGGTGCATAGACCCGACTGAACGACTACCGAGGGGGCAGGAAGTGTTCGACTTCCTGCCCCCTTCTTTTTAGACTGCAGTTTTGGCAAGAAATGAGGAGACCACACCACATGAGCAAGAAATCGAAACTGGCTTTTGTGACGTTTTTGACGTTTGTTCGCTTCCCGCTGGTGCTTCTCTTTTTCGCTGGGGCCATCGTCTACGTCAACCCCGCGCACCGGCACGGGTGGCTCTTCGGTGTCACCTTCGCGTGCCTGGTCCTATCTGCTGTGACAGACCTGTTTGATGGCTACTTTGCGCGCAAATTCCACGTCGTGACACAGTTCGGTGCCCACGTTGACCCTCTCATGGACAAGTTCTTCTACTTGGCGTCCCTTCCTCTACTGGTCTTTGTAACGCTACGCAACGGACACATTGCCTATTCTACGGTTATGCTGGTCCTTACCCTATTCTTCCTGGCCCGGGACCAATGGGTGACCTTTCTTCGGTCTATCGGCTCCATGTATAATGTGAGCGGAAAAGCCAACTGGTCGGGCAAGCTTCGAACAGCACTCAATTTCCCCATGATCTGCGTCGTATACTTCCGTGAAGAGGCACCCCCGTCGATCCAGTTTATTCCTCACGCCTTTGCACATGCTTTCGTGGCGGTGACACTCGTCATCACCATCATCTCTCTCTTCGTATACACTAAACAGTACTGGCCCTATCTCAAACAGGCGGCCAGCGTCGACACGCTCGACGACTAAGCATAAGGAGCATTCCCATGCGCAGCGATCAGATCAAGAAGGGCTGGGAGCGGGCGCCGCACCGCAGCCTGCTTCGTGCAACCGGCATCGAGTCCGACGATTTCAAGAAGCCCTTCATCGCCGTCTGTAACTCTTACACCCAGATCATTCCGGGGCACTGTCACCTCAACAAGGTTGGCGAGTATATCAAGCGCTACATCCGGCGGGCCGGCGGCGTTCCTATCGAGTTCAACACCATCGGGATCTGTGATGGCATTGCCATGGGACATAGTGGCATGAAGTACTCGCTTCCGAGTCGTGAGCTCATCGCCGACTCGGTGGAATCGATGCTCAATGCGCACTGCTTTGACGCTGTCGTCTGCATACCCAACTGCGACAAGATCGTGCCCGGCATGATGATGGGAGCCATACGAGCCAACATCCCAACACTGTTTGTCAGCGGAGGCCCAATGGCGGCAGGCAAGACTTGTGATGGCAAAGTGGCCGATCTCATTAGTGTCTTTGAGGGCGTTGCCGCCCATGGTCAGGGCAATATGACCGACGAGCAGCTTGGAGACATCGAAGAGAACGCCTGCCCCACCTGCGGTTCATGTTCCGGCATGTTCACGGCGAACTCCATGAACTGCCTGTGTGAGGCGATCGGTCTCGCGCTGCCCGGCAACGGAACCATCCTGGCGGTTGATCCCCGCCGTAAAGGTCTCTACCGCAAAGCCGCAAAGCGTATCGTCGAGCTCGCCACTGAGGGTGGTCCCCTCCCCCGCGATATTGTGACGGAAGCCTCTGTTGACAACGCATTCGCACTGGATATGGCCATGGGAGGCAGTACCAACACCGTACTGCACACACTTTCGGTCGCACATGAGGCCGGCGTTGACTATGACCTTGAACGGATCAATGCCATCTCGAAGCGTTGTCCCAACATCTGCAAAGTGTCTCCCTCATCCGACTACCACATCGAAGATGTGGATCGTGCGGGTGGTGTCAGCGCCATCCTTCGCGAAATCGGCCGCATCAAGGGACTGCTCAACAAGGATTGCATCACCGTTACCGGCAAGACGATCTGGAAGAATGTGAGTCGTGCGGCAATCAAGGACGCCGAAGTCATCCACGCCGTCGCTGATGCCTACTCGCAAGACGGTGGCTTAACGATTCTTCGGGGCAACCTTGCCGAGGAGGGCGCCGTTGTCAAGAAGGCCGGCGTAGCAGCCAGCATGCTGACGTTCGAGGGTGAAGCGATTATCTTTGATTCACAGGAAGAGGCCTGTGATGGGATTCTGGAAGGCAAGGTCAAACCTGGACATGTCGTCGTGATTCGCTACGAAGGACCTCGAGGCGGGCCTGGCATGCAAGAGATGCTGGCACCTACCTCCTATATCATGGGGCAGGGACTTGGCGAAAGCGTTGCCCTAATCACGGATGGTCGTTTCTCCGGTGGGACGCGTGGAGCCTGTATAGGGCACGTGTCGCCCGAGGCGGCTGAGGGCGGACTCATCGGTCTTCTCGCGGACGGTGACATCATACGCATCAGTATCCCGGAGCGTTCTATCGAAGCCGTATTGTCGGACGATGTGATAGCCGAGCGGCGTGCCGCGTTTGAGCCGCGAGAACCGCGGATTAAGACGGGGTACTTGCATCGGTACGCCAAGCTCGTGAAGAATGCCGGCACCGGTGCTGTGTTGGCGTAACGCCAGGCCGGCTCAACACTTAACACCGCTATGCGCACCGTTGCTTTCAAGACGATCGGCTGTCGGCTCAACCAGGCCGAGACGGCCCAGATTGCGGCTCAATTCGAGGCCGCCGGCTATGGCATCGTCGAAGCCGAGCAGTCATGCGACGTCGCGGTCGTCAATACCTGTACCATTACCCACGGCGCACAACGTGACTGCGCAAGGTGGGCAAGACGGTTGCGCCGGGCCGGCGCTCGTATTGTCGTCCTGGCCGGTTGTGCCGTGGAACACGATGGCGCCCACCTCCTACAGGAAACGGGCGTCGACCTGCTTGCCGACCAGACCGATAAGTTCAGGCTGATTGAACTCCTGCATGGCGCCGAAGGTCTCGAGCCTGACCACGACATCCACATGGAGGACTCCCCCCACCCTGCGACGCCCCTGTTCTCGGCAACGCGTGCACTCGTCAAGGCCCAGGATGGCTGCAACTTTCGCTGCAGTTACTGCATCGTGCCGGATGCGCGCGGAGCCCCTCGTAGTCGCCCGCGGCAAGAGGTGCTGAACGACGTTCGTGGCCTGGCTGAGCAAGGATTCCGCGAAGTCGTTATCACCGGGGCCAACATCGGGTGTTATCACAACGGCACGTACGGGCTTGTTGAGTTGCTCCAGGATGTTGAGTCCATTGATGGAATTGCCCGTGTGCGGATTAGCTCAATCGAGAGCACAACGGTAGAGCGTGACGTCATCGACTTCATGGCCGTGTCGAACAAGCTCTGCCACTTCCTGCATCTACCTCTTCAGAGCGGTGCCGATGAGACGCTTCAACGGATGGGGCGACGCTATTCCGTAGCCGAGTATCGCAGCGTGGTTGACTATGCCACGAGCCGTGTCCCTGACCTGGGACTGGGAACCGACATCATCGTTGGGTTCCCAGGCGAAACCGATGCCGAGTTCGAAAGTACTGTGGCGTGCGTACGGGATCTCCCCTTCAGTAACCTGCATGTCTTCAGCTATAGTCAGCGACGCGGAACTCCGGCAGCCGATATGCCGGGGCAGATCGATGCTGCCACGAAGAAGGTGCGCTCTGCCGAACTGATTGCCCTTGGAAAAGCCAAGCGCGCGGCATTCGCTGCAGCCTTCATCGGCAAACCTGTTACGGCGCTTGTGGAGAAGATTGACGCAGCCGGTGCGGCCACCGGTTGGACCGACCAGTATCTCCCCGTACGCATCGCCGCTCCCGATATGCGGGTCAATGATGTCATTTCGTTCACGCCAACACAGGTCGATGGCCACACCCTCACCTGAGACGCGTCGTCCGAGTCCCTGCTCTGTCCGTAGGCGCCTGCCGGAGCAAAACGAGGGCATTCCACATTGTGCGTGCCGCGCTCTACAACCGGCTTTTGCATTTTCCCTTGCATAAGTCTCTGTCATGGTGTCAAATAGCCAACGTTCGTCAGGAACCCAGAACCCATTTGTAAGAGCCCGCGCGTCAGTGTGTCCGTGCCGGAGCGAGGAGTTGAGAGCCATGACTAAGCGTGATTTGGTCGTCCGCATTTCCAAGGAGACCGGGCTTATCCAGCAAGATGTTTTCGCCGTTATCCAGAAGACTTTGGACTATGTAACCGACGCGTTGGTTGAGGGCGATCACGTTGAGTTCCGCGACTTCGGTGTCTTCGATGTCTGCCTCCGCAAGGCACGTGTCGGGCGCAACCCCAACAATCCCGGCACGCCGGTTCCCATTCCGCCGCACAACGTCGTACGCTTCAAGCCCGGCAAGAAGATGAAAGAGCGTGTTGCGGACAACGGCAGCGCTGAAGCGTAAGCGCCCTTTTCGCTCGGACCTCTCTCATGGCAGCCAACACTATTTCATTTGCCCCGCCGCGCGGTATGCGCGATTTCTATCCCGAGGAGATGCGCCTCAGGAATGCGGTCTTCAACGCCTGGCGGCAGGCCGCGCGGCAGTCTGGATTCGATGAATACGACGCCTGCGTCGTTGAGAGCCTTGATCTGCTGAAGCGCAAATCGGGTGAAGAGATCGTCGACCAGATCTACCACTTCAAGGACAAGAGCAATAGAGATCTGGCCCTGCGGCCTGAAATGACCCCGACACTGGCGCGCATGGTCGCAGCCCGGCAGGGCGCACTCAACATGCCGCTCAAGTGGTTTACGGTCGCCCAGTGTTTCCGTTACGAACGGACCACGCGCGGACGCAAGAGGGAACACTACCAGTGGAACCTGGATGTCATCGGGGAAACGTCTATCGCCGCCGAAGCAGAGGTTATTGCAACGGCTGCTGCCGCGATGGAACGGCTTGGATTGACTGCAGACCACTACCGCGTGCGCTTCAGCTCGCGAGCCTTACTGTCTGAACTCCTGCTCAAGCTGGGCATCGACGCATCTCACCATGCAGCGACATTCCTGGCGTTGGACAAGCGCGGCAAGATCCCGGACACCGCCATCCAGGACCTCCTGATCAAAGAAGGCGTGGATGCGAATGCCATGCCGACGATCTTCAGCCTCCTTGAGGTCTCGACGCTTGAACAGGCGCGGGAGATGCTCGGCGAGGATACGCCGGCATACCTGGACGTAAAGCAGTTCCTGGCGACGCTGGATGCCTACGGTGTTGCTGACATTGTGGTGTTCGATATCGCGGTCATTCGTGGCCTCGCGTACTACACCGGCATCGTGTTTGAGGCATTCGACGTTGAGAACAAGTTCCGGGCAATCTTCGGCGGCGGGCGGTACGACAACCTGCTGGGCGATATTGGCGGAGCTCCTGCCACTGGCGTCGGACTCGGTTTCGGCGATGTTGTGATTGCTGAGCTGATTGCCGAACTCAATCTTACACCTGACGCGGCTGATAGTGCTCCAGACTACATCATCGGCTTCATGCAACAGGAGCAACAGGAGACCGCCGTACGCATCGCGGCCGCACTGCGTCGCAGCAGTAAGCGTGTGGAAATCGCTCTACACGCAGAAAAGCCGAAAGCCTTCTTCAAGCGCGCCGGAAGAGGCGCCGCCCCCCAGGCCATCTACATCGGCCCAGACGACATTGAATCCGGCACCGTCCGCATCAAAACGCTCGCCGACCGGAGCGAAGAAGAAGTGGCGATTGCGGATCTGCTGGGGCATCGCCCTCCGTTGTAGGACGCGCTTCCCGAGTCCCCGAGGGAGCGTGTGGTGGTGCGGTGAAGAACACAGGCTCCCCGAATACGGGGAAGCCTGTCCTACAATAGCCCAGGGCAGCAGACGAGCTCCCGGTTTCAGCTTTTCAGCCTTTCCGGGTTTCCTCAGGAGTGATCCTTCACATCAATCGGGACATTCGTCTCGGACTTGTGCTCTTCGGGAAGGTTGAGTTTGATGTGGAGCTCGCGCAGCTGCTTCTCTGAAACATCACACGGCGCGCCCATCATGAGGTCCTGTGCCTTTTGGTTCATGGGGAACGCGATGACTTCGCGGATGTTTGTTTCGTCAGCCAGCAGCATCACGATACGGTCCACTCCCGGAGCCAGGCCACCATGAGGCGGGGCTCCGAGGCGGAAGGCACGAATCAGGCCGCCGAACTCGTCATCGACGGTTTCCTGCGAATAGCCGGCAATATCAAACGCCTTGTACATGATGTCTGGGCGATGGTTACGGATGGCCCCACTGGAGAGCTCGCAGCCGTTGCACACGATATCATACTGGTACGCCAGCACTTGGAGAGGATCGTCTCCCTCAAGTGCTTCCATTCCGCCCTGGGGCATGGAGAATGGGTTGTGTGAAAAGACCACGCGCCCCAATTCTTCGTCGTACTCAAACATCGGGAAGTCCACGATCCAGCAGAAGCGATAGACGCCCTGCTCCACCAAGTCCAGATCGTTCCCCAACTTCAGGCGGACCTCGCCGGAAATGCTGTTGGCACGATCTTCTTTGTCACTCACAAAGAACACCACGTCACCGACGCCAACGTCGCAACGTGAAGCGATGGCTTCCATGTCTTCCGGTTTCAGGAACTTCGCGATGGGTCCTTTGACATTGCCCTCTTCCCATACCAGGTAAGCCAGGCCCTTTGCTCCGACAGACTGAGCGAACTCGACCATCTTGTCGAAGAAGCTGCGCGGCTTGTCACTGATGTCTTTCACGGGAATCGCACGGACAACCCCACCCTTGGCCACCACGGAGCGGAACGCATTGAATTCGCTCTCGGCGAACACATCCGAAACATCGCGAATCTCAATCGGAATCCGCAGATCCGGCTTGTCACTACCGTATTTCAGCATGGCTTCACGGTAAGGAATACGCAGGAAAGGAGCGGAATCACTCTGCCAGTCAGAGAACTCCTCGAAGATTCCGGACAGCACGTCTTCGACAACGGCGAAGATCTCATCCTGGGTCACATAGGACATCTCGATGTCGAGCTGGTAGAACTCGCCGGGCGAACGGTCTGCCCGGGCGTCCTCATCACGGAAACAGGGCGCAATCTGAAAATAGCGGTCAAACCCCGACACCATCAGAAGCTGCTTGAAGAGCTGCGGGGCTTGCGGCAAAGCATAGAACTGCCCGGGATGGACGCGGCTGGGAACCAGGTAGTCACGGGCGCCTTCCGGTGAACTGCTGGTCAGAATCGGAGTCTGGAACTCGTTGAAACCCTTCTCCGTCATGCGACGGCGCATGCTGGCAATAATCTGTGCCCGCAGGATGATGTTCTTCTGCAGGCGTTCGCGACGCAGGTCAAGGAAGCGGTAGCGCAGACGCGTTTCCTCAGGTCCTTCATCATCACCCGCCAGATGTAGCGGCAGCGGTTCCGCAGCTGATTGGACCTCAACGGCATCAGCGAAAACTTCAATCTCACCGGTCGGAAGGGTTGTGTTGATCGTTTCGTCTGAGCGTTTCTCTACCCGCCCGGTAACGGTAATCACACTCTCTGAGCGCCAGCGTTGGGCTTCTTCGAAGAACGCACGGTCGGGGTGAACCACGACCTGTGTAATGCCGTAGTGGTCCCTGAGGTCGATGAAGAGTACGCCACCATGATCGCGCTTGCGAAAGACCCAGCCGGAGAGGCGAGCTTCACTGCCGGCGTCTTCGCTTGTCAGTGCGCCGCATGTATGTGTTCTGTATGGATGCATGATACCTGGTCCTGGTTGCTAGTTAATGGTTTCGGGTTGCTGGTCAAAAAGAATAGGACTTATACGTCATATAAGTCCCATTTCCAATTCTAGATTTCTCTGGTCAATCCGTGATCGTGAGTGCCGTTCCCACGGGGATGTAGGTGAACAACTCCTCGACCTCTTCGTTAATCATGCGCAGACAGCCGGCACTGGAGGCTGACCCCACGCTTTCCGGTTTCCATGTGCCATGAATGCCATAGCCGCGGACATTCTCCGTCTCGCCCGTCGCTTTGAGCGAAAGCCAGCGTGTGCCTAGGATGTTCTCCTTATCCCCGAACGGCACCTCACGGCCATCCGGACGCCACCACACCGGCTCCGCGATCTTCTCGCGCACGACGAACGTGCCAACCGGGGTTTTGCCATAGCGGCCGGTGCCAACCTTGTAGCGCTTAAAGAACTCCCCGTTCATGGTCACGACCATATCATGGCGTGATTTGCTGGCAGCCAGCTCGAACTTCCCAGTGAAGACACGTAACCTGTCCCCAGCCTTGATGATATTCGGGTTCATCAACAGATTGCTCTTCTGGATCAGCTCCGTGGTGGTACCGTAACGGCGAGCGATCCGATCCAGGGAATCGCCAGACTTGACGAGGTAGTCCTCTTTCTCCGGCATCTGCCGGGGACTAATCACCAATTCGACGTTAAGTGGCGTTACTTTGCGCTCAATCTGCCGCCGGACACTCGGATCGGAGGAATGTTTGAAGGCTTCCAGGTATCGACGCCGCGCCTCAACCAGCTTGTCGTCTGTCGCGAGCTGGGCGGCTTCATCCATCATCAGCGCCACGTCGGCTGGGGGTGTGACAACCACAGGAGCGGCGTCAGCTCCGGCCGATTCCCGATCATCCGCCGGTTTCGGATGGTCCGACACCTCTGATCGCCCTGACGCTTTGTCATCAGGAACGTCCGGTGGCGGCTCACGGAAGAAGAACCAATAGACGCAGGCCCCGATCACGGCAAGGATTACCAACGCCCCCCAAGGCTTGCGGTTGGGCGCACGATAACTATCGAAATCCTTGACCTTCATCGTGGCCACAGGGCTACTCCCACACGACTACACTAATTGGTCGTCGTGGTTGTTGACACGTCAAGATCCGAGGTTGTGCCGTTGACGTTTGCCGTTCCACTCGGCTGCAACCAGATTCCCTCGATCGAGCGTGAGCTGAGACGGCCGTGTGTCTCAACGCCCCCCGTGCCCGAGCTGCCGGAACTATCGGAATTCGCCGGCGTGTAGGCGCCGGTAAAGGTACCGCTAATCGTCACGGCCTGACCAGCCGGGGTTCCGTTCACTTGAAACGATCCAACGACGGTTCCCGCAGTAGAGCCGGAACTGTCACCACCGGCGGTTGACACGACGTTAAAGCGCCCCTCGTAGGTATTGCCATTGCTATCCGTGAAGAACAGCCGGTTACCGACCTGCTCAACAAGGATCGTATCGACTTGGCCGCCCGCGACGCTGATACCAGAGTCGTCGGTCGTCGTTGTGGCCGAGCCGGCGTCATAGGAGTAGCTAACTGTTATCGTTGCATCCGTGAGAAGTCCCGGACTCGTCAGAGTCAGAGTCCAAGCCCCCGTCGTATAGTTGATCGTGCCTGTAGCCGGCTGCGCAGTAGCGGGGTCGGGGCCGACGAGATTCACGGATCCCGAAAGTCCTCCCGAGCCATCATCGGTGAACGACCCGCTTGATCCGTTCGCTACGGTTGCTGAGAAGACAATCGTGACGGACCCGGGCACAACGCCGGGACGGTTTGCCAGGGTTCCGGTTATGATGGTCTGAAAGGCGGACGCGGTTCCCCCGGCCTCGCCGTTGACAACCGTGCCGACGGTGTCCGTCGAGGAGTCATCGCTTGCATACGTGAACCCACCCACGATGGGGCCGTTGATGCCCAGATACAGACCACTGAAGTTGATCCAGCTGTAGGAGTCACTCCAGCCGCCATCATCCCCGCTGGAATCCCATTCACAGCCGGCAACGAACATCAGCAAACAAAATGGCAAAACTCTGCAAACTACGGATCTCATCAACGCCTCCCTTTATCTCCAAATACTGGGGGAGCATAGGCGAACCCGCCCCCCAATGCAACACAAGACGCGACACGCAAGGCACGCCTATCTATAACAAATGCCCTCAATTACCGAATGACAACCCGGTAGAACTTCACTCCGCCAGAGGCCGAATCTGTGAACTTGTGTACACCGACACCATCTGATGTCGCAAGGTCCACCCAGCTCTGGAGATCAGAACTTCCCTGAACCACGTAATTAACGCCGAACTTGCCTTCCCATAGGATCTCGACCTCGGCGCCAGGTGACGGAACGACCGCCTGCCGCGCCAACAGGAAGAGTACATCCTGCTCGTCGCGTGGATCTGTCTTGGCGTAGATGACTTCTTCAGAATCGATCATACCATCGCCATCGGCATCACCCTTTGAGTCGAGCGGGTCAAGTCCACCGTTGACCTCAAACCCATCGTCAAGACCATCGCCATCGGTGTCGGCGTCGTGGGTTGACAGTCCGTGATCAATCTCATAGCCGTCGAGCAAGCCATCGTCGTCGGTGTCCGGGTCCAGCGGATCGGAGTCATAGAGCGTATCCAGGTACTCCTGCATCATGTCAGCGCCATCGTTGTCCGGGTCGTCTCCCGTCCCGTACGCCAAGGTGTTGCACATCGCCCACTCCCAGCCATCAGCCAGGTTGTCGTTATCCGTGTCGTTGTCGCGGATGACGATGCGGATCTGGTTCTCCTGCACGCCCACGCCAGACTCAAGCTGAATCGGGAAGGGATCGTACCCAACGCTCAGGACGCCCTCTCGCTTGAAGCCGCGTGGCTCAAAGTAGTCCAGTTCAGCGTCACCATCCAGGTCGATGAAGGCGCGGACGTAGTGCGTGTCATCGTGCAGACCACGCAGCGAGTAGGAGCCCTTGTAGCCCGTACCGGTATAGGACAGTGGCGGAGGCGGCACCTTCACCTGGACCTGGGCATCCGGCTTGCCGGCGAACGCGGCGTTGCGGAAGCTCTGGACAACGATCACCATATTCGTCTCGCCCGCGAGATACGACGCGCTGTTGGTGTAGGCATGACGGACTTTACCGAAGTAGTAGAGGTCACCGTCAATGGCGGACTTGCCACCATCGGCCGGGGCTTCGACATTAATCCAGAATGCCTGCCAGTCCGAATACGCACTGGCGGATCCGTTACCAAGCGCCTGGAAGCGCATCCAGTACTTGCCATTCTCCCAAGTCGCTGTCGGGGAGACAGCGTCACCCGCATAGAACGGGAGTTTGGCCCGCCGCCCGTCTTCGTCGTCAATCCACGGGGCATCCTCGGTCGTGGTCGCGAGTATGGGTCCAACACCACCGGTACCGTCGACTCCCGCAATATCCAGCGTATAGCGCGTGGCATCCTCATCCATCATCCAAGCCACTTCGTTGTCAGCGTAGACATAGGGCTGATAGCCGTGTGGTGTGACGGGCTCCGGAGCCGGAGTTGTCTCAACCGTTGCCTCGTTCACGCGATAGACAACGGCAATCGGGACCTCGGCTTCCACGCCGAAGTAGTCGTTTCCTTGCCAGATCAGGCAGGAATAGCCGGACACTTCCATGCCGTATACACCGGCAGCACGATAATCGCCTTCGTGGAAGTAGGTCCGCCCGTTACCCTCGATCGTGCGCCGAATGATGGTGTCATTGCCACGCCTGACGTGCACGGCATAACTGGTGGCATCCGCAGATGCCTCCCAGTTGAAGCGCCAGAAGCCACCGATTTCCTCGGTGAGTCCGACCTCAATCTCGACACCATCACCAAAGCCAATATCCACCTGGCTTACACCGGCCGGCTCACTCTCGTTGTCGGTCCAATCCATATCCCACTCGCCATTGCCATTCACATCAAGGTAGGCGAAGACATAGTTCATTCCTTCTACCAAGTGGCCCGTGGTCATGACATTGGTCGTCAGATCACCCACGGTCATCTGAACCGTGGCAACCGGGAACCCATCACGTTCTTCCGTGTCGTAGAATGCCACGTTAACCGGCATTTCGGCACTGACGACATCGTCAATGGACGGTCCCAACGGGCCATGATAGAGCATCCGCAAATGGACGATCGGCTGAGGATACTCATCCGGATCAAGCGGATCTGTGCTGCGCTGGGCTACCACGTTTGTTCCGAAGAAGCTTCCCTGGTATTCACCCAAGTTGCTCCAACCATCCTCGTCCGGGTCGAAGTACGCATCAAACACGGCCGGGTCAGGCCCTTCACGCCCTGTTGACGGGGATATCATGTTGTAGCGGACCTCCCAGTCATCCGGCATGCCATCGCCGTCGTCATAGAGCGATCCCCATGTAGCATGGTTCTCGGTCTCCCGGCTGTCGTAATCGCTAAAGCCGTCATTCGCAGTGTCCGGATTGAACGGATCCGTACCGGCCTGCCACTCTCCGTAGTTGCTCAGACCATCATTGTCCGGGTCGGCATAGGCGCCGTCCTCACCGAGGGCAGACCCCGGATCCAGGCCAAACTGCGACTCCCACCAATCCGGCAGTCCGTCACCATCGCTGTCGTCAAAGTCGTCGCTAACCGCGACGAATGACACACTAGTTCCCCGGACACCGGCATACGGTTCCTGGTCGAACGGCCACAGTCCCATTTCATGCACATAGTCCTCAACGGTTGTGCCGCCGTCCACCGCGGCCAGGTAACCGGCCAGCGCAATACCACTGTATACACGCATGGGGCTGATAACGATCGGAGGACCGTCCTCAGCGTCGACAACCCGTATGGCATCGCCAATGTAGAGACCATACTCCGTCTCCGGGTCACGGGCCGCAGCACGCTCATCGGCAACATCGTTCTGCTGGAAGTCAAAGCTGAAATACGAAACCAAGCCACCGGAACTACCCGAGACATTGCGGGACGAGACGTCCGCCAGCTGTTTCTCATCCAGGCCAATGTTCCAGATGCGACACTCGTCCAAGTCACCGGCCAAGTTCTCACCCATGATCACCGGACCTGTCTGCACCCGCACCCACGCATCGACCACGGTCCCGTCGGCGTCTCCGGGTACGACGAGGGGATCCTTAATCGTGTCCAGGAGGCCATCCACATACAGTCGGCAAGCGTCAGCGTCACGCACATAGGCCACATGATGCCATTCGCCATCGTTAACCGTGAGCTCACCGACGATGTCGTTGGCGTCAAAATCGACATTCATGGTGAACGTCGGTGTGCCCTGATCGTCGACGGTAACCGTCACGTACTCGATGGCGAAACGGCCAAGTAGGGCGCCATTGTCGCCGATGCCGAGCCAGTAGTTGAAGTCATCCGTTGTCGGCTCGCCCTGGTTACGACGCGCTATGAGCGTACCGCTTGCAGTTGTCCGGACCCAGGTCTCCAGTGTCCAGTCAGCATCCAACTGATCAATGAAGTTTGCCCCAACCTGTGTCGTGGCAGATTCCTTGACCAGACCGTCACCGCTCACACGGAGGAAACCGGCATCGCCCACGCCGGCCCCGAAGAAGAGCGTACGATCCCGTGCGATCCGTATGTCTTCATCCCGTCGTGCAATACGCCATATACGTACTTCCCGCATGGTCCCGGTGTACTCCGCGGAGCCCAGCACCAAGTCACCCGCACCTTCAGCGCACTCGACCAGCGTATCTACGCCACTGACATATTCGCCGTTGACGAATAGATCAAGTCGACCGTTTTCGGTCGCTGTTGGCGGGGTGTTGCGGCCCGCAATGTGTGTCCGTTCGTTGGTGGAAATCGCCAATGCCGGGCTGGCTACGACCTGGATCGCGGGGCCCTGCTCGGCCGAGTCATACAGAACGTAAGGACGCCCATTTGTCAGTCCGATCTCATAGTTGCGCAGGTCCTGTCCTTCATACCGTTTCTGCAGCAGGACTGCCGTTTGTACAGCCGATTCCGGCTGAACAACCATCTCCACCGTCCAGGTCGAGAGGTCAAACCGGTTGGCATCGCTCTGGTTCACGTCATAATCAACAACCACCGTGTTCCCGTCGCCACCACCGAAATCGAGCACGCGTGAAACGTACGGACTCAAGGACTGGGTTGGCTTCGTTCCGTTCACCAGCTCCTCGGCATCCCAGATGCCATCATCATCAGTATCGCGATCTGCAGGATTCGTCAGATAGATGTCGATCTCGCTGCGCGTCGTGAGACTGTCGCCGTCCGGGTCTTCATCGTAGTCACTACGTCCATCGCCATCCGTATCGGGATGCTGTGGGTTGGTGCCCATGATGTACTCGTAGTAGTTGCTCAGTCCGTCGCCGTCCGGATCGCCGTCGGCTCCGTCAACACCCGTCTTGATGAACGGATTCAGGTTATAGAGCTGCTCCCACCAGTCGGGCAGTGTGTCATCGTCATAATCGCGCGTCGATGTCCAGTCGGCATCGGCAAATGCTGCGTTTCCATCCAGCACGGCAGCATACTTCCAGTCATCCAGCCAATCGTCAAACTGGGTGAAGTCCTCTGCGGTCGATCCGCCATCATTGAAGTAGAAGAAGCCAACCGTCGTCGAGGCGGCCGCTATGACCGGCTCGCCGTACAGCGCCTGAATTCCATCGATATCGTCCTGCTGCGGGGTCGGATCCACATCATCGTGATAGAAGGGGAACATGATAGCGGACGGATCGTCTGAATGGCCCAACCCGAGAGCATGCCCCAGCTCGTGCAGGGCCACAAACGGCAAGCTGAAGCCGTCACCTGGCGCCGTAATCCACGTCTCGGCATCGTCGAAGTGCATGTCGCCGGCGATGGGCTCCGGGTTGATGTCATCCGGGAAGAAGGCATGCGCGAGCACACCACCGGGACCGTCAAAGTCGGCGCCGTCGCCGTGATCACCCTCATACCAGCCAATGTCGATCGACCGGCTCAAGCCTTGCCGGTCTCCTTCACTCCATGTCAGAGCCGCATGGACAGACCACTCACGCATCATTTCAACACACTTGTCCTGCTGGGTCGTCACGTCGAGGTCCGGTGTTGAGTTCATGAAGAAGTAGGTGAGGTCCGCAGAGCCCAGGCCAGGCCCATCCCAGCCCTCGCCAACCTTCTCGAAGGGCAGCGAGAATTCGTCGAAGGCATGCACAGGCGCGCCCGACGTCAAGTAGTCGGGAGCGGGCGCCGTCCAGGAGACCCGGTCATCGGCAACCAGATCCAGCAGCTGCGAGTCATCCGCCGAAACCACCATGTACTTCCCGGCCAGGAAGGCATTGCCGTGTACGGAGGCGCCCGCTGTTGCCGCAAGCGCAAGCGCTTCCACCTGGGGCACGTCCGGGAAGAAGCTGACCAACACGTTGCGGGCTGGCTCACGCCCCGTAACCCCGAGGTTCGGTGACAGCTTGTCCTTCGGACTGAACGCGCCGACCCAGCGCAGGCGGTTGGCGTCGATCTGCTCGGCCAACGCCGCGCCCGTCGCCTTCACGGCTCTGACACGGGAACCGCCCTTGCCTTGGACCTCAATTCCGGCCGCTTTGAGGGCAGCAAGGTCCGCGGTAGAAGGATCTTCCGCAAACTGCACCATGGCATGCACGGGACTCGAACCAGTGAGGTTCCCCAACGAGGGGTCGACACCCGCGGAAGGCACAAACGTGCGCCCCAGGGTCTGCACTGTATTGACGATATTCGTCGTATCCACGGGGATGAAGAACGGATACATGATCGTGTTTGTCGTGAGGGCCTCCGTATGGACCTTGACGTTGTCCAGCCATCCCTCAAATCCATTCGTGATGACGCCGGTCGACTGCAAGGCGCCAATGGTCATCTCATGCCCGAGGTCACGCTGCGCGAAGGTATAGAACTGCGCAGGCACGGCGATCGCATTCGGGTTGTAGGCGACAAGTTCGCCGTTGATGTAGATCTCAAGCCGCAGGGCATCGCTATCGAACGTACCTGCAACATGGGTCCACGTATTCAACGGAATGTCGAAGTTCTCCAGGGCGGTGGTGATGATGACATCCGCACTCCCCGACCCGTTAAGAATCGACTCATCGCCCTGTATAGCCTTGTGCCGCACGTAGGGGCGGACATGTCCGGCCAGGGCCCCGACCGATGTCAGTCCCAGCTCGTAGTTGACACCGTGATCGCCCAGTACCGGGTCCATGACCGAACGTCGAAGAATAACAGATTCCTGCTGCGTTTCGGCCTTCACCCAAGCCTCGATGCCCCACTCACTGCCGGCATATTTCGGATGTGACGGCACAATCAGTCGGGAATTGCCGTCGAAGTACACGCAGCGACGAACCGCTGGATCACGGGAATTCTTGGCATTCGACGTGCTTTCGGGTGGCGAGCTGTGTGCAGGACGGCTATAGGATGGATCAATGACTCCTGTCACCTCTTCCTTGTCCGTCACACCGTCGTCATCCGTATCCATGCGGTTCTGCATCGTCCCGTACTTGATCAGCTCATCCGCATTGGAGAGACCATCGCCGTCAGCGTCTTCCGCCGCATCGCCAACACCGTTGCCATCCGTGTCGCCCATATTCGGGTTGGTCCCGGCGTAGTACTCCTCGAGATTGGCGAGTCCATCCTGGTCCAGATCAGCATCCGCCCCGTTGCGTCCTGTTGGATCACGCGGATCGAGGCCATGCGCCTCCTCCCAGGCATCAGGCATCCGGTCGCCATCGGTGTCGTATGGATCGGTGCCCAGTCCGGCCTCGTCCCACATCTCCACGTCTTCGTCCGCGGCGGCAGCGCCCAGCGGCAACATATCGGCGTAGATTCCGTTGGTTGTCCAAAGCACAATCTCGGGATGCCCCGGCTGTGTCTCACCACTTGTGTAGGGAGAATCCCAGTCGGGGTGATGCTCGGCGAACACACCATCGGAGAACACGACGTAGTGTTCGTAAATGAAGGTATACGGATTGCTTGTATTCGGGTAGTCGGTGGGACCCGTCCACGGTTTCGTCGTATCGAACGGCGGGTTCATGGCCTGGTGCCCCGCCAGGTTGTCGATCCACGGAATATAGCGGTAATCCGTGTAAACCGTTGAGCGGTCATCAGCCTGGCCCCACCAGCGCGCACTCGGGTAGCCTACTGGGCGATGCACAAGGGCATTGAAGCCGGCCGGCGCAACGGGACTGTGGTCAGGATCCGGCACGTCATCGAAGGAGTAGGCATAGCGAATCGCCGGCTTCCCACTCATCATGCTGTGAATCTCAGAGCGCGTATAGCGCGTGTACATCGATGCAACGATATTCGCCTGCGAGCGTGCCCCATCCCAGACATGAACTTGATCAATCCACCCCGTGTAGTGATCACGCAGCTCCGGGGGATCATGGAAAAGACCTTCGTAGACGCCAACGAGGGTGGGTTGGTTGTGCGGCCAGCCCGAAGGATTGTCGTCGCCGGCACCCACGACAATGGGGCCGCCGTACAGCGTACCTGAGATTACAGGCGCATCAAGCCCACCATACCATCCGTTGGCAGGAATCTCGGAGGTCGGCAAGGCGGCAGCAATGATGCCGTTGACGTACAGCGTCAGTGCCCCAACCCAGTAGCCATCAACCGTATAGAAGCCATCATACGTACAGGCCAGGTGAACCCAGTTATTGGGCAGAAGCACGCCCTGAGGCGCGGCCTTGGCTTCACGGAAGATGATGTCATCTCCCGCGCCGTGATAGCCGGCGAATGGCCGCCCATCAGCATCAATGCCCATCCGGAAGTTCACACGCACAACAGAGGGATCCCCCTGCGGATTGCCCTGGGGATAGATCATCGGTCGTTCCACCACAACCTGCTGGGCACCGGAGACCGGGTTCTCGGGCCTTATCCACGCCTCCACCGTGAAGGTACGGAACTCATCCACGAGATGCGCGAACGAGGAAAGCGTGCGGGCCGCGGCCTGGCCATTGCAGTAGAGCGCGCGGCGCTTGATCGGAGACTGGCTTTCAAGCGTATCGGTCACGCCAGGCCCGATTCCGGGTTCATCCACGAGCTCGGCATGGTCTGCAATTCCGTCATTGTCGGTGTCAAAGCCCTCATTCACCTCGAACGAGAACATGTAGCTAGGCGGAATCCCAGCTTCACCCCACCACCAAAGCGGGGCAAAGAGCCGGCCCAACGTATCGCCCAGCCAGTAGTGCTGATTCACGAAACTTTCCTCGGCACTGGTGTCCGTGAACCATAGCGGAGATGGGTCGGTATGGTAGTAGGGCGGAGCCTCCACCAGTAACTCCGGTGCTTCGAAGATGTTGGGTAGCTGATCCTGATCCGGGTCAGCGGCAGGATTGCCCGTCAGCCAGGGATAGCGACGAAGATCAGGCGGATCGGCAACCGGGAATTGGTTTTCATCGTGACTGAGTCCGCCGGTACCGACAGATATCCCTAGAACCTTAGAGTACACCGTGTCCAGCGCCCCCCAGAGCGGGTTAAGGCCATGGTAGACCTCCCAATAGTCATCGAGGTCGTCGGCATCAGTATCGATCTGTCCCGGATCGCTTGAGGAGAACCAGAGGCCACTTGGATGTACGGCGGCGGTCGTGAACTTGAACGGGACCCTGGCTGGGGTCACCACAAAGTTCGGATCCCAGGTATTGGGAGCGCGTCCGCCCGGACCAGTATACCACTCACCACCATTCGATTGCAGGTCGTCGAACCAGTCATACGGATCGTATCCGTACAGGCCAAGATCGGGAAGGTACGCAGCGGCACCACTGTTGTACATATACTGCCACATCGGCACGGCGCCGCACATGTACTCCTGGTAGTTCAGCAGGCCATCCCCATCCGGGTCACCAAAAGCATCAGACGCCGTCCCGTCCATGCCACCGGTAACCTCCCCGGTCGTCGGGTCGGTAGCCCCGGCATAGATGGCCTCCCACGCATCCGGAAGGTGGTCGCCATCCGTGTCGACCGTGGTCGGATTGAGGCCACCACCGGCCCAACCAAAGACGAAGACCTCGGGGCCATTCGTGACGGAACCAACAGCCTGCGTCGATGACCCAATCGCGTAGTTGAAGGCAGCCTGCTCTCCACCATCACCGAGCTGGTCATCATCCGTATCCCCGTCATACGGATCCGTGGGATGGCTCTTGTTCTGCCAGCCATCAACCGCAGTCAGTGCAGCTTCAAGGTTCGTGGAAGTGGCCCGACTCTCAAACTCGTTGAAGTTTGCAAGGCCATCCTGCTCATAATCCAGCCCGCCATCGCCGGGGTTGTGCGCGTTCAGTCCAACATACCACTCCCAGCCGTCCCAGATTCGATCCCCGTCGGTGTCGAGCGTGTTCGGGTGAGTACTGGTGTCATTCGGATCGTTCGCCGTAATGGCCGGTATGCCACGGGGGCCAACCAACTCCTCATAGTTCGTGAAGGGCGACGTATTGGGTCCCGCGGGCCTGTACCTGAGCAGATACCCATATCCCGTCCCGGGGTGGAAGCCACTGTTCGTGTAGACGGCATAGTGGCGCAGCTCGCCGGACTCGGCAAACCAGTCGCCATCCGGGTTCTCGAGATCATCCGTCGTCAGAGCGTCGTCCGTGTCGATATCCCACGGGTCGTATCCGAAGGCCATCTCCCACCCATCGGGAAGGCGGTCACCATCGACATCCCACATGAAGGGATGCGAGCAGCGAGGCTGATCGGGAAACTCAGGACGCAAGATCGGCGGCACATTATTGGCGCCGGTCCAGGCGGCATACTCCAGTTCATCGGTTAGCCAATTGCCGACGCCGGCGGTATTCGTGTTGTAGACGAGATCGTAGTCACGACGCCCGAAGTCCGTCGGTTCAACGTGCACGTCGCCAGGACTGAAACGGCGATCGACGATGACACCGGATGAGTCATAGCGTCCGGCCAAGGCGAAAGAACCACTGCCATTCCCCGTCATCACCAGTACAGTGTCATCATCACGTTCCAGCACAATCAGGTCATCATCCCCGTCACCGTCAATATCGGTGACCAGGACAAAGCTCGGGGCCTCGCCGACCTCGTAAAGGTTCTGAAGCGTCCATTGTGCCGTGTCAGTGCCTGCCAGGATACCGATCTGACCGGGATCCGCCCCCTGGAGCGCCACGGCGAGGTCAAGGTGTCCCAGCGGATTGATGTTGGCGTCCAGATCCCCCACGCCAAAGTGACGAGGCCCGGACCCGGCATTGAATCCATAGACATACTGTGTGATCGGCGCGTCAAACGTGCCGTCTCCATACCCCATGTAGGTGCGGATGCTGTCATCCGCCATGGTAGACACGGTAACATCATTCGTCAGATCCAGGTTGAAGTCCGCGATGGCAATGCAGCTGGGCTGGGTTCCTGCCCCGATCGGCGTGGTGTTCGTCAGCGTGAACGTACCCATGCCATCATTCTGGAGCAAACTCCATGAACCGCCGCCACCATTGGCAACAACCAGGTCCTCGGGAATGAGGATCTCGAGTAGCGGATCCTCTGCGGGTCCATACATGGGGGCCGCGTCGATGCAAGTTGGCGCCGCACCGGCGGGCAACATAGTATTGGTAACAACGGCCAGTCCACCGGCACCATCACCATTCAGGATCGTGACGGAATCGGTTCCTTCGTTGGCAACGGCTACATCCGGAATGCCATTCGTGTCAAAGTCCCCACCCACCAGGTATGAGGGATTTGCACCGACCCCCAAGGGGACCGTGGTCGTGACATTAGAGAAAGTCCCGTCACCATTACAAAGAATGACCGTCAGGCTGTCACTGCCACCGTTGGCAACCACGATATCATTCGCCGTACCGTCGATCTTCAGGTCCAAGGTGATGACGCTGCGCGGATTGGAGCCCACGGGAATGAATGCATCCAGGCGGAACGTGCCGTTGCCCTGGCCAAGCAGCGTATCGACCTCGGCCTGACCGGAGTTGGCCACGACCAGGTCGTCTATGCCATCTTCATCGAAATCGCCCAAGGCAACGGAAACGGGGTGGGCATTTGTAATCGTGGCCGAGAAGAATCGGTAGGGCACGCGGTGATTCAGCGGATCCCTCACAGGAGCCCCGCCGAACGCTGCTTGCCACTGATCCCAGGAGTACTCAAATCCGTCGTCGAAGCCATCGCCATCAACGTTGCCGCCACCCGAGATCTCGGAATCAAGCGTATTCGGGAAACTCTGGTCTCCCGTGTCATCACTGTTCTCAACAAACCTATAGATATTCTTCGTGACGCCGTTCCAAGGTGAGGCCTCGGACGCCACAATAAGAGGCCATGACCCGGGAACAATGCCGTCCGGTCCAACGTACTCTTCAATGTTCACCAGTCCGATTTCCGTTCGGTATCCCGTAAAGGTATTCCACTTGAAATCCTCGTCCGGGTTACCTTGTGGACCGTAGATCAGCGTTGAGCGAATAACCGCCTCGGCATTCTGTTCGCTGCCCGCTACGGTGTTGGATCCACCCGGCATATAGTTGTACTCGTAGCCGTCGTCCATACCATCCCCGTCGCTGTCCGCATGCAGCGGATCGGCCTTAACCGGAGAATTCGTGATAATGACGTAGGAGATCTGGTACTCGAGGAGGTTGCCCAGTCCATCATGGTCAGGATCGCCGAATGTGCCGTGAATGGTGGGATCTGCCGTTCTATCGACAAGCAGGCCGTTCTGGTTTTCCCACCAGTCAGGAAGCAGATCCTGGTCCTGGTCGGTTTCAGAATCACCAAACGAAGCACTGACCGTCTTGGGACCATCCATCAGAACCGAGTTCGTGGTGGATTGGCCGGACACGTCGTCACCCCAGGAGAGGAAAGCCAGTACTTCCGGAATCGCTGTAAGGGAGATGGTTGAACCCGCCGGATACCAGAAGCCCGTCTCTTCATCATTGGCAACGCCGGTCGGGTCCACGGAGACCGTGCCACCAGCGCTCTGCTTGACTCGCAGGAAATACTCGGTTGTCCACTTCCAGGTGATCGTTGTGTCTGTCGTCAGCGGAATACGCTGCATGATCGAACCGGTCGTCGTGCTATCCGGGCTGCTGCCAGTCCGGTCGTAACCTGAAGCGATGTAACGAATACCGGTATTGTTCGGATCAACGAACGGGGTGCTGACGCTGGACCAGATCAGAGATCCATAGGCCAGGTTGGTCGGTCCGCCACTGAAGCTGCCGCCTTGGAGCTGAGGATTGCCAATTTCCGTCGAGCCGACCTGCGAGTATAGCCATACCCCAAAGTTCCCCAGGCTGGAGAACTCGGCCGTGACCGACTTGGCGCTATTCATGGTGATCGTAGTTGGAGAGACCGTGCCACTGGCATCGCCACCCCACTGCGTGAACGATGAGTTGCCATTGGGATTGGCCGTCATGGTAACCACCGTTCCCGGAATATAGTTATTGCCGGCGGCCGTAGGAGACAGCGTGACCGTGCCACCGCCGGTACCGATGGACTGCCAGCTCAGTTCATGGCGCAGGGGAGCAAAATTGGCCTGGAGACGATAACTGTCACCCGGCGTGTCAAAGAAGACGTCTGTCGACGCGCTATTCGTGTTCACGACCGCCAGGTTGCCATTAAGGACCTGCCAGCCAACAAACTCGTAGCCGGGGTTTGCCACAGCCACAACATTGAAGGGGCTCGTCAGTCCTGTAGCAGGAGAAACAGCAGGAGCCGTAATAGCACCCCAAGCCGTATTATTGACGTAGGTATACATGGTTTCCTGGGCTTGGGCGCATACCGCACCCAATGCGAAGACACCGGCAAAAACCATTAGAGCGACAAGCGACCTTCCCCGGCCTGCTACTGCGCTTTCTTTCGTTCTCATAGTCAACCCCTTCTGTTCCGTATCGTCTTTCAAAACACGTCCGTATTCATCAAACATAGAATGCTACTCCCCAGCCGCTTCTGGCTTTGGTGCTTTGCGTTCCCGCAGCTCAGCGGCAGCCTCGCCATGCTCTGCAATTGCTTCGGCTGTCTTCGTCTCCAGACCGGCAAGTGTCGGGTATTTCTCCGCGATGGTCTTCTGAATCTGCTTTTCAAGGTTGGCAATTTGCTGATTCAGTGCCCTGAGATCTTCATCCTGAGCCATCGCACGGGCACGAATCACACGGGAACGGCGGCTCATGTCGGTGATCTCGGACATGAGGCGCTTCATCTCCTCCTTGATGAGCTCCTCGTCCATCTCGGCAAACCGGCTCGGTGCTTCTGCTTCTGCTTCCGGTTGTGCTTCCGGTTCCGTGTCCTCCGCTCTCAACGGCGACACAAGCAGCCCTATCAACACCATCCCGGCAATCATCCAAGTCCGCATCATCATCTCCATTCAGCAAAGCCAACCCGTGGCCTACAAATTCCTTTTCGCGTGTTTCGCGTCTTTCGTAGTCTTCTTTTCCTACAACTCTTTCCGAATTCGATAGAAATGGATACCCGTCGGCGGAGGCGCCGTGTTCGTCCAGGTCACAACACCCGCCTCTGGAACCGTAACCGTCTCCTGCAATTCCCACACGGTCGCCGGCAGGCTCGTGGACATCTCAATTCGATACGTGGTTCCAGCGCTGGCCTCCCATGTCAGGACATGGCCCGGAGGCGTCGCTTTGGCGCCGGCAATCGCAATCGGCTCGTGTGGCGGAAATGCCGACATGGGATTCTCGGCCGCCAGCAAGGACGCGCCGTCATTCACGCCGTCACCGTTAGTGTCGGGATTGCCGGGATCCGTGCCCATTCGGTATTCACCCAGGTTGCTGACACCATCACCATCAGGATCCGCGTTGGCATCTGTCGGATCCGTGCTGTCGAGCCCATTGGCCTCTTCCCAGGGATCACTCATGCCATCGCCATCGCTGTCGAGCGTGATCTGAAGGAGCTGAACACGGTTGTTCCAGGTGTCGGCCACATAAACGCTGTAGCCGTCGATGCTCGGCCACACGCCCTGCGGGGAGCGCAGCTCGCCCGGACCGGAACCCACATCGCCGGCCGGCGGCTTGTACGTTGCCAGATGGACGAGATTCGAGCCAAAGACCTGTATCCGGCTGTTACCCGAATCAACCACATACATCCGGCCGCCGATATCAAATGCCACGTCAGACGGGCTGGCGAACACCACGCTGTTTGTGTCGCTTCTGCCACCAAGAACGGACTCTATTGAACCATCCGACGCGAAGACCTGTACCCGGTCATTCTGCGTATCGGCGACGTAGATCTTGTCACCCGGGCCCGCGCACACGCCACGCGGGAACTGCATGAACGTCGCATCGCTTCCCTGCGACCCGATTGTACTGAGCCAGGCACCGGCTGCAGACAGCACCACCACCTGATGATTGAAGGTGTCGGCCACCAGGATCTCTCCCGACGCCATCACGGCCACATCGTAGGGCTGATCAAATGAACCGCCGAACGGCGCGATCTCACTGTCATAAGTCAGGACGCCGCTGACCGGATCAATCGAGAGCAATGCCAGGCGATCGTGCTTCGTGTCTGCAACGACCAGGCGGTATGATGCAAAATCGATATCCAAGCCTTGCGGCCAATTCAGCTCACCGTTAGCTACGCCTTCGCCCGTGTAGGTTGAGACGAGGGTACTGAGATCGGCACTCCAGGTCTGGATACGGTGGTTATCTGTATCCGCAACGAATACGAAATTGGTGCTGAACTGCGCGACGCGACCGGGCCGCATCATCTGCGTGCTCGCCGAACCACGCTCACCGGCTTCACCCGCCGACGTCCAGGAGGGATCCAATGGCCCCACCGGCACACGCGCATCTGCCCCGCGCAGAACGTCGTAACCATCGGGCACCGTATCACCGTTGAGGTCGCGGGTCATATCGACGGGCGTACCAACGGTCCAGGCGCCGAAATCGATGATCTGCGATACGTCACTTGTGACGGCAAAGGTCGCCGACTCGCCGTAGGCAATGGAATCCGAGTAACCTGCGCCATCCCAGGCACGTACATAGACGAGCGTACCGGTTGGAATCGAGTGTTCGAACATCTGGTCAAACCTGCCCAGATCCGGCGGCGTCGTGGCCCCGGAGCCGAAACGGCCGTAGGGAACCGTCGTCGATTTCGTGAAGAGCACCCGGTCATCGCCGGTCGGCCCGCCACCAGCTCCTGGCAGATTGACAACACCGTCATCACCCGCGGAGATAACCTGGAAGTAGCTGGACAGATCGCCACCATCGCCGGGTAGAGGCGTCGCGGTCCAATCCCTGACGCTCTCCGTCGTAGTGGCCGCCAGCGCGACGGTGGAGGCTGGAGCGCCGACCCCGGTTACAGTCAGATCAAGGTAGTCCGTGCTCAGGATGCCCTCCGCGCAGGTGGCCGCATGCG
>CAZCDU010000039.1:4775-8046 GCA_964497125.1 uncultured Victivallales bacterium | reverse complement strand
GTCAGATCAAGGTAGTCCGTGCTCAGGATGCCCTCCGCGCAGGTGGCCGCATGCGCCAGGCGTATCGGATTCGAGAGAATCGACTGTGCCTCCGCCAGCGTCACGGTCAAAGCGGAGCTGGTACGAATCTCACCGGGAGCGAGGTCACCGTAAGTAACCTGCGCGCCATTCGTGAAGCTGATGCCCTGTTCCGAGCTGGTCACTTCACCCGTCACGCTGTGGCAGGTCCCCGTGGTCCCATTATACAGGTCAAAATACAGATCCACCGTGGAGGACGGCGTTACCGGGGTTGGCGTTACCGAGAGCACCCAGAGCCCGGATGCGCGCTGGCTTCTGACTCGCACATCGTCCACATACATGCCGGAGTCTTCATTGGAGCCATTGCTCTCGACCCGGAACCGCACACGCAGCAGGCGGTTCGCGAAAAGCTCGGGATCCAGCTCGACTTCTTCGTTCTCCCATGCCGGGGCGCCAAACAAGTCTGCAAACGACCACTGGTACGGTCCACCCGGGGTAACGTCAATCCACCCGACACCATTGAATACCTCGACATACCCAAAATCGTTGTCTGCCGAGAAGGTTAAGGGATCGAAAGCAAAGAGGTCCCACACGCTATACGAGAGCACGGGCTGGGCTCCCACCGCAATCTGCCGGCTTTGCACGTAAGCATTCATGCCGCTGTAGTAGTTATCGTTCAGGACGGTTCCCCAACACGTACTGCCGCCGACCAGGAAAGAGGTCCCCCACTCCCAGCCACGCCGTGTAAACTGGGGATAGTCGCCCTCACTGGTCTCCCAGTTCGCCGTGCCGGACTCCATGTCATCAAAGAAATTCTCATCGAGAAGCGCCTTCGCGTAGCGGCCCGGCCCGATCTCGACGGCACTCGCATTGCCCGCCAGGTCCGTCACATTGCCCGCAGGAATAGTGACGGCCAGCGCCCCTGTTGTGCCAAGATTCGTCAGGTGGACAAGATAACGTGCCCCGCTGCCTTCAACCGAATGTGTTGCCGTCAGGGTTCCGGACACCGTCACATCTACATCCGTCAGTCCCTGTACCGGCTCCGAGAGGGCCACCTCCATGATGACAGAGTCCTCGGTGCTTGAGAGCACACGGATCTCACCGGTCGGTGGGGTTGTGTCGACGGTCTGGTAGTCAGTGTAGAGTATCGCCTGGCCGTTCGCGACCCACACGGGGAAGCTGGTGCTCGAGTACTCCCGGCCAATGATTCCTTCATGATCTTCCACCCCTACGGTGGCCTCCTGGTCAAAACCGGTCTTGTCGTAGGCATCATTAACATCCAGGTACTGGAGTATGACGTCGTTGTTCCCGAAGATGCCCGGTTGCTCCCTGATCAACATCTGGAATGAGTATTTCACATTGCGGTTCGTGTGATTCACCATGTTCAGCCAACTGATAACCGTATAGCGATCGGGCAGTGTTCCTGTATTCCCGATGTAGACGCCGGATCCCTGGACCGCTTCTAACTCCTGCCAGAACGGTGCGACAATCCCATTGCGCGGGGAAGGATCTGGAATCGGATGTGGCCCGGAGTTGTACCCGTCATCCAGGAACCCCACCACCCCCTTCGGAGATACGTACAATTTCGGGTAGTTCAGTTCGTAGAATCCGAAGTCGTAGTAGATCTGGTACTCAGTCAGGTCATGATGAAAGACCATCGCATGAGACAGTTCGATCGGGTCCACCCATGAAAACTCCGTCGGACGCATCTGGTAATTCATCCCGTTCCGCAGGTAGGCCAGGCGCACGGAATCATAGTCATCATTGTCACTATCGAAGATAAGCGCCTCTTTATACACACCATCCGCAGTCGCGAGGGCATTGCTCTCATCAACGGTCACAACAACCGTGGTGTAGGTCATGGGGGCGAGCGTAAACGCCGCGGGCGCGAAGGACAGCCAGTCCACGCCGTTGCTGGACGCAACAGTCCAGTTCTGGGTGCTGGTTGAGTAATTGACCACGGTGTATTCGGTGTTGGTTGGAGTCAACGGCGGGGTATTCGGGAAGCGACACCCCGTGACAAACGGATCTGCCGGCATGACAGCCGGCGCGTCGCCAACACCACAAGCCGTCCAGGCTGCCGTGACCGGAATCCAGGCATTCGTTGTCGTCCCCGCCTCATCCGCCTGGTGTGCGGCAGACAGCCAGGCCTCACGTGCGCCGGCAAAGTCCGTACTGGGTGTGCAGTAGGCGGTGAGTGTCGAGTATGCCAACAGCTCAGCGCCCGTCATGCCCAGCGGCTCCATGTCATAAGCAATCGTGTCGTTCGTTCCCACGCCTCCTTCACACAGCAGATAGAAGAAGTGGTTCTGTACGCCGCTGTTGAAGTGTACGCCGCCGTTGTCATACCACGAATTCGGGCTGATCCAATTGGTGCCCCCATAGCGAGAAGGCGATCCAAGCCGGATGGGGTCCCGCATGTCACGAATGGCCTCGAGGGAATTGGTACCCTCTTCCAGATCCTCCCCCATCAGCCAGTCCGAATGCCCCGATATCTTGTTGGTGTAGACCGCAGTCCCGTCGGGCTGTACATAGAACTCCACCAGGGCACCAAAGATATCCGAGAAAGACTCATTCAAGGCACCTGACTCACCCCGGTAGATCAGATTGGCAGAGTGCTCCGTCACCGCGTGCGTGTATTCGTGCGCGGCCACATCAAGGACACCCAGCCCGGAATAACCATTCAGGTTGTACATATAGCCAAACGAGAACTGCTGTGCGGCCGGACTCCAGTAGGCGTTGTAGTACAGCCCGGGCACGTGAATGTTGGCGTGCGCCATCGCGCCATCGCCATCAAAGCTGTTACGGCCATGCACACTCCGGAAATAATCCAGTGTTGAGGACATGTTGTAGGCCGTCGACATGGCGGTCAGGTCCGTCTGGGCCCAATCATTGGTGAACCGGTGACACCATGTGTTCTTATCCGGCCAGTCGTTTGATTTGCTCTTGTTGAAGATCCGCCAGGTCTGCTCCTTGTTCCACAGATACCACGCACCCGTGACATCATCCGCCCAGCCTGTGACTTCCTTAACGCCGCCACCTTCACCCGGGAGAATCTCACCGGTAATCGTCTCGTGATTCCCCAGGGGGCCGGGTTCCGCAATGCCATGCCGGTTGTTGTATTCCAGGGCAATCGCCCCACTGTGAGCATTCACCACGAAGATCCATTCGCCCATTCCCCCATCGGGGTGGTCGTATAGCACGCATACACGGTAGGCCAGTAAGCGCAAGCCATCCCGTGCCCAAACCACGA
>CAZCDU010000039.1:0-4675 GCA_964497125.1 uncultured Victivallales bacterium | reverse complement strand
AGCACGCATACACGGTAGGCCAGTAAGCGCAAGCCATCCCGTGCCCAAACCACGAGGGATGTTCCCTCCATGGCCCTGGTATTCTCAAATCCCTTGCCGGCAGCCGCCGCAAGCGCTGCTGCATCGGCCGCAGACGGAGTCAGTGCCGGAGTCGTATCCACGGCAAGGTCCGCAACAAACCCGCCATTCAAACGACGGCAATTTCCGGCGGCGTCGAAATGGACCGCCATCGATCCGCCGATCACGGGAACACCGCCGCGACGCTGTTCCAGGACCACGTGGCGATACCCCGACCTGTCCGTGACCGCGCGCTTTGGCACGACCTCGGTTTCCGCATCGGAAATCCCGTAGATCGCTGACAGCCCCGCCATCACGTTGACGGCACCGCGCTCGTAGTCGGGAACCGTGTTGCCATCGGCATCCTGCATCGAGGGAACGGTGGCGCCTGCCACCGTGACCAGGTCTTTGCCGACAAGCATCCCGGGAGAACCGTTTGCCTGGCTCCAGCGAATCGAGTCAATACCATCAAGCGTTCGTGAATGCTGTACGCGACGCAGCAGCGGCACGTTGACCGTCTCTTCATCGGGAGCGCCCGAAACCTGCCCGTAGGCGTCTATCGCCATCACCCCGATCAATCCGCAAACGACCCATAGGGCCAAGCGTTTCATATAACGGTCTATCCCATTCATTTCGTTGCTCCTGTTCCACGAACCTCTTCAGAAACTGAATTTACGCCGTTGGTCTCACCAGCCGGGGTCTCGCCATCAGCGGCGGCTGCCGCCTCTGCCGCCAGACGCTCACGCTCCCGTTCGGCCAGGGTATCTTCCACAACCTTCAGGCGGCGCATGGTAGCCGTCCCGGCTGTCTCAAAGGCTGAACGTTCTTCACGGAGTTCCCGCATGGCTTTGGAAATGTCTGCAACACGGGCCTGCCGTGCTTTTACCTCGGGGTTGTTGGCGACCCGCGCCATGAGTTCCTCACGCACCTGCTTGAGCTCGGCCTCAAGAGTCTTGAGACGCTCTTTCAGCGCGGCGGTCTCCTCGTCTTCCATCGCAAGATCCGCGAATGACCGTTGTGCTTTGGCGGCATCCTTCAGCGCCAACCTCAGCTCATGCTGCCGCTGCTGGAACGACTCCGCCTTCCCCCGAAGACCGTCGGCCTCCTTGCGCAATGCATCACGCTCAAGCACCAACGGGTCCGGTTCTGCCTCTTCCGCCTTCGGCGCTTCCTCAACGGCAAAAATGGGGGCCGAGAATGCCCCCAGAACGAAACTCAAAATAAGACCGCGAACCCACATCGAACCCTGCACCATCATGTGCTCCCTCTCCGACAACGGCAAACGAGATCCAGACAGACCTCTCCCAACACTTTTCTTAAGAACCGCATGTTGCCAGAAGTCCATATACCCTTCAACCTATTTCGCTTTTCTCACACTTTCTGTGACAGACCCATCCTGTCGCTTTGGCCCAGTCGGCACGCTGCGAGAAAAGAACCCATCAGCTTCCCCTGTCCGTGACACGCTCGCCGCACCTCTGAACTCCAACAAGTCCAGCCCCCTCCTCACCCCTGTAGCTGGACTTGCTGGAACCCAGAACTGCATCCCTCGAGATCCTCCTCAAACGCCCCGGACATCTCGGCCCGATAACCAATGATAATCGTCTCTCAAGGTCTCGCCATGACCAATAGACCTTACCCGTATCCAAAGAACAGAAACCAACGCCCCCTATAATGGCAGCAACCGTGCCAACCTGAGGCGAATAGCCTCATCCCTCTCGCTTAGAATGCCTTACAGAAAACGATGTTCTCCCAGCGTAGGGACAGACCCTCTTGACATGAGCGCAACTTGCGCGCATAATAACTCCATTGTGATCACATAGGGCATCGCTGCAGGGCGATAGTCTGTGCGTAGGGACAGACCCGAATGGCACGAGTCTAAGCGTTACTGGCATAGGGTTGACCTCTTGTGGCGTGCCATTAAATGACGAATGACGAAGCACCTAAATACCCAAGGAAATCCGAACCCCGAATGACGAATAGCGCGGCCAGAGCGTTATCTTCCTCTCTTTCGGGTTTGGGCATTTCCGGCTTCCTTGGGTGCTTGGGTATTTGGGTATTTCGTCATTGAATGGCACGAAATGCCGGCGTCGGCCATGCGAGAAGTGCTTAGACTAGTGCCATTCGGGACAGACCCTGCAACGGAATCGAAAAGAAGATAAACAGATGGCGAGAGACAAACACAGCCGCCGGGTTAACCCGCTTGTTGACCGGTATGTCACAACCGATCTACCGCTTCAGACGATCATCCGAAATACGCCGACAATCGATAATCCCTGTACACGAGCGCTGCTGCTGATTTCCGAATGCCTGGCTGGTGAACGACTGGCCAAGGAGGCCATCGTGGCGGCCGAGTCAGCGCCCATTCAATCTGCGGATGCAGAGATGCGGACACTGCTGCTGTCGCAGTGGGCTGAGCTCTCCTGCCGGATCGGTCGACCAAGCGAGGCGCAGACACTTCTGCATCAGGCCAAGGCCCAGATCACGGACAGCACGCATCCCGTCATCAGGGGAACGACGATGCTGGTTGAAAGCTCCCTTGCCGACACCACCGGAGATCAGCGGAAACGGGAGTCCATCTTACGGGACAGTCTTGGGGTCATTGGCGAGCATTCTGCGAGGCGGAAGTTCTTCCTCTGGGAGCTCGCCCTGCTACTGGCTACCCAGGGACGCGGCAATGAACTGTCCGGAGAGCTTCGAGAGCTGACATGGCAGTGCAACGAGAACTTCCCTCTCTCACGCCTCCTGGTTGTGCAGTTCATTAACGCCGTTGAAACGGGTCACCTCCAGGAGGCGTCCCAACTCATGACGGATATTGCCACGACGGCGGGCAGTGACAGGAATCGAGCAAGGGCGCCCTATTTTGAGCATCAGGCACTGCTGGGACTGATGCACGCAGCAGCGGCACAGAAAAAGCAACCCGACGTCGCCATACCCCGCCCCGAACGTCCCGTTTGGGCCCAGGTGGTCCATCATTTACTGACGAATGACAGTGAGCAGGCGCTCCGCGTGGCGCAGCTTGAGGCCCGCCGCGTGCTCAGCTCTATCTTCGGGGCCGGTTTTAGCGCCCTGAACCTGATCCGCGCCGAGCTGGCAAGTCGGCATCCGGACGCTGCGCGACGGCTTCTTGGCATGCGGCATGCACGCGGCAACCAGCACTATCTCGA
The DNA here is from genome assembly GCA_964497125.1 of uncultured Victivallales bacterium. GTDB lineage: Bacteria > Verrucomicrobiota > Kiritimatiellia > UBA8416 > UBA8416 > CAYLXP01. The sequence continues at coordinate 1,454 of CAZCDU010000039.1, read as the reverse complement.
CGACTTCTTCATTGCGCGGACGGAGCATCTCGCCGGCAACCGGCGAGAAGCGCGACACGCCTTCCTGCAGGTCTTGGAGGCCGTGGAGCACTATGATGCCGGTGGGCGTCTCGATTTTGAGCTACGGCTGGCTACGGAGCTGACTCAGAGCGATATCGTCCTGCTTTCCAAGCGCCCTACGCTTAAGCGCCCCAAGAGCAAGGACAACAGAGCCCCCGCGCAGCCGGAGACAAAGCAAGGCCCCCGCCCCACCTTACGCCATACACCACTTGAAAAGAGCCCTGACGCGGATGCCTCGACGGACGTTGGCCCGCGCGGCATTAACCGCCTGCTTGGGCGAAGCAACGCCATGCAGGAGATACGGCAAACCATTCAACGCTATGCCGATTTCGATGCCCCGGTTCTTATCACCGGCGAGACGGGCACCGGCAAGGACCTTGTCGCACAGGCGCTACATGAAGAAAGCGGCCGACGCGATGCACCCTATGTGGCTATCAACTGTGGCACCATCACCGAGACGCTCCTGGAATCAGAGCTGTTTGGGCACGAAAAGGGCGCTTTCACGGGGGCCGACAGGGCCAATCGCGGACTTTTCGAAGAGGCCGGCAGCGGGACCATCTTTCTTGATGAGATTGGCGAAGTGTCGCCACGCCTGCAAATGGCACTTCTGCGCGTGCTGGAAAGCGGCGAAATTCGCGCAATCGGCAGCACCCAGACCAGGACCATCAAGTGCCGCATCGTCGCCGCTACGCATGCACCACTGCATGAGTTGATTGACGAGCGGCGCTTCAGGCAGGATCTCATGTATCGGCTTGAGCGACTGTGCATCCGAATACCGCCACTCCGGGAACGTCCGGATGACGTCATGCTTCTCGTCCGGCATTTCCTTGATGTCGGACGGACCATCGGGACCCATTGCGAAGTCACGAAGGCATTCATCCAGACTGTGCGCCAATACGAGTGGCCCGGTAATGTCCGGGAGCTCCGGAACGTCATTGAACGAATGCGGCTAACCCATTCTGACAAGTTGTCCTACTCCGAACAGGATCTGGATATCCGGGTCCGCCCCCCCCAGAAGACGGTCGGAGCCGCGCCCGAACAGAGCGCGCCAACGCCTTCTACGGCGGCTGCGCCAACCTATCAGGCGGTGCCCCATGCCCAGGCTGCGGCAGGAGCCGCGCCCCCACCCCCTGCCGATATTCACGCCTTCCTGAAATCAGGAAACTCCGTTCTAAGAAGGACCGACCGCCTCAAAGCCCTCTTTGATGAGCATCGGCGGCTGACGCGCAGTGAGATCGTTCAGATTCTCAGCATCGCCCCCAACACTGCCACGAAGTACCTGAAAATGCTCTGCGACGAGGGCTTCATTCGCCGAATTGAGCCCAGCGCTTCCACAAGGACGCACTACTTTGAGAAGCTGTAGTACGTTGTACGTTGCAATCGTTGAACGTTGC
>CAZCDU010000038.1:0-38656 GCA_964497125.1 uncultured Victivallales bacterium | reverse complement strand
GAAAGCAAATGGGCCGCCTACGCCCGCGGGCAACTGGAGCAGGAACGCTTCCTCACGATCGAGGATAATCTCGAGGCGGGAGGTGTGAGGTGAGCTTCGCAAGTACCCAAATACCCAAGCACCCAAATACCCAAGGAAATCCGAAACACCCAAGGACCCAAAGAATAGTGAACGCTCACAATCGCAGTTGGGTGCTTGGGTATCTGGGTCTTTACGCCGCGAAAGCGGCGTTGGGTATTTGGGTGTTTGGGTCTTTGGGTATTTCCGCGATGGCGGCCCCCCTAGACACCAAAATCATCTCATTCAAAGAAGCAGCCACCCAGACCGAAGCGCAGGTGGGCGAGTTGCTCAAGCTTGGGCTCAAGGAGAAGCGCGCCGCGGAGGCGCTGGCGGTGGTGCAGCCGTGGCTTGCGGCCAACCCGGCCAGCTCGCAGGCGGTGCTGTTCTATGCGGCGCGCTCCATGCAGTTTGCCGGCGAATGGTCGGATGCGGTGGTGCTCTACCGCAAGCTGCTGCAGAACAAGTCGGTCGACGCGAAGCTGGGCGGTGTGGTGGTGCCGGCGTTGTTTGGATTGCTGATCAACGACCTGCGTGATACGGACGCGGCGTATCTCTATATGCGGGCCGAGGGTAATCGGTTGCGCCGATACGGGCGGGCAAAGCAGTTTGACTCCTGGTTCATTGCCGAGACCAGGCGGCGCGAGGATATTCCGGCGCTCTGCGAACGGTTGGGTGCGATCTATGCGGAATCGACTCCCACATCGATGCCAACCACGACCGATGTCGAGTGGCTCTGCAAGAAGCTTGAAACGTTCCAGTTTACCGATGAGGCGTGGGCCGAGGCGGTGCTGAAGCTGGCGAGGATCCCGCAGATCCCGGCCGAGTACCGGGCGAGGCTCGTCTGGGCGGCGACTGTGACCCCCTACAACCGCAAGCTTGAAGGCCTCTATGGTAAGAAGGAGAAGCCGGACCCGCAACTGATCGCTGCACCGCTGGCGGCAGCGGCCAAACTGCTACAGCTGATGCCGGACCGAGGCGCGTTCCTGGTCGCGAACGGGTGGGGCGTACGATATCGGGAGGATCACCGCCGCTGGCAGCATCGCTTCGAGGTCGATGCCGACAAGAAGTTGGCGCAGCTGTTGGCTGTGATCCCTCGCATGTCGCCAGAGAAACGCAACGCACTGCTTGGTCACCAAACCGTCAATACGCGTGATCGCTTTGCGGCCAAGGATATGCGCAAGTTGGCCATACAGCTCCCCGGTCTGTTTAATACGCTTGGCGCTGCCAATGTGCTGCTCTTCGATAAGACGATCACCGTGCCGGAAGCCAAGGCATTGGCGCCGCAGCTGGCGCGCAACCCGCACGCGCATGCGGCGTTGATACGGGCCTATGCGGTGACCGGCACGAATATGGTCAGCGCGATGCTGCCGGTCGTGATGAAGTCTGAGCGGTGGCGCTTCTCCGGAGATCACAGGACCTCGGCGGCTCGGCGTGCGGTCGATACGGTCTGGGGTTCGGCGGCCCTGCGTGACGGTAATCACCCCGAGTTGATCAGGAAGTACGAGGCGGAGGACGCGAAGCCCGGCAGCCGCTTTACGCAACTCAAGAAGCAGGTGAGTAAGGAGTCTACGTCCGAGCAGCGCATGGCCGCACTCACTGCCCTGCGTAAGGATCTGGTCGCGCCGGCGCCCACCATTCCCGGTGCGCTCGGCCTGTGGAACCAGCTCTTCGCCAATGCCCCCGACCCCGATCGGGTTGAGATGTTGATGGTGCTCGCGTCGGACATGAAGGGCGAGGGTCTTAACCTGATGCAACGAGCCGGCGCGCAGTGCAAGTTTGGCGGCCAGAACTATGCGGGCCTCTATTGCGGCCCCGGCTATAACGAGGGGTGGGCCCGCTGGGGTCGACACCCCACGATTAGCGTTCTGAGCGGGACGTTCGGCAAACAGCTTACCGACATGCTCGAGAAACAGATGACCGCCGGCAAGATCCTCGAGCCGCTACTCGGCTTCTGGCTCCACAGTGTGCATCCCCACCACAACCGCCACTTCGCGGACAAGCTCGTCGCCTCACCCGCCTATGCAAAGGTGGACCCGGCCTACCGCGAACTGACCGCGCGTTTCCATGGTGATAAGGCGCACCTACCAACGCCCGAGCAGATCACCGAGCGTGGGATCAGCCGCGAGCTGCGCGAGCTGCCGAGGGAGGCCACGCCCGCCCAGGTTGAGGCCGCTTTCAAGGCCGCCGTTACGCGGGTGAGTAAGGCAACAGCGCGTCTGCCCGTGGAAGCGGTGCACAAGGTCGCCTCCCTGCAGCAGTGGAGCCCGACGACACGGACGCTGGCGAAGTCACTCTTCGATCAGCTGGCCCCGATCGGCAACTACCCCGAGCGTCAGGGCCACGGCTCGCTTGCGGGCCGCCTGATCCAGGATATGCAGGCAGCGAAGCAGTGGTCGGCGATTGTGCCGTATGCAGCCGCATTCTGGCGCACCTGCCACACGGACGGCCGGGTCGAGGATCTATTGCTGGACTTCGCCGAGGCGGCCCTGGCTGGCGGTGACGCCTCGACGGCGAGATCGATCGCCCAGAGCGGATTGAGAAGTGGCGTCCCCGGCCTCAGCACGGCGGATGAGCATGGCAAGAAGCGGCGCCCGCGTTTGAGCACGATTGCCGGCAAGGCGGCGGTAGCCCTGGGGGCGGTTGAGATCCGGGTGGCACAGGACGACCCCGCCTATGGCATCTACAAATCGAATTCCGAGTTCGTGCAGGGCAACCTGGATACGGCCTGGGCCTTGTATTTGGAGAACGCCGACCTGTTCTTGCCTCCGGAACCGACGGAGGGCGGGATAGAGCCGGCCGAGACCACAGACGTCCTACGGGAAGGTGAACTCCTGCGCAAGATGGCCGTGGACTACGGGTTCTGGCTGATGCGACGCACGATCGAAGCCGACCGTCGGACCGAAGCCGAAGTGTTTGCCAGGGAGTTGACCATCTGGTCACGCCAGGAGCAGGGCCTGCTGAGCATCGAACAGCAGGGCGAGCTGAAAATAGCCTATGCGGATCTGGCCCTACTCAAGGGCGCTCTGCCGACGGCGCGGGCCTGGTATCGCAAGGTGGCGGATGCGCGCGAATACAAGGGCTCGGATCTGCAGGTGCGCGCGGCGCTGGGTTCGGTCAGGATCGATCGTATGACCCGTGATTTCAGCGCGGCACTCCAGGAACTGGAAAAGCTGATGCAGACCAGCAGCCCGAGCGCCCGAATCAACGTGCAGTTCGCCCGCGCCGAAGTGCTGATGGCACAGGAGAACTACAAGGAGGCGATGGACGAGGTCAATGCGGTGTTGAGCCGGGACCCGAACCACGCGGATGCCAGGATCCTGCTGGGCGAGTTGCAATACCTGACCCGCAAGTATGAAGAGGCCAGCGAGATTGAGTTGGGCGCGGCACAGGGCAAGCATGTCATGGTCCCCGGCGAAGTGTTGAAGATCAGCCTGACCGATCCTGCCTTGCAGGTGTCGGGGGTGGGTGCCGATATCGAGGTGGAAGTCTGGGCCAAGTCGGGCGACATTGAGCGCGTGATGCTGCATCCGCTCGGGGACAGCCTGGACAAGTTCCGAGCCGACATGCCGACTGCCCTGGCCCCGCCGGTCAAGGGCGATAAGACGCTTCAGGTGCTGGGGGTGGACGAGATTCGGTTTGGCTACTCCAAGCGGTTCCGCGCCAAAATGACCAAGCTGCCACCGGATCCGAAGACGGTCATCAAGATCGCTGCCGACGCGCATCTCTCTTTCTCGGCCGGCGCCTTCGCACCGCGCCATGGCGAAGAGACGCTTGATGTCGGGGCGCTGGGCCTCTCGTCGGCGCAAGCACGGCTGGGCACGCGCACGGTGCGGCCCGGGAACCCTGTCTATGTGCGGGTGATTGATGCGGACAAGAGCAAGACGGCCGGCATCGATGAGGTCATCGTCGAGGTAGAAGCATCGAGCGGCGACTCGATCCGGCGGCTCCCGCTTAAGGAGACAGGCCCCTATACGGGCGAGTTCGAAGGTGTCGTGCCGACCGTGGGCGCGCAGGCGATGGCCTTCGCGACGGACAGCGCCGCCGGCCGGGACCCGAACATGGCGATCAGCCCCAAGGCGTCTGCGGGTTGGATGGGCAAAGTAGGCGAGAAGGGGAAGGCAAACACGTTCACGATCGATCTCAACGACAATGTCCCCCTCGATGCGATGACCGTTCAGTGGTTGGCTGAGAATCAGCCGTTGACCCATTTCGCACTGCAGACCTCGATGAACGGCAAGCAGTGGACGACACGGGCACGTTATCCGGCAGAGAGGGCGCCGCACGACGGGCGTCCACGTCTCAGTTTCGCCCGATCCGCTTGCACCGATAAGCGCAACCATCGGTTCATCCACATTTCAGGACCGAAAGGGAGCCATGTCCCTGGCGACTGGCGAGATAAGATGGAAGCGGATTCAGCCGTACCCGGCGGCTACTTCTCCACCTACTTGCCGACCTTGACCGATATCCACGCCGTGATGAAGGCGGTTGGTATCAATCAAGGTGCCATCCACAGTTACCAGGATGACCCTCGCCTCACGCAGTACCAGGCCTTCTTCTACCAGCGAGAGAAGGCGACCCGGCAGTTTGAGCTGACCGGCATGCCTGCCACGAACTCGACCGGCATGGTTATGACCCGTTTCCTGCTAGACGGCGGGCCGGGCACGCCTCGTACTCCGCTAAAGATCGAACGCGAACTCGAGCCGGGGCTGCACCGGATTGAGTTCTGGATCAATGAACTTCCCTCGCACTTGATGAAGCGTAAACCGCAGATTCTCTGCAATGTGCCGGGCAAGAGCACGATGCAGCCCTGTCCCGACGCCATGTTCGATCCGGCCACCTTCCCGGTGGGGGTGCGCGCACAGCTTCCGCAGCCGGCCAGTGGGACCAACGTCACCGGCGGGATCCAATTCAACTTCGGCGACCGGACCCAGGCGCGCCTGGTGCGGCTCTATATTGGCGGTTTCGAGGGCGACGCACCCGGTATCAGGAAGATCACGATGACGGGGCGCGACGGCAAGCCCTACCTGCCGGTCAAACAGGACTACATGGCGCTGCGCGACAACAAGCAGATCGAGGTTTTGCCGGGCGACAAGATCGTCGCACGCTACGAGGACAAGGTCACCGCCACGCCGGACCTAAACCGGCACGAGGACGTGCTGTCGGTCGCGTTCAATGACGCCACCATCAAAGCCGCCTTCCCGAAGTACGAATTCTCGCGGGCCACCGGCGAACGTGAACTGACGCTGGAAGCGATTCGACGGTTCAACCTGGAGGATGCCATTTCCGTCGTCATTGACGATGTGGATATGGACAGCAGTCCCAAGAAGGATGTGATCGAGTTTACAGCGGTGACCAGTGAGGGCGACAAGACACTGCTCAAGGCCGTTGAGACCAAGGAGAAGAGCGGCATCTTCGTGGGGCGCATCTTCCCCGTGACCGGCAAGCCGCAGCGGGCCTCCGAGCTACAGGTTCCCGAAAGCGGCACGCTCACGCTGACCTACCGCGACGTGGAAAACCTGGAACCCGGCATTCCGACCGATCGTAGCGTCACCATTGAACACGCCCAGTACAAGACGCCGGTGCTGGATGGCTACACGACCACGGGCAAGATGGAAACGCCACGCGTCTCACACCGCAAGACCGAGGATGGTGCGGAACCACCGCCAGCCAAGCCGGTCTGGCGCTGGCGCCGTGAACGCGTGCCGGAGGCGAAACTCGCAACCATGAAGTCCACTACTGTGATTGGTGACAAGGTGTACTTTGATGTTGTTGCACCACACCTGGCGCTCTCGGAGAGCAGCACCATCAACGCCTACGTTCAGGTCGCTGCCGGCCCCGCTCGCGGCGCCAGCGGGCCACATGTAGCCCCCTATGACATCACGCTGCCGGGCACGCTGAAGCTCACCGCCCGTGCCAGTCTGAACGAGGGCCGTTTCAGTTTCGCCATGCCGCTGGGCATCGGAGAGAAACCGACCAGCAGTTTTGCAACGGGCTCCGATACAATCACTGAGGAGAGTATTCCGGACAGTCTTGTGGTGGCGGTTGGCGATGTGATCAACATCGGCTATGCCTACAAAGACAAGGAAGGTGAAGTCACCTGGAAGACCACGCAGAGCAAGGTGATCGCCGATCGCGCCACCTTCGCCGTAACCGGTGGCCCCCGGGACAACGAGCCGCTGGAACGGCGCTTCGTCGGCGAGCGGGTCTTTGTGCGGGTGCGATGCCTGGCGCTGGACCGCGGGCCGCGTGAAGACACGACAACGATCAAGCTAATGGCAACTAGCGATGCAGGCGCAACAATGCAGCTGGTAGAGACCGGCGACCACAGCGGCGTCTTCGAGGGCGTGTTCAAGGTGACGTATGCGCATGACGAGCTGCCGGCCACACTGCCGCCGGTCGCGCTCAATGGCTTCCCGGTGCGCTACGGTGATGACATGGTGGTTAGCTACAAGGCGCCCGGCGAGGCGGAGACCCATTCCGCCACGGTGAAGATCAACATGGGATCGGACGGTGGGATCGAACCGTTCAGCAAACAGTTCGCCGGTGATGAGATGGCGGTGGATACCAGCTTCACGTTGGCTGAATGCTTCTTCGAGCTGGCCAAGAGCCATCGCAAGATGGACCAGGAAAGCCTCGCCCGCCGCGAGATGGCGCACGCGAGAAAACTGCTCAAGGAAGCGATTGATACGCACCATGACCAGGACATGCGCGCGCATGCCGAGTATCTGCTGGGCAACCTGTCGCAGGAGTATGCGGACCTGTCCAAGAACGAGGAGTCAAGAATGCCGATGTACCTGGATGCATTGGCCCGCTTCTCAAAGATCCCGACCGCCTACCCCGAGACCGAGTTTGCCAACAAGGCGCAGTTCAAGATCGGGCTGGTCTACGACAAGATGGGTGAGGTTGAGATCGCGGTCGAGGAGTACGTCAAGCTGGCCTACAAGTATCCGGACTCCGAGCATATCCCGGAGGTGATGGTGCGCCTGGGCCGTCAGTTCCAGAAGCAGGGCCAGGTCTTCAAGGATCAGGCGGACGCGCTGCGCGAGAAGACCGACACCGAGTCGCAGGCGGAGGTATTGCGGCTGGACGAGCGCTCCTATCCGTCGTTCATCAAGGCGGCGGTGATCTACGGCAAGTTGCAGGAACGTTTCCCCGACCACAAGCTGGCCGGGCTGGCGGGGCTCGCCTCGGCCCAGAACTACATGCGCGCCCATTACGATGATCTCGCGCTTGAAGGGTTTGCCAAGGTGGTCGATAACGAAGACTACGATGACCTCAACATCCGCGCCCAGGCGCTATACTGGACCGGCCTGCTCTACGAACGGATGCCCTCGCAGTTGAGGAAGAAGGCCTATGAGGCTTACAATCGCACCACCTTTGAATTCCCTGACAGCAAGTGGGCAAAAGCAGCCCGCGGGCGCCTGACGCAGTCGAGCTTCGAGACGATTGCGGCGTCGGAGCGGAAGCGCCGCAAGGCGATTCGGGAGTACACGCAAAGGGCCCGCGGGGAGGCCAAGGGCAAGCAGGAGACGCAGGGCGTGTTGAAGGGGCTGCTGAAGAAAGACTAGGAGATCTGCGAGTCGGCAGCAGTCGGCTCGCTACCGACAGCTACCGACAGCAATCGATAGCTATCAAAAAGGCTTAGAAAAAGGACGGGAGAATGAGAAGAAACGCGCGAATCTTAGCAGCCTTGTTGTTGGCTTCTGCCGCCGCCACCACGATCGCGGAAGAAGAGGGCGCGGGCGGTCCCGCGGCCGCGCGAGAGGCGGAACTCGCCAAGCCGGCACCCCGCCCGGCCCGCTTGCCGGACCTCACCAAGGGCGGCAAGCCGCCTGTGGGCAAGCGTGGCCCGATCGGCTGGAACCTGGGTCCGACAGGTATCATCGGCGTCTGGAATCATGAGTTCGCGGGGGACCAGTGCCTGGTTTTGAAGGTCGAGAAGGAGTCACCCGCCGAGGGTAAGATTTTGCCGGGCGATGTGATCCTCGGCGTCGGGGGCAAGGACTTCACGGCCGGCGGTCACATGGGCATCACGCTGGGCAACGCGATCATCAAGGCCGAGGAGGAAGCCGGCAAGGGACTCCTCAGACTGCACATCTGGCGCGACAAGAACTACATCAAGCGGCAGTCACGCACTGTCGAAGCGGCCAAAGACATTGATCTCGACAAGGAGATCGAGGACGCGAGCAAGGATGATGGTGGCCTCTTTGACTGGAAAGGCGAGCAGGGCCGGGCCGCCGAGGTCGCGGGGTTCGATGAATTTCCTGTCGATGCGGTCGACTTGAATGTCACGCTTCAGCTCACGGTGATGGGGTCCTACAGCGATACGTCGCCCTGGGACTGTCCGGTGGCCGAGAAGATTCGGGAGAATGCCTGGAAGAAACTCGCCGCCGCTTCACGTGTCAGAGGCATGGACCGCGGTTGGGAACGCGCGGTGGCGCTGGTCGCATCCGGGAAGCCTGAGTATATCGCGATCGCGAAGAAATGGGCGCACGAGCAGAAGCTTTGTCAGGATATGGAGATAGAGGTCATCGCGAAAGGCGGGCACTACGGTTCCTGGCACGCCGGGTTTTCGGCGCTGATGATGGCCATCTACTATGACGCGACGGGTGACAAGCATGTACTGCCGGAGATCCGCAGGCGAGCGATCGAGACGGCGATGGGTCAGGGGGCCAGTGGCACCTGGGGTCACTCCTTTTCCTTTCCCCAGGAGGGCGGGAAGCTGCATCACTATATGACCGGCTATGGCGGTATGCACAACGCCGGCTCGCGCTGCTTCTTCCTCATCACACTGGCCAAGAAGTTCGGCATCGATCATCCGGAAATCGATGCTGCGATTGCACGATCGATACGATGTTTCGAGACCTACGTGGACAAGGGCGTGCTGGGCTATGGAATCAGCTATCCGGTGGGTTCGGACGACAGTAACGGCAAGAACTGTGGCGTGACCTACGCCTTCCAGGTTCTGGGGATGACCCATGCCGCTAAACACTTTGGGATGCACTCGGCCCATGCCTCATTTACGCGGCGCGGCGGGCATGGCAGCCAAGAGCTCTGGTACTATACGCCGTTGAGCGCCGCGGTGGCCGGTCCGCGCGGGGTACAGGCCAGCATGCGCAATATGCGCTGGTTCCACACGCTGGCGCGTCGCCACGATGGTGGTTTTGTGGTCCAGGGCGCGGGCAAGACGGCCTGGGCGAATAACCTGTTTGATCCGACGGCGCGGAGCCTGCTCTTCTATGCGGGGCCGTTGGGAAAGACAGTCGTGACCGGCAAGGATGCCGACAAGGGATGCTGGTTCAGCGATGAGGAGTACGATGAGTTGTTGATCAGTGCGCAGGGCATGGAGAGTGCTGACGGCAAGAGTATTCGAGGCCAGATCACGGACCCCTGGTTGATGAAGCAGGCCGGCACAGTCTGGAACCTGCGCGGGTCTGATGAGTTGCTCGAGTTGCTGGACCATTGGTATCCGCAGATGCGGACGCGTTCTGGCGCCGAGTTGGCCAAGCGCTACAAGGCGGGCGAGAAGGATATCCTTGGCAAGGTGCTGCCCCGCCTCAAGAGCGATGAAGCGCGCATGCGCGATGGCGCCTGCCAGATGCTCCAGGCGTGTGGGCCCGACACCGTCCTGGCGAACCTTTCAAAGGTGGGTCCCCTGCTCAAGGATAATGCCGAGTTTGTGCGCATGGCGGCTGCCCGCACCATTGGTGGATCCATACCGCTCGGCGACCGCAAGCGCGAGTTGATGGCGCTGAAACTCGCCAACGAGGAGTACGCTAGTATGACGGCGGGCCATGCCAACGTGCGGACCGCTGTGCAAGGTATGCTGTTCGCGCCTGGCGGCAGGTTCGCCACCGACCCGTTTGAGGCCGGCTATGACAATGAATTGGTGCGCGAGGCACTCGAGAAGCTCGTGGGGTTGAAGGCGGAAGGACGGATTCCAGAGAGTTGGAGCCGGGAGACGGTCATCCGGTTGGCCGGTCCGATCGTGCTTGAAGCCGACCAGCCGCAGTTCACCGACTGTATGTTGACCGGGGCACGCCACGGGTCGGCCCAGGCGCTGCTGCGGAAGCATGGGTTCAAGGAGGCCCTGGATGGCGATGTGACCAATCTGCGCAAGCGCCAGTCACAGCCGCGCTCGATTCGCTACAGCACCTATTACAAGCACCCCAACGTTGTTCCTGAACAGGTGATGAAGGCCCCCGGGCGCTACCGTGAGTACACTGATGCATTCTACGACTGGTTGCGCGCTCTGCCGACCGGAGGCACGGCGCCGCCGCGACATAAAGGGGTCAACCTGCCACTCAAGCAGCTGGTTGAGATCGTGGAGAAGGATTCGGTGTCAAAGCCGGGGCCAAGTCTTGCCGACGAGGTCGATGCGTTCTTTCAGGGCAAGCTGGCTGAGGCCGGAGACAAGGCGGACCAACTCAAGTTCTGCCGCGCTGAGCTGAAGGATCCGCAACGCAGCAACGTCTTCCGCAAGATGGCGGCGCTGTCGCATCTGGTTAAGACGCTGGGCGTCGATGCCGTGGGCGATCTGATCCCCTATATCGGTCATGAGCAGTGGCGGCTGCGGGAGCATGCCCACAAGCTGACTGTTGAGCTCGCCAAAGGCGGCGCGGCAGAGCGCCTGGTTGCGGCACTGACGTTGGCTAAAGGTGAACGGGCTGCTGGGATTCTCGCTGCATTGGGAGAGGCGCAGGCCAAGCCGGCGTTGGCAGCCGCGAAGGCCGCCCTAAAGGATGAGAGTCCAGAGGTCCGCCGCACCGCTGTGCAGGCGGCGTTTGCGATCGGTGGCGATGCGGAACTTAAGACCGTTTTCGGCTTCATGCGGCAGGCGACCACGCCGCATGGTCTGGACGGCTGCGAGCAGGCGCTGTTGTCGAAATGTGACGACCCGGCGCATGTCAAACGGGTAAGCAGCGCGTGCGCTACGTTGCTGACGCGCAGCGAAGGCCCCTTGCGTTATTCGCTCGCCTGGTTGCTGGGGCAGTTCGGCGGCACGGCCAATCTTACCGCGCTGCAGAAAGCCATCATGGTGGCGAGAAAGGCGGATGAACGTAAGGAGCTGATCAAGGCGCTTGCCCAGTCCCCGGACCCGGCGGCCACTGAGATCATGCTCGCGTTGCTGAAGACAAACAACCAGATCCGTGATGATGTAGCGGCACTCGCAGCACATCGGATGATCGGTTCCAAGAGACTGGCTGACATGACCGACAAGCAGCGTGTCGCTGTTGCGCGGCAGGTCATGGCCATGAAGGTGAGCAGTGAACTGGTGGAGTTCTTGGGATGGATCCCGACCGCGCAGAGCCTGGAGCTGCTCATGGAAGTCATGAAAGCGGGCAAGGGGGCTGGGCGTCCAAGTGAGAATCGGGACACGGCGGTCAAATCGATGATGGGAGCCCTGGAGGTCTTCCAGGCGGAGTCCAAGGCGGATGCGAGGCTCGCCAGCGAGGTGGTGACCCAGTTGATTGAGTACATCGAGGTGACGCATCTGCGTGGTGGGGCCGACACGCATGTGAAGGGTTGGCGGGACGCGCACGGCTATGCTCAGTGGAAGGCGATGCAGAGTCGCGCCGCCGCGGTCCTGCTCTCCTTGGGCGATACGCAAGAAGCCGACACGCCATCTCTCGACGACCCGGACCTGGATTTCTGACATGGGTTAGAGAGCCGTGGGACAGGCGTCCTCGCCTGTCTCCCGTTGGTCACGTGAATCATGATAGACCGGAGGCTTACGGGCGAGGACGCCCGTGCCACGTTGGGTCCGACTGAGTCTCTTTTCGAGATGACGTAGGGTGGCAAGACGACGGGTGGAAATAGTGAAGACCTTGATAAGGAAGACGTAATGAATGAGAAAGTGGTATTGATTGGAGCCGGCAGTGCCGGATTCACACGGGGGCTGGTGTCGGACATAATCCGCCAGGGATGGGAAGGCGAGATCGCGCTGGTGGATATCGACCCCGATGCGCTTGACGTGGTTCAAAAGGTGGTGCGTAAGATGCTGGATGCCAAGGGCGCCAGCCTCAAGCTAACCGCGTCAACTGATCGGCGTGATGTACTGACAGACGCGACGGCTGTGGTCTCAACCATCGGCGTTGGTGGGCGCGACGCATGGGTTCATGATGTCATGATTCCGCGCCAGTACGGCATCTATCACCCCGTTGGCGATAGTGTCATGCCCGCCGGCATCTCGCGCTCTCTGCGCATGATCCCCGCCATGGTGGATATCGCAAACGATGTGATGGAGTTGGCACCAAAGGCGGTGTTCTTCAACTACGCCAATCCGATGAGCGCGATCTGTCGCGGAGTACGCAAGGCAACGGGCGCGAATATGATCGGGCTCTGCCATGGCGTGTTCGACATGGCTCGGCAAGTTGCCAGGTTGCTTGGAACGGAACGCGAGAAGCTCTGCTACACCGCCGTCGGTATCAACCATTTCACTTGGTATACAAAGGTTATGCTTGATGGCAAGGATATGATCCCCAGGTTGGTAGAGATTGCTGCGGAGAAACTTGGGCAGGGAGTTGAGACGGAAGACCTCGGTCGATACTTCGCTGAGGCCGGCGACTCGAAGGAAGAGCAGGAACTCTCTCTTGGTTGGCCATTGCTTTGGGAACTGACCAGGTTGTTTGGCGCGTTCCCGGCCCCCGGTGACCGCCATCTGACCGAGTTCCTTCCTCAGATGTTCAGCACCGAAAAGGGCTACTACGGCAAAACACTCGGGGTTGATTGCTATAGCTTTGAGCGCTGTATTGAGAGTGGGCAGTCCAGGTTCGACGAGACGAGGGAGCATGCGCAGTCACCTGATCCGCTTCCGGATGAGTACTTTGCGGGGGCTTCTGGTGAGCACGAACAGGTTTGGGATATCCTGGAAGGCATTCGTACGAGCTCTGGAAAACAGTTCAACGCTAACCTACCCAACAAGGGACAGATTCCAAACCTTCCCGCAGACGTCATCGTGGAATGCCCGGCGATTGCGGGCCCGACCGGTCTGCGCCCCATCATGACCGATCCGCTTCCATCGGGACTCGTGGGGGCCCTCTCCAGCCGCTTTCAGTGTGTGGAAGTGACCGTGGAGGCAGCACTGGAGGGAAGCCGCGAGAAGTTCGTGCAGGCGTTGCTGATTGATGGCGCGGTCAGATCGATCGAGACGGCCTACCGGCTGGCCGATGAGCTGCTGGCGGCACAGAAGCAGTATCTACCGCAGTTCTGATAGGAGAGAGACAATGCAATCACGGATTCTAACCGATAACCAAATCGCGCGGATCAACAGCGCGTCTTTGCGCATTCTCGAGACAACCGGTGTGGTCGTTCCACACGAGGATATGCTGAACCGCTTTGACGATGCCGGAGCCAACGTCGACAGGGCCGAACAGCGGGTGCGCATTCCCGCGGAGCTTGTAGAGCGTTCCCTAGCCTCCGCCGGCAAACAGTTCACGTTGTATGGACGCGACATGACGCAGACGGCCGCGTTTGGCCAGGGCGCGCGCAACTATAACAGCATCGCCGGCGAGGCACAGTGGCTGGACGAGATCGGTGGACAGCGCCGCTTTCCATCGATGGACGATGTGGCGACGGCCGCACGGTTTTGTGACGGCCTCTCGCACATCAACATTGCCGGAGCGATGGCCGACCCGCACGAGACGCCCGTGGGCTATCGCTGCGTCGAGGTGTGCGCCACCATGCTGCGTAACACGACCAAGCCCGTCACGTTCTGGTATCATGACCGCGTTTCCGCAGCCTACATCAATGAGATTCTCATTGCGCTGCGGGGCAGCGAGAAGGCAGCGGAGGAGTTTCCGCTCTGCTATCCCTTCCTGGAGCCGATCAGTCCGTTGCGTTTTCCGTTCGAAGGAATCGACCTACTCTACGAGACGGCACGCTTGAACCTGCCGGTGCCGATCGGACCCATGGCACAGATGGGGCTTTCGGGGCCCTGCTCGATAGCCGGGACCATGGCCGTCGAGAATGCCGAGATCCTGGCAGGCGTCTGCATCACGCAGCTAGTCAACCCGGGTATGCCGGTCTGCTATGGCGGCATCTGCCACGCCTTCGATATGAGCACAACGCAGATGATTTTCTGCGGCCCGGAACAGGCCATCTTTGGTGTTGGCATGACGCAGATGGGTAAGCACTACGGCCTGCCGGTCTACATCAATGTTGGGCTGACCGATGCCAAGCGTCCTGATGCGCAGGCAGGTATCGAGGCTGGGATCACCCTGGCGATGGGAGCTGCTGCCGGTGCGGACATCTTCGGGCATATGGGCATCTGCGGCGTGGACCAGGCGACCTCGCTCGATATCCTGATGCTGCAGAACGAGATCATCAGTTACGTCGAGTCCACCATGCGCGAGGTCAGTTTCTCTGACGAGGCACTGGGACTGGATGTTGTTGAAGAGGTCGGGCCGGGGGGGACGTTCATCGATACAATGCACACGGCCGAGCACTTCCGGCAGGAACTGTGGATGCCACGGTTGCTGGATCGGGAATACTACCAGGCTTGGCTGGATGCCGGTGCGCAGACCATGGAAGACCGTTGCCGGGCAGAAGCCGGCAGAATCCTGGACGACCACGAAGTCGAGCCACTGTCGGATGAGTTGGAGAAGGCCGTTGCTGAGATCGTGGAAACGGCCCGGAAGGCGTCGGAGAAATAGCGATTGGTTCGTTAGTTGGGACCAACTGGATGTACTTCTAGAGTAGAAGCCTGTTGTCGCCAACTGGCTCCTCCCTACCCCCGCGTCCTCTGTACCTTCTCTGCGGTCTCCCCTGGGCTCAGGAAGGTTTTGCATCATGGGGAGGCTGATGCATCAGCCGACGAAAGACACGGCTGAAGTAGGCGGGATCATTGAAACCTACCTCGTAGGCTGTCTCCTTGACGCTCGACCCATGTTGGCTCAACAGCGCATAGGCTCGGATGCAGCGTTCCCGATTGATCACCCTGGTGGGCGTCGTGTTGAGCTCCTTCTTGAAGAGAAAATTGACATGTTCCGGCGTCATCCCAAACCGGCGTCCCAGGGTTCGACGGTTAATGGGTTCGCGATAATGCTCACGGATGTAGCTCAGCATCTGTTCCACTCGCCGGTCGGTCTTGGTGTCACTATTTCCTGAGCGCCAGAGCGACGACAGACGTACCAGGATATGGTGGCAAAGGCTACGCATCGCGGCATCCCTATAGGTTTGATGGCTCTCGTAGATGGCGGCGAGTTCAATGAAGAATGACTGAATCGCCGGCAACTCTGGTCCAAGCCGTGTGCAGGTGCTGGGAAAGGGATCCAACTGCCCCTGAACATCACGGAATAGACGGCCAGCCACCGGTTCAAAATGAAATCCACTGATGACGGTATCATCCCGCGATGCCTGAATCGTATGCTTGCGTTCCGGTGCGATGAAGAGGAGCTGACCACCCTCAACCGTCATAACTGTGCGTTCCTCCTGGTCGAGGTACCCAAACTCAAGGGCGCCGCTGATGCAGAGGATCAACTGTGGGTCTGGGTTCACGCGCTCCCAACGCCCCGCGCGCGTATAGCGGTGATGGTTGGCGACACGCACACGCGGTGTCCACCGATCAACCGGAATTATCTTATTCTTGTCCATGCGATATTACTGTAGTTACACCAATTAGCATAAAAAAGACTTTTGTTGGGTTATAACATCATTATTATTGTGCGTTAACCGCAAATCTTGGGAGCGTAATATGAGTGAAGTGAGTGCAATGACAAACAGGGAACGAGCCAAGGCAGTGCTCCACTATGAACCGTACGACCGGCTGCCGCTGGTTCATTTCGGGTACTGGCGTGAGACGCTACTGAAGTGGGCGGACCAAGGACATATCACGGAATCACTGGCGAAGTCTGTGGGAGACGGCAACCCCGCTGATTACGAGCTCAACGAAATGCTGGGCTGGGATTTCAACTGGCAGTGCATGTTCGGCACCCATGTCGGGCTGAAGCCGGGATTCGAGCGCAAAGTGATTCGTACGCTGGACGATGGCACGCAGCACATTATGGACGGCAATGGGGTGGTGCTCTGCCAGAAGCCTGGCGCGGGGAGCATTCCAGCCGAGATCAGCCACACCCTAACCGATAGACAGAGCTGGGAGGAGCAGTACAAGTTCCGCTACCAGTGGAGTGAGGACCGCGTCACCGGCGGGCGTGTGTTGGTGAACGACAAGATGGTGCCTTTCACCGAGGGCGGACTCGAGTTCCTGCAGCAGGATGACCGCGACTACATGTATGGACTCCACTGCGGCAGCCTGTTCGGCAACATCCGTAACATCGTCGGCGTTGAAGGCAGCAGCTACATCTACTGCGACGACATGGAGCTCTACGAGGAGATCATCAATACCAATGCCGATATCTGCTACCAGAACGTCAAGTACACACTTGAGACCGGTGCCCGATTCGACTTCGCGCACTTCTGGGAGGACATCTGCTTTAAGAATGGGCCGCTCGTAATCCCGAGTGTATTCGACGAGCTGGTGGGGCCCCACTACAAGCGGATCACTGACCTGGTTAAGCAGCATGGCATCGACATCATCTCACTGGACTGCGACGGAATGATCGATGCACTGATCCCCACGTGGCTCAACAACGGGGTCAACACCATGTTCCCCATTGAGGTCGGTACCTGGAAGGCCAGTCTCGCGCCATGGCGCGAGACCTATGGCCGTGAAATTCTCGGCGTGGGCGGCATGAACAAGAATGTCTTCGCCCTGGACCGGGCCGCGGTGGACGCCGAGATTGAACGACTGGCCGAGATCGTTGCCCTTGGCGCCTACATCCCCTGCCCTGACCACAGGATCCCCCCGGGAGCCGAATGGGACAACGTGAAGTACTACTGCCAGCGCATGCGCGAAAGATTCTGAGCAGCTGCCGCGCGCGAGCTCGTGGGTCTGAGCGATGCAGCTTCTGAACCGGGACAGGGACAACCGACAGAGAGTAGACCGGCGAGTCTGGACAGTTAGAGCATAACGAGATCCCGCGATTTTGAGTTTGTCATTGCAGGCAAAGTCGAGGACTCTTGGCCTGATAAACACGCTGTAGCGAAAGGAAAGGCCATGCCAAAACTGTCGGTCTGCATTGAGATGTTCTGGAAAGACGAGGCCCCCGACCGCAAGATCGCGCGGGCTGCTGAGTTGGGGTTCGGCGCGATCGAGTTCTGGGGGTGGCAAGGCAAGGACCTCGACAGTATCGCTGACGCGGCATCTGCGACGGGCGTAGAGGTGGCGACTTTCTGTATGGCCACGGCGCAGCCCCTGGTAAGTCCCGGTGCGGCTGCCGCGCTCGAGACGGGGCTACGCGATAGCATTGCCGTGGCGCAGAAACTTGGCGTGGACCGGCTGATCCTGACCACCGGTAACGAGCGTACGAAGGAGCCTTTCGAGGTCACCAGGTCCCGTGTCATCCGCCACCTGAAACAACTCGTCCCCATTCTCGAGGACAGTGGCATCATGCTTGTGCTCGAGCCGCTGAACACCGTGGTGGACCATCTCGGCTACTGGCTATCGCTGATGTCCGACGCAGCGGACATCTGTGAGGAGGTCGATAGCCCCCATGTGAAGATTCTGATGGATCTCTACCACCAGCAGATCCAGGAAGGGAACCTGATCCACACGCTCACTGAATACGCACCGTGGATCGGTCACTACCACTGCGCCGGGGTCCCGGGCCGCCACGAGCTCGTCGGCGGCGAACTCGACTACCGCACCATCTTCAAAGCCATCGATGCCACCGGGTACGATGCCCACGTCGGCCTGGAATTCAGACCGCTTGGCGATGATGCGGAAGCGCTGAGGCAGGCGATGGGACTGGTTGAGGGGAACGGTGCCGACTGAGCTGCGCGCCCAGAGCACTATTTCAGCAGATGGCCGATGTTGGGGGCGAGGCGGAGGGCCAGGAGGATGACGGCCGCTGAAACGGCAAGGCTGCCGGCAGCGATGGCCGCCCATTGTGTGACAACCATGCCGACGACGAAACGTCGACTACACCCGATGGCATGGAGCGTGTCGATCTCGCGCTTCCTGAGTCGGACGGACAGCAGGACGATCAGCCCGAGAAGCATCACCGTAGCCACAGCCACAAGTGCCAAGCTGGAATGCAGGAAGAACTCGATTTTGAAGATCATGCGTAGCAGCTCATCGATTACCGAGGCCGGCACCAGGAGCTGGCGATTCTCGGAGAGCTCATAGCGTGCTTTAAGAATGGTGCCGGACTTGGGGTCATGCGGAACGCAGATGATGCTGGTTAGGGGTTGCTCCCCCGGCTTGCCGTGAAAATGGAAACTCGCGATGTTGGCGTCCGTGATTTCAACATAAGTTGTGACGGCGGCGTTGCCGACGATGTTGCCCTGCTCCCTACTGAGAACATTCTGTTCCTGGCCCTGCGACGCAAGATCATCATGTCCGTGCGCGAGGCCTTTGATAATCCAGGTTGTTTTGATGTCTGCGAAGATCGCCTCATCATCGACACTGCCTGTAGGTGACAACACTCCCACGATTCGCATTCTGAGTGGATACCGCGCCGCCAGGTTGTAGAGATCAACCTGGTCCGAGAGAATGAAGTCCCCCACCCCCTTGTTGATTCGGGTAGCCGCTTCGGAACCCAGAACGACATCACCCAGCAGCAATGGCAGCGTTCCTGCAGCAGGTGCAAGCCCCCGGTAGGCGAAGTAGTCGGTCGAGACACCGGCAATGGGGATGCCGCTTGCCGTGTGTCGAACAAAGAGCGGGTACGCGCGAGTCAGTTGTGATTCCCTGAGCAGCGTCAGATCGGTCATGGATGCGTACTGCTCGAGATCGGTCCGGAAGTAGAGCGCATTCATCGCCAGGTCAAAGCGATGTCCCCGCACGCCAAACACAAGCGGCGTCGCAAGGGAACGCGCCTCCATGTCGGCCTGGTAGTAGCGGACCAGGAGGCGGACCCCAAGGGGCAGGCACGTGCTGGTTGAAAGACAGACCACCAGTACCAGGTTTTGCCAGCGGTAATAGCGAACATACTGCCAGGCCATGTAGAGGCACGCTTTCATCATGGCCCTCCCTGCAAGTCCGTGATGTCAACGACCTTGTCGAAGGCGTCGTATAGAGAGCGATCGTGGGTCGCCATGAGTAGCGTGGCCCCGGATGCACGTACCTGGGCCAGCATCAGGTCCAGAACGCCGGCCGCGTTGTCGTGATCGAGGTTTCCGGTGGGTTCATCAGCCAACACAACCTGCGGGCGATTGATCAAAGCGCGACAGATGGCAACCCGCTGCTGTTCGCCCTGCGAGAGCTGCCCCGGATAGCGACGCCCCTGCCCTGTCAGTCCTACCGCCGCCAATAACTCGCGATACCGCGCAACCGTTTCGTCATCGGCGGCCTGACCACCAAGCCTGACGGGAAGCAGAACGTTGTCGCGAACGGTGAGGTAGGGAAGTAGCGCGAGGGATTGGAAGATCATGCCGATACGGGAGAGTCGGAACGCTCGACGGACCGATTCGGACAGATCGCTAACCGGCTGACCGCCCACCGATACCGTTCCCTCATCGGGCACAAGGATGCCGGCCATCAGATTGATCAGGGTTGATTTGCCGCTTCCGCTAGGGCCAATCAGCGCCACATGCGTGCCTTCGGGAACCGTGAGCGACGGAACAGCAAGAGAGAAGTCACTCCGACCGTAACGAAATGTCATATCCCTGATGTTGATCATCTCTCCACCCGCTCGAGGACACTCCTCATGACATTGCAATTGGTCTTCATCACCGTGGCGTAGTTCAAGCCATCGGCAAGCTCGCGAGCTGATAGGAGTTCGCACGGCGAAAAGACGACGCTCTTGAGGCCTAGTGCTGCGGCCACTTGCTGTCGCACGTCTTCGCTGGGTTCGCTCTCCCAGATTAACACTTTGGCCGGGAACGTCTGAAGTGTGCTCGCAATGTCATCAATCTGCGCCTCGCTCAACAGGGACTCGGGACCGAGATCGAGATTCTGGATGTGCCAATCGTAGCGTCGGGCGATGTAGTTGTAGGCCGGATGAGAGGCAAGCAGTGGCGGGCGGGATGAGGCGTCGCTGATTGCCTTGAACTCACGGTGTAGGGCCTCAAGCTCTTCCTTCAGTTTCGTGAAGCCGCGCCAGAAGCTGTCACGATGTTCCGGAAATGCGGTAAGCATGGCCGCGTAGATGATTTCTGATTGGATGAGTGCCGTTACCGGATCCACCCAGGTATGGCCATCAATGCCTGTATGGGCGTGAGCCCCGGCCGGACCATGAGAATGGGTCGTCGCTTTCTCGTATCGGATCAGCGGTTCCGGCAACGCCTTTGCCGAGTCGACCAGTCGCTCCTGTGGTAGGCTTGCCCTGGAAACCCATTTCTCGAATCCGGCACCGTTGATGATGATAAGGTCTGCCTTCTGATAGGCCTCAAGAGTCTTGCGATCCGGCATCCAGAATATGGCGTCCTCATCATCGGGACAGGCGTTGACGACCTCGACCTTTCCCATCGCAATCGTCTCAGCGAAGTAGGTCGTTGGATAGAAGGTGGTATAGATGACGGGGGGGTGGGGCTCAGAACCGGGAGCGGGCACGCCATCCTCCCTGGTCATCAGGATCACAACGGTCACAAGAACCGCAAGAGCCAAAACAAGGAGCGTGAGTCTGTTTCTCATGGATGACGAGATGTTGCCTTGATTGCTGGACTGCCTGGTATTTCTCCGGAGACTGAATTCTCACGAATCCAGCTACAGGAGATAGATCGCTGGACCCTTAGGATTCAGATCAACAACGCCGTTATGCTAAAACAAACAGCTGCGGACATCCACCATTATGCGTTCTTCCGCTTGAACTGATACGTGGCCACGGTATAGTCGGCGCTATGAGCGTTATGACCAACATCCTGCGCGGTCTTCTTGGAATCGGCGTGCTGCTTCTGATCGGGTTCGCACTCAGCCGCAACCGGAAGCGTATTGACTGGCCTCTTGTTTTCAAGAGTCTCGGCCTTCAGTTTATGATCGCGCTATTGGTCCTGAAGGTTGGCTTCATCAAGCGCGGTTTCGATGGCGTCGCGTTCTTCTTCCAGAAGTTGCTGGATTTCTCCAACGAAGGTGCTGCGTTCATCTTTGGCCCATTGGTCACCGACACAGAGACATTCGGCTACATCTTCGCATGCCAGGTCCTGCCAACGATCGTGTTCTTCTCGGGGCTTACCTCGCTGCTCTACTATCTGAATGTTCTGCAGTACGTGGTCTATGCCTTTGCATGGGTCATGAAACGGACAATGCGCATTTCCGGTGTGGAGAGCCTCGCGGCGGCCGCCAACATTTTCGTTGGCCAGACCGAAGCCCCGCTGGTGGTAAAGCCCTACGTCTCCAAGATGACGCGTTCAGAGGTCATGTGCCTGATGACAGGGGGCATGGCCACGATTGCCGGCGGCGTGTTGGTGGCCTACATCGGCATGTTGGGCGGCGATGATCCTGTTGCGCGCCAGGCGTTTGCCTCGCACCTACTGATAGCCTCAATCATGTCGGCGCCCGCAGCCGTGCTTGCCGCGAAGTTGCTCGTGCCGGAGACAGAGCCGTGTTCGGATGAGCTGCTTTTTCCGCGGCATGAAATGGGATGCAATCTGCTTGATGCGATTACGACCGGGACCTCCCAGGGCCTGAAGCTGGCGCTCAATGTGGGAGCCATGCTGATTGTGTTCACCGCACTGATTGCCCTCGTCAACTTCGTCCTGGAAGCGGGGCTGGGACGCTGGACAGGTCTCAATGGCGTCGTCGAGCGTATCACGCAGGGACAGTACGATGGGTTCACGCTGCAGTTCGTTCTCGGCGTACTCTTCGCACCGCTTGCCTGGATCATGGGCGTGCCTCACGGCGACCTGCTTACTGTGGGACAGCTTCTGGGTGAGAAGACGGTGCTGAACGAGTTCTATGCCTATGCGACATTTGGCGAGCTCAAGAGCAGCGGCACCATCACCAACCCTAAGTCCATCATCATCGCAACATATGCCCTCTGCGGATTCGCCAACTTCGCCTCGATCGGCATCCAGATTGGGGGCATCGGAGTCATCGCCCCCAACAAACGCGTGACTCTTTCGCAGCTGGGGCTCTACGCCCTCGTGGGCGGCACGATCGCCTGCTTCCTTACCGCCTGTATAGCGGGCATGCTGGTGTGAGATTCGTTGCGTTCTGAGATGGTGTCGACGGCGTCTGAATTCTCACGAATCCATCTACATAGAGAAAGATGGGCAGATCTCCATCCCGTAGCTGGATTCGTGAGAATTCAGACGGCGTTGCGAACCTGACTGGCCCGCCCTCCCCTACAAGTTCGCGAAGACGGGGTTGGAGATGACGGCCAGGAAGTTGTAGGCGCCGTGGACGGAGGCGGCTGTGATGAAATAGGTTGTTCCTAACGAGACCTTCGGCGGGGTACCTGAGCGCATGGTCTCGCGCCAGATCCTGACGAGGCCCAAGGATGCTACGGTCGAGCAGCCAACATGCAATGCGACACAGACTGTCCAGCGCCATGCCATGATGAAGGTTGATGGGTTGTCGATATAGAGCTGCAAATAGAGCAGGTTCTCAAGAGCGGCGAACCCGAGACCCGCCGCCACACAGCAGAAGACGATCTGAACGGGTGAGCGAAAAACGTATGGCCACTTCTCAATCGTGATGAGTGCCGCGGACGCCTTGAGCATTTCTTCCGCCAGGGGCCCAAAGACAACGACGACCAACAGGCCGAGGGCACTGCCGCCCTGTACCTGGCTGAGAATAGCGCCCACCACAGACCAGAGTCCTGAGCCCAGTGCGATCGCCAGCGTGATGCCCCACGATTCAACGGTGCTGATCCGCTTCACACCCGCGGCGAGCCATTGACTATAGGTTTGTACGTGATCAGGGCGCTCGCCGGCCAGCTCGCCGCTGAGCGATGGTTCATCCCATGCCCCCTGCCCCACCGAAAGCGCCGCATCGCCCGCCGGCAAGTCGTGAGCAAGCGAATCATCTTTGGGGTCCGCCGCAAACCCGCCATCACGAAACTGCGGCTCATCAAGAACGGAATCCGCCATCAGTTATTCCTTATTCCGCATTCCGCGTTTCTCCGTCATCTGACGTAGGCCGTACCACTGGCAATCACGCTAACCACTACCATCTTCTGCTTGCGGTTGGTTGTGATGTTGCCACCGATGTCTGCGGTTTCCAGTCGCAGGTTGCCGATTGCATTAAACCCCTTGGCAACGGCCTGCTCCATCACGCGCAGCGTGGCTTCGCGGCGTGCACGTAGCTGCAGCGTTTCAAAGGAGCGCACCTCGCCGCCAATCAGGTTGCGTAGTCCTGCAAGGAAGCTCTTGAGGTAGTCGCTGGCGATGGATACTTCGCCGACGATCATTTCGGGAGTCGGTTCCGCCGATGCACCACCGGGGAAACACTTGAGGTCGGTGACGAGCATTCCCGCCAACGCGGCCTCACGCTTCTCAAGACTACGCAGGTGTTTCTTCTCAGCATGTCGACCGGCAAGCAGCCCAAGGAGGATAAGTCCCCCAAAGATGCCGATCTGGACAATCAGTCCAATAAGCTCTTCCATGACTGCTCTCCCCTATGCTTCGGGTTCGCTCGGAACGGGGGGCGGGGTAGCGGCTTGAGCAACCACAACGGCGGTGCCGTAGGCGTAAAGCTCAGCTGCACCCGCGGTCACGGCACTTGTCGAGAAGCGCACGTTGACGACGGCATTGGCACCGAGCTGCTCGGCTTGAGCCAGCATGCGTTCGAGTGCTTCGCGGCGGGAGTCGGTCAAGAGCTCCGTGTAGCCCTTCAGCTCGCCACCAACGAGATTCTTGAACCCGGCAGCGATGTCGCGCCCGGCATGTTTGGCACGCACCGTGTTTCCCTGCACCATGCCCTTTACCGTCGTTATCGTGTACCCGGGGACCGTCTCTGTATTTACAACAATCATGAAAAACTCCTCCTTAGCCCGATTTACCCAGCGCACGATCAATGCGCCACAACAGTGCGGATGTTAGCCTCTCGTGCTGCAGCTGTCGAGGACGTCGACGGGAAATCATTGCATACACGCGCTGTCAAGCGTACGCTCACTGCGTATCCACTGTATGTGAGCGATTGGCAGAACGTGCAGCGGCCATTATGAACACTCGAACAGGCAAGAGGTCTCATCATGTTCAAAGTTGCGATTGCACCGGATTCTTTCAAAGGCTCCATGACAGGAATGGAGGCCGCCGCCTGTATTGAGGCGGGGCTAAAACAGTCACTCGTGGGAGTGTCCTGCCGCAAGATTCCGATGGCCGATGGTGGCGAGGGAACCGTCCAGGCTATTGTGGATGCCACTGGCGGGAAGTTCGTAAAGCGCACGGTGTCCGATCCCCTGGGACGCCGCATCAAGGCCACCTTCGGACTCTCCGGCGATGGGAAGACTGCCGTGATGGAGATGGCGGAAGCCAGCGGTCTTGCCCTGCTGAAGCCCCGTGAGCGCAACCCGATGAAGACATCGACTTATGGCACGGGCGAAATGATGAAGCATGCCTTGAAGCTCGGTGTACGCAAGATCCTGATTGGCATCGGCGGAAGCGCCACGAACGATGGTGGCACCGGAATGGCACAGGCACTGGGCGTGAAGTTCCTGGATGCGCGGGGCAAGCCACTCAATGGCTGCGGAAAGAGCCTGGCCAAGATTGCCGCAATCGATATGAGCGGCCTCGATCCACGACTCAAACATGTACACGTTGAGGTGGCTTGCGATGTGGACAACCCGCTAACGGGGCGTCACGGAGCAGCGCAGGTCTACGGTCCCCAGAAAGGCGCATCCCCCGAGATGGTCAAAGCGCTGGATGCCGGGCTGAAGACGATGGCGGCCGTAGTCAAACGGGATGTCGGCATGTCCATTCTGAAGGCCCCGGGCTCCGGCGCAGCCGGGGGACTGGGCGGCGGGCTAATGGCCTTCACCAACGGACAACTGCGTCCCGGCGTGGATATCGTGATCGACAGCGTGAAGCTCGCCCGCAAACTCAAGGGGTGCGATCTCGTCATCACGGGCGAAGGACGCATGGACCACCAGACGGCATTTGGGAAGACACCGGCAGGCGTGGCGCGCGTGGCCAAAGAGCAGGGACTTCCCGTTGTGGCCATCTGCGGCTGCCTCGGGAAAGAGCCGGAAGTCGTCCACACCATTGGAATCGATGCATTCTTCTCCGCCCTGGAGGAAAACGTCGATGAAGAGGATCTCGCCAAACGCGGTCCCGCCATGCTGACAAATTGTGCGGCACAGGTTGGGCGCCTGCTGGCAATTGATTTTGGGAAGACACTGAAAACAAGATAAAGCTAACTCAGAAGAAATCGAGCACGTCTACGCTACTCGATGACGTATTGGAACATTAAGGAGAAGGTCCATGTTTGAAAGAGAAGTTAACAAGTCAAATGTCTCGCAGGCTGATATTGTCGTCGGGCTTGCCTCATATAACGAAGCCGATTCCATCGACTACCCCACGCAACAGGCCAGCCTTGGCTTGAAGAAGTACTATGGCAAGCGGACCTCCTGTATCGTCAACTGCGACAACCACTCCCCCGATGATACGGAGTCGGTATTCCTGGGGACCGAGACCAAGGTGCCAAAGATCTACATCACGACCCCGCCCGACACTCCCGGCAAGGGCTACAACTTCGAGAACATGTTCCGGAAGGTGCTGGAGCTGGATGCCGAAGTTCTGGTCTGCCTGGATGCCGACCTGCTGAGCGTAACGCCCGAGTGGGTGAAGTACTTCACGGACCCGATTCTCGCCGGTTACGACATGGTGAACCCGATCTACTCACGGCATAAGTATGATGGCACCATCACCAACAGCATTTGCTATCCGCTGGTATATGGGCTGTTCTGCCGCAACGTCCGCCAGCCGATCGGTGGCGACTTCGCGATCTCTCGCCGTTTCGCCGAGCACCTGATCCAACAGCCATGGCACCGGACGACCGAGGAGTATGGCATCGACATCTTCATGACGATGAACGCGATCCTGGGCGACTTCAACATCTGCGAGACCGGGCTTGGGGCCAAGGTGCACAAGCCGAGTGCGCCGAAACTGGGGCCCATGTTCATACAGGTGGTCAGCACGGCGTTCCTCACGGTAATCCGCCATTACGAGAAATGGAAAGACCTGGACGTCATTGACCAACCCGCACTCTATGGCCTGCGTCACCTGGATCCCCCGCAGGATCTGAATGTGGACCGGAGCGCCATCGAGAAGCAGGCGCGGGATAGCTTCACCGGCTCACAAGAACTGCTTGAGAAGGAGCTCTCACCCATTCTTTACAAAGAGCTGTGTTCCATGTACTGCGGCGGGACGATCGACATCTCTGCGGAGCAGTGGGTCACCGCGGTCTTCGATATGATCGCGGCCTTCCGCGATGCGCACGACAAGAACGCTCTTGTGGAATCGCTAAAGGGGCTCTACTTCGGGCGTGCGCTCAGCTTCATGAACAAAACCTGGGAAATGAGCTCCGAAGAGGCGGAGACGGTGATCGTTGAAGGCGCCGAACTCTTCCACGCCCAGCGCGGCTACCTGATCAAGAAGCTCGAAGCATAAGGAGGTCCGTATGGCCAAGACGAAACCAACCGTTGCCATCTTGCATTACTCCTGCCCGCCCATCATTGGCGGTGTCGAGTTCATCATGCAGGCTCACGCGAGGGAGTTTGTTGAGGCCGGGTACAAGGTTAAGTTGATCGTGGGTCGTGGCGGCGAGGTGGATCCCGGCGCGACGACAGTTGTCATTCGCGAGCTGACATCCGACGGGGGGCCCCTGAAGAAGGTTCTGGCGGCCCTTGACCGTGGGGAAGTGCCCAACAACTTCAGTACCGTTGTCAAGAGCCTCGAGAAGAAGCTGACTGCGGCTTTCCGCGGTGTCGATGTCTGCATGATGCATAACGTCATGACCATGCACTTCAACATGGTACTGACGGCAGCCCTGGCTAACGTGATGAAGCGCTCGCGCTCTACGCGCTTCATCGCCTGGACCCATGATCTCACCTTCACGGACCCGGTCTATGAACCCCATCAGCACCGTCGCTATCCGTGGAGCCTGCTGCTGCAGCCGCAGCCGGGATGCGATTACTGCGCAATCTCGGGACAGCGCCAGATGGAGATGCGTCATCTCTTCAGAATTCCCACATCACACATCCCCGTCATTCCCGATGGCATCAGCGTACCGGAGTACCTCTGCCTCACCAAGAAGGCCAAACGACTGTTCTACGAAGAGCGGCTGTCGACCGTCGATGTCGTGGCCATCACACCGGCACGGATTCTGCGTC
Source organism: uncultured Victivallales bacterium (assembly GCA_964497125.1). GTDB lineage: Bacteria > Verrucomicrobiota > Kiritimatiellia > UBA8416 > UBA8416 > CAYLXP01. Next base: position 11,324 of record CAZCDU010000038.1, on the reverse strand, counting down.
GCAAGAATCTTGGCGTCGGGATGGAGGTTGTGGCCGCGCTCAAGAAGCGGGGCAAATCGGTTCGCTGGATGATTACCGGCGCACCGGATGCGCACAATGCAGAATCGATGAAGTACTACCGCATGCTCGTCTCGCTGCGACGTAAGCTGAAGATTCAGAAAGAGGTGATCTTTCTCTCGGAGCGCTTCCACGATCGTATCAGCCACGAGGATCTTTGTGCGCTCTACCGCATTTCCGATCTGCTTATGTTCCCCAGCGACCGGGAAGGCTTCGGCTTGCCCGTGCTTGAGGCCGGACTGGCGGGACTGGTCGTCGTCATCAGTGATATCCCTGCGTTGCGTGAAATTGCCAAGCGCGATGCGGTCTACATTCACCTGGGCGACAGCGCATCGGCGGTCGCCAAGAATATCATTGCCGCGATCAAGAAGCGCCCGGAACTGCTCTTCCGCAAGAAGGTCATCCAAACCTATGCGTGGGAGGTCGTGTTCGAGGAGCGCATCCTTCCAGCGGTTCTCACCCCCGACAAGGTGTGGGGTGCGACCAAAAGGCAAAAGAAGTCGTAGATCCCGGGAACAGGCCTTGAGACAGAAGCCGCGTTGGCCAACTGAAATGGGCGCCAGCGGCCGCAAGCCAGAAACGCGTTGCCCTTACCGCGTCGATGGCCTATAAGCTTACCCCATCATGATTGCGATTATTGACTATCGGGCGGGAAACTTGACCAGCGTGAAGCTGGCGTTTGAAACGCTGGAGATTGATGCGACGATTACGGACTCTGTGGACGCTGTCTTGCAGGCCGAGCGCGTCGTCTTTCCGGGTGTTGGTGCGGCCGGAGCCGCGATGCATAATCTCAGGGAGCTGGGACTGGCTGATGCTATTCGCACGGTAGTTGAGCGTGGCACGCCCTTTCTCGGAATCTGCCTTGGTACGCAGATCATCTTCGATCACTCGGATGAGGATGGCGGGGTGGATTGCGTGGGACTGATTCCCGGCAATGTCCCCCGTTTTGCGCCCTCCAACCCCTATGACAAAGTCCCGCAGATGGGGTGGAACGCCGTCACGCAGACCGTCCCCCACCCCGTTTTCGATGGTATCGAAGACAAGAGTGAGTTCTATTTCGTCCACAGCTTCTACCCGTCACCAAGCGATCCCGACTGGATCATTGGGACCACGGATTACGCGGACGTGACTTTTGCTTCGGCCGTAGCCAAAGACAACCTCGTGGCGACTCAGTTTCATCCCGAGAAGTCGGGCAAGGTTGGGTTGCGCCTGCTCAAGAACTTCACGGAGTGGACACCGTGAGAAAAAAGGCTGAAAGCCCTGAAACACTGAAAACTGAAAGCCGTGCTGCGTAAAGCACTGCACGCTCCTCCTGAAACCTGAACACTGAACCCCGAAACCTCCTATGCTGACGCGTCGTATAATTCCGTGCCTCGACATTCACAACAAAGTGGTGACGAAAGGCGTGAAGTTTCAGAACAACGTCGAGATGGGTGATCCCGTCGAGCTGGCGACACGCTACTACGAAGAAGGCTGCGATGAGCTGGTGTTCTACGACATCACGGCCTCTGCGGAACGTCGCCCCATCGACATCGAGATGGTACACGAGGTCGCGCAAGCCGTTCGGATTCCGTTCGCGGTTGGCGGTGGCATATCGTGCCTCGCGGACATGGAACGCGTGTTGCTGGCCGGAGCCGAGAAGGTCTCGGTCAACTCGTTGGCGGTACGGAACCCCGATATCATCGCCGAGGGCGCAAAGGCCTTCGGAAACCAGTGCATTGTACTGGGGATGGATCCGCTGGCAGTTGAAGACCGCGAGGCCTTCCCCAGCGGTTACGAGATTACGGTCCGCGGCTTCCGCGAACATACCGGCATGGATGCGCTTGAGTGGGCGAGGCGAGCGGTCGACCTTGGAGTAGGCGAGATCGTGGTGAACTCCGTGGATGCTGATGGAACGCGGCAGGGATTTGAGATTGGGCTGACGGGTATGATTGCCGACAACGTCAGCGTACCCGTGGTGGCATCGGGGGGCGCGGGATGCTCTCAGCACCTCGCCGACGTCTTCACGCAAGCCCATGCCGATGCCGCGATCATTGCCGGCATGATTCACACCGGGGAGTATACGATTCCGCAGATCAAGCAGGAGCTGGTGGAGGCCGGCATCCCGATCCGGCAGAAATGGTAGAAGTCGTGATGGCGCCAAAACATGTGAGCGTTCGATCGGTACCCAATATACTAAGCCTGTCGCGGCTGGTTATGGCACCGATGATGGTCGTCGCGGCGGCCACGGGGCATCCCCGCGCATTCACGATTCTCTACGGGGCAAGTCTGCTGACCGATGCGGTTGACGGCTTTCTCGCCCGGCGGCTGCATGTTGAGTCTTCACTCGGCGCCACACTTGATAGCCGGGGCGACCTCGCGGTGGCGCTCTGCCTGCCGATCGGAGCCTTTCTGCTGTGGCCGGAAATGATGCGCGGACTGATCCCCTATGTTGTGGCGGCCCTGATTGCCTACCTCGCACCAATCATCGCAGGCGAACTCCGGTACCGGCGTTTGCCGAGCTTCCATACGTGGGGAGCCAAACTGATGGCCATTCTGGCGGGACTCGCTCTTCTGGCCATGTTCATCACCGAGAACAGCCTCTGGTTCCGCCTCTGCATTCCTTTCATTGTGCTGGAATCCGTGGAAGAGCTCATCATGATCGCCATCCTTCCTGAATGGCATCCCAATACGCCGTCGCTCTGGCACGCCATTAAGCTGCGACGAAATTCGGGTAGCCGTTAGACCCGGCGGATTCGCCCGGCCTCGTACCTCCAACGCGCCCCCGCATCCAATTGGCGACAACTGGATGTCCTTCTGGAACAGCGGAGTTCCTTCGGTAGGCCGGGAAATCTTCCCGGCCGTAGGGAAAGGTCAACAGGCGGGAAGATTTCCCGCTCTACATGAGAGTCGAGAACGCTAAGATTAGCGCTTACAATTTCGGTGCCTTAGAGCCCTTGTATCAACCGCGGACGCGTGCTAGACTTCACCTGAGTTTGGAAGGGGCCGAGACCAGAAACCGGACGTTTTATGAAACGGGAAATACTACTCAGCGCGATAGCCGTCGCCCTCCTCGGGGGTCCTGCGCGGGGTGTTGATCTTTCGGGGTTAACGAAGGGCCTCAGCCTCTCAACGAAGGCCGACCTGAGCGGCAGCGGAATACCCCAGAAGGATATCGATTCCTGGGTGACGTCCTGGGAAGACCCGGAATCAGGCAGCAAAGCCCATTTCCGTGCCTCTTTCGGAATCGACCGTGTCGCCATCCGAAACAAGTCGAAGTATGTTCGCTCGGGCACGATTCCCATTCGAATCACGGGTGACGTCATCGAGACCCGCGTCTCTAACGGCCGTTCAACACGACGCCGAATTACGAACGGAACCGCGACGGTGGTCATCCTTGACCCCGATGGCAAGAAGATCGCCTCACAGGCGATATCCCTGTCCAAACTGTGCCCTACCTGAGGCGGCCGAGGAGGGTACTTCGGGCAAGTACCTAAAGCAGGCAAGTACACGGCTCTCGTCTACGTGAAGCGCCCCGGTGTCACATTCGGGAAAGTCATCAAGACGACATTCGACGCCATCAAGTAGGCACAAATACGCCGGATCTTCTGTGCCCTTGACAGACGGGCTATTGGGGCGCAGATTGGCAGTAGGTTATGTCAATAGTATCCATACTCTTCTTGATCCTGTTTGCGATCATCTGCCTGGGGTGGACCGTCCTACTCGGGTGCGGAATCTATCGCAAACGGCGGGAGCTCGCAGGTGGCCTGGTCATGATCATACTGGGCTGCATCTGGGCCGTTCCCGGCATTGGAATTGCAGGGCTCGCGGCCTTTGCGATCTACCAGTTTTCCACCTGGGAACCGATGGAGATAGCGGAGTTCGACCCGGCCTCCTATGAGGGGGAAACCGGTACGATAACGCTCGATTATGATGGCCCCGTGACGTTGCAGGTCACCGGCACGAACAACATCTACCTACGACTCGCGGGTGACAACGGTGCCATCGTGGCTCCTGTGGGGAAACTGACACCCTCCTCTTTCGAATGCAAAAAGGAAGGTAAAGGCGGAACATGGGTTGCCTCCACGTGGCTTGGACGTCGAAAGGCGCGGCTCACCGTCACGCCCGATACGCCGGCGCACCTCGACAGCGTCGGGCCGCCATTCGCCGCCAGCATCAAGACACGGCAGAAAGCCAACGGCGAGATCAGTCTCGATTTTAAACTGCAGGGAAAAGGCAAGGAGCAATACACGATTCGTGGACCGAAGAGACGATTGGCGCCGCGATTCGAAATCCGCGATCAGCGGGATGAGATCGCTCTCAGCGGCGCCTTCTCTTATGGCTGAGGCAGCACCTGCGGGTATTCCGGGCGAATACCTAGTGATATAGAGGGAACACTATCGGTTCTGCCGATCATGGATGCAGGGCCGTTTGAAGTGGAAATGATCGAATCAACGTTCGACGTGAAATAGTAGAATGAGTGAACAGTTCTCAAAGACATTCAGGGTTGTGACAGGGGTTCATGTGGGAATCATCCTGCTGCTGGTTCTTCGCGGCGGGGTTGCGCACCTGATTGACCTGTTTGAGCCAGAGCCCGATACAATCATCCCGGTGGAATTCGTTGTCGATGTAACCCCGCCCATGCCGGATGTTGACGAACTACTGCCGCCTGTAGCAGAACCGGAACCAGAGGTGCTGCCTGAACCGGACCCCCCGGCCACCATTCCTGAGCCCGACCCGGCACCACCTAAACCAAAGCCTCGGAAGAAGATCGAAGTCAGCAAGAAGCGGATCACCCGTTCGAATGCGCCGAAGACCCCGAAGCGAAACAAGCTCAGTGAAGAGGAGATCCGCAAACTCCTGGCCGCGGGAGCGAAAGCGGGGGATCACACGTCTATTCCCGATGAAGACCAACGTTGCTTCGCGCTGATCAAGAACACGCTGCATGCTGTATGGGATCAGCCGAAGGCAGAAGCCGTCGGGGATGCCGAGGCCGGGCTTCGCATCACCCTCGAACCAGGCGGACGCATCCGCAGCAGCAAGTTGCACCGGAAATCAGGCAATCCCGTGCTAGACGCCTCCGTCCAGCACGTGGGTGACACCGTCCAACGCATCCACGGCCTCTCAGCCGACTTCATCCGTCGACACCCCACCCTCACAATCACCTTCTGCGTGACCGACGACACCTCCACCCGCATCGACTGAGGCCTACTCGGACCTCTGCTCCTCAATGCGATAGAACATGGGCGCCAGTGGCGCTGGGTTGGTGTAGCTGTTGTAGGGCGGTGAGGCAGGAATGCCCGACGTCATCTGTGTGAAGCCGTCCAACAGATTGCTTGTGCCCCACACGGCATAGGTCGTTCCGGCCATGCTGGGCCAGGTCACAACGCACTGGTCGCCAGTAGATCCAATCGACTCCACAACCAGCGGATCGGCCGAACCGTCGGCCAGGGTCTGCAGGCTAGTCGTCCGGCCACCGTACACCGCATAGAAGATCACTCGGCAGTTGCGGGGTAGGAGCGTCGCGTCGGTCCATGAAGTGTTGAATGGAACTGAGCCGCCTGGGGTCAGACTGGTGAAATCGTGCTGAAACTGGGCCACCGTGTTCCCGGCCCCATCCTGTACAAGGATATGGATACTCCCATCAATATCGACCGTTCCCGTATTGTCCAGCGTAACATCCAGCGTGACGTTGCTGCCTAGCATAAAGTCCTGAGGTGACACGCCAGCATCCCGCAGCACCGCATCTGCTCCCCCTACCTCAAAAGGCGTTGTGGCACGATCCAGAACCACCTCGTTGTCGCCGACGGCGGCTACCTCCAGTAGGTATTCGCCGCTGCGGGGAACTGCGACATCCCACGTCAAACGGCAGCCGGCCCAGCCTGACAGATCCCTTAGCTCACGAATTGGCAAGGCGGTCACACTGTCATCAACCATGCAGACAGCACGCGGATGGAGCACAACATTCATGGGGGCCGGGTTTGTAGAGTGGAGGTAGACGGAGGCCACCATCGCCTGCCCATTGCTGTAGGTGTGGCGATCTGTTGTCACATCCGTAATCGCGAGGCCTGACCAGTTATAGCTGACGTCGAAGACATAGTTCGAGTAGAAGAGCGACGATTGGCCGTTCGTGTTGTGATAGAAGGGGTACATCACGACCGACAGAATCGAACCGTCCCCATCGTCTTCGACGGACCAGTCGAACACCCGGTCCGGCCACCATGCCACGTCGTCCAGTTCAAGGCCACCACGCGGAGCAACGCTGTTGGTTTCGAGGCTGGCGACCGGGGGATTCAGTCCTGACAGTTGGGCTTCACCTGAACGCTGATTCAGACTGACAGCCTGGACGACACACCCGCTGGGAAAGGATACGGTTACCGCATACTGCGGCACCACGGGGCGTCCTTCATGCCGGACCAATCCTTCCCCCGGAATCGTGATTGAATCGACCCCATTCGTCTGCTCTACCTGGAAAGGTGGCACCGTGAGGTCCAGGGTCGAAATGGGGCCGGTGAAATCATTGGTCTCCGCGGCATCCAAGCCGACAGCACCCAGAGATCCGGGAGTTGCTCCCCAGTCAAACGCCAGCTTCGTATCCCCGAAGTAGTGATAGACAGCGCAGTGATATCGGTTCCAGCGGCGCTCAGAGGGATATCCTCCTGCATCCGTGTCGGCTCTGTTTCGCTTAGCATGCTTCAGCGCTTCTCCGATTGTGGGGTAGTCATCGAGACGGTTGAAGAACGATCGTGTGAACGAAATGTCGATATCCCCATAGGTATTGCATGTTGCGCCAATGTAGGCCGAAGCGCCCTTCTGCAGGAATCTCTCAGCGAATCCGGTTCCCGTCGGGTACCGCGCGGTTCTGCAAGAGGCGGCATAAACAAGTGGACTCCCTGACCCCGCATCGAAGTGATCGCGCACATCTCTTCCGTATATGCCATCCCATACCCCCCAGTTGCCATGTCCTGAGAAGAAGATAAGGTCCCGGTTTATGGCCGTGGCCAGTGTCCCGGTGGCTGTCAGGTTGTTGATGGAGTGAACCAGGTCGAAACCCATGCCGCGCAACCGGTCGGCAATATCCCGACGAATGGGCCTGAACCGGTGAGAATCATCCTCTCCGGAAACAGCTAGCCCTAGCGTGGTATCAAGGACACTCGATCCCTTGATGATATCCAGGCTTGTTCGGACACCTGCGAGGATTCTATCGATAGAGTTTCCCGGGATACGACCACAGGCAACATCCGGTTTGGTTATCGCATCATGCGTATTGGCGTAATGCACATCGTTGAAGTCAGCAACGTGCGTGTGATAACTGGCGTCGTAGTAGATCTCCCAACTGGATCTGAACGCCGGGATAATCTCGGTTTCGCCAACCAGTAGCAGGTGCCCGTGGCGATACCAGTCCGGGTCGAGTTGCCGTGCCCACTCCGCGTTGCGGTTAATCAGCGCATCGAGGGCATAGCGGTCGCCAGGGGCGTCCCCCTCAGCAATGCGGAACATCTGGGCAACGCCGGCATCCACGCCATCATGGCTGGACCCGTTGACCACGACGAGCTGGTCCTTCACCAACGTACCCACTCGCCCGACACCAAGGTAGTCGCCGTCGTTGAATGGCCAATCGATACTTCGGATCCAATCCAATGAGTCATGGGCCGAGTCATGCTCGTAGATGTGAATACGATCCTCCGACGCATCTGCGAGAAGGACTTCGTTTCGCGCGCCGCCAAGCACATCACCTACAGCGACCGCATCGCCAACGTCGACCTCGGTCCAATAGACCGCTTGCTGCGTGTAGCGTTTCGGTGAACCCGCATCCACGGTGGATTCGGCGTAAACAGAGATACGGTCAAGATCTACATCGGCAATAACAATCTCCTCCAAATCCGTGCCAAACAGGTCGCCGGCCGCGACCAGATCGCCGGCTTCATAACCCGTGGGGTCCTGTCCGTGCTTGATGCCACCGGAATCATAGCATGAGACAAACTGCAGGTTACCGTCGGGAGCGAACACGGCCAGGACTTCGTTGCTCCATCCTCGCACAAAACGTCCGGAGAGAATGGCGCCCCCGGTTCCGTATCCCGTGTCATCGATATCGAAGCTCGTGAAGATGCCGTTGGTTGGGTCGTGCCTGTACTTGTAGACATGAATGTCCCCCGAAAGGCCACCATGTCCGTCACCGTACGCCACGGCGAGCTCCTGCCTGGGATGCGGGTCGGCAATGCTGTCGTATACCAGGAGGTCCCCAACCGCAAGACCATCGCCCGACCGCACGTCAGCGACGACAGGAACAGGGATGTCCTCGTTTCGTACTTCCTGCATGCGGGAGTAGGCCCGCAACCTGTTGTCGCTCCTATCACCGACCCATACCTGGTCAGTTAGATCCCATTCGTTAAAGGTATACCCGAGAGTGGCCGGGTCACCGCTCCGGTAGGCCGTCCGCACCCAGTTTGCTGAATGGAAATACCCCAGTACCGCATTGCGATAGGTTGCCAGTTCAGCCACCGTCGAGAGAATCTCCCCGCAGCCCTCTTCGCCATAGACCCCTTCCAGGTTGACCGGACAGCTGATGACGAGATAGTCGGAATTCGACTTGCAGAGCGAAACCGCATCGGCCATTGGTACGCGTCCCGAAAACCCACTACCCACGGTTGTCTCAATTCCGTCCACATCAAGACTATAGGCGGCACCGGATGTCTCATTTCCCCGCACCAAACCCAGTCCGCCGATCTGGTAGTCGCCACCGCCCGGGAAGAGGACCGGAACGGCATAGTACCGAATACGAATGGAATTTCCCCCTCCTAGCGAAAGGGCGGGAACACAGTTGATGACAAAACGCGATTGCCGCGCCTCCCAGTTGTAGTAGTGGTTCGTCTCACTCCCAATTCCAAACGAATTGATACGCCCGATCTGGAAGCCAACCGCGCTATCTTCAATCCTCGAGATTGTCGCCGTGCCGGTTCCCCGGTTACGTATGTTGAGGTCCACGGCAAGACAGTTGCTGACGGAGTTGAAATCCACGTCATGCCAGGCAGCGACATCCGAAGCCCGCTGCTCGATGCTGAATGTGCGCCTGTCTGATGTCCATCGGTAACGAGACGGAGGCGTAAAGGTTGAGTAGAAGCGGTGGGATCCTGTGCTAAGCCCGCTAATGTTATATTCAAACTCATGATGTAAATCCGGGCCATGCACGTTTGGCACGGCGGTCGTCGATGTGTGGACAAGTGATCCGTCCACGTAGAACCGGACATTGCTCACACTCCCCCACCCCAGGACCGAACGTCCGCCGCCACGAGGACCGGGTATCCAGCGCGTAGACTGCTTGGCCGCCAGTACGCGCAGCAGGATGTTTGTGTCGGGAGCCGTCGGGCCATCCGTCAGAAACCTGTATCCCCTGCAGGGATCTTCAATCTCACACCGGGTCGCAAGTCCGGTATTGCTGAAACCAAGCGAACCAAAACTCATGGTTCCGATTCCGCCGTCGGGACGGTACCCGGTAATCATCAGGTCATTGGACCCGAGGGTAACGCCAGGCGTCCCCTCGCCGATATCCCATTCGGCTCCATCACCATACCATGAACCGACGATCTGGCCATTGACCGTCAGTTCCACGCGGTCGACGTCGCCGCTACTGTCCGCAATGAGCTGCGCCATCCGGTTCCCATCCCACAAGACTGTATGATCCACGCCCCCCGGCGCCAGGCTCCCGGCCGTGGTGAAATTGTGGACCCCGCTGGTGACCGACTGCCCATCCTGCGCCATGGAGCGCACGCGATAACGATAGGTCGTGCCGGGACGCAGGCCACTCAGGGCAACGTTGTGCTGTGTGGCGTAGGACAAGTTGGATGCCGCGTGGTCCCAGCTATCCACATAGCGACTGTAGTCCACCCAGCCATCCGCATCGCGATTGAGCGTCCACGCCACCGTGGCCGTGGACGTCCCCGGCGACCAGACATCTGGCCCGATCGTGATTCGCGGCGGCCCGTAGGGCCCCCAGCGGGAGAGGAAAAGGTGGTCATCACTTCCTCCGCCGGGCTGCCCATCGAAGCCACCAAACGTCTGGCCGCCAACGTAGAGCACGTTCGTGTCTGCCGGGGCAACCCCCCACCCTTCACTGCTACTGGCTCCCCAGCGGCGCGACCACTGCCGCGTCCCATCCGTCGTGTGGCAGGTAAGGTAGGCACCGCCATCATAGCGGTAGAGGCCGTCAAACGTGTACGTCGGGGCATGGCCGGTGGTGTAGAGCTTCCCGTCCAACCCCATCGCAATGCCATAGCAGTAATCGCCCTGCGTGGAGCCCCAGATGTCCGTCCACTGGGTCACCCCTGCCGAAGAGACTTTTATAATGAAAGCATCCGTACTGCCCACGCCGAGAACGCCATTGAAATCGCCGCCGAAGCCGGCCACGTAAACGTTATCGCTTGCGTCCCGTGCAAGCCCCCACCCCTTCTGTGTGCCGGAGTCTCCCCATATCTTGCTCCATTGATTGCTGCCCGTCGCGTCAAACTTGCTTAGAAAGACATCGTAGGCGCCAGTGGCCGTCTGTCCATGAAAGTCGCCATCTGTGTACCCGGTAACGTAGATGTTGCCCTGTGAATCAAGCACAACGCTTTGCGCCGCTTCACGCCCGGTAGCGGCGTTGGACCCACCCCACATCCGCGTCCAGATGTGGTTGCCGCCGACGTCAAGCTTCGTGAGACAGAGATCGTCACGGTCGACATGAGGCTGGCCGTTCACACTGGCACGTGCGTAGCCCACAACGTAGATGTTCGAGTTCGCGTCAACGGTCACGGAGTTGCCTTGATCAACACTCGTTGATCCCCAAATGCGCGTCCACACGCTGGAGCCGGTTGCATCGAAGACCTTCACAAACATATCACCATTGCCGACTTCGGCCTGGCCATCCATCGGGTCCCAGGTCTGGCCGGTAACGTAGATCCGCTCACCATGGTCAACGGCAACCCCATGCGCCGACACGACGGCGCCCGTCGCCCCGAAGATCCGAGTCCACAGCTTGTTTCCCTCATCGTCATGAGCGGTTAACACGCCGGCTTTTGAATCCGGCATGGTCTCGCCATCGAACGCGTCGGTCGCTCTACCGACTGAGTAGATCGTGCCATCGTCAGCAACGGCAACATCACCTATTTCATCATATTCGATAGCCCCCCAAACGCGGGATCAGTTGCGTTCATCGATGGCGTTGGCGGGTGAGAGGGCGGCGAGAGAGACAACAACGGCGAGAAAAGCACCACGGAACATGGTGACCCCCCTTCTGGCTATGTTTGCGTCAA
>CAZCDU010000037.1:25078-39297 GCA_964497125.1 uncultured Victivallales bacterium | reverse complement strand
TATACATGTCGAAGTGTAATTGTCGTCGGTGCGTGTTCGTAATTGTCGTTGACCAGTCCCGGATGGCACTCTTAGGGGTGGGTTCTGGGCTTGAATCGGCTGACGGGCTTAGGCTAGTTCTATTCATCTGTGACCTCTATGACGGGTCAAATGCGGCAATGTTTGCGCTTCTGGAAAGGGCATACGGCCGGACTGCATTTCTCCTCCGAGACTCTTTGCAAGAAGTCTAGCCTTGCCAAGTCAAGCCTTGACTAGATAAGTCGTGTTGTGCGATGCTCTTCGTCAGGTCATGGAGGGAAGTATGAGTTCGTTTATCGGTAGAGCCAGGGAGTTGGAGGTGTTGGAGCGGGCCTGGGCATCGCAGAAGACGGAATTCCTGCCGGTGTATGGGCGCCGCAGGGTTGGAAAGAGTGAACTGCTGCTTCATTTCCTCGACGGCAAATCGGGGCTCTACTTCCTCGGCAAGAAGGCAACGCCGCAATTGCAGATCGAGGAGTTCATGGAGATCGCGGCTGCCGCCCTCGACCAACCGCTGCTGGCGGAGGCGGCGGTGTCGGACTGGCGCAAAGCCCTTGACCTAGTGCTCAAGTACACCCCCCGGGCGCGCAAGTTCGTACTCGTCATGGACGAGTTCCAGTGGACAGCGAAGGCGAGTCCGGAACTGCCGTCTCTACTGCAGGGCATCTGCGACGCCAATGCCCGCGGCGACAACGACCTGATGCTCATCTTGTGCGGATCTTACATGGGGTTCATGGAGCGTGAAGTCCTGGGAGAGAAGAGTCCCCTGTACGGCAGGCGCACCGGCCAGATCCTTCTCCAGCCGTTCTCGTACCGGGAAGCGGCGGGATTTCACCCGCGCCTGTCGACGTCGGACCAGGCCATGCTGCACTTCCTCTGCGGGGGGATCCCCTTCTATCTGCGCTTCTTCGATCAGAAGAAGGCCGTCGGCATGAACATCCGCGATAACTTCCTGAACGAATTCGCCGCCTTGTACAGGGAGGCCGATTTCCTCTTGCGCGAGGAACTCAAGGAGTTGAACAAGTACCACGCCATTCTGACGGCGCTTGCGACCGGATCGAAATCGTCTGGCGAACTAGCGTCCCAGACGGGGATACCCGAGCGAAGTCTCTACTACTACCTGGAACACCTGATCGGGTTGCGCTATGTGTCCAAGCGCTATCCTCTCACCGACGAAGGTCCGTTGCGAGCGACGCGCTTCGAGATCGGCGACGCGTTGTTCCGTTTCTGGTTCAGGTTTGTGTATCCGAACATGAGCTTCATATCGCAGATGGGGGCTGAACGCGCTTACCAAGAGTTGATCAAACCACACCTGACCAGCTACTGGGGCCGTTGCTTCGAGACGCTCTGCAGGGATGCGCTTCCCGCACTGTATGAAGCCGAGGGGATCAGCGCCGGATTCGAGATTGGAGAGTACTGGGACAAGAAGGTCCAGATCGATGTGGTCGGACTGCGGGCGGACAACAGCACGGATCTGTGCGAGTGCAAATGGGGCACGATCCGGTCCGCGGTCGCGTTGGAAAAGGAGCTGGAGCGAAAGAAGGCGCTCTATCCCAACCGCCGCAATGCAACGATTCGACTCCGCGCGTTTGCACAGAAGCCTCCTCGCGGCGCTCCCCAATCGGCTTCTTCAGTAACCTGGCACTCGCTTGCGGATCTGTACGCGTTGTAATCGGGGCCTCTTCCTTTACTGTGACATATGTCATTGCCTTTAGGCACGCCATCCCTCTATGCTGTTGGACGCCGTGAAGAAGGAAAAGCAATGAGTCTGAAACACGCAACAGAGTCGAATGTGGTAACCGAGGTCGCTCTTGCTTCTGACAAGCATTACGCGAATCCCTTCACCGATGTCATGCTCGATGTGGACGTGACCGACCCGGCGGGCGAGATGAAACGGGTGCCTGCATTCTGGGCGGGTGGGAGTGAGTGGCGACTGCGCTATGCGTCGCCGCTGATTGGCACTCACACCTTTTGCAGTGTCTGCAATCACGCGGACGATGCCGGGCTGCATGGAGTCGAGGGCACGATCGAGGTCGTTGCCTACAACGGCGACAACCCGCTCTACCGGCACGGGCCCATCGGGATTTCCAGGGACCAGCGACATTTCGAGCATCATGACGGCACACCGTTTCTCTGGCTCGCCGACACATGGTGGAAGGGGCTGAGCAGGCGGCTGAGTTGGGAGGGTTTCCAAGAGCTGTGCGCGGATCGCCAAGCGAAGGGCTTCAACACGGTGCAGATTGTCTGCGGGCCCTATCCTGATGAAGTGGCCTTTGATCCCGGCTGGGATAATGAGGGCGGCACCATGTACGGCGACCGCGCCTACACCGAGCTCAACCCGGAGTACTTCGACTACGCCGACCGTCGACTGCAACTGCTGGTGGAGACGGGCCTAATGCCTGCGCTGGTGGGGGCCTGGGGTCGCAGCGACTGCAACGCGATGAAGGTGGCGGGCGTGGATGGACTCAAGCGTCACTGGCGCTACCTGGTGGCCCGCTACGCGGCCTACCCGCTGGTGCTGGTGCCGGGTGGCGAAGTGCCGGGCGTGGCCAAGTTTGGTGAAGGCGACTGGGGTGAGGTCGTGAGCTATCTCTGCGAGCTCGACCCCTTCAAACGCATCAAGACCAGCCATGAGTACGCCTGTCCGCACCGTGACGAAGCGCCGCTCAATGACTTCGAGTTTGTTGGCGGGAGTCATTTCTCGCCAATGAGTCCGAACACACTCAAGGTCTTCACGAAGCGATACGCTGAGGCCCCAACCATGCCGCTGGTCTGCGGCGAGACCGGCTATGAAGGGCACATGCAGCGTCACTTCGCCGACACCCAGCGCTACGTCTTCTGGATGTACATGCTCAGCGGCGCGGCAGGTCACACCTACGGTGCGGCGGGGCTGCATCACATGGGCGTGGAGGGCGACCCGGGCCTGAAGCCGATCTGGGACTACACCACGTGGCAGCAGGCCAAGGAGTTTCTGGGCGCGACACAGGTTGGGATGGGGGCAAAGCTGCTGGCGCGGTACCCCTGGCATCGCTTCGAGCCGCATCCCGAATGGTCCGACCAGGATTGCTACGCCGCCGGCATCCCCGGTAAGCTGCGGATGATCTATCGCTCCAACCGTTCGACCTATGACTGGACCGGGCCGAGGATCAAGGGCCTGGAAGACGGCGCGGCCTATAGCGCGTTCTACTTCGACCCCGCCACTGGGCGTCGCTTCGACCAGGCCATCATTAGGAAGGTGGCGGATCATCCGTGCCCGTTCGGCAGTGCCCGCCTTTTGGAGTGCGGTGGCAGAGCGGAGCGGCGACACCGCTTTTCCTCGTCCGCCCGAACCGAGCAGGTATCTGGAGACCAACGAAGGCGGTTGACGAGTTTGGGGGGCGAGTGCGGAGGCGAGGTCGCGAGCGAAAAGCGGTGTCGCCGGGCTTCGCCCTCTGCCACCGCACTCCAAGTTTCCTTGCCTGTGGACTACCATTCTGGGCCGCTCATGCTTGAAGCGTCGCTCAAAGACATGACCGACTGGAAAGACCTTGGCGATCCCACCCGGAACAAGACCGCACCGGCCGGTGTGGCCACCGATAAGGGGGAGGGGTCGCCTTGTCCGACCAACTTGGTGTCGCTCCACCGGGAACTCAACGAGGCGGACGTGATGGTCAGTGTTGAAGCGGGGCATCATGCTGAGGCCGGTATTGTACTGCGCTTCCAGGACCTCCGGAACTACATCGTGGGCATCTACAACCCGACCTTGAAAGCGATCTTCTTCTTCGAGCGGAAGAACGGGTCGGTGATGGACTTCTTTACCTACCGCATCCCGCATCGCGGCATCGTGGATGTCCCGGAGATTGGCGAGCGCTTCACGCTCTCGGCCGCGGCATGTGGCGACTATGTTGCGATGACAATTGATGATGGTGAGCGGTGCATCTACACGCCACCGGTGAAGATCAACATCACCGAATCCGGGCAGGTTGGGCTCTGGCGCAGTGATCTTGGTGAAGCCCAGACCTACAGCAACGTCAAAGTGTCAAAGACAGGCTTTGCCGCACCGGCGGGTGACGATGTGCCGGACGGCGAACACTGGATCCGCTCTGGCGAAGACATCGCGCCGTCGGTTCCGTCTCCGCAAGACTGGGTACTGGTGATGGAGAAGGAGTGATCAGTGTTCAGTTTTCAGTATCAGACAAGCATGTCCCGTTCTTAACATTGCCCCGCGCCGCGGGCGGCCTGGGGACCACGAGGGAGTGGATTGAAAAGAGATGAAGCGAAGTGCACTGGCATTGCTGAGTGCTATGCTTTTGAGAGTGCCCGCCATGATGCCTATTGAGCAGAACTGCGATACGCAGGCATTTGAAACCGACCGCTATGGCGGAAACATGGCGATCACACGTGAGGCGACCGGATTCTTCCGCACCGAGAAGGTAAATGGTCGGTGGCTGCTGATTACGCCGGAGGGGCATGGCTATGTGGCGCTCGGAGCCAACCATACGGGGTATATGCCCGCGTCCAAGAAAAACGGCTTCTGGGAAGAGCACCGGGATGACATCGATAGAGGCGCGGAAATCCTGCTCGAGAAGTTGAAGGAGTTTGGTCTGAACGCCGGCTCATCGTTTGAACACGAACCCCGCCATGCCCATGCACTGCCCAGGGTTGCCCGTCTGTACTATGCACCGGGCGAGGATCGCCTGGGGCCGGCGGGCTACGGCCCCGATGTGTTCGACGACGCAGCGCTGGCAAAGCTCCGCGCGTTTATCATTGAACGCGTGAAGCCCTATGCAAACGACCCGTGGGTGATCGGCATTTCGGCATCGAACATCCCGCCTTGGGACGACCGCCGCATGCAGCGGGTTCGCGCGTCAGAACCCAACGCTCCGATGCGCCGGAAATACCAGGAATTCATCCAGGGGCGCTACGCGGATATCACGGCCTACAACCGCGTGTATGAGGATCAGCTCTCTTCGTTTGATCCACTCGCCAGTGCGGAAGCGCTCAAGCCCTTTCCGCAGAACAAGAACACGCGGGCGGACAATGATGCGTTTATGGCGCTGATTGCCGATCGGCTCTACGCCGCTACGCGTTCCGCCATCAGAGAAGGGGCGCCCAACCATCTGTTCCTGGGCGAAAGCGTGACGTTCCGAAATCTGCCGGATCCGGTACTGAAGGCGATCGGGCCGCATATCGATGCCTACAGCGGGCAGGTCATTGAGTTCTCGTGGGGCGCGCGCATCATCGAAGACGTTCCCGGCCAGGCGGAGAACTGGCGGGTCTTTAACAAAGTGGCGTTTGACCACGTGCATGCACTGACGGGCAAGCCGATCATTGTGGATGACTGGGTCGCTTCGTTCAGTCTCGGCGAAACCTATGACACAGGAACGGAGTGCGGGGTGTTCTACGATGAAAAGCGGGCGACCGAGGAGGCGGCGGAATGGCTGATGACCGCCTTTAAGCAGCCCCATCTCATCGGCGTGTTTATGTGCACACCGATCGGGACGCATGCCGCCGACCGCCTGTTAGGCGGAACAAGCCGGCGCTCGTATTTCAGGGATGACGGAACGCCGTTCCCTGTGCGGACCGACATGATGAAAAAGGCAAACCGCGAAGCACTTCAAGCGGCATACGCCCCGGCACTCCCGCATAAGAAGTAGAGGACATGGCGTGTCGAATGCACGTCAGCCGTCGAGTGATTCGATGATATCCGTCAGACGGATCGTGTCGCTACAACTCCGTTCCTGTTTTCAGAACATCGAGGTAGTCGGCGTAGACGAAGTTGCGGTCGCGTCTTCTCCCCGAGCTTTCGGTCAGCACACCCGCGTCTACCAGCGTCTGAACCGCTTTCGTGGCCGTCGGACGCGTCGGGACGAAGACGGCCTCCGCGTTCCGATTTCCGCATTCCGCATTCAAGTCACCTCCCGTAAATCACCGTTCCGGAGGACGTGGTGGAGGCAGATGCGGCGATGCATCCGACATTCAGTGCGCCCGCAGCGCCGGGGACCGTTATGGTGAACGCGATCTCACCGTTTGCATCGGGGCTGATGTTCGGCCAATCGACGACGTGCGTCGTGTTGTCGAACGAATGGTGGAACCCATCGGTTCCGCCGGTGCCCTTGGTGATGTGCCAGGTCTGGATCTGGTCCTGGTTGTTGTTGCGCGAGCCGTGGAACACGAGGTCATACGTCCGATTCGCATCCAGTCCCGACAGAGAGACGGTGAGGGCGGCCTGGAGGAACAGGCTGTCTCCCCACGCCGACTGCGCCAGGCCGGATATGGCGGTCGGCGCCGCGGTAACATCCGCACCGCCCAGCGCATAACCGACGCTCGTTCCCGTGACCTGGGTCGACCACCCAGTCGCCGCGCCTGACGCATCGACCAGGGCGATCAGGCCGGTGTCATCGTTTGCGGCGCCGGAACTGGAGAGGGAGATGTTGTTGTAGGTGTGGGCGCCGCCGACGGAGGGATTGTCCGGTCGGCCGAAGTCAAAGAGAACCGAGTCGTTGCGAACCGTAATCGGCGGAACGTCGGTCTTTGCACTGTTCCCGTCCGCCGACGGTTCCAGGATGACGCCGACCGGCTCTCCGTTCAACACCGGATACTGTGCGTCCTTCGATTCGAGTTCCGTCACCATGGCCTTGAGCATCGACACAAGTTTCTCCGGATGGGTCGACGCCAGGTTGCTGGACTCCGACGGATCGTTTGCCAGGTTGTACAGCTCGTAGCGGTTGACCGCATCCAGGTAGTGGTAGACCACTTTCCATTCGTTGCTTCGGTACACCGTGAGATAGTCGTTGCCGCTGCCCCACCCACGCAGGTGCGGATAGTGTGAAAGCAGTACGTTCCGGTGTGTCGCATCCGGTTGCCCCGTGAGCAGTGTCGCCAGGTTGTGGCCGTCGACCGGGTGATTCGTCGGCACGGGGGCGCCAACCAGCTCCGTGATGGTTGGGAACAGGTCCCAGCAGGCGCCGATCTCCTGGCGCATGGTGTTGGTCGGGATGGGCAGGGCCTGCTGCCACACGTTGTTGGTGTCCACCTTTGCCCATCCGGCAATGAACGGAACGCGGATGCCGCCCTCCCAGCGTGTCCCTTTTCGGCCGCGAAGCGGCGCACTACTGGCGATCGCGTCATGACTGCCAAGGGGTCCGTCCGAACCGTTGTCTCCAAGAAAGAAGATCAGCGTGTTTTCGGCAGCCCCGTTCGTCCCAAGGTGATCCATCAGGTCCCCAAGCGATTTATCCATCCCCTCGATCAGCGTGGCGAAGGCCTCGGCATTTCCCCCGCGGCCCGAGCCCGAATAGTTGGCCGCAAAGCGGGGGTCGGAGTTGAACGGGCTGTGCACCGCGTAGTGCGACATGTAGAGGAAGAAGGGTGTATCGGTCTCCAGCACCCTGTCGATCTCGGCCTTGGCCTCCAGCGTCAGCGCCTCGGTCAGAAACGTGCTCGTGCCGTGGTACTGATCCAGCCCGGGAATCGCCCGCGCAATCCCGGTCGTCGTGCCCGCTCCATATCCCCGCTCCCCGTAGTAGGAGGCCGGCGCGCCGATGTCGCTACCGGCAACGTTCACGTCAAAGCCCAGGTTCAGGGGATCGGCCCCATCGCGGTTCGCCGGCGTCACATGCCCCTTGCCGACATGGATGGTGGTATAGCCCGCCTGCTTCAGGACTGCGGGCAAAGAGACCTCACCCGGGGTCAGTCCCTCCCAGTCCCACTCCGGCGGCTTTTTCGCGCCGCCGTTGTTTTCCCAGGGATGGATCCAGTCGGTGGCGTGATGACGTGCCGAGTTCTGACCCGTCAGGATCGAGATGCGCGACGGCGAACAGACCGTGTGTGCGTAGAAGTTGCTGAACCGGACGCCCTGCGCGGCCAGCCGCTCCATGCTCGGTGTGCGATACCAATCGTTCAGTGGGTGGCGCACCGGGTTGCCTGTCGCGGCGTAGCCGTCAGGCGAAGACGGGCCTTCCTGGTCGGCAACCATGGGTGCGGAGGTGTCCATCACGCCCATGTCATCGACAAGGAAGACGATGATGTTCGGCCTGTTCGTCTGCGCAAGGGCGTGCGAGCAGAGCAGTGCACAGACGAACAAGGCGAGTCTGTAATACTTCAACGGATTACTTTCCGTAAATCAGCGTCCCGGGGGTGGCGGCGGCATTCGCGGTGATGCTGCCAAAGTTCAGTGCCAGCGCACCACTTGTGCCCTGACTGCCACTGATCGTGAAGGCGATCACGCCGCTGCCGTTGGTGACCAGCCCGTCCCAGTCGACAACCGTTGTTGCGTTACCGTTGGACTGGTGGACCACATTGGCGCCTCCCGACCCCTGGGTCAGCGACCAGGTCTGCGCTGCGATGTTTTGGCCAGCCTGACGCGAGCCGTAGAAGAGCAGGTCATACGTAAGGCTGTCATCGAGCCCGGAGATCGTGACGGTCAATAATGGATCCTCGCCATTCCCAAACATGGAGTCCTCGATCGCCGTCGTCTCGAATCCGGAGATCGCGGCAGGGAATGTGCTTTCATCGGCGCCGGCACCGGCGTTGCCCCCAAAATCGTCGCCGCCCTCGGTGACATTGATGGACCATCCGGTGGCCGAATCCGAGGTGTCATTGAGGGCAACGTTGCCGGTCGTCGCGTTGTCATGGTTGTTATCCATGAACACGTTGTTGTAGGAGTCGGGTGTGCCCGTAGTTGTATTGCTGCCCAGGCCCTCAGGCCCGCCGGCTCGGCCAAAGTCGATGAGTGCCGTCTGCGCGTGCGCCGCCGGGGCCAACGCCATCACCAATCCCACAACCGCCAAGAGACCCATCATGTGCTTGAACGTTCTCATGTTACATTCTCCATCCTTGTCTGTTCATCCATCATTTCGAAACAACCCAATTCCGGGCTGCTCGCCCGAGCAATCCGACACGTCCGATCTCATCGTTCATCCATAGGCATACCCTCCTGCATCGCGGTCGCTCTTCATGATGACTCCCTCATGTGTCGCGCCCCCTGTTCTGACGTTATCCACTGACAGATGCCAGTATACCAGCCAAGGCGAGAAGTCGTATAGGGCGCCATTTGCGGAAGTGCACCGTGCATATCCCGCCAGACAAAGACGAGGCCGGGCGGAGGCAACATTCGGGGCTGTCCCCTGTGTACTACTTGTATCTGGAACACATCCGCCTTCGCATTGCCTTGATTATGGAACATTTCGCGGGAATGATATCCTTGTATATGGAGCATGGATGCGCTAGATTGCGAGCATGAAGAGACTTATTGATCAGCATCTGAAGGCGTGGAAGCAGGATCCGGGACGAAAGGCATTGCTGATTCGGGGTGCGCGCCAGGTTGGGAAGACGTATTCCGTCCGCGCGTTCGGAGCCTGCTTTGACGAGCTGGTTGAGATCAATCTGGAGCTGAATCCCGAGTATGCGGAGGTATTCCGGCTGAACCTCGATCCGGCGAGGATACTGAGGGAGCTGCGCTTGATGACCGGCAAGCGCCTGGTCCCGGGATCGTCGTTGCTCTTCATCGACGAGATTCAACAGCACCCTCCCGCGGTGACCGCTCTCAGGTACTTCTACGAAGAGGTCCCGGAGATGCATGTGATCGCGGCGGGGTCTCTTCTGGAGTTCGCGCTCGAGGAAGTCGGCATACCGGTGGGACGGGTCGCCTCCCTGCACATGTACCCCGTGTCGTTCCTGGAGTTCCTGGGTGCGCGAGGGAAAGCCGAGATGGTCGAATTGCTCCTCGACGACGCGCCGCTGTCCTGTCCGAAGCCGGTTCATGACCAGCTCGTGCGCCTCGTGGGCGAGTTTCTCGTACTGGGGGGGCTTCCCGAGGTGATCGACACATGGGTGAAACACGAAGCGTTGGACCGGTGCTGCGATATCCTTGATGTCATTGTGGCCGCTTACCGCCAGGATTTCTCGAAGTACGCGAAGCGGCATCAGGTCAAGTACGTGGACCTGGTCTTCAACGAAGTGCCGGCGCTGGCGGGCAGGAAGTTCAAGTATAATGCGCTGCCGGGAACCTGGAAAGCGAGGGAACTTGCACCTGCCCTTGAACTGCTCTGCAAGGCCTCCGTCGTGCACAAAGTCACGCATGCTTCAGGGAATGGGCTTCCGCTTCGAGCGGAGTCCGATCCGCGCCGCTTCAAAACACTGTTGCTCGACGTCGGATTGTCGCAGCGGATCATGGGTGCGGATGTCAGGCCCTGGCTTCTGAATCCGGAGGCACACATTGTGAATGCCGGTGGCGTGACGGAGGCATTCGTCGGGCAGGAGTTGCTTGCCTATAGTCGTCCGTGGTCGAAAGAAGAGCTCCACTACTGGCACCGCGAAGCGCGTTCAAGCAATGCGGAGGTGGACTACCTCGTGCCACTCGACAACGCGGTCATTCCTGTAGAGGTCAAGAGCGGTGCAACCGGTCGCCTGCGGAGCATGCGCGCTTTCCTCGACGAAAAGGGGGAGCGCACGCCCTATGGCATTCGTTTCTGCGGACAACCTTGCTCTGTGCACGCGGGCCTCCACACATACCCACTTTATGCAATCTCCCATGTTCTGCGCCGACAGATCCCGCGCGATTGGCTCGACTGACCTTGACCGCACTCTTAACCCAACCGTTACTCGGGACACACTGGTGGTTCTGCTTAACCGTCTCAGCTCGCCCGCACGACGCCGGCCCGGTATTCGCGCGCAGATAGACCGTAGGCACTGCGGAAAGAACGTCGCAGGTGGGCAATGGAGCGGAACCCGACCATCGAGGCCAGATGGGCGATGGGCAGGTCGGTTGACACCAGCTTGTCGTGAAAAACCTCCAGGCGTTTACGCTGCAGCTCAGCGTTGATGCCGCGGTCGAGGCAGGCACAAAAGGCACGCTCGAGCGAGCGGCGCGATACGCCCACCTCCCGAGCGATATCATCGACCGACAGATCGAGGTCAAGGTGTTCCCACATGAAGACCAGGGCGCGCGCGACCCGGGGATCGTCAACCGCCAGGATCTCCGTACTGGCGCGCGTGACGATGGGTTTCGGGGGAATCATGATCGGTTCTGTCGGGGGCGCTTCCCCCGCCATCATTCGGGCAAGCAGATCGCAGGCGGCATGGGCCCGCCCCGCTTCATTGCGCTCGAAAGAGGAGAGCCTGGGGATGGCCGTCAGACACAATTCAGGGCGCAAGCCGCGCGAGACAACCGCGACGTCGGCAGGGATATTGAAGCCTACTTCCTCCTGCCAGTTGCAGATCGCCTCCGCGAGGATATCCTCATCCGCAAGCATGCCGACAGGCTTTGGCAGCTTGTCCACCCAAGCCATCATAGCGCTCCGCCTTCGGATGAGAAACGCAGCATCCGATGCCGATTCGCCCTCCGCGGGCACCTCCGGGCGATGCAGGTGACACGCCATACCCAGTTCGCGTGCCCGGTCGTTCAGGCCTTCGAAGAGTGGCTTCAAGTCCCCCAGGGGAGTGTTGCTGATATGCCCCACATGACGAAAACCGCGGTTGAAGAAATACTCGGCGGCCATGCATCCTTCGGCATGAAGGTCCGGCAGGACGGCCGGGATCACATCGTCTTTCGGGTGCGGCAACAGGCCTACGCGAACCACTGGGATGCCCCGCTTGCGCAGGTGCTTGGCGCGCGGGCGATCGGGTGAGACGTCGACCAGTGCCCCGCGCGGCACAGCTCCGGGGGGGAGGAACGTTTCAGTAGACCACCAGTGCTGAATACGCCAACCGCGCCGGTCCGCCTCGTCAATCAGCCATCGGGTCGGCGTCGTCACCAGCACAAGCGGCACCGAGTCCCGCCTGCGCCGGATCTCCCGCGCGACGCTCCCCTTCGGTGCACGCTTGCGTTTGCCGTTTCCGGCAGGTGTCTTCGGTCTCTTTTCTGGTTCTTTCACGGATTTTGCGGGTTGCGCTTGATTGTGGGCGTCTTGTGTCGTCACGGCGCAGGGAAGCTCTCCAATTTCCTGATCCATCTTCGCCACACTTGTCTCTGAGAAACCTCGTGCACTCCCGGAGATTAAGGCGAAAGATTATGGCAAAAGATTAAGGCAAGAGGGCACCCGCCCTGATCTTTCGCCCTAATCTTTCGCCCTAATCTTCCCCGGCTCAGCTACTCGAGAAACCTGACACCCGACACCCGATACCTCCTCTGTCACCGTGTGATGTCAGTGAAGCGTATCTTGCGCCTCTCCGAAACACAAACCATTTTCTTGACATATGCGATTGTCATGAGGCACTTCATCGCCGTATGATGCTCGGCGAGTGCGAGAGGTGGGTATGGTTGTGGAGAATGGAGGACCGGTACCGCCAAAGGTTTAACGAAGACGTATGAAAGCGGGGAATCGGTGAACGAGAACGGCGACGCGAACGGTGGACGATTGAGATACTCCCTACTCCTTAGCCGTTCGCGTCGCCGACATCGTCAACCGGGAAGGAGGAACGATTCTGTGGAGTATTGGATATCGCGCGCCCTTGTCTACGTGTTGCTTTCCGCGACCGCACTTGTGGCCGAACCGAGCAAACCCGCCGCCGCCAAGAAGGCTATGGCGGACAAGCCCAACATCCTCTTCATCCTTGCGGATGATCTCGGTTACAACGATGTGAGTTGCAACGGTGCCACCCGGATCAAGACCCCGAACATTGATCGCCTGGCCAATGAAGGCATTCGCTTCAGCGATGGACATTGCGGGGCCTCCACCTGCACGCCGACCCGGTATAGTTTGCTGACGGGGCGTCACAACTGGCGGAGCTGGTTGAAGTTCAGTGCGCTGAGTACCAGTGCGCCGCTGCTGATCGAGGAGGACCGGGTCACCATCGCGTCCTTCCTTAGGTCAGAGGGCTACAACACCTCCATCGTCGGCAAGTGGCATCTCGGGTACGGCCGCGAGGACGGCTTTGAAGAGAACCGCGGCAATCAGCCGCCCAACTACTGGGAGACCCGCGGCAACGGACCGAACTGGAATGGCGAGCTGAAGCCCGGGCCGAACGAGGTCGGCTTCGATTACTCCTATGTCATCCCTGTGGCCAACAGCTTTCCGCCCTATGTGATTGTTGAGAACCATTATGTTGAGGGACTTCGAAAGGAGAGTCCCATCGGCAAGATGCAATCACGCAACATGGGCAAGATGGAGGGCGGTGAGGGCGCCCGCTGGAAGGATGAGGAGCTGGTCGACACGCTGACCCGCAAGACGGTTGCCGAACTGGAGCGGCTTGCGAAGGAGGATAAGCCATTCTTCCTCTATTACACGCCGCATCAGCCGCACATCCCGCACAAGCCGCATCCGCGCTTCTACGGCACCAGCCAGGCGGGACGCTATGGCGACTTCGTGCAGGAACTGGACTGGTCGATGGGTGAAGTGCTCGGCACATTGGACCGACTGGGTCTGACGCAGAACACCCTGGTGATCTTCACCAGTGATAATGGCGGCGCCGGGAGAAATTACAACGGTCACAACCCGAACGCTCCGCTTCGTGGCGGCAAGGGATCCCTTACCGAAGGGGGGCACCGGGTGCCCTTCATCGCGCGCTGGCCGGACCGGACCAAAGCGGGGCAGACTTCGATGCAGCTTGTCTCGACGACCGACATGCTGGCAACCTTTGCGGCCATTCTTGGGAAGGAGCTTCCGGAGGGCGCCGGCCCCGACAGTTACAACGTGTTGCCAGCGCTGCTGGGACAGAAACTGCTCCACCCGGAGCGGCCGGTAGTCTTCTGCAGCGGGGGCACGGGGCAGCTCGCGATGCGCAGCGGCAAGTGGAAACTCATGGTCGGGCATGGGGAGTGTGGTTACCGCGAGTTCTTTGGTCGCACACGGCCCGCTCCCGGCACCCCGCCGGCCCAGCTCTACGACCTGGACGCCGATCTGGGCGAGACCCGGAATCTCTACGCCGAGCATCCGGAGATCGTGCACAGCCTGATAACGACGCTGCAGAAGATCAAGGCGGACGAGAATTACAATCCGACTGAACCTGAGCAGCCTGAAGAGACGCTCAGCATTGACGAACTTAATGCACTGTTCCCCAGGCTGCCGACAGCCGCGAAGCCGAAACCGAAGAAGCCGCCTATCCAGACGAAGCTGAAGACACCGTCCACGCTGAAAGCGATCGGTGGAAAGGTTCTGGAAGTCAGCAGCTTCAATGAGCGGCGCGAGCCGAAGTATCTGACCGACGGCGATCTCGCGACCTTCTGGCATACCCGGTTTCAGCCGGAGCTGGCCAAGCCGCCTCACCATGTCGTGCTGCAG
>CAZCDU010000037.1:0-24978 GCA_964497125.1 uncultured Victivallales bacterium | reverse complement strand
GCATACCCGGTTTCAGCCGGAGCTGGCCAAGCCGCCTCACCATGTCGTGCTGCAGCTGCCGGGCAAGCAGGCCGTCAAGGGACTCAGCTACCACGCCTGGGTCGGCGGCAACGATAACGGCCACATCAAGGCATGCAGTATTTACGTGTCCGATGACGGGACGACCTGGGGCAAACCACTGATGAAGACCGTCCTCAAACCCCACGTCTACAAAGAACAGACCATCCTATTTCCAGAGCCGACCAGGAAAACATTCATCAAGCTCGTTGCCACTGACACCATCAGCCCGGGAGGCAATGCCTTCGCGGCCGTCGGCGAGTTGGATGTGGTGGTGGAGTGAACAGTCATCAGTCATCAGTGGTCAGTGGTCATGAACACCGATTCCTGATTACGGAGAGAATATATGAAACAGCTAAGTTCACTAATTCTAGGAGCCCTACTTATGCCCGTCACAGCACTGGCCATCGGCCAATGGGAAGTCTTTGAAACGTCATTTGAAACCTCGAAGGACTACGCGAACCCGTTCATGGACGTACAGGTGGACGTGGTGTTCGAGAAGGACGGCACGCAATGGAAACAGCCGGCCTTCTGGAACGGCGGAAGCACATGGACCGTGCGTTTCGCATTTCCGGAGACAGGGACATTTGCCTATCGGACTGAGAGTAACGACGACGTGTTGGGCGCAATAGAGGGAGTCATCGATGTTGGTCCATATACGGGCGACAACCCGCTCATCAGGCACGGGCATTTGCGGATAAGTGAAAACAGGCGCCATTTCGAGCATGCGGATGGGACCCCGTTTCTGTGGATGGGCGATACCTGGTGGAAATGCCTCTCGAAGCGCATCAGTTTCGATGAATTCAAGGAACTGACGGATGACCGGGTCGAGAAGGGCTTCTCGCTCGTGCAGATCGTCTGCGGGCCATATCCCGATGAGGATTTCTTTACCGACTGGTGGGATAACGAAGGGGGTAAGCCCTACCTGAATAGGAACTTCACCGAAATCAATCTCGAGTACTGGAAACACTCCGACCAGCGTTTTGACTACCTGATCAAGTCCGGCATCGTCCCGGCCATCGTCGGGGCATGGGGTCGCCACGACTGTGACGCGATGCGCCACATCGGGACGGAAGGCATGAAACGCCACTGGCGTGAACTGATCGCCCGCTATGGCGCCCACCCGACCGTCTGGATCGTCGGTGGTGAAGCGTCCGGCAGGACCTGGAGCGAAACCGCCCGATACGTCATGGAGGCGGACCCTTTTGCCCGCCCGGTCAGCGTTCACGGCGATCCCGGGAAGAGTGTCCGGCAAAGCGTCGGTGCCGACAACGTGAACTTCGATTTCC
Source organism: uncultured Victivallales bacterium (assembly GCA_964497125.1). GTDB lineage: Bacteria > Verrucomicrobiota > Kiritimatiellia > UBA8416 > UBA8416 > CAYLXP01. Next base: position 23,632 of record CAZCDU010000037.1, on the reverse strand, counting down.
TGCAGACTGGGCATGGCCATGTCGGCGAGGATCCCAATGCCATCAACAGGTTAATCGCCTCCTACAGGGTCGAGCCGCGAATGCCGACGCTGATCAGCGAGCACAGCTACGAAGAGCACATGAAATGCGGTCCCCCGGCGACGCAACGCTACGTCTTCTGGGGGAGCTTCCTCAACGGCGCCGCCGGGCTCACCTACGGGGCGGCCGGAATCTGGCACGCCGGCATCGAAGGCTTCCCCGGTTCGGTGAACACCTACGACTTCACCACCTGGCGGCAGGGCATGGTCTATCCCGGCTCAGCACAGATGGGACTCAACGCTAAGTTCCTCAAGAAGTACCCCTGGGAGAAGTTCGTGAGCCATCCCGAGTGGGTTCGCAGGGGCATGTATGCCGCGGGAATTCCCGGACAGCTCCGCATGGCCTTCATGCCACGACCTCGAGCCTATGTATGGGAAGGATTCAAGATGCACCACCTCGAGAATAACGTGACCTACAAGGTCTTCTTCTTTGATCCCTCCACCGGCCGCACCTTTGACCAGCCGACCACGATGTACACCGATGCCGCGCAGACTGTATTCGAAGACGACTTCAGCGGGGGCCGATCCCACTGGCAGGACATCGGGCCCGCCTCCGCCATCAAGGATGGACGGCTTGTCACGCAGAGCGGCGCTTTGACCATCCTGCAAAAGGACGTCACCGACTACCTGACCGTCAGCGCCGACATCAAGAGCGGGGCGGAAGCCGGGATTGTGGTCAACTACGTCGACGAGAAGAACTACCTCGTCGGCATCTACTCGCAGGGCAAACTCTTCTTCCATCACCTGTTGGATGGAGAGGTTCAACTGCTCCACGGCGGCGGAGCGGGTCCCCTGACCCGTGGTCCGCGGACGGTTGGCAGGCTTCCGGAGGACGTGATGATGAGTGTCACGACGCAGAACGGCCGGGCGACCTTGCGGTTACTTGGTGAGGGTGTGGACGTGGCCAGCACGGTTGAAGTCGGCACGATGAAGCAGGGAAGAGTCGGCCTCTGGCAGGGCGGCGCACCCAATCCGCAGAACTATGACAACTTCAAGGTCTTCAACGTCCCGAACCGCACACCGGGCATCGATTACCTGACCGACTCGACGCTTAACGTCGAGCGGGTGCCTTCGCCTCAGGACTGGGTGTTGGTTATGGAGAGGATCAGTGATCAGTGATCCGGCCTCGCTCGCGGCCCAGCCTTCGCGCTCCGCTTGCTACGGCGGGCAAGCGCGAGCGGGCGACAGTAGCCCAGTCGCGCCGCGACTGAGGCCTCTTCGGACGGCCGAGTGACTGGGGACAGGAAGGAAAGTGAGAGAACATGAAGAAGGAAGTGTTGGCACTGCTGAGTGCCATACTGTTAGGAGTGACTACCGTGACGGCTGTTGAGCAGAACTGTGTATTTGAGACGTCGTTCACCTCGTCGAAGGAATACGGCAATCCATTCATGGAGTTGGAGGTCGATGTCCTGTTCAGTAATGGCGAGCAGGAATGGAAGGTGCCCGCGTTCTGGGACGGTGGTAACACATGGAAGGTCCGGTTCTCTGCAAAGGACGTCGGTGACTACACCTACCGTGTCGTGGCGAGCGATGCATCGAACGACGGCCTTAACAGCGCCAAAGGCACACTGACGGTCACGGCGTACACGGGGGACAATCCGCTCTACCAGCGCGGCAAACTTCGCGTCACCGGGGACCGCCGCTACTTCGAGTTCTCCGATGGCACGCCGTTTCTGTGGCTCGGCGACACATGGTGGAAAGGGCTTTGTAAACGAATCTCCCTGGATGGCTTCAAGGAACTGACGGCCGACCGCAAGGACAAGGGCTTTTCGGTCATTCACATCGTCTGCGGGACCTATCCAGACGAACTGGGTCTGCTCAAGCCGAGTTGGGAGAACGAGGGTGGCATGCCCTATCTCACGCAGGACTTCAGCGAAATGAACCCGGAGTACTTCCGCTATGCAGATCAGCGCATCGCACACCTCGTGGAAAGCGGGCTGACGCCGGCGATCGTCGGGGGCTGGGGCCGCGCAGTGAACTTCAACCCGGTTGGGCTGCCCGGCTACAAGCGCCATTACCGCAATCTCGTGGCGCGCTACGGGGCCTACCCCGTGATCTGGATCCTGGGCGGCGAAACGGACAAGAAACAGGGCGCGTGGTACGCAGGGGCAGAGTATTTGGCGGAGCTGGATCCATACGACCGATTGCTCTGCAATCACACGAGTCATCTGCGGGGCGCTTTGGAAGATCATGTGGTCTTTGACTTCGACATGTCCGCGACGGGGCACAACACCTGGAACACGGTTAACAGGGTTCTCGGCGAGACCCGCAAGTCCTTATCGAAAACTCCTCTAAAACCGTTTGTAAGTGGCGAGTCTTGCTATGAGCTGCACATGCAACAGAACCCAGCCTACCTGCAGCGCAACCAGTTCTGGGCGCTGATGCTGGCGGGTGCGGCCGGACACACCTACGGTGCCGCAGGCATCTGGCATATGGCCACACCGGAGGAGCACGGTAACTGGGGTGGCTGGAACTACCAGCCCTACGATTTAACGACCTGGAACGAGGGCATGCATTTCCCTGGATCCGCACAGCTCGGACGCGCAAAGGCGCTTCTGGAAACCCTGCCCTGGCAGCAGTTCACGGAACACCCCGAATGGGTCGGGAAGAACGTTTTCGCCGCCGGGATTCCGGGCAAGATCCGCGTCATCTACCAGCCCATCCGCGGCGTCTACAAATGGAACGGCATTACAGTGCGCGACCTGGCACCGGGCACATGGAGTGCCTTTTACTTCGACCCGGTATCCGGGCGCCGTTACGACCTTGGGCTACACAACGTCTCAGGTACATGGACATCGCCGAATGTGCCTTCGCCCCAGGACTGGGTGCTCGTGATGGAGGCGCAGAACGTTGAAGCCCCGAAAGCGGCCGAGCTCGCCGACAGCCTGGAGGAATCCTTCAATGGCTACGAGGGCACGCAGAACGAGACGCAGGCCGGTTCCGGCTTGAATGTCGCGTTCGGGGGCAGCGTGCAGGGCTGGAGCCACTCGGGCAGAGGCGCGATGCATGCGGTGGATCGCTCAATCGGGGGCGGCCAGGTGACACCGTCCGACTGGGCCATCATGATCTTTGACGACAATGTCATCACCTCGCCCTGGCTCAACGCGAACGATAGCGGCGTCGCCTACAGAATCGACCTTGAAGCAAGCCCGGCCGTATACGCCAATCCCGAGCAGGCGACGCAGGCAGTGGATGCGCTGCGCATCGAGGTCCTGGCGAAGAACGACAGCGTGTTGAAGCACTTCTCACATGCACCTGGCGCCTGGAAAGGCGACGTAGACTTCACCACAGTCAACTTTGAATATACCGGCGACGGATCGGGTCCGGTACGACTTCGCATCCGAGCCGACGGCGATCAGAACACCGGACGTTTCAGTGGAGCAATCGATAATGTAGTGGTAAGGAAGAAGTAGGCAGTTTGGCCTCAGTTGCGGCGCAACTGGGCTACATGTAGCCCGCTCACGCCGTGAGCGAGGCTCTCTGGAAGGAGGAGCGAGATGATGAAACGATGGTTTGGGTATATAGGATCGATGATGTGTGCGGTGCTGTGTTTGACCGGTTGCGGGAAGCAGCAGGGGGGCGATGGCACGGGTGGTGAGAAAACCATAACACTGGGGCTTTCATACGATTCGTTGGAGTCCGCCTGGCTGGTGATGAATCACAAGGCCGTCATCGAGGAGGCCGAGAAACGTGGCGCGAAGGTTGTTTCCGTGATGGCCGAAGGAGACGCGGCCAAGCAGAACGTGCAGATTGAGAACCTCATTGCACGGCGGGTGGACGCGATCCTCTGCTTCCCCAAGGACAGCGCGGCGATCGTCAAGTCCGTCAAGAACTGCAAGTCAGCGGGCGTGCCGATCGTCATGATCAATCGTCCGGTGTCGGGCGACATTCTGCCGGACGCCCAGGTCATCGCCAACAACCAGAAGATGGCCAAAGCCGTACTGCAGACCTTCGCCGATCGCGCCAAGAAGGAGGGCAAGAGCTACAACGTCATCCTGCTGATCGGCAACCTGAGCGATGAGAATGCCGCCCTGCGCAAAGCCGGGCATCACGAAGCGATCACGGCGAATCCGGATGTGTTCAAGCTCGTGGCTGAAGTGCCCACGGAATGGAACCTGGATACGGCCCTCAAGGGGCTGCAGAACGCGATGCAGGCGAACCCGGACGCCAACCTGATCGTGACCCCGTCGGACTACCTCTGGCCGCCCATCCGCTCCGTTCTCGAGCAACAGGGCCGTTGGGCGAAAATCGGTGATCCGAAGCACTTCCCGGTCGTCAGCTTCGATGGCGACGAAGTGGGCATGCAGTACCTGAAGGACGGCTACAACTGGGGCGATGCGGCACAGGACGCGTTCCTCGAAGCGCGACTCGCGGTGGAGTGGGCCTACAAACTCATTGATGGCCAGACCCCGCCGCAGAACATCATTTACGACCAGGGACAGATTGTGACGCCGGAGAACTTTGAGGTGGAAGCACCGAAGGTATGGAGTTATAGCCTGTTGAAGTAGCGGTGGTCAGTACTGTTCTGGACCTCACATGCGCAACACCAAGAGAACTCACCACGGAGGCACAGAGACACGGAGGAGAATTCTCCGTGTCTCTGTGCCTCCGTGGTTAGTCTTCTCTTCGCTCCGGGACAGCCGAAACCGATGACTGCTAACGCCATCTTCAGAAGCATCGCACACAAAACCTGGCATGCGTGCCGTGACACGCCGATTGCGCCCTTGCTGCTCGTCTCCTTCGTGTTGTCGGCGCTGTTTGTGCCGTACTTCTGCACCGTCTACAACCTGAAGAACTACCTGTTGCAGTCGGCGGACCTGTTGATCATCTCCTGCGGCCTCACCTTCGTGGTGCTGAACGGCGGAATCGATTTCTCGGTAACCGCTGTCATGGCGCTGGGCAGCGTAGTCGGGGCCTGGATCATGGCCTTGTCGCCCCTGGCGCCTAATCCGGCGTTGTCGATTCCGGTGGCTATCGTAGCAGTTCTGGCCATTGGGTTGGTTGTCGGGCTTGTCAACGGGATGGCGATCACGGCACTGAAGATGCCTTCGTTCCTGGCCACACTGGCCACGCAGTTGATTATCATGGGGCTGGCCGTCCAGTTGGCCAGCATGTTCAGCCAGACCTCGACCATTTCCGGACTGCCGGAGCCTTTCTTCGCGCTGGGTGGCGATGGCAACTTCTTCTGGCTGCCGATCCTGATCGCATTTGCCGTCTGGGCGTTCTGCTTCTGGCTGTTGCGGTACACGCTGTTCGGCAAACAGGTTTACGCGACGGGCGTGAATCCCAAGGTCTCGACCATCTGCGGGATTCCGGTCAAGCGCACCATTGTCCTGCTGCTGTTGATCTCCGGTGTCCTGGCAGGCCTGTCCAGTGTGATTGCCACGGCCAGGAACCAGGTGGGCATGGCGTCGCTGGGCGACAAGATGTTCCTGACCACCATCGCCAGTGTCATCGTGGGCGGTACCAGTACGGCAGGCGGATTCGGCGGCGTCGGCAAGACGTTGCTGGGCGTCCTGTTTATCACGTTGATCAACAACACCATGAACCTGTTGGGCGTCGGCTGGTACACCATCATGATTGTGCTAGGTGCCCTGATCATTGTCTCGGCAATGTCGTCATACCTGTTGAACAACCGCGGGAAAAGGAGTTGAGCGCCATGCCCGATGTTGTCCTGCAGATGACCGATGTCACCAAGAGCTTCACGGGTGTCCAGGTTCTGCACGGCCTCAACTTCGACTTGCGCAAGGGCGAAGTGCTGGGGCTGGTTGGCGAGAACGGGGCAGGCAAATCGACCCTGATGAACATCATTGGCGGCGCCTTCCCGATGGACGCGGGGCAAATGGTCTTGTCGGGCGAGGCGTATTCCCCGCGCACCCCGCTTGACGCGACTAGCCAGGGCATCGCATTCGTGCACCAGGAACTGAACCTGTTCTCCAACCTGACGGTAGCCGAGAATCTGTTCATCGATGGTTTCCCGAAGACGCGGTTCGGCGCGATCGATCGCAAGCGCATGCGGCGCAGCGCCGGGGAATACATCGAGCGCTTCGGCCTGCCCGTGAGCCCGGGAACGACCGTGGCCTCTCTGCCTGCCGGGGTCCGGCAGATGGTCGAGATCTCCAAGGGCCTGATGAAGGACGCTCGTATCATGCTCCTCGACGAGCCCACCACCTCCCTGTCCACGCGCGAAAAGGAAGACCTGTTCAAGACCATCGCCGACCTGAAGGCGAAGGGCATGTCGATCATCTACATCTCGCATATCCTGGAGGATGTCCTCCGGCTCTGCGACCGCATCACCGTGCTGCGGGATGGCCAGATCATCGAAACCCGGGATACCGTCGATTTTTCAGAGAACGACCTGATCCGGTGTATGGTCGGGCGCGAAATGACGCAGGTCTTTCCCTCGATTGAGAAAGACGTCGCCGAAGACGTCCTTCTCGAGGCGCGCGACCTCCGGTGGGCCGACAAAGTGAACGGCGTATCGCTCAGCCTGAAGGCCGGCGAGATTGTCGGCATGTACGGGCTGATGGGGGCCGGTCGAACCGAGCTGGCAAACGTCCTCTTTGGCGTCGAACAGCCGGACAGCGGTGAGGTCTTCATGAACGGACGCGCGCTGTCACGGATCAGTCCCCGCGGCTGCATTTATCAGCATGCCGCCTACATCACCGAGGACCGGTTGCACGAGGGCCTGCTCATGACCAAGCCGGTCGATGAAAACCTGGGTTTGGTCAAGATGGCGGAACTGGTCAACGGCTTCGGTGTGGTGAATGCCCGGGAGCGAGAGAAGCACAACCGGCAGGCGATTCGCGAACTCCGCATCCGGGTTGCTGACCCCGGTCGGCAGGCGGCCAACAGTCTCTCCGGCGGGAACCAGCAGAAAGTGGTCTTCGGCAAGTGGGTCATGAACGCACCGAAGATCTTCATTCTCGACGAACCGACCCGCGGCGTCGACGTCGGCGCCAAGTTCGAGATCTACTCCATCATCGTGGATCTGGCCAAGGCCGGGTCGGCCGTGCTGATGATCTCGTCCGAGATCGAGGAGCTGATCGGTACCTGCGACCGCATCCTGGTGATGAGCGGCGGCCGGATCACGGGGGAGGTCCCGAGGGCCGAGTTTGACCAGGAGCGGATCCTGGAACTTGCATTGCAGAGGGCGGAATGAGTAAGGCGGCAAAAAGCGGACGGACAGCGAAGTTCATGTCCCTGCTGACGCGGTACGGGGTCTACGTCGTGCTGGCCGTCCTCGTCCTCGTGTTCTCGGTGGCCAATGAGCGGTTCTTCACGTTCGACAACCTGCTGCTCATTCTTCAGCAGGCGGCCCCGATGGGCATTGCGGTCGTCGGCATGATCTTCGTCCTGTTGGTGGTCGGGATCGACATCTCGGTCGGGCGCAGCATGTTCCTGATCTCGACCCTGCTCGGTTACCTGGTGACCACCGCCGGCGTCATGCCCGAGGCGTGGTTGGGTGATGCGCGTGGGATGGTACTCGTCCTCCTCGGCGTGCTTCTGCTGGGCGGGGTCGTCGGCCTGGTCAACGGTGTGCTTGTGACGCGTTTTCGTGTGCTGCCGTTCATCGTGACCCTGGCAACGGGCAGTATTCTGCGGGGCGTGGGGCTCAAAATGTCCGGGTCTGCGTCGATCGACGTCGCCTTCCTGGGCGGCCTGTCGAATGGCCGATTGGGCCCCATTCCGAATGTCCTGATCTTCTTCGTCCTGGTCCTGATCGCGTCTGACTACATCCTGCGGCATACCGCCTATGGTCGTCACCTTATGGCGATCGGCAACTCGCCGCGCAACGCGGAACGCGCAGGCATCCGCGTGGGTCGCAGTATCATTGTCGCTTACGTCATTTGCGGGGCACTCGGCGCCCTGGGCGGCATCCTGTCGGCGGGTCAGATCGGCAGCGTGGCCGCCGGCTTCGGCGAGGGGAATGAGTTCATCGTCATCTCCGCCGCCGTGCTTGGCGGCAACAGCCTCTTTGGCGGGAAGGGGAGCATCCTGCCCGGCGCGGTCATCGGCATCATCCTCATCACGGTCATCATGAACGGCCTGGCCATGATGAATGCCTCGCCCTTCATCTACACCATCGTGCGCGGCGTCATCATCTTCGTGGCGATCGCGCTCGACTCAATCGGCCACAAGGGAGAGCTGCGGTAACCGCGGGTGCAGACACGAATGAACGCGAATGAGAAACCCAATGTTCTGATCATTGTCACCGACGACCAGGGCTATGGTGACTTGAGTGCGCTCAAGCATCATGCGCCGGACGTCGAGACCCCCAATATGGACCGGCTGGCGCAGCGCGGGGTGCTCTTCTCGCAGGCCTATGTCACGGCGCCGGTCTGCAGTCCCTCGCGCGCGGGGTGGAACACCGGCCAGTATCAGCAGCGCTGGGACGGGGCTTCCGGCTGGAATCCGGGCTGCCCCGAGGGGGTGCGCAACATTGCCGAGATGATGAAGGCGAACGGTTACGCCACGGCCCGTTTCGGCAAGAACGACTATGGCGTGGGTTTTCACGATCACAATGCCCGGGAATACCCGCTGAATCATGGCTACGATGAGTTCCTTGGTTTCTCGGCCCACGGGCATGACTACTTCCTGCTCTCCAAGGACATTGAGGAACGCACCCCCGATCCCAAAGGGCACAGTGCCGTCGTCGGCCCCCTCATGCACAACCGGGGGCGCAAGGAGTTTGGCGAAGGCTACCTCACGGAGATCTTCACCGATGCGGCCATCGACTACATCAAACAGGATCGCGACCCTTCGACCGCCTCGACAGGCTCGGGGCAGGCACGCTCAGGGCAGGCCCAGCCGTTCTTTGTCACGCTCTCCTACAACTCGGTGCATCACCTGATCCACCAGGTCCCCAAGCGATATCTGGACAAGCACGGCGTGCCCGAGATTCCCAACTATGACCCCGAAACGATGGGGAACTATGACGATTGGTTCGTCCGCTACATCGAGGTCGGCGAGATCAGCGACGACGATATGCGCCGTTACTACCTGGCGAACCTGAACTGCTGCGATGACAACATCGGGCGTGTTCTCGACACGCTGGAGGACCAGGGGATTGCCGACAACACGCTGGTGATTCTCTTCTCCGACAACGGTGGCTCACCGGCAACCGGAGCCTGCAACCGGCCGCTTGCAGGGAGCAAGTTCACGCTTTGGGAAGGCGGTATCCGTGTGCCCTTCATCCTCGCTCGCCCCGATGAAGAGGCCCCGGGAACCGTCTGCGACGCGCCGATGTCGACTCTCGACATCGTCCCGACCTGCCTGGCGGCGGCTGGGATCCAGCCACCGGATGGGTTGGACGGCCAGGCCATACCAGAAGATCCCGGTAAGATCGCGACGGAACGTGACCTCTTCTGGCGCTGGGGCAAGGACAGTTACGCGGCACGATCGGGGGACTGGAAACTGCTGCATCGGGGTGGGGCCAGCGACAAGAAGAACTGCAAGGGCATCGACGAACGTAGCGAGCTTCTCGACCGCACGTGCCTTTTTAACCTCGAGGACGATCCCGGCGAAAGCCGGGATTTGATGGCCAACCATCCTGCGGAGGCTGAGCGGCTGCGGGGGTTGTATGCTGAGTGGTCGAAGGATATGGATGGTAAGAGCAACTCGAGGCAAGAGAAGGATGGGTGACGTGAAGGGGAATTTGGACTTGAGGACTCTCGGGACTTGCGAGACTCTCGTGTCCTCGGGGACCGAGACGCGAGTCCGCTAGTCCCGCGAGTCCATTAGTCCAAAAAAAGAGAGACCAACCATGAAGAAAAGCGGCGGCTACCGGAAGCTGAACACCTTTACCTATGCCTCGATTATTCAGCTTGCCAACTGGCGCTTCTGCAACCAGTTCCTGAACAAGAACAACGATCCCTGCGGGCGGCAGTTTGACCAGATGACCCAGGCGGCCCGTTCCGGCAGAGCCAACATTGTCGAAGGCTCCGAGCGCGCCGGGACCTCCAACACGACCGAGATGCGGCTCACCGATGTGGCCCGCGCGAGTCTGGGTGAGTTGCAGGGCGACTACGAGTTCTGGCTGACTAGCCACAAGAAACTGCCTTGGAGTACGAGCTCTTCCGAGTTCCGGGAGCTTAAGGCTGTGCTGTTGGACTCGAATCCGCTCCAGTCCGGCGACGACCTGCACAAGGCAACCGAGTACCTCTTCTCGCAACAGGAGAAGTTCGAGCGCTGGCTGGAGTCGGACGACTCCGAGGTAGTCGCCAACGCCATGATTGTGCTGCTGCAACGCACGATCGGGATGCTTAAGAAGCAGCTTGCATCGCAGGAAGGCGAGTTCCTGGAAAAGGGCGGATTCCGGGAGCGGATGAACAGCGCGCGACTGGAGGAACGAGACCGGCAAAACGCCGATCCCGAGGCGCCGGGCTGTCCGGACTGCGGCAAGCCGATGCGCCGGTGCACCGCCAAGGCCGGCCAGAATGCCGGGAAGCCGTTCTGGGGCTGCAGCGGCTTCCCGGACTGCCGGGGGATTGTGAATATTAGGACTTGAGGACTCGCGGGACTTGGGGACTCGCGTCTTGGAGTCCAAAGACGCGAGTCCGTGAGTCCTCAAGTCCCGTGAGTCCATTAGTCCAAAAAAGAAAGCGAAGCATGAAAGCCAACATCCTGGTGTTGATGACGATAGGAGCGACGGCGATGGCACAGAATAGCATGAAACCCCTGGAACGGATTGGCGTGAGGCCTGGTGAAATGCGGGCGGAGTTTGTTCTCAAGGAATCAGGAGAACCGTTCTTCGTGAAGGGGTTCAATTATATCCGCCTGCGGGGAGATCACGCTACCTTCGACGCGGATACGGAGACGACCAAGGCGCACTACGATCCGGAGCGGGCCGAGGCCATGTTCAGCACGCTGAGCAAGGCCGGTTACAACACGGTGCGGGTGTTCGTGATCGGGCGTAGCGAGGCCAACCCCGGGATTGCCGGGAACTACGACTCCACGAAGGCGCTGTACGAACCCTACGCGGACAACTTCATCGACTTCCTGAGGCGGGCGACACGACACGGGATGCGCGTCTTCCCGACCTTCGGCGACGGCGGCCTGCCGAACAACGCCTACTATCGCGAACGTGGAATCCGTGACGATGGCCACAACAAGAACGTCTTGGTGCTCACAAAAGAGGGGATCGATGCCCGGGTCGAGAACATCACGTCGCTTCTCTCCTACATCGAGAAGAAGGAGCCGGCTCTGCTTCCCACGCTGCTCGGACTCCAGTGTCAGAACGAGGCCTATCTTTGTGCCGACGCCTGGCCGTTCAACGAGAAGGCGGGCACCATCACCGCAGCCAACGGCAAGAGCTACGACCTGTCAAAGACCGACGAGCGCCAGGCGCTGATGGATGAAGGCTATCGCCACTACCACAAGCGCATTGCCGATGCAGTGAAGCAGATCGATCCGGAGATGCTGGTTGCCGAGGGCGTCTTTGTCCCGGCTGCCGTGGGCAAGGACTACAAGAAGCACGCCGGCGTATGGACGGGCAAGATCCGGGACGAACGCTATCCGCCGATGCTGACCGCTATCGGTACAGGCGCCCTGGATTTTCTCGATGTTCACTTCTACCACCACACGCCGAATCCGAAGGCTGTACCCAGGCGGTTCCGTCACGACCTGGGGTCGACCGGCTTCTTCGCTCCCGAGATGGCCAAGATCCGCAAGACGACGCCCGTGATCATGGGTGAATTCGGAGCCTTCGACTTCGAGGAGAAGACGTTTGCCGCCGCGGTCGACAACGTGGTGCAGGCGCGCGACCTGGCGAATGCGGAGAAGGTCAACGGCATGCTGTACTGGACCTACGACTGCCAGGAACAAGCACAGCTGTACCATGCGACTGATGACTGGGAACTGTTTTATGAGAAGATGGGGACCTTTGAGCCGGCACAATGACTGAAGAGGAAGATACATGAACACATTTCCACGCTGCTTTCGTGCTTCTGCACTGGCACTCATATTCACGGTGGGCGTTGTTGGGGCACAAGCGAAGGCTGTCACGATTCCCGGCCTGACAGCGAAGGGCCAACGTGAGCTTTCGAAATGCCCGGTTCCTGATCTGACCGCGGGGGGCGAGAAGAACGACAGGCATGATTGGAACCTTGGGCCTACGGGTGCACGGGGCTGGATGTGGGGCATGATGCTGCAGACGGATTGTGCGCGGCAGATTCTGATCACGACGGTGGATGCCGGGTCGCCGGCGGATGGCGTGCTTGAAGTCGGGGATGTGATCCTGGGGATTGGCGATGCGCGATTTGATAGCGATGCGCGCATTGCGTTTGGCAGAGCGATCACGGAGGCGGAGAAGGCTGAGAATAAGGGGAAGCTGAAGTTGCTTCGGTGGCGGCCCAGCGATGCGGGGCAGGGCGGTGATGGCGCAGCAGAGATCGTCACCCTACAGCTGAAGGTCATGGGCTCCTACGGCCCTGTCGCTCCCGTCGGCTGTCCCAAATCCCGGAAGATACTTGAAGGCGCCTGCGAGTACATTGTCCAGAAGCAAATTGGTAAGGGCATCCCCGGTTATGTGAATGCCCTCGGGCTGCTCGCGAGCGGCAATAAGACGTACCTGCCTCTGGTCCGCGACTTCGTCCGCCGGCTCAAGGTCGAAGACGCCTATGGTATGTCGTCGTGGAACATGGGCTACATGAATATCCTCCTTTCGGAGTACTACCTGCTCACGGGTGATCGGGAGGTGCTTCCCAAGATCAGGCAGATGGCGCTCTACCTGGCCGGGGGACAGAGCCAGGTGGGGACGTGGGGACATGGCAATGTCCTGCCCAGCGGCGTGTTGGGGGGCTATGGGGCCATGTGTAACCCGTCGCTGGTCTGTGCCATATCGTTGCTTCTGAACCAGAAGTGCGGCATCGATGATCCGGTTGTCGAGCAGGCCGTTCGCGAGTCAGAGGTCTTCTTCTCGAGTTTCGTGAATCGGGGCAACATCCCGTACGGCGATCACTCGCCACGTGATGTCCATGATAGCAACGGGCGCTGTTCGCTGGCCGTAATCCTCTTCGATCTGCTCGACAACCCGGAGGCCTACCGCTTCTTCGCGCGCATGACGGTGGCGTCCTATTCTCAGCGCGAAGAAGGGCATACCGGCAACTACTGGAGTTTTCTGTGGGGTCCGCTGGGTGCGATGCGTGCCGGTCCCGCGGCGGCGGCCGCGTTTATCAGGGAGCAGGAGTGGTTCTTCGACCTGGAACGTCGCTGGGACGGCGGCTTTACCTACCAGGGCGGCGCCAACATGTCTGGTTCGGAGCATACCACACCGGGTTGGGATACGACGGGCGCGCGAGCCCTCATGGCTGCCATGGATCTGCGCAGGCTGCATATCACCGGCAAGGGACTGAATGTCGAAAAGGCGCTCATGGGCGAGGAGTTGGAGAAGACCCTGTTTGCCGGGCGCGGCTACAGCACCTGGTTGAGGCATAGCCTGATCGACAGGGATCCGCTGGACGAGCTGTCTACCGAGCAGCTGCTCGACCACCTGGTCACCTGGTCGACGCCTTTGCGCATTCGGGTCGCCAAGGCCCTGGCCCGCAAGGATGGCGATCACGTTCCGGCCCTGATGAAGATGCTGGCGAGCGCAGACCGCGAGACCGTACTCGGCGGTGCCTACGGCCTGGAGTACCAGGGGCGTCGCGCAGAACCGGCCATTGATGCGCTTGTGGCGCTGCTGAATCATGAGGATCTATGGATTCGGTTCCGCGTGGGTGCGGCGCTTTGCGCCATTGGTAAGCCTGCGCGGGAGAAGGCGGTTCCCGTCATACTGAAAAGCGCACTCGCGACGTCCGACGACGATCCACGCGAGATGCACCAGCGTTTCGTCAGCTACGTGCTCTGGGGCGGTGGGGTCAACGGGGAACCGCGAGGTATGATCGCACGCGACATGACGGGCGTTGACCAGGCGTTGCTTGTGCCGGCGCTGAGGAAACTGATGCGCAACACCGATGGGCAGACGCGCGCACTTGTGGGGCGGGCGATCAAGATGATGACGCCCGAGCAGCTCGCGCCGCTCTGGGGCGACATCGTCGTGGCCGTGAAGACTCCCGCGCCGAGTGGCATCATGTTCAACGCCGTCATCCGGGAGGCCGGGCTGGAGATCCTTGTCAGGCACCGCTTCAAAGAGGCCATCCCTCTCTGTTCGGAGTATGCCCGCACGATGAAGCAGCACGGTTCGCAGGAACGCATCTACCGGGTTATGGATATGCTCAGGGGCTATGGCGCGGCTGCCAAGTCGGAATTGCCAAAGCTCTACGAGACGCGCAAGTATTACGAAAGGAACCTGGGTCCCGGGATGCCGCTTGAATTCCCCACCTGGGCCACGACGAAATTCATGAAGGGACTCAACGAAGGCATACAGGCAATTGAGGACGCAACCGAGACCCCTGGGGACTTGCGGTCCATCGACGAGTCCTGAAGCAACGTTATGTTGAATGTGCCCCGTTCTCATCTGCTGCGGAAGCCGATACACAGAGAGGCTTCTCGTCATAGAATCAGGTGTTAACGCGTGAACGCAGGACGATACGATCATTTGAGTATGGCATGCTGGGGGACGGTTGTTCTATGCTCTCGCAGAGCATGGGTCGGACCAATAGGAGAGGAGAAGGCATGAAATTCGAATGCCCGAAATGCGAGCAGCGGTTGCAGTGTGATGACACGGCCGCGGGTATGGTAGTGAAGTGCCCGGGGTGCGGCACCCGCATCACGGTACCGGAGGCCCCAGCAGCGCCGCCGACACAGACAAAGAGAGTGGTTAAGAAGCCACGCTCTACCTCGTCCGGCCGACGCCCGGCCCCCACAGCTTCACGTGGAAGCCGACAGAAGCGGAAATGGACGGATAGCACGAACGTGTCGGCCCTGGGGTGCCTTGCGATTGGTGGCGGGTTCACGCTTGGTTTCTACCTGCTGGTGCTGCCCATGCGCCGCCTCTACATGGGTGAGTTGTTTCTGAACCGTGGCTGGGTTCCGTACGTACTCGTGCTGCTCGTTGGGTGGATTATCGGATTTCTGATTCTGAAGTCGCGCAAGCTGAGTAGCCAGAAGAATGCGCTGCTGTTGGACCTGCTGCCATCCTCCGTCTCGGAGGAGATCGACGCTGAAACGGTGGATGCCTTCATCGCGCATGTTGACCGTGTCCCGAATCGTCTGCGTGACAGCTTCATGATCAAGCGCATCAAGAAGGGGCTGGAACACTTCGCCGTGCGGCACAGCAATCCCGAAGTCGCTAGCCTGATGATGTCGCAATCCGAAATCGATGCTGGTGCGGTGCACTCGAGTTACTCGTTAGCCAAAGTCGTGATATGGGCAATTCCGATCCTGGGGTTCATTGGGACGGTGCTGGGGATTTCGGCTGCCGTGGGAGGGTTTTCGGGCGCGCTCGACAGTGCGCAGGACGTCGAGGTGCTCAAGCAATCGCTGAACGGCGTTACGTCTGGGTTGTCGACAGCGTTCGACACAACGCTGGTTGCGCTGGTGATGAGCTTGATGGCCAGTTTCCCGGTCAGCATGATGCAGAAGCGTGAAGAGGACTTCCTCGGGCAAGTCGACGAGTACTGCACCGAGAACCTGATTAAGCGGCTGAACGACGCCGGTGGCCTGGCCGATGTGGCCGGGCACACGAACGTCATGATGCAGGCCCTGGGCAATGCGATGTCACAGAACCAGGGCGAGTTGCTCGAAGGACTCGTCGCGGCCCAGGACCGGTTGAGCGACGTGCATGCGCAGCAGGTGGAGTACTACCAATCGGTCAACGCAAGCATGGACAGCCAGACCCTCGAGCACACACAGCGACTCGAAGCACAGCTCAACAAGATTGGCAAGGCAATGCAGTCGACGTTGACGGAGATGACGCAGAAGGTCAATGCCTTGGTCGAGAGCCAGGTGAAGGCTTCGACGAAGACCTCCCGCGAACACCAGACCAACGTCGAAGCCCTTGTCCAGCGCCTGTCCGAACCGGTTGACAAGTCGGTGTCGCTTTACACCGAGGGGCTGACGGAAGGCCTGGGGCGCCTGAACCAGGTGCTTGGCGAGTTGGGCGAGAAGCAGGTGATCATTCAACAGCAACCAAGGCGTGGGCTGTTCGGGAGACGGAAGGACAAGTGACGGATGTCCCGACGTGCAGACAGCGAGGAATCGGCCGTATCGTTGTTCCCGTTTCTTAGCATCCTAGCGTGCGTGATCGGGAGCCTGACGCTGATGATCACGGCCCTTGCGCTGACGGGGATGAACACGGGCCCGGCCGGCGGGCGTGAAGAGAGCGAGGTGCGGCGCGCCGAGGAATACATGGTGCTCCAACGAGAGATCGAGGAGTGCCAGGCGAAGATTGATGCACTCAGCAAGGCCACGGGGGAGCAGGGCAAGCTGGCCAAGTTGTTGGCCGAGGCGCAGAAGCAGCGCGAGCGCCTCGAGACGACATCTCGGCAACGAACGGAGCAACTGAAGCTCGAATCGGAACTCAAAGCCAAGATCGCTGCACAGCAGAAGTCCGCGGCCGACCTGACCAGCCGAAAAGACGAGCTCGAGAAGCGGCGTGCTACGTTGCGCCAGGAGCTCGACACGCGTCAGCGCATGCTAACCGAGTCTGTCGTCAAAGTGCTCCCACCCAGCCACGGCAGGCCCGTGAAGTACACCCCCTATTTTGTTGAAGCGCGCAACGAGGGACTTGTGCTTAACCACGGTGCGAAGCCACACGCCGTCGCGACAGGCGCTATCGGGAAGGATAAGGCGCTCAACGATCTGCTGGCGCATCTTTCGGGCAAGAGTACGCATCAGCTTGTTCTCCTGCTGCGGGACGACGGGCATCCGTCGCGCAACCGACTGCTGCCGCTCGCCGATAGGAGTAACGTGACGGTCGGGCAGATTCCGCTCGTCGGTGATGGCCGACTTGATCTGACTGGGGTGAAGAAACCATGAGGCGACGCAACGAGAGCTTCTCCGCGAGCATGGACTCCCTGTTGGACACGATGACCAACGTGGTGGGTATCCTCGTGATCCTGCTGGTGGTCACGCAGCTAGGGGTTCGTAGCGCTGTCAACCGCATCCGTTCGAGCCTGCCGGAGATCAGCGTGCAGCAACACGAGGAGGCGCAGCGCGTGGCACAGCAGCGCGCGGCGGAGCTGCAGCGGCTGGAGGGGCTGCGCAGCCAGGGCGCCGATGCAGAAGCGAAGCTGCGGACGGAGCTAACGGCGTTGCAACAGCGGGTGAAGCAGCTCGAAAGCGGTATGCCTGCACCGAGCGCTACGACGCCGGCCGCGCTTCAGCAAAGCCTGGCGGCAACGACCAAGTCGGTTTCCGAACTGCAGCCCCGGGTGAGTGCGCTGGAGGAGGAAGTCGCAAAGCTGTCGGTGGACCTTGAGGCGAGCAAGCAGAAGAAAGGTATTCCTGCCGAGGTTGTGCGGCTTCCGGATCCTCGCCAGCCGCCGCCGAATGCGCAAGCCGAGTACTTCTATTGCCGGCATGGCCGCATCGTCTATATCGACAGAGCCGCGGCCGCGAAGGTTGCGGCGCAACGACTGTCTTTTATGCGGAATCAGTTGCGCCACGACACGACAAAGTCGGGCTTGGGCGGTGGGCTGCAGAAAGGAAAACGATTGGGCGGAAAGATCGGGCAATCCTCAACGGTGACCAACGTCGAGTTGAATCGCACGAAGTGCCTGGAGTACTTCCGCAAGACGCACGTTATGTTCGGCGACCATCGTCTGTACCTCGCTGCCCAGGATGTCCACAATGTCTGTTGGGTCGTGATGGAGGTCTCAACGCGGCGGGGGGCTACCGCCCGTTCGGTTGTTACGGGTCAGACCCGGATTCGGAGCACGTTTCTCAACATCAAGCGGCAGGGGAACTACGCACGCTTTATCGTGCATCCCGACAGTTTCGAGGTCTATCTCAAGGCGCGCGCCGTTGCCGACCAGATAGGGGTTCCCGCCGGGTGGGTGCTCTTCGGGAACAACGAATGGAACACGGGACAGATTGTACAGGGCATTCGCCTGCACCGCGACAAGCAGCCTCCTCCTCCCGACCCGAACAGGAAGCCGCCCAAGCCACAGAAGGTACTGGACTAGTTCGTGCTTCTGTCGGAAGAGGCTATGTTTGCCGTCGTAGAGCGTCGCTGATCGGTCGAGGTGTAGGGGATGGTTGATTCTTCGCACCTGCGCGAAGCGAAAAGGAATTGATCTGTTCGATGCCAGTCGCCATCATGGCGGCGACGCTTCAGAAGTAGAGATACCCTTAGGGGAGGGGCCAGGGGGCATAGGTGTTAAGCTAAGGACCTCAATTTGGCATGCAACATACGCGCTATTAGCCGTTTATGCGTAATGCGATCCGAATATCCAACAACCAACAAGGAATTTCCAGTATCCAAGGGGAGAGCCATATCTGGCCATGTCACTTCTGGCATTAGCGGTCCGCTATCACTATTTGAGTCTCTCCTTGATCGGTTGGAGATTCCTTGTTGGCTGTTGGATATTGCAGTCCATCTGTGAACGATGTATTGGTACTCAACAGTTAGGGGTTAGGAGCCGGGCAATATGCAATATGACACAACGTGGACATCTCTGAGTTCTCATCCCTTTCCAGCCTGGCTACGGGATGCCAAGTTCGGCATCTACACGCACTGGGGCCCGTACTCGGTAGCCGGCTATGGCGGCAACCGGAAGTTTCTTAACGGCAGCTGGTATGCGCGTCACATGTATCTGGATGATGGGCGTGAGCATGCCTATCACTGTGAGCACTACGGCAAGCCGTCTCCGAGTCTTGGCTACAAGGATCTGATTCCGCTGTTCAAGGCGGAGCGTTTCGATGCGGAGGAGTGGGCCGATCTGTTTCGGCGTTCGGGCGCAAAGTTTGCCGGGCCGGTGGCGGCACACCATGACAACTTCGCGATGTGGGACAGTGCAATCAATCCCTGGAACGCGACGCGCATGGGCCCTTGTCGGGACGTTACCGGCGAGCTGGCCAAGGCCACCCGCGCTGCGGGCATGAAGTTCATTGCGACCTTCCATAATGCCTACAACTGGTGGTTCTTCCCCAAGAGTGAGGCCTTCGATACGCTCGATCCGGCCAGCGAGATGCTCTATAGCCGCTGCAAACAGGAGCGCGACCTGCCGGACCAGAAATACCACGAGGATTGGTGTGGCATGGTGCGCGAGGTGGTCGATGGCTACGAGCCGGACTTGCTCTGGTTCGATTTCGGGTTGGGACTGCTGCGAGACCGCTATCGTCGTGAGATGCTGGCCTACTACTACAACAAGGCCGTGGAGCAGGGGCGAGAGGTTGCTGTGACTTACAAGAAGACCGGCGCGGGATATAACTTGCCGCCACTGGCAGCGATGCTCGACTTCGAGGTCGGCAAGATGAACGAATTGACACCGCACCCGTGGATTAGTGACACGTCGGTCGACACGGGTTTCGGCGGCTCCTGGTCGCACGTGCGAAACGTCGGGTTCAAATCGGCCGAGCGGCTGGTGCACAACCTGGTCGATCGGGTCAGCAAGAACGGCTACCTGTTGCTTAACGTGGGTCCCCGTGCTGACGGCACCATTCCGGAAGGCGCGCAGGAGGTGCTCGAAAAGCTGGGCGATTGGTTGGCGATCAACGGTGAGGCCATCTACGGCACCGTGCCGTGGATCCACGCCGGGGAAGGGCCAACGCAAGGCGGGAACAGTGGGGATTTCAACGAAGGCGAGGAACTTCGATTCAACAGCGGCGACATCCGCTACACGGCGAAGGGCAATAGCATCTACGCTACTTGCCTCGGGCGTCCCGGCGAGCGTTTGACGATGAGGGTGTTCCTCGATCGCACCTTTGACAGCGATGAAGTATTGACTGGGACCGGTCCAATTCGCAATGCTCAGTACCTGTACTCTGAAGATATCGAACGAATTAGCATGTTGGGCTGCGACGAAGCCCTGCCGTGGTGTTTTGACGATGATGGATTGCAGGTGGATTTGCCGGCTAAGGTGCCCTCGGATATTGCCGTATCGCTGCGCATCGAATTGACCGGGTGACGAGACAGGGAGTCGCGCCATACGCGCGTATATCAACGAAGGGGAACCGAGTATGAAGGAAGAGACCAAAGAGAAACATCACGCTCACGACGAGTTCGAGCGGGAGGCGGTTCCTGAGTCGCGGACGCGGGGATTGAAGGCCTTTATTGGCATGTATGCGGGAGAGCATTGTGCCGGCACGGAGCTGATGATCGGGCCGCTGTTTGTGGCAGCTGGTGTGAGTGCTTTCGATGTGGTTGGCGGATTGTTCCTGGGGAACCTGTTGGCCGTGTTGAGCTGGATGTTCCTCTGCGCGCCGATCGCGGTGCGTGCCCGGCTGACGCTCTACTATCAACTTGAGAAGATCTGCGGACGGCACCTTGTTACTCTCTATAACCTCGCCAACGGGGTGATGTTCTGCTTCCTGGCCGGATCCATGATTACCGTGTCAGCCACGGCCGTGGGGGTCTGGTTCAACTTCCCCATGCCATCACTGAACGATATCTATCCGAACAGCATCGGCTGGGTGCTGGCGGTACTTGCGGTCGGGGCCATGATCTCGGTCGTCGCGGCCTGGGGGTATGATACCGTTTCGAAGGTCGCGAACATTGCGGCGCCCTGGATGGTGTTGGTATTCCTCGGTTTCGGTATCATTGGCATGCGCCAGTTCATTGATGTTACCGGTGCAGAAGTAACCGGTCCTGCAAGTCTCTGGGCCCTCTGCACAGAGCATATCTGGAAGGGCGGGGAGCCTCTGCCGGGGCAGGTGAAATTCACCTTCTGGCATGTCACCTTCTTTGCCTGGTTCTGCAATATGGCGATGCATGTCGGCATGAGCGATCTGTCGGTTCTGCGCTTCGCCAAGAAGCCGTGGTACGGGATCGCGTCTGGCTCCGGCATGTATGTGGGTCATTTCATGGCATGGTTGGCGGCTTCCATTCTCTATGCGCTGCAGCTGCACATGGATCCGTCCAACACCAACGTTCTGCCCGGGCCATTGGCCTACCGTGCAGCCGGGGTGGCTGGTCTGATCTGTGTGATTGTTGCCGGTTGGACAACGGCCAACCCGACCATCTACCGAGCCGGGCTGGCCTTCCAGGCCATCGTGCCGAAATGCTCCCGGTTCATGGTAACCCTGTTTACGGGTCTGCTGGCGACTCTCGCCGGTATGTTCCCGGCCATCGCGATGCGTCTGCTCGGGTTCGTGGCGCTCTACGGCCTGGTACTGATGCCGATGGGGGCGGTGATCTTCACCGATTTCTGGATCTTCCCGAAACTGGGGCTCAGGCAGTACTACGCGGAGCATCGCGGACTCAAAATCAACGCGGCCGCGGGAATCGCCTGGCTGGCGACGTTGGCGATCTGCGTGGCGCTGGTGAAATCCGGCAACCCGATCTTCCAGCTCTACTTCGTCGCGCTGCCGGGCTGGTTCATCGCCACGGTGCTCTACATTGCCATTAGCAAGCTGACGCAGAAAGGAGCGGAAGCATGAAACGCATTATTGAAATTATATCCTGGCTCTCCCTCGCTGTAATCGTACTGACCCCGTCACTTTTCTACGCCCAGAAGATCACGCTCGACACGAACAAGCTTATGATGACCATCGCCACGGTCGTCTGGTTCGCTAGCGCGCTCTGTTGGATGGGACGCGAGAAGCCGCAGGCTGAGTGACAGCAGACGACGGCAGCCCCAATGTCCTGTTCATCCTGACCGATGACCAGGGTTACGGCGATCTGAGTCGAACCGGCAACCGTATGCTGGCAACGCCCAACATTGATGGGCTTGCCGCAGACGGTGCGACCATGAACCGGTTCTTCGTGCAGCCGCTGTGTGCGCCGACGCGGTCAGAGATCCTCACAGGTCGCTACTTTCCGTTCACCGGCGTCAGCGGGGTGAGCGAGGGAGCTGAACGCGTCAACCTGGATGAGACCTTCATCTCCGAGCTGTTCAAGGAAGCCGGGTATGCCACGGGCTGCTTCGGCAAATGGCACAGCGGCATCCAGTATCCGTACCATCCTTGCGCCCGTGGTTTTGACGAGTTCATTGGGTTCTGCTGCGGGCACTGGAGTCACTACTTCGATAGCACCATCGAGCACAATGGCAGGGAGTATAAGTCAAAGGGCTATCTGCCGGATGTCCTGACGACCCATGCCATCGAGTTCATCAACGAACATAGGGACACGCCCTTCTTCTGCTACCTGCCGCTGAATACGCCACATTCGCCGTGGCAGGTGCCCGACGCGTATTTCGAGAAGTTCGCCGGGATGGAGGTCTCCCAAAAGGCCACCGTTCCCGAGAACGAGATTGATGACGTGACCCGTTGCGCGCTGGCCATGTGCGAGAACATCGACTGGAACGTGGGGCGGGTGGTGGCGACACTGAAGGAGCTGGGGATCTACGACAACACCATCGTGGTCTATCTCTCTGATAATGGTCCCAACGGCAACCGCTGGAATGCGGGATTAAGGGGTATCAAGGGCTCGACCTACGAGGGCGGTGTGCGTTCACCGTGTTCGGTTACCTTCCCCGCCAGGATACCTGCAGACACGCGCATCGACGAACTGGCATCCTCGACGGACTTCCTGCCCACGCTCTGCGGGCTCTGCCGTATCGAGGCGGAAACGAATAATCCAATCCAAGGCGTTGATCTCACGGAGGTGCTCTGTTCCGGTGCTCAACATCCCGAACGGCCTGTCTTTACCGTGGCGGCCAGGCGCAATTCCGCCAGCGTCAGGCAGGGCGAGTACCGCTATCACAGCAACGGAGAGCTCTACAATATCGCCGAGGACATCGGCGAGACGCGCGATCTGGCAGGGGAGGAATCCGAACGGGCCGTAGCCATGAAGAGCGAGTTGGATTCGCTCTTTGCTCAGTTCCCTCCCGTGGTGCAGAACGCCGTGATTCCGGTGGGCTATGAGGCATGGCCGGTGACCTATCTGCAGACGCAGGACGCCAAGCTGCGGGGGGAATTGAAGCGAAGCAGTATTCACCCCAACTGCTCATGGATCTGCGAATGGCAGGATTTGGACGACTCCCTGCTGTGGCATATCGATGTCGAGACTGCGGGGATGTACAAGGTGGGGGTCATGTATTCTGCCCACGCCGGCCAGCTTGGCAGCCGCTTTTCAGCTGAGTGCGGTGCTGAACGCCGTGAGTTCCAGATCGACGAGGAGTTCAATCACCCCGAGCTGCATGGCTTTGACCGCTACCCCAGGTCAGAGAGTTACGAGAAGGAATTCAAACTCTTGGAATGCGGCACATTGACGCTATCGAAGGGCCCTGCTGAGTTTGTGCTCAAGGCTTTGAACATGCCCGGTGAGGATATGCCGCATGTGCGCGCGTTGAAGCTGGAATTGGTAGTGTGAGAAGACGGCAGTTGGGCCTGAAACTTCGTTTCGGGATACGGCCTAAAGGCCGAACTACAAACGTCCACTTCATGTAGCAACCGGTTCGTAGTGCGCCCTTTAGGGCGTAAATGCCGGCTCTTCACTACTCTGCGTGGGTCAATGCCCTGCTTAGTAAGCGTTAAGCTTGGCGCTAATCCCGGGAAAACTTGGAGTGCGG
>CAZCDU010000036.1:3789-39714 GCA_964497125.1 uncultured Victivallales bacterium | reverse complement strand
TATCCTGCAACTGGCGTCTGTTGATTAAAGTCCGACAGGCTGCTAGAGCGGTTTAAGAAAACCTATCGCCGCAGGCACAGGCTCCCTCGGGGACTCGGGAAGCCTGTCCTACAAGCCAGCTCCCGTGTAGGACGCGCTTCTCCTTCTCAGGAGAGCGTGTGTGGACGCCCACGACATTTCTTAAACCGCTCTAAGGGGTTGCACGTCGTAATGGGTCGGGGTAGTCTTCTGGCTCATCTGACCAGAAACTCAGTCAATCACACAGGAGGACGAGGACGTGACAGTCAAGATCGGGATCATCGGCATCGGCGGCATGGGCAGCAATCACGGACGGGCTATCCGGGATGGAAAGATCCCCGGGGCCGAATTGGCAGCCGTGTGCGATATCAATCCCGAGCGCTTCAAAGATTTCGAAGACATCCCCAACTGGACGGATGCGGACACGTTCCTGGCGGAAAGCGGCGTCGACGCCGTAGTCATCGCAACGCCCCACTATGATCACGTCACGATTGGCATCAAGGTGCTTGAGGCCGGACTACACCTCCTGGTAGAGAAGCCCATTGCCGTGCACAAGGCGGATGCCGAGCGTCTGATTGCGGCCTACACGAACAAGGATCTGGTCTTCTCCGCCATGTTCAACCAACGGACGACCCCAGCCTACCAGTGGGTACGGGAACGCATCCAGAACGGCACGCTCGGCAAGATCAACCGGGCAAACTGGATTATCACCGACTGGTTTCGTACCGAGTATTACTACCTCAATGGAGACTGGCGCGCCACGTGGGCCGGCGAAGGTGGCGGCGTACTACTGAACCAGTGTCCACACCAGCTCGACCTCTGGCAGTGGATGTTCGGCGTGCCGTCGAAAGTGCGAGCCTTCTGCCAGATCGGCCGCTTCCATGATATCGAAGTCGAGGATGACGTCACGGCCTACCTTGAGTACGAGGACGGGATGACGGGGGTGTTCATCACGACAACTGGCGAAGCTCCAGGGACCAACCGCCTCGAGATTGCAGCGGAAAACGGAAAAATCGTCATCGAGAATGGCAAAGTTGTCTGCCATTGGAATGCAACGCCCGCGTCAGAACACAGCGCAACCGTCCAGAAGCCCTTTCAGAAGCCGGCCCGCAGCTGCCTCGAAGAGATCACGTTCGACAGCGACGGTGAACAGCACGCCGGCATCCTCAAGAACTTCGTCAACGCCATTCAAGGCGAGGAATCGCTGCTCGCGCCGGCACCTGAGGGTATCCGATCCGTCGAGCTTGGAAACGCCATGATCTATTCAGGGCTGAAATCCCAGACCGTCGAAATGCCGCTTGATGGGGCCGCGTACGAAGCGAACCTCAAGGAGCTGATCGCCAACTCAACATTCGTAAAGAAAGAGTCGGTCGAAGCACCATCCTCGGCAGAGGACATGGCATCATCGTTCTAGGGCCTGCCCCATACACGCGCTCCGTAGCGCGGGACAAAGAGACCCACGGGAAGGGACAACCATGCTTGAAATCCCAAAGTACACAATGGGAATCGGTGACCGCTTTGCAAAGCAGGGCGAAGCGCAGCTCAGTGCACTGCGCGCCGCACAAGATGCCGGCGTTTCAATCAGCCCAGTATGGAACAAATCGTTCCGTGAGCATGAAATCATCCACACCGAGCCGCCGAGCGTACGCAAGGAGGCCGATGCGGCTGTTGCAGCGCTGGGCTGGGCAGCGCCCTACTTTGTGGACGCTGACCATATCAGTCTCAAGACGGTTGATGGATTCATCGCTTCAAGCGACTTCTTCACGCTCGACGTCGCCGATGCCATCGGGCAGCCATCTGGGGCCGCCACGCTGGACGCCTTTGTGGATCGGCATCCCGAACTATGCACGCCCGTCTCAATCGACGGGATCGAGGAAACGCTTGATCTGAGCGAGGATCGCACACGAGCCATCGCAGCCAAGTACTGCTTTGCCGTCGAAGAAGCCGGGCGTATCCATCGGCATATCGCGGAAGCCAGGGGCGAAGGAACGTTCGTGACCGAGGTGTCCATGGATGAAACCCCGGAACCCCAGACTCCCGAGGAGTTGCTTGTTATTCTTGCGGCTGTTGCGGATGAGCGAATCCCCGCACAAACGATTGCTCCCCGCTTTTCGGGACGCTTCAACAAGGGCGTCGACTACGTGGGAGATGCATCGGAGTTCGAGCGGGAATTCAGGGCCGATCTCGCCGTCATTCGGCACGCCATCGCGGCATTCGGGCTTCCAGACACGCTCAAACTAAGCGTCCACTCCGGCAGCGACAAGTTCTCGATCTACCCGTGTATAGCTCGCGCCATCCGTGATGCCGATGCGGGCCTGCATCTCAAGACCGCCGGCACGACCTGGCTGGAGGAATTGATCGGTCTTGCAGAAGCCGGCGGCGCAGGCCTCGAGATTGCCCGTGAAATTTATCGGGGTGCCCTCGCAAGATACGATGAGCTCTGCGGCCCCTATGCGGACGTAATCGACATCGACGCGGCCCTGCTTCCGGCTCCCGAAACCGTGGAGAGCTGGGACGGTCCCCGCTACGCTGCGGCTTTGCGGCATGACCAGGCCTGTTCGGACTACAACCCCAACTTCCGCCAGCTGTTGCACGTGGGCTACAAGGTCGCCGCCGAAATGGGTGACCGCTACCTTGACGCATTGGACTGCCACTCAGAAACCGTGGCACATCACGTACGCGAGAACCTCCTGGATCGCCACATCAAGCCGCTCTGGCTCAGCTGACTGGCGAGGAGTAGCCCCCTGCCTCGTGCCTTCGCCGGGCTATGAGGGGTGGAAGCTTCTTCCGTAGGACGGTCCTCCCGGGCCGTCCTTGAGGCAAGGCGGCCGACGTAGAGTGAGATGACAGACCGAAGGACATGTTTCTCTCTATCCGTCATCAGTCTTGCCGCTTGGACGGCGCAGGAGCACCGTCCTACGAAAGCCGAAGACGTTGGGAAACCGGCCAAGGTTCAGGTCAGGGAAGCCCCCGAGCGCGCTCGGATCATTCAGGGGTGAAACTTGAATTCTGCGGATCTGAATTCTAACGAATCCAGCTACGGAAGAGAGAAGTAGCTGGATCCGTTAGGATTGCCGCTTCGCTGCCAACGGGGCGTTGGCCAGTGGCCCTTCGGGCTGCGCAGACGCGAATGAGGAAGTCTGAAGGTTACGAAAACAAGGAAGTCTCAGGTCCGTGCCTCCGCCGAATCAGACCAGCGACGGCACAACAAACGCATCCCGTCCCGGTGTGCGAATGAGCTCTTGGTCCAGACCGGCACCGGAGACCTCACGCGTGGCGGGATCGATTGCCAGTTTGGACCCCAGCGTATAGAGGGGCTCCTCGATCCCCCAGGCCGCGAGCTGTGAGCTCTGCTCACTCAGAATCTGATGGATCATATCACGGTCACCGGCAGCCTTTGCCAGGGCACCTGAGTCGGCAGAGCCCCCGCTGCGTAGCGAAGCGTTGGCGAGGTGCGCCACCGCGCAGGACCTCTCGGCAGATGCGATGGAAACAGCAAGAGACGAACGATCGCGAGAGCGAACGGCCTCAATGAAGTTCTTCTGATGCGCGCGGCCGCCATCACCGGGGAAGCGCTTGACCTTGGTCTTCCCGTCTTCACCAATCACATACATGCCCCCACGCCCGCCGCGAAGTTCGCCACCTTCACACTTCACAACCATCCCCACCCGGATGTGATTTCGGGTTGGCGATACATTGCGTTCCGGGGACAGCTTAAGATCGTTCACCTCAATGATAACCGGCACCCCAGCCTGCTCATACCATGCCGTCATCAGGTTCGGTGTTTCGCCGGCATCATTCCACCCGAAGCGACCACCCATGCTTCGGATGGCACAGGGGAGCGCCCCATCACCAAGTAACCAACAGGCCAGATCGATCTCATGCGGGGCCTGGTTGCCAATGTCGCCATTGCCGGTATTCCACACCCAGTGCCAGTCATAGTGAAACTTCGGCCGAAACATGGGCTCATCCTGTGCGGGACCAAGCCAGAGATCGTAATCGCAGGAAGCCGGCGGAGTCAGTGGCTCACTTCGACGTGCGCCAATGCTGCTGCGGTTACGAAAACAACAGACATGCACAGATTCGATCTTACCAAGATTGCCTTCCTGCACATAACGAATCCCGGCTTGCGGCCCCGGATCCGACCGGTTCTGAAATCCGGCCGCCACTATCCGGTCATACTTCTTCTCGGCCGCGACCAACTGTTGGCCTTCCCAGACCGAGTGTGAGACCGGCTTCTCGACATAGACATCCTTGCCGGCCTGCATTGCCTGTATCGCATGCAGCGAGTGCCAATGGTTTGGCGTGGCAACAACCACGGCATCAACGTCGCTACGCTCATAGACGCGTCTGTAGTCCTGTAGTTTGAGAACACTGCTCAGATCGACGCCGGCGGTCTTCTCGTTCCCGGCCAGCTTCCCCTTCAGTCCATTCAAGAGCCCGTCCATTCGTGCAGTATCCGGATCACAGACCGCCGCGAGTTGGGCGCCAGGCACAGCGGCGAACATGCTCGCAAGCGATCGCGCCCTACCACCGCACCCAACCAGGGCAATGCGGACACGATCATTCGCTCCCTGGATAGCATTTCCCAGGGCGGGTAGAGCAAAGGCAGCTGAGCCGGCTAGGGCCATGAAGCTTCGACGGGAAACAGAAGGCGCTCTTGTGGACATATTGGGTTCCTTGTGTTGGAGATCAGGAGATCTTAGCTGGACGAAACTACACGCCACAATGGGAATCGACAAAAACTCGTGCCATTCCCGCCGCGAAAAGGCCCCATCAGGCAGTACTCGAGCCCCGCACAAGATCGTGAATCAGGTCATAGGCAAACGTGAGCTCCTCGATCGAGCAATGGTCCTGCACAAAGTGGCTCGTGCAAAGCAGCAGACCGCGGTCGGCGAACGACTGGATGATGAGCTCAATATCCGATCTCAGCCGGTCAAGGTCACCGAAGCCAATGGTCGTCTGGACATCAAGTCCGCCCATCAGGGTCAGACGGTCTGCGTATTTCTCAAAGTAAAGCCCATAGTCCATACCGGCGGATACCTGGTAGGGGTGCAGCACGTTGTAGCCCAGCTCCACAATCCCATCCAGCACCTGCGTGACGTTCCCATCTGAGTGAAGACTCAGATAGGCCTGCCGCTTGCGCACGGCGTCGCAGACAACCTTGTGGTAGGGATAGATGAGCGTGCGCCACAGATCCGGGCTGAACATCAGGCCCGTCTGCGCGCCCCAGTCATCGGAGACGTGAATCATATCGACTCCGACATCAAGACTGTTCATGGCGAACTGCCGATTCCATTCGGCCTGGCGCTTGTAGACTTCATGGAGCTCTGATTCGTACAGGGCCAGGTACATCAGGTGGTTCTCAATGCCAAACGGCCCGTTGAGACACTCAAAGATGCCCGGTGTCTGAACATAGACGAACCGATCACGTTGACCCTTGTGGTGCTCTATGTCGGCCTGGAGCGAATCGTACGCTGCACTGCTGTTAGGATCAGTCAAGGGGATGTCGAGAAGCTGACCGGGTTCGATCGTGCCGCCATTGGCCTCGCGGAGCTCCTTCAGTTGCTCCCCGCGGAAGGAACCGGGTCCGCCGAAGAGATGTGCAAAATCGAACTCATACTTGTCTTCGAAGTCCTCCACCGATCCGAAAGCCGTCGTCAGCTGTTCTTCAAGGTTTGCCCGAACCCACCCGTATACGGGAATCCGATCAAAGGGCTGCCCCTCAATGACGGCTATCACTCTCTCTCTTGACGTCATGTCAACTCCTATTAGCTCACTTCATGTCTGCTGAGTAATCCAGAACCCTCCCCGCGGTGACCATCAACAGGCCCACGAGGATCAGGACCGGCAGAACGAGCAAACGATCCAGTGATGTACCGAGATGCCACCAGACATTGTACGGGGTTAAGGCGTATACAGCGAAGATCAGAAGGTGTATCAGTAGAAGCAAGACCCAGAGCGCACGTTCCTCAAGTGACAACAACGCTCCGACCTCACCATGCTCCCGACGCGACAGCAGGCATCGCCAAATGGACAGGGCAACAGTGATTCCGAGCAACGCCGGCGTGAACATGCGATTGTGAACGATTCCCATGGCCTCAAGTATGGTGGACACGCGCTCAACGCCTTGCGCGAGTGCGGCGGGATCGGTCAGGCGCGACGACAGATGGAGATCGCCCTCGAGTCCATGCACAGCTTTGAACAGAGACCAAAGCAGGAACGGGATCGCTCCCAGCAGAAGAATTGCCAAACCACAGCTACTGAACCGGCACTGACCGAGACGCTCGCGAACTCTCTTCACATCCCGAAGCACCCACCACACAGCCCAGAAGGCCACCCCAACGAACACATACATGGCAGACTCATTCTTCAGGTTCAGGGCAAAGACAGCCATCAGCCCCGCAAGCGCGCTACCGCCCTCTCCCGGCAGCGGACGGAAAAGCACAAGAGCGGCAAGCATTAACGGCATCGCATAGTGGTTGTCAGCGTATCCATTGAGATAGGCCGGGAGCGCGATTCCCATCACCAACACGGCAACCGCCCAGGCGTCAAGACGGGGCCAGCCTCGCTTGCGCAAGATGGCGCGAAGCAACCAGAGATAGGCAGCGAAGTTGCCGACAAGAAAGCCTTTCACGGCCATCTCCGACCAGGCCCCACGCAGCATGGCTACGACAGCAGCCTGGACCGGGATCAGGAGAGGATAGTCAGTGTGGGACCATACATAGTGCGGGTTCGCGAAATAGTCGGTCGAAATGCCGGCGTGATTCCAGATTGCCTTGCCATGAAAGAACCAGATCGACCGTGCATCCCACTCTATCAATGGCACCCGCGCAACAAGGTAGATAGCCTGCGGAAAACTAACGGCCACAATAAGCAGGAACAGCAGTCCGCCCGGCGAACTCCAGTGTCGCCATCGCTTGCACGACAGAATGCCCCATCCCACAACAGAAATCATGCCAACGCTCCAGACGCACACCGTCATAGGAACATGCAGCCAGCTCATGGCAAGAAAGAGCCCCAGCCACACGAGCTGCCCGGCCAGGTAAGCGGCTGCCCCGTTTCTTAGCAGCGCCGGCGCGGACACCGCCCGCAGGATAAGAGCCCCGAGTGACGCGGTCATGGCGCCGTAGAGCAGCACACTTGTCAGATCAGCAACCGTCACGGAGTCACCTCCATGACACGGAAGAGGCCGGCCGCACTCAACACGTCGGAGGCGACCGGGGGCTCCTCGCCCGGCAGAAGCACATAGACGTCGCCGGGAGTAAGATGCTCAGGCAGCATCGGGGTGTAGTAAGGCACCGGGTACAGCATCTCGTTTAGCCGGTGAAAGACATAGGGTGCGGCGTCGTGATGGGGCCCGAATGCCCGGGGGCAGCCGCGGGCATGGATGCTTGCGGCCGCCTCCACGAGTCCCGGCGCAAAACAATGGCGGAACTCCATCTCGGCAAACTTCTGACGGAGGCCGCCTGCCGTTATCCAGCCGTAAACCACGTACGTGATCCAAGCTGCGGCGAGGGCGGCAGTTGCCAGTCGCTGACGTAGCTTACGGTCATCACTCACGGGGCAAATCCCAGTGCCTGCATCAGGTTGAACGTAACCGGATCATAGATACCGCCCGCCACGAACAGGGTGCGAAACTGCACCAGGTCAAGAAGCACAACGGCGCCACCTATCACGGCGGCCGTCCATAAGCCTTTCCGCGAGTCCCCACCCAACTTCTGCCCCACCACGAGAATCCCGGCGACAGCCAGGATTCGCAGCGGGGTATCCAGGAACAGGACGATACGAAGATTCAGCAAGGGAAGGCAGCTGAACACGGCCAGGCCAAGCAACAGGATCGACACGGCAAGAGATCGTCCGCGCTCTACGAACGGATCAGATGACGTGATGCCAACAGCGGCGAGCAACATCACGACGGGCGAAACCAGCAGGAAGTCGACGATATAGCGAAACCATGGCCCGCTCTGCCACATTTTGGCGTAGGGGATGGTGTGCTGCAATTCAGAGTAGGTGGAGTAGGTAGCCAGGAGAGCGGGGAGAGATCCGGCAAGGTACACCATCACGCCCAATGCCAACACCGGCGCAAGCGCCAAAGCCGCTAGCAGAACTCCGAGGCCGTCATGCTCTCGATGACCTCCCCGCACGAGATAGGCCACGAGTAGCAGCGGGTACACGAACAGCATCGATTCCTTGGTAAGAAAGCCAAGAAAAAGCACAACACCCAAAACCGTGGCATCGCGGATCTGCCTCTTCTCGATGAAACGGTCGAGACTCCACAGAGCCAGGACCACAAGGGCGGCAAATCCCGAATCCTGTAGCGCACGCCGCGACAACCCGGTTGCAAGGGGCGACGCACCACACACCAGGCCAACAAGAACGACACCAGCCCTACTGTTCAGCCAGCGCTTTGCCAGCAACATGCCGGCCAGCGCCAGCAACACGCCTCCCGCAAACGACACGAGCGCGAAGCCGAAAGGAGAGAACTCACCGACAAGACGGCAGCAGATGGCGCCGGCACCAATGAAGGCAACGCGGAACGGTAGTGGGCCCTGCCTCAGGACTTCATCATCCGCCCATCTTGCAGCAACGGCCTTCAGGCCGGCAACGCCATGCTGCCCAAGCACCTCGCCGTAGTGGGTGTAGACCCCCTCATCAAAGCCGTTCAACTCCGGAGGACCAAACGTCAACAGACGAAAGGCAACCACTGCAGCCATCACAATCAAGATCAGTACGCTATCTCGCAAAGACACTCTTTCCCCCATCATGTCACCCCTGAAACCTGACACCTTCTACCATATCATGGCGCCAAGTACATTACTGTACTGATCGGTCCACGGCGCCGGAAGCTCGGATGTATCACGTGTCCACCAATGCTGCGATTCCAGCAATTTCGTAAGTTGCGCCTGGTTGCGTGTCAGCGCGGCCCAATAGGTATACTCAGAGTCGGGGTGGCGATTCATCTCATTCGATTTTTCACAGGCCATGACACCAACTGCCTTGGCGTTACTATAGATAACCGGCAGCAGGTCCAGCATCTTGTTCGAAACGTGCATGAGCACAAGTCCATCGTCGTGCACCACCCGTAGATATTCCTCAAAGGCCTGCGTTGTCAGCAGGTGCACGGGAATGGCCCCGCTACTGAAGGCATCCAGGATCAGGAGGTCAAGGCTATCGGCTGGAAGGGCGCGCAGCGAGACGCGACCATCGCCGAAGACGTGTTTAACCGTGGCGCCCTGTCGCCGGGCCTGGGCCAGGTACCCGAATGACTCCTCCGCAATCCGGCCATTGTCGGGATCGAGCTCATAGATCGTAAACGTCTGCCCCTCCCCTGCGTACGCCGCCAACGCGCCGGTTCCCAGACCAATCATGCCGATATTATCAAAACGAAACGCCTTGCTTTGCAGCACGCCTGCCGCCGGCGTCGACGGATGGAAGTAGGCAAGCGGCACCTCACGCTTGGGGCCCGATAGGTACTGTCGGCCATGCTGTGTGGTGCCGTGCTGGAGATAGCGAAGGCCGTCCCGGTCATAGATCTTGTAGATGCCGTAGTAGTTCCTCAGACGGGTCACACGTTTGGCGCTCACAGCAAGCTGCTCGGTCCACGGTGTCGCAATCACCAGCGCCAGCAGTAGCCAGGCCGTATGCCAGGCACGGCCGGCGCGAAACCGAAGCACCAGGGCAACCGGAACCGCCATCACCGGCAGCAGTAGATTGGGTGGCAGCCACTGTCCCAGAAACGCGGGAAGCGCCGTAACCGCCGCCGCCATCAGCGCTCCCTCTGCCAACCATGGGCCACTGTGACGCAGAGAGCGGCGTTCATCGGAACGAGGCATGCCATCGACCATGCCAACGGCAACGAACGCCAGGGCCAACGCCATCAGGTACTCAATCAGCGAGTTGCTGACCAGCGGAATGACCCACCCCACGATAAGGCTGCCAAGCAATCCCCCAATGGCGAGCGTGACATAGAACGTGGTGAGCTCCCCCTGGTCAGCTGGTTTGGTTCGAATCAGGAATCCGCAGCAGTTCACAGCCACGACGAACAACACGAGCAGGTGAATGGCGATGGAAACCGCGACAGGCGGACTCAGCCGCAGCTGTGAGAGCATATGCATGACCACGCCGACAACGACGATCCAGTAGACTCCCCGTTGAATCCATGCGGGGAACCACATCTTGTCCTTGAAGGTCACCACGAAGGCCAGCAGATAGACCACCAGCGGAAGCACCCACAGAAACGGTATGGAGGCGACATCCAGTGTAATCACGTTCGTCACGGCGAGCAGCATGGCACAGGCCGCCAGGCTAAGCAGCAGCCACCGGGCCCTATCCGCTGATGAAACACGCGCGACGGCATGCGTCTCTGCTGTTGCCCCCTCGCTCGCCAGCATGCCGCGGCGAGGCGTACAGAACGCATGTAGCAGCACGAGGATGCCATAGCCACACCACCAGGCAATCCCCTGCCCCTCAAGGCTGCTAAGCGGCTCGATCACCGTTGGGTATAGCAGCAGAGCCGACAGCGACCCCAGGTTCGACGCACTATAGAGGACGTAGGGGTTCGGTGTTCGCGACGTCACCCCAACCCAGCGTTGCAGGACGAGACTCGTCATGGAAAGCGTCACAAACGGGAGACTGACGGCAATGAAAAGCAGCGCGAAAACACCAAATGCCAGCGGGAGCGATGTCAAAGGCTGTCCAAGGCGCTGAAAATCGAACGGGCACATCAAGAAGGGCGCCAGCAGCATCAGCCAATGCCAGCGGGCGTATCGCAGCACGCCGAGGCGACGCTGCAACACATGACTCAGAAGATAACCGACGAGCAGCATGCCCTGGTAGAACACCATGGATGCCCCCCATACCAGGTAACTGCCACCGAACCCGGGGAGCAGCGCTTTGGACAGGATGGGTTGAACCAGGAACAACAGGAATGCGCCGAGAAACACGGCCGCGTAGAATGCCAACATGCGAGTGAGGCCTCCGATCAGATGTCGAGGATCATGCGGGACGAGGCCTCGTCATCCTCGTCGCCCTCCAGGTAGCGCGTCGTACGGTATTCGTTGACCTCGTTCAATTTGTGAAGGACAGCCCCGAGGCGATTAGCTGCATCGAGGCAATTCTCCACCAAACCGTCAACAAGCCGATCGGAGGTGTCCAGGCGAGACCGGATCAGCCCCAGGTTCGCGGTGATTACCGTCGCGGGTTGCGCCAGGTGGTGGCACGCGGCCCCCAGGCTCTCCAGCATAACGCGCTGCCGTTCCGTTTCGCGCTGAGCGGCCTCGGCGGCCTTCCGGTCGGAAAGGTCGGTGAACGAGAAGACAATGCCAACCGTCTCACCATCGGAGTTCCGGTTGCAGGTAGCCAACACACCAAGGTCGACGGTCTCACCCGTGGGGCTCTCGACGCTCAGTTCCCCCGTCCACGTATGCCCATGCTTCAGGACATCATCAAGCATCTTTTCGGTGGCCTCGCCTTCGCCCAACACCTCGCGAATCCCAATACCGACGAGAGCTTCGCCGGACTCAAACCCCATCATCTCGGCAAAGGCGGGATTCACGTATTCCAGGTTCGCGACGAGGTCCGCAATGACAATACCATTGGCGGCGTTCTGAATGGCATTGTGTTCCGTCCGCAGCATTTCCTCTGCCTGCCGTCGCACCGTGATGTCCCGTAGAAAAAAGCAGAGACGCCCTTCCCCCGCCGCCCGCAGGCGGTTCACCGCGATCTCTGAAGGGAACAGCGATCCATCTTTCCGGATGCAGTAGGCCTGGATAAGGGTGTAGCGCTCGTTCTCCAGGTTCTTCACCAGCCCCTTTATGACGGAGGCATCGGCGCCCGACACAACGTCAGAGACGGAAACCCCGGTTAGCTCCTCTGTCGACCATTGCAGGAACTCGACGGCGCGGGTATTGACCTCGGCAATGATACCGTCCAGGTCTGTAATCAGAGCCGCATCATAGATGCTCTGGAGCAGTTCATGATAGCGGGAGCTGGGCGCGTTCTGATCCTGGCGCAACGGCAAACGCAGTTGATTCCGCCGCCCGCCTCCGGAGGAGACCACGACACGGCGATGTCCGTCCGCTGTCGGCTCCGTCGGGACATCCGGAATCAGATCGATCCGCATTGTCCGTGATAGCTTGTTGCGATCAGCCAATCCGCCCTCCGTGTGTATAAGTACTCGCCCCAGTTTTCTCACTTTAGCGAAAGGCGCCGCATTTCGGAAGCCCTTTTTTGAGCGATGGCAACCCGAGACTCCATTCCATTCTACATGGCATGCATCGTGCTTTCTCATTGTTTCACAGTCTCACTTTTGAGTCAGCCCGAACCGAAAGCCATGATTGCGTGAGAATGGAAGCTGAGAACAAGGCATATTTGCTTGTGATTACTTGCGAAATTGCATCTAATGTCGCCAACTACGGCGAGAGCGAATGAAATCATTTAAAGAACTCAAAGAGGGACTGAAGCGGGGCCCGAGCGACTGCGTCGGTATTGACCAGGGGTCCACGGCCACAAAGCTGGTTCGTCTGCGCCGAACTGGGGATGAGATCACGCTCGTGGGAGCAGAACTGATTTCACCATCCCCGACCGAGATCACGGTACCGACACGCCTTCGCGCGCGCATCGCGTCTCTCGCAACGAGTAGCAGTCGTGCCGTTGCCAAGTTGCTCACGTCCCCGGGTGCAATTGATGATACCTTCGAGAAGACGCTGGAACGCAGCCTGGGGTTGGACAATGCCGATGACTTCCGAATCTCGTACCGCGTTGTCGTTGAAGGACAAGGCCGTTCCGAACCCAGAGCGCTGGCCGTTGCCCTTCCCAACGAGGATGCCGATCCTCTTATGCAGCAGTTTGCATCAGGCGCACCCGTACCATGTAGTCTCGAGCTATCCCCGTTAGCCACGCTAACCGCCTTTGAGCATGGCCCCGTGTCTGCCTCGTTGGACGACGGCGTGGGCCTCATTGATTTCGGCACGACATCGACAACCCTTTCCATGTTCAACAAGGGATCGCTGGTTCTCATGCGGCAGTTCGACTTTGGCACGAAGCTCGTGTTGGACCGGGTAGAATCCGCGCTGCACGTGGATGCAGAGACGGCGCAGGGCATCCTGGCCGATGACGCCTTCGACATTTCGGAGCTTCTGTCAGAACTGATCAGCCCGATTGCCAGCCAGTTCGTTGTCTCACGCGACTTCGTGGAACGACGTGAAAACTGCAGCGTACGCGCGCTCTACGCTATCGGCGGCGTCGCGCTATCCCATGCCGCCATGCAGGGCCTGGAACAGTCACTTGGCATCGATATCATGGCATGGGACCCACTCAAGAGCTTTCCCGAGGGCCCCCAGGCTCTCGACGAAACGGCGGACACACAG
Source organism: uncultured Victivallales bacterium (assembly GCA_964497125.1). GTDB lineage: Bacteria > Verrucomicrobiota > Kiritimatiellia > UBA8416 > UBA8416 > CAYLXP01. The sequence continues at coordinate 26,326 of CAZCDU010000036.1, read as the reverse complement.
CGCTGGCGGTTCGCGGCAGCGCTCGGCGCTGCCCTTGCGACCCTGGAGGATGCATGAGTCTGCGCGTCAATCTCATTCTGCCCGAAGAACAGCGCAGTACCGGTGGCATTAGCGGCAAGTCCTTCTCCCGCATCGGGACCATTGCAATACCAGCGATCGCCGTTTTCGCGATTGCCCATGGGTTCTTCAACAGCACCTTGATGTCGAGTGAACTCCGTGTTCTGGAGAGCCGCTGGGAGACCGCGGAACCGAAACAGGAACACGCCCTCAAACTCGCCGGCCGCGTGCGCTACAACCAGGACACGATTAAGGAAATGGATGACTGGAAGGCAAGCCACATCGACTGGAACGAACAGATTCTCGCCGTCATGGAAGCGGCGCCGGATACGATTAGAGCCACGACCCTCATTGTGACCCAGGAGGCCAACAACAACGCAGTGCCTAGCCCCCCGCAGCGCGAATTCACGCTCACCGTTGAAGGCAAAACTAGCGGCGAGAACGCCATTCGGCATGTGGAAGCGTTCAAAGAGGGAATCGAGAACCACGCTGCCGCTGACATCATCGAAGAGGTCGAAGTCGTCGACTACAATGCTGACACGGATGAGGATGCGGGCGAACTGGATCGCGTGTTCCAGGTCGAATGCCGATACAAAATGCACCCCGTGGAATAGATATGAAACTGCCCGAGGACAAAACAGAACGGAATAAGATCTTCATCCTCGTCGCTATTGCCGTTGCCTTCATCGGCTATGGCGGGCATATGTTCGTTATCTCACCATTCCTTGCGAAGCGCCAGGAGTCGAATGTGCGCGTTGAGGAGCTGGAGGAGAAGCTTTGGAGGGCAAACAAGGATATCGACATCACCCCCCTCAACCTGGACAAGAACCGGGAAGCGCTTACCCACATACTTGAGATCTCGGAAACAAAGCGTCAGATTCTCAGGCCGAATCTCGGAAACTACCTCCTCGTGGCTGCCGATATCATCGGGAGGCATGCGGACGCCCTTGGGCTTGAAATCGAGAGCATCAACGAGACCGTCGCATCCGGCAACCCGGTATCCGGGAACGACGATGCCAACGCCCCCCGATTCAAAGCGTACTCGGTAAACGTGAGCCTTACCTGTGGACTTCACGACACCCGTTCACTTATCCGTGCCATCGAAATGGAGAACCCTTACCTCTGCATTACTCGTCTCGGCGTTATCGGCCGACCGGAAGATCCAATGCGACATGCCGTTAGTTTCGATGTACAGTGGCCCATCTGGGCAGACCCCACTCACCCAGTCCGGCTCGCGGCCGAGATGATGTCAGACGAGGAGAAACGCTGATCATGCCTGCACGGTATGCCATATTCACCTGTATGATGCTGGTCATGGGAGTGGCGAGCCATGGCGTAGGGGCAGAGGACAGCACGAATGCACCGTCGGCCAGCGCCGTCTCTCCTGAGTCGCTCCGCGACCCATTCTGGCCGGTTGGTTTTCGTCCCATCCCAAAATCTGAAGAAGAACTGGATGCACAGGCAGACCGGATTCAGAAACTCACGCGTTGGCCGGAACTCGTCCTGCGAGGGATCACCCGCACCGGACGGAATGAGTATATTGCCATTCTTGAGGGTGTTGGACTGGTCGAGGGCGGCGATATCATATCGATGCGGAAGGATGGCCTGATTTACAGATGGCGAATCAACGAGATATCGGAGAAGGGCATATCACGAACCCGACTGGATGTGCGAGAGCCGACCTCCGCACCGCCAATAAGTGAATCACGAATCGAACTTGAATAGAAATGCAATACAGGTAACTATGCTGTCACATCAGCAACTTAATGGGGAACATCCAATGAGGATACGCGAGCTCCTTCTATTTGTACTTACAGTCGCACACGTTGCGATGGCACAAACGCCATTGGCCGACGAAGCGAATACCGAGCCAACGACCGTACCCGCGTCTGTCGAAGACACGGAAACCGAGTTTATTGCGCTACCGACTGACACAACCCCTATCGATGGTGCCGATGCAAAGCCCAGCGACTGGGGCGACAACCTGATCACCATCTCGCTCGATGATGTGGCGATGGTTGATGTGGTGCGCATGTTCAGTCGAATCTCCCGGGCCAATATCATTGCGACCCCCTCCAACCTGACCGCACGTGTTACCGCCAACCTTGATGGCGTGGAATGGAAGCCCGCCCTTTCGTCCATCCTGGCCATGCATAGCCTCTCCCTGCTTGAGAAGCCCGCCGGATCAGGCGTCTACAGCATTGTCCCTAAACAGCCGGATGCCCCCGAACCGCTCATTGTGAAGACAATCTTCCTCGACTATACAACCGTTCACGAAGTAACGCCCGTTATCGAAACCATGCTCCCCGAAAACGGAACTATCTCCGTGTTTGCCTCGCGTAACGCGCTCGTGGTACGGACAACCGAGGATAACCTGGCCGAGGTCGAGCAGGTGGTGCAGAAAATCGACATCGAAAGTGAACAGGTCTGCATCGAAACCCAGTTCATGGAGCTCAACGACAATGCCATCAAACAGATCGGCATCCGCTGGGACTCCCTTGCCGAGTTTGGCGTAGGCTTCCAGGCCGGGCCGTTCGTCTCGAGCGAGACACTTGAGCGTAACAAAAACCGGGACGATGAACTGCTGCGGTCTGACAAACGGACACGATCGGACGAGATTGATGAACTCTATGACATGAATGGTGACCAGTACCAGGTCGAGTCTGTTGAGTATGTTGAAATCCCCGGTGCCGGAACGACAGGCGCGAGCTACGACAAGACAGACCAGATCGACCCCACTCGTCGAATCCGGGACTCGATACTGCTCGAACGCACGGCAACCACGGACATCAAAGACTCCTTCGCCAAGACCATCAGCGAGAGCCGGGCCGCCATCCTCAACATGGATGGACTCAATGTCGTGCTCAGCGCTCTCAAACAGACCGAGGGAGTGAGCATCGTATCCAACCCGAAAGTCATTGTAGCCAACGGCGCCACCAATGCTTACTTTAGCGTTGGCCAACGTGAGCCCATCGTCAAAAAAACCATCAAGCGCGGCACGACGGACAGTCCTGGCGACGAGATCACGGCCAACTTGGATACCAGTACGTCAACCGACTACATCAAGAATGGCTACCTCCACACCGGCATCGAGCTCAAGGTTATTCCCACGGTGAAGATCGATAACCTGATTGAGGCCGAAATCGAGCCTTCCCTTCGCCGCAAGGTGGGAGTCAAAGAAGTCGAGGGCAACTCCTGGCCCATCATCTCCGTCAAGGAAATCAAGACCCAGTTCACACTTGAAAGCGGACAGACCGTTGCGATTGGTGGACTGACGGACACCTCCGATGACAAACGTACCAGCAAGATTCCGCTGCTTGGCGACATCCCGCTGATTGGCAAATACCTCTTCTCCCACACCAAAGACGTGAAGAGCCAGGTTGAAACCATCATTTTTGTGACCCTGACACTCGTGGATCCACGTAACCTGGACGATCTGGAAGGAATCCCGGATCGAGCAGAACTCGTCCACAAGCGACTCCTCCAGGCTGAAGCCCGTAAACGGGCGTTCGCGTCCGAGGTCGAACAGATCCGCAGGGCAACCGAAGAGCAGGAAAAGCAACAGAACAAAGCCGCGCCGCACGACGAGGATGAATAGAGGGTCCCATGCAGCCTCTTCCGAAAGAAGGCACCCGCTACGCATTCCTACTCGTCCTGCTCTTCGCCATTGCGGCCCTCGCCACAAAAGCGATCATTGACTATATCGGACCCCTGGTAGGAATCCGGGAACTCCGAACCATCACGATCGTCGTCTGTGCGCTCACAATGGGGCTGATGCTCATTTCCGGAGCCTATGGTCTCTGGGCCATCCGTTTCTCGACCGAGGCCGAGAGTCTCCGGCGGCTGGGCAGCCTCGTGGATGCGATGGACTACATCCGGGACGGCGTCCTTGCCATCGACCGCCAGGGACACATCACAGGCCGAAACCCGGCTGCCCGCGAATTCTTCGGCGACGAGTTGAACTCCCTGTCCGAGATCTGCAGCGGGCTCACAGCATCCGATATAGACCTGCTCCTCAAGAGCACGCATCCGGAAGAAGTCGAGAGCATCTGCAGAAACGGGAGTGAGCAGCACACCCTGCGTTTCCGGTCACAGCCCTCAAAGGGCGTCACACTGATACTGGTTAGTGATGTCACCAAGCTGGCGGACAATCGCATGCGCCATCACCGGGCAGCCTACCTCCAGCTCGTCGGCCACATCGCCCAAGGAGTCGCCAACGATTTCAACAGCCTCCTATGCGGGATTTCCGGCCATGCATCCCTGATCACACGCGCCCTTACCGAGCCCATGACCGTACAGAAATCTGCAGATGCCATTTCGGACTGTGCCAACCGTGGCGTCCAACTGGCGGGTCGTCTTCTCGAGCTCTCCCAGCCACCGCACAGCGAACGACTCGGTACCGCCCACCCCGCTACCGGCGTAGACGCGGCAATCGACGGACTCGCGGCGGACCTGCCGTCTCGCTGGAGCATCGATCGCAAGGTGGCAACAGATATCCCACCCACGAACCTGACAGTAACCCAACTTGAGCACATCATCCAAAGTCTTGGGCTACAGGCCACCGAGACCTATGGCAAAGAGGGCGTTCTCACCATCCAGCTGAGCGCCCCCAGCGAGGCCGGGCTTTGCCAGACGCCACAGCCATCCGCCGGCGTCGTTATCGTCGCACCTACCGATATTGCGTCGGTGCCACCAGATGAGCTACACCTGCGCAAAGCGGGCTCAATCAGACTGCTCGAATCTGTCGTGGCGTCCATGCTGGAGCAGGTTGATGGAACACTGGAGTGCTTCACGGCCCCTGGCGGAATCCCTGTCTATCGAGTCAGTCTCCCCCACGCCAGTGCGGACGACATTGCCGAGCAAAGCGAGGATCTTCCCCTCGGACTTGAGGCATACGTCGCGGGATGGCATGTGTTGGTCTGCAAGAAGGAAGGCCCCCCGGCGCGATCCCAACTGGAAAACGTCCTCCGGGAATGCCAGGTAACCGCGGAATCCACATCGAGTGTGGTTGATGCCCTGGCACGAATCGAAAGCGGAACCGACCTGGGGGCCATCATTATTCACGGGGAGATTCTTGGCCCGGAACCCGAGGGGTTGCTGCGTGCGATCACAAAGCTCTGTCCCCAGGCCGGCCTTGTCGTTCTAGACGATCAGGAGAATGACACCCATCCCCTCGCCTCAGACGTGGTCTTCGTACCGGCCAAGGCCCATCCGGTCCAAGCCGTGCGTGCCATGATCGAAGCGCGCAGTCTTGCCCGTGCACGACAGCGCCAAGCCTAGAAACTACGCCACGCTGATCACGTCGCTTGCCCGCGCGGCAAACGTTAGCTTCACGTCGACGGCATCAAGCCCTTCACGTTTCAGCGTCTCGCGAACGGTACGCAACGCGAGCTCCGGCTGGTTACAGTCACGGCTGAGGTGCGCCAGGAACACGGTCTCCAGCGTATCTCCCGCCACCTCGGCAATGAGGCTGCCCGCTTTCGCGTTGGAGAGATGGCCCTGCCTACCCGCAATGCGCTGCTTCAGCGACCATGGGCGCGAGGAGTTCTTCAGCATGTCTTCGTCGTGGTTGGACTCCAGCACCAGGGCCCTGCAACTCTGCAGGCGCTGGCGCACCAATTCTGTCGCCATCCCCATATCTGTGACGACGCCAATTCTTGCGCCACCACACGTCACCGCGAAGCCAACAGGATCATAGGAATCGTGTGGAACACGGAAGGGTTCGAGAACCAGGTCACCGATGGAGAACGAATGCCCCGTCGTAAACACATTCCATGGCAAGGCGGCCATCTTCTCGTTCCGGCTAAGCGCCTCGAGCGTACCCGAGTTTGTATACAGCGACACACCGAAGCGGCGGTGCAACACCCCCAGCGATGCCTTGTGATCATCATGCTCGTGCGTCAGGCAGATCGCATCGAGCGACTCCGGCTCAACGCCGATGCCCTGCAGTCGTTCAGCTGTCGCCTTTCCACTCAAGCCGGCATCAATCAGAATGCGCGTACTATCCGACCCCACAAAAATGCAGTTACCTGAGCTGCCACTAGCCAAAACACAGAGTCGCAATGCCATAAATCGCCACCATTCTGCCACCCCATTGGGGCAAGAAGATTCAAAAAGCTCGACCCACGCTCAGAGGCCAAGTAAATTGGAGAGCATACTAAGTGAGAGCACAGTTCATGCCAAGCCAAACACTATCTTTGAGCCAGAGTCAGCGCCTGCAAATGGTGCTTGCCCCCCAGTTGCGTCAGTCGCTGGAGATGCTACAGGTACCCATCCTGGAACTGCGGGCCATGATTCAGAAGGAGATCGAGCAGAACCCCACCATCGAGGAGCTTGCGCCTGAAGGACCTACGATCGAGATTGAGACCCAGCCCGGAGAACCAACCGACAATTCCGAGATGGATTTCGACAAGGAATTCGAGGTCTTGGCCAAACTTGACGACGAATGGCGCGACTACTTCTTCCAGAACTTGGACAACCGCCCCTATTCGAAAGAGGACGATCGCAAACACCAGTTCCTCATGAACTCGCTCCCCCAGCAGGAGTCACTTCAGGAGCGCCTGCTTGCCCAGCTTCATATGACAGGACTATCCGAGCAGGACCGCCAGATTGGCGAGATGATCATCGGCAGCATCAATGATGATGGGTATCTGGCAACATCCATGCAGGAACTGGCTGACTCTACCCCCTTTACCGAAGAACACCTTGCCGACATTCTGCTCGTGATCCAGGACTTCCACCCGATTGGCATCGGAGCGACAGATCTTCAGGACTGCCTCTTGCTACAGCTTGAACGCCTGGGAAAGGCTGACACGCTGGCGGGCGACATCGTACGCGACCACCTTGATACTCTCGGATCCCACAAACTCCAGGTCATTGCCAAATCGCTGAAGTGCTCGCTCGAGGATGTTCAGAAGGCTACGGCGTTCATCCACTCACTGGATCCCAAGCCAGGCCGGGCCTTTACCGAGGAGGTGGCCTCATACGTGCTGCCCGAGGTCGTGGTCCGCAAAGTCGAAGGCGAGTACGTCATCATACTCAACGATGATCAGCTGCCCCACCTACGGATCAGCCGGCACTACCGCCAGCTGATGGAGAACCCCGGAACAACCAATGAAGTGAAGTCCTACATCCGTGACCGGCTGCGCGCCAGCACCTTCCTCCTCAAGAGTATCGACCAGCGCCAAAAGACCATCTACAAAATTGCCGCGGAAATCGTGCGGGTCCAAACCGCATTCCTGGAACACGGCGTTTCTCATCTGAAGCCGTTGACCATGTCGACCGTTGCCGACGCCGTTGGCGTGCACGAGACGACCGTCAGCCGGGCGGTAAACCAGAAGTACATGCGAACCCCCATCGGAACCTACGAGCTGAAGTACTTCTTCACCCCGGGGCTCAAGACCCAGAACGGGTCCGATGTTTCGAACAAAACCGTCAAAGATATGATCGCCAACATGGTCGCCGATGAGGACACCGCGAAACCACTCTCAGACCAGGCCATCATGGAGAAACTCAAGGCCGACGGCATCGACGTCGCACGCCGTACCGTCGCCAAATACCGCATCGTGCTCAAGATCCCGCCTTCGCACATGCGCAAGCGCTTCTAGATCCGTTGAATATCCGCAACGCCATCGCCAAGTATGCCGACGCGCTCAAGGCGCTGGCGCCGGAGTCACACACCATCGAGCTCCCCGCCATGCCGGCTTCTGCCGAGGCGCTCACAGCCCTGGCACTCGCGGCAGGCGGCCCACCCCGGCTGCTCTGGATCCACCACGCGGCGGAATCCCTCGAGCGCGCTCACAGCGATCTGATCTCACTGCGGGAAAAGCGCGATCAGCCGCGAATCTCCTATTTCCCGCCGTGGGATGCGCTGCCAGGTCCCGATTTTCGTGAGGATCCGGAGATCGCGGGCTACCGGCTTCGGGCATTGCGGCAGCTCACGGAACACACCGCAGAAGAGCCCCTCATTGTGGTGACGTCAGTTCAGGCACTGTTGCAGGCCACGCCCCTTCCGGATGCCCTCGCCGCTGATACGATCACGCTTGAAGTCGACATTGAGAGCGACCTTGGCGAGATAACGGATGCCCTGCAGGCATCGGGATATGCGTTCGAGCCAGAAGTTGCCAGCAAAGGCCAGGCGACACGAAAAGGTGGCCTGCTGGATGTCTGGGCTCCCACGGACACCTGGCCCACTCGAATCGAGTTCTTTGGACCCGTCGTAGAATCGATCAGACGCTTCGACCCGGCAACACAACGTTCGGTAGAGAAGATCCCGCTCATTTCGCTGCCCCCTGCTCGTGAATGGGATACGGACTCACCCTCGTCATCGCACGCCACGCTAATCGACTACATCAATGCCCCCGCTACGCTGCTCTGGAGTGAGCCGGGGAGCATTGCGCACCAGGCCGACGCCTATGAGACACTGTTGGCCGACGCCGGCAGTACCGATGCCATTTCCTCGTTCGAGGTGCTACAGCAGCGCATTGCAGAACGGCAGGACATCCGACAGGTGCATATTGATCCAGACAAGCCGGTCGAGCTTCCTGGAGTGCTGCCTCGTTTCTCCCCCATCGAGAACGCGGTCGAGGCTACCGGAAACCACCTTGGGGCCGAACTCGCTGAGCGTGCTCGAAAGGAGCTACTCGATTCCTTGTATGAACGGACGCGACGCCGGCACCACGTAGCACTGTTCTTTGATACCAGCGGATCGCTATCACACTTCTCGGACAACCTGGCCCGTGAAGATGGACGGCCCATTCATACTCACAAGGGCGTGCTGTCTGAAGGCTGCAACTGCCCTGACCTGCGGCTCACGGTAGTTGCAGAATCCGACCTTTACGGTCGCCGCAAAACACTGCGCCGGCGCTATGACCCCGACGCCTTCCATGGCCGAGCCCCAAGCGGCCGGGGCGCCCGCATATCCGACTTCACCGATATGGCCACGGGCGATCTTGTCGTACACATCGACCATGGCGTGGGGCGCTACCTCGGAGTCCGTGAGATCACCTTCAATGACAAGCAACAGGAAGTGCTCGCCATTGAGTATGCTGACGAGGCCAAGCTCTATGTGCCCATGTCGCACGCCCATCTTCTCAGCCGCTACGTTGGCATCAGCGCCGGCAGGGCGAGCTTGCATAAACTGGGTGGTACGCGCTGGAAGCGAGACAAAGACGCGGCCCAGCAAGCCGTACTGGACCTCGCCGCCGACCTGCTGCAGGTGCAGGCCGCCCGGAACCTGCTTCGCGGATACGCCTATCCCACCGACACAACCTGGCAACACGAGTTCGAGAATGCCTTTCCCTTCCAGGAAACGGTTGACCAGATCAACGTTATTCGGGATGTGAAGCAGGACATGGAATCCCCCCGCCCCATGGACCGCCTCATCTGTGGCGATGCCGGATACGGCAAGACTGAAGTCGCGATGCGGGCAGCGTTCAAGGCCGTCCAGCATGGCCAACAGGTTGCCATGTTGGTCCCAACAACGATCCTGGCCCAGCAGCACTACCGGACGTTCTCTGAGCGCATGGCGGGATTCCCAGTCCGAATTGAGGTCCTCAGCCGCTTCTGTACGGCATCTGCTCGCACACAACTTCTCAAGGGACTCGGAGCCGGCGAGATCGACATTGTGATCGGCACCCATGCGCTGGTCCAGTCGAGCGTCAGCTTCACCCGCTTGGGTCTTGTTATCATTGATGAAGAGCAGCGCTTCGGCGTCCGACACAAGGAACACCTCAAGCAGATGAAACAGCTTGTTGATGTGCTGACTCTGAGTGCAACGCCGATACCGCGCACGCTCTACATGAGCATGACGGGGGCACGGGATATGAGTCTGCTCCAGACACCACCACGCGAGCGGATGGCGATCGAGACCATCGTGGCCACCGCGGATGATGAGGTGATTCGCGAGGCCGTCTTACGTGAAATTGGCCGTAACGGACAGGTCTACTACCTGCACAACCGCGTCATGACCATTCGCCGTCTGCGCGACCGGCTCGCACGCCTGATCCCCGAAGCAAGAATTGAGGTGGCCCACGGACAGATGAAATCATCGGAACTGGCATCGGTCATGCGCCGCTTCTCAGCCGGTGAGTTCGATGTCCTGCTCTGTACGACAATCATTGAAAGTGGCATGGATATACCAAGAGCCAATACGATTCTGATCGACCGTTCTGATCGCTTCGGCATTGCCGACCTCTATCAGCTGCGCGGTCGTGTGGGACGCTCACGCCACAAGGCTTACGCCTATCTATTGCTCCCGCCGCACGGTCACGTCGACAGCGATGCCCGTGAGCGTATCCGCGCCATCCGAAAGCACTCCGGGCTTGGCGCGGGATTCAACCTGGCGGTGCGTGACATGGAGATTCGCGGGGCCGGCAACATCCTTGGCGCGGCTCAGAGCGGGCACATATCCGCCGTCGGATTCGGCCTCTACTGCCAACTGCTCAAACAGTCGGTAGCGCGCCTCAAGGGCGAGCAACCCGACAAGATCGTTGATACAGAGCTGCGACTGGACTTTGTTCGTCTCGCCCCCAGCGACCCGGACGAGAGCAGCACAGCCTATCTGCCTGATGCCTTTATTCCGGATGAACGCGTGCGTGTGGCCGTCTATCGCCGGATCGCCGAAGCCACTGATGCGGATGAAGTCCATGCACTCCGACAGGAACTGGGGGATCGTTTCGGACAGCTGCCATCATCCGTGGAACGCCTTCTAACGCTGGCCGACATCCGAATTCTTGCTTCCAACACGGGAATCCATCTCGTTGAGGTACGAAACCGCAAGATCATCCTCAAGCGTGATGAGGACTACATTATGGATAGCGCCCGCTTCACAACGCTCACGACCACGACCCCGGACGACCAACTCCAGGAACTACACGACCACATTCGTGAACTTAGCTGAGTCCTCAGCTACACTACATACCTGCAACGCCTCCGTTGGGGCCTGTTTGCCTGGCATCGGCGCGTGCAGTCTGAATTCTCACGAATCCAGCCACCTTCTCCTCTCTGTAGCTGGATTCGTTAGAATTCAGATCTTCCACAACCGTCCCCCTCCCTCATGCACCGTGCAAGCGCCAAGGCTCCTCAGCTTTCCAGGACTATCCCGTCTTCTCGGGACCAGATCTTCATAAGTCATTTTGGACATTCCTGGTTGGGTGTTGGTTATTGGAAAGGTCCCCACTCAACTTTCCCATTTCCCATTTCGCGTTAATCCTATAACGTGTGGGTTTGGGTGTTGGATCACGTACGGGAGCAACAATGCGGCAGAATCGACTGGAGCGGGCTGAGAAATTTCTCGTTCGCCTGATAGAGCGCGAAGGCGCTGACAAGGGGCACCGGCGCTCGGTCATGTTCCTGCTGGCTGTATTGAAGCAGCTTTCACGGATATACCGCACAGTTATTCAATTAAGGCTCTTCTGCTACAATAATGGCCTCTTTCGCCACAGCATGCTCGGGTGCCAGGTCATCAGCGTTGGCAACCTCACGGTTGGCGGAACGGGAAAAACGCCCGTGGTAGAGATCTTCGCTCGTGAACTCCAGAAAGCAGGGCGGCGCGTGGCCATTCTGAGTCGCGGCTACAAGAAATCCAAACCCCCTTTCCTGCAACGTGTTGCGAACAAGTTCACGCTTCACGAGCGTCGTAGTCCACCCCGCGTCGTGTCTGATGGCACACGGCTGCTACTTGACTCCGCGATGAGTGGCGACGAACCCTACATGCTCGCGTCTAACCTGCCTGAAGTGGCCGTTCTCGTGGGTAAGGACCGCGTCAAGAGCGGACGCTACGCCATCGACAAGCTTGGCTGCGATACGCTTATCCTGGACGATGGATTTCAGTATCTCGCGCTGAAACCGCGCGTCCAAATTGTACTCGTCGACAAAACGAATCCCTTCGGCAATGAGAATGTGCTCCCCCGGGGAATCCTGCGTGAGCCGGTCAAGAACATCAAACGCGCCAATTTCATCTTCATCACCAAGTCAGACGGAAAGAACTCACAGGCCCTCCGCGAACGAATTCGCTCTCTCAACCCCAACGCTGAGATCATCGAATGCCGCCACTGCCCCCGTTACCTGCAGAACGTGTTTACCAACGAGCGCCGGGAACTCGATGCCCTCAAAGGCATGAAGGTCACCTCGCTGTCCGGTATTGCGGCCCCGGCCGGTTTCGAAAAGTCCATTGAGACCTTCGGCGCCGACCTCCTGGAGCGCCACCGATTTGCAGACCATCACCGCTACACGCAACAGGAACTTATCAATATCATCAACACGGCCGATGAACTCGGCGCTGATGCGATCATCACGACAGAAAAGGATGCCGTACGCTTTCCGAATATCGGACGACGGGACGTCCCGATCTACTATATGCGCGTGGATATTGAAATCCTCAGTGGTGCGCAGGACTTCAAGGACAGTATCGCACACATCTGCTTCCGCGATGTGGACAACGTGGCTGCGGCGTGAGTACTCAGCAACATATCCTGGTTTGTGGTGTCAACTGGCTTGGTGATGCGTGCATGACGATGCCGGCCCTGCAGCACTTTCATGCCTGCCACGCAGATACCCGTATCACGATGCTCTCGCGCCCCTTTCTCGAGCCATTGTGGGCCATGCACGATGCAGTCGATGCGACAATTCCGCTGGTTCCCACCGTAGCCGGCATGCGAGAGGCTATCGCCCAAGTACGGCAAGCCGGCCCACAGACGGCCTTCCTCTTTCCTAACTCATGGCGCTCAGCACTCGTCCCGTTCTTCGGCCGCGTCCCCTGCCGAATCGGCCAGCAGGGGCACCATCGGGGTATACTGCTCACAACCACCACGCCACTCTCCGGCCGGGCTTCGAACGGCCACCAACAATGGGAGTATGTCGACATCCTGCAACTCGAGCAGGTGAACGAATTGCCTGCTCCTGCCCTTCGGGTTCCCGAGTCCATCACGCAAGCCCTCCATGACAGAATGCCCGACACGGCAGGCACCCCATGGGTCGCAATCATCCCGGGAGCAGCACGAGGCCCATCGAAGCAGTGGCCGGCCGGCCATTTTATTGAAGCAGCGAGACATATTGCAGAGCAGTCTGCTTGCGGCTTTTTGATTCTGGGCACCGAAGCCGAGATCCAGCTCTGCGAAAGCATCGCGGCCAAACTTGGCGGCTCTGCTACATCACTGGCCGGCAAGACAACGCTGCCCGAGTTTACGGCCGCCTTGTCGCAATGTAGCGTCACACTCTGCAACGACAGCGGGGGAATGCATCTCTCGGCTGCCGTCGGAACCCCGGTGGTGGCAATCTACGGCATCACCGATGCCGCCAAGACCGGTCCGTTGGGGCCCGGACACGCCCTGATCTGCGCCGAAGGAGTCACGGCATCCAGATCAGTCCCCCGTGACTCACAGGAAGCACGAGATGCCCTCCAGAGCATCCCCCCGGAACGCGTCGCCCACGCCGCCCTAAACACACTCAACTCTAACCAGCATCCAGCATCCAGCAACCAGCAACCAGCATGAGTCTATTCAAACATGTCCGAGTCGTGAGCACGTACACCATGCTCAGCCGCGTGCTTGGATTTCTCCGTGAAGTGCTGATGGCACACTTCTTCGGGACAACGCTCGCCAAGTCAGCCTTTGACATCGCATTCAAGTTTCCGAACCTCTTTCGGCGGCTCTTTGGCGAGGGAGCCTTATCGGCTGCGTTTGTGCCCGTTTTCGCAGAAGCACTGGAGCAAGAGGGGCCCGAAGCCGCGAGAAACCTGGCGGGAAGAGTTGCGACCTTGCTCGCAACCGTGCTCCTCATGATCACGCTCGGCACCATCGGTGTGGTGACCATCGTTCTCCACAACGTCGGTCTGGGAGAGAAGAGCGCTGCCGTTCTGCCATTGCTCCGGATCATGTTCCCATACATGCTCTTCATCTGTCTCGTCGCGCTCTGCATGGGGATACTCAATGCCGTTCACCGCTTTGCCCTCCCTGCAGCTACGCCTATTGTTTTGAACGTGGTCTGGATTGGAGCGCTCTACGTCATCTGCCCTCGCTTTGGAACAACCGCGGATGAGCGAATCTACGGCGTTGCCTGGGGCATTCTGATCGCAGGAGCCCTGCAGCTTGCCGTTCAGTTGCCGGCTCTGCGCCGCAACGGCGTCTGGCCACAGTTCTCATTCAATTGGCAGGACCCGCGTATCAGGAGCATTCTGCTGCTCATGGGGCCAGCCGCTGTCGGCATGGGCATCCACCAGGTGAATGTTGTGATTGATGGGCTCCTGGCGCTATGGGTTGGCACGTGGGCCCCGGCTGCCCTGACCTACGCCGAACGACTCATCTACCTTCCACTGGGGATATTTGCCACAGCCCTTGGAACAGTTCTGCTTCCGACCTTTTCCCGCCAGGCAGCCCGTGGGGAACTCGGCCAGATCTCGGCAACGATGGCGGATTCGATGCGGGGACTCATGCTGTTCATGGTCCCGGCCGCTGTCGGACTCATGACCCTGACTGCCCCCATCGTGCAACTCGCATTCGAATGGCCCAACGGACTGTTTGACGCCTACTCAACTCAGATCACGGCTCGAGCGCTCTGGTTCTACGCACCAGGGCTGGTCGTCTTCAGCCTCTACAAGATCCTTGTCCCCGCCTTCTACGCGCTGAAGGATACACGCACCCCGGTCCGTATCGGCATCCGCGCCGTGTTGATCAATCTGCTCCTCAACATGCTCTTCATCCTGACCTGGCCCGAGGGTTACCAACATGCCGGCCTCGCCTGCGCCACCGTCATCTCCAGCGGACTCAACTGCCTCGTACTCGCCCTCATCATCACCAAACGGATTGGCTCGCCCGGCTGGTCGGCACTGGCCTGGAGTTTTGTCCGGGTCGCAATCGCTGCCACGTTAATGGCAGCAGCCGTCCTCGCAGCACGGACAACTCTGGTAGCACATGTACCGCTGTTGCGGGATACAACCAAGACCGGACAACTCCTCGGAGTGGGAACCTGCATCCTCATCGGGTTCATCACCTACGGCGTTGCCACCGCCGTCCTCTGCCGGCCGGAATATAGGGCCCTGATCCGCTCGCGTAAATCGACACGTTAACAGTGGATTTCAGGCATCCGACTGCGCTAAGATAGTGTCGTAGCCGAAACACAACCCGGAACACGGAGGAAACAACCATGACCACAGAACACACAACACGCTCACCGCTTTTCCCTATTTCTAGTTTTGCATTCCTGATCTCTGCTTTCCCATTTCTACTTTCCGTTTTTCTCCTCAGTGGCTGCGCGATGTTCCGACAGTCGATTAAGGAAACCGACCCCCAGGAGGCATCGAAACTGACGGCCAAGTTCGACCAGCATGACCTTTACGATATGGCTGAGCAGATTTCACAGGACATCATCACCCACCCCTTCCCGCCTGAAGGGACGACTCCGATCATGGCCCCCCTCGGCATTCAGAACAACACGAAGTCACATCTCGACATGGTGGCCCTTGAGAACACGCTGACCACCAAGCTTCTGAATACGGGGCGCATGCAGTTCGTCAATACGGCCCGACGTGATGACTTGCTCAAGGAACAGGGCTTCCAGATTGCAAACTGCACGGACGCGACGCGAGTCGCCGTCGGCAAACAACTTGGTGCACGCTACATGCTCACGGGATCGATCACGGAACTGGGTGCTGAAAGCGGCAAGCAGGTCCGCGTCTCCAAGAAGAAGGACGTCTACTATCAGCTCACCGTCGAGATCACCGACATCCAGACAGGCCTGATCGTCATGCGCAAGCAGCGTGACCGCCTACGCCGCGCCAGCAAACCCATCATCGGCTGGTAAAGACATCATGACGCGTGACGAAATGCCATTGAGAGCCATCTTGTGCCTCGCCGTTTCGTCATGCGTTATCGTCGCCTCGGGGTGCTCGACGTCGCGCTTAGGCGTCGCCCGCGAGAACTACTACCGGCAGGACTTCACCAACGCCGCAGCGGCACTCGTGGAGATACAGGAAGACGACCGAAACCGCGTGCTGGCTCTCATGGAGCGAGGCATGATCAGCCATACCGTCGGGGACTACAAAGCGGCCAACACCGACTGGATTGAGGCAAACGATCAGATCAAGCAGCTGGACTACTTGAGCGTCAGTAAGAAGACGGCAAGCCTCGTGATCAACGATACCGTCGAGACCTACACGGGCGCCCCCTTCGAGCGCTCACTTCTGCATGCGTTCACGGCCAAGAACTACTTCGCAATGGCCCAGTGGCACGAAGCGGCCGTGGAGTCACGTCTCATTGCCGATGGTCTCGAGAACCTTAACGACTTTCCGGACGATCCTTATAGCCGCTACATCTCGGGCCTCGGATTCGAAATGATCCGGGACTTCAGCGGGGCCAAGCTGGAGTACAGTCGAGCAAACGCTCTAACCAAGCACCTGCAGATTGACGAACAATCCGGCCATATCTCAATCGCAACCACGAATGTACCAGAGAAAGTAAAGTCTCCGTCCCCAGGCGGTGAACTCATCTGCCTGGTCTCACTCGGACGTGCACCGACACCGGGACGCAGACCTCGCAGCAACAACGTCTGGGGTGCCCGGCCCTACGTCAAACTCTACCACAAGCAGCGCTACCTGGGACGCAGCTATACGATCAACACCACGGCCAGGCTTCTTGCCGCGACGCAGCGGCGCATCGCTGTACTCAAGGCAGCAAAGACAGCTACCCGCGTCGTTCTCAAGGAATCGATCGCCTACGCGATTGCCGAGGAGAATGCGTTCCTTGGCGAAATCTTGAGACTCATTCTCTACGCCTTCGAAGTGCCCGACTCACGGGGTTGGGAAACCCTCCCCATGTGGCTTCAGGTTGCGAGAGTGCCCTGCCCCAAAACGCTGGACGAGTTCACGATCGTCTTCCACAACTCGACAGGAGCCGAACTCAGGCGAGAGACCGTCACGACTCCCCTTGCAAGTCGTGACGACAAACACGTCTCGTTCATCCGTGCCTGGTAAGCACCGTGTGACAGTGCTGCCCCCCCGTGAAGGCTCGCCTCAAACCAGAGTCGCCCGTACTAGGCTGTGCTCAGAATCTTCTGCAAATTCCCCGTCTGCCTCGAATCCCAGGCGGGTGACGGAATATCCAATATCGAACAAGGAATATC
The DNA here is from genome assembly GCA_964497125.1 of uncultured Victivallales bacterium. Taxonomy (GTDB): domain Bacteria; phylum Verrucomicrobiota; class Kiritimatiellia; order UBA8416; family UBA8416; genus CAYLXP01. The sequence goes on along the minus strand of CAZCDU010000036.1, from coordinate 9,154 downwards.
CAACCGAACAAGAGAGAGTGCGACAGATGCGAATAGCACGCTTAAAGGCAACACATCCTCCTCATTCGCCCACTTTGGAGATTGGAGATTCCTTGTTGGCTGTTGGATATTGAAGAAGGGGCCACGAAGAACGACTAGACATTGTCTCAGATGAAACTGCAGAACTTTCCGTACATAATCCCGTGCTACATGCGCCACTGGTCAAAAGGCCGTAGATTCATGTGGTAGTACTGACCGGACTTCCGTTCCTCGGCTGGTCGGATCTCGACATCTACACCTTCTACCGCTTTGATGCGTGCCTTGAGCCGCTCGCGCAGTTCAGCCGTCACATCCGACAAGGAACTAAGCCCAAGCCGGTTGTCCAGCTCGTATGGATCAGCATAAAGGTCGTAGAGGAAATCCTCCTGGTAGCGCGTCGGTGACGGATTGCGACGGTCTGCTTCATTGACGTGCCGTACGGCGTATTTCCACCGCCCATAGCGTATGGACCGGCCCGCAATATCCTCGCTGATCTGGATGAAGACATCGTCGGGGCGCTCCGACGGCTCACGGCGTATCAACGGCATGATGCTGTAGCCCTCCATCTCTGCCGGCACGTCAATGCCCGCAGCATCGAGCAGAGTCGGAGGCAGATCCACCAGGCTTACCAGGTCACGAATCTCTCCCCCGCCCGTGAATTCACCGCCCGTGAAGGCAAGAGGAATGCGCGTTGAGCTCTCATGGCACGAGCGTTTGTACTCGTCGTTGCGTGTCTTGAAGTGACACGAGTGGTCCGTCGTGAACGCCACGATCGTGTTCTCCTCCAACCCCAGGCTGATCAGGGCATCCAGGACACGGCCATAGGCTTCATCCAGACGCTTGCACATCCCCCAGTATCCGCCCAGGTGACGCGCAGCAGTTCCTCCCAGCGTAGCAAGATCCGGCGGCATCCAGCGGCCCGTGTACATCTCTTCATAGCCCAGCGGCGCAGGGAAGTCGTCGCGATGATTCTGGAAGTGAGGCTCGATGAAACTCATCATCAGGAAGAACGGCTCTTCGCGATGCTCATTGATGTACCGGATACCGGCATCAGCAACGGCATCCACGCGGTAACCAGGCAGATCCACCTGTCTTCCCTCGTTGTCATAGAGCACGGTGAAATAAGAATCGCCCGTATGCTCAAGACAGTTGCTACCCAACCAATACTGATACCCGCGACGATGCTCGGCAGGAACGGCTTCCGCGCCGCCGGTCGACAAGTGCCACTTACCGATGTAGCCGGTGTGGTACCCGGCATCCGTGAAATACTCACCCAGCGTGCGGCACCCCTCCTTGATTACGGGACCGTTCGTCGGCACCCCCGCATTGGTGGCGTAGAGCCCCGTCTGCAACGCGGCACGAGCCGGGCCGCAAACGGGCTGACACGTGTAGCTGTTGAAGCAATGCGTGCCGCTCTTGGCCACGCGATCAAAGTTGGGTGTCAACCCCAGCGGATTTCCATGCACCCCGGTACTATCCCAGCGCTGCTGGTCCGTAAAAAACACGATTACGTTTGGACGCCCCATTCTCTCGCTCCTCTGGTTGCAGGTACACTACGATGTGTAGACTTTAGGCGATGCGCAGCATGAACGCGAACTCGTTATCTGTATCAACGAAGAATGGGGGTGGCGGTGACAGATCCCGCAGCGTGTGCCGACTATGGAGGCGGCTCAATCACGCAGCCAGCGTGATCTCGAATTCAGGCTGCCCCATGATGTGCTTCTTGACAGCACAGAGGTTCGCAGCCTTCAAGACCGCATTGTGATACTTCTCCGGGAATCCGGAAGGCAGCGTCACCTCGATGCAAATGGGCGTGAACAGCTTGCGTTCTGGATCCTTGTCGGCCCGCAGCCGGATGGCCAGCCCGTCGGTAGCGATTTCTCGCGAGATGCAGAAATTCTGCACGTAGACGCCCACGCATGTCGCAATGGCGGCAAAGAAAAGATCAAAAGGACTTGGAGCCGACCCTTCGCCGCCGCTTTCAGGCGGCAAATCTGTGTGAACCGTATACCCATCAAAACTCGCATCGATCTTCCGTCCGCCAGGAAATGTTACCGCGACATCCTTCATACTACCCTTTCTCGATCTCTTCATCTGATTCAGAAACTGGCGCCGCTTGCCGTTTCGGCAGCGTCACCGTAAACACGGTGCCCTCCCCCGGCTTGCTGTCGGCGACGATGGCGCCGCCATGCCGGTCGACGATCTTCTTGCAGAGCGCCAAACCGATGCCCGTTCCCTCGTACGTGCCACGTCCGTGCAGACGCTGGAACACCTGGAAGATCCGATCGGCAAACTTCGGTTCGAAACCGATGCCGTTGTCGCCCACCGTGATCCGGCACATTTCCGGATTCTCACCACTCGCGGGAATACTCTCGCCGCTTACGTCGATCAGGGGAGGCACCCCCTCTCGTTGGAACTTCAGCGCATTCCCGATGAGATTCTGCAGCAACTGTCGCATCTGCATCGGCTCGGCGTCGAGGGTGGGCAAATCCCGAACACGGACCTCGCCACCCGTATCCGAGATGCGCAGCTCCAGGTCCTGCAACACACCTTCGATGGTTGCCGATAGGTCCACGGACTCAAACGGCTTCGCCTTGGTGGTGACGCGGGAGTACGCAAGCAGTCCATCGATCAAGGCCTGCATACGCATCGCCGCGCTCTGAACGCGGGCCAGGTAGTCGAGATACTTCTCATCCAGCTGGTCTTTGCATCTAACGGCCACCCTGTCACTGAATGCGATGATCTTGCGTAGAGGCTCCTGCAAATCGTGTGACGCCGAATAGCCGAACTGCTCGAGTTCGCGGTTCGACCTGGCGAGCTCTTCCTCAACCCGTCGACGCTGCAACACCTCAGTATTCAACTCATCGCGAGATGCCATGGTCGATCTCAAGTCAGTGACCATCTTATCAAAGGCACGCGACAGCTGGCCGATTTCGTTCTGACTTTTGGTCCCAACGCGGTGGTCCAAATTCCCCTCACCAATGATCTCAGTTCCCTCGTGTAGAGCATGGATAGGATCAACAATGGAACGTGTCGCGAGCGACGCGCTCACAATCACAACGAGCAGAGCAAGCAAACCCGTGGCAATCGCGACGTTCCGCTGCCGCGCAACGGGAGCAAAGGCTTCATGCTCCTCAATCTCAGCAATCAAACCCATCCTGACGCCGGCAATACTCAGGGTCGCATGTGTTCCGATGACCCGGTTCCCGAGGTACCCCACGTAGCTATAGGGAACTTCTTCCGGACAACGTAGCGGTCGGTTCTCGCCAACATGAGCCCTGAGCCAAAGGCGCGATTGCTCGGTATCCACAATCGCATGAAGGATCGTATCCCGGTCGGATTTTGCCAGGTTAGACCGCATGGCCAGGTCCTCGCCAATCAGATAGCTTCTGCCCGTGCGTCCGAGGCCATTGCTCATCTGCATAATGTGGTCAATCTCGACAACCGGGATCTGTAGCACCAGCAGCCCCAGGGCATCCCCACCGTCGTCAACAACCGGGGCAACAAGAAACCCTGCGATAGCCCCGTTCGACGGCGCGTAGAATTCGAAATCCGAGAAGGTCGGCTTCCCTGACTCTAGACATCTCCTGCAGGCCGATGCCAGAAGGGTATCCGCATACCGGCCTCGAAACAGGTTCTCACCAAGGTCCCCCTCCTTAAGAACCGTAAACAGGACATCTCCGCTTGCATCAAGGAGCAGCACATCATGGACACCGTGGAGCCCTCTGAACGCTCTCATATCCCCCGCATGCTCGTCCGATATCTCGGACCAGGCCTCTGAGACCACGAACGCCTGTAATGACAGCCCACTCTCCGCTCGCGCACGACGAAGCTGCTTCAAGAGCTCGGCATTTGACGTGGACTCCGCCTGTCCCCGGAGATCGGTAAGGAGGCGTGCGAAGTGGGAATTGATGTACTCCGTTTTGATTCCCGTTACCGCAGCAAGGGACTCCAGAACGCCCTGGCGCAGGCCCTTGTTGGCATTGGAGTAACTCAGCAGGCTCACCATGGCGAGAGGCACGAGGGAGACGACGAGGAACCACATCAACAAGGTCCGCCCCAGCCCCCGTTCCCATGGTGAATGGTGCCGGATATTCGTGCGTTCATTCATCGGTTGATCCTGCACCTTCGGTGTTGTCTGGCGGTTTTGCCCAGTTGCCTCCCCACCCTTCGTAAAGATCCTGCAAAAAGCGGTCCCACTCCTTTCTGGAGCGGTAGGCTGGATAAGGAATGGGACGGACAGTTCTACCCGAAGACCACACTTCCTCAAACTGGCCACCGGCTTTGATCTTGGCGATCCTAACCTGCTTCCAGCAGTGGTTGTTCCTCCCGTCAATATGGACCAACCCGCCTGGAGCATCGTAGCTCTGCCCAGGAAGCTCACCAACCACTTGGCGCGCATCGAAGCCCCCGATGCTCTTAACGGCCTCCGCCCATAGATAGACACCGAAATAGGCGGCCTCCATCGGATCCGTTGTCACACGGTCAGCACCGTAACGCTTCTGGCAGCGAGCCACGAACCCGGCGTTCTCCTCGCCGGCTGTCGTCTGGAAGTAGTTCCAGCAGGCGAGGTCACCAACCATCCCTTCCACACCCATGGTTTGCAGTTCCTGCTCCGAGATGCTGAACGACATCGTGGGAATGTCAGATGGCCCCACCCCCGACTGACGCAGGGCCTTGAAGAAGGCAACATTACTGTCACCATTAATGGTATTCAGAATGACTGCAGGCTTGGCTTCGAGAATCGCAGCAATGACACCGTCGACATCGTGACTCCCCAGGTCTATGTAGGCCTCGCCAACGACCTCTCCCCCCAGGGAGGCAACCTGGTCCCGAATGATCGCGTTTGCTGTCCGTGGAAAGACGTAATCCGATCCCACGAGGAAGAAGCGTTTCCCCAGGTTGTCGAAGGACCACTTGACGGCCGGCAGGATTTGCTGATTGGGCGCTGCCCCCGTATAGACAATGTTGCGGGACGCTTCGACGCCCTCATACTGAACGGGATAGAAGAGTAGGTGGTCATGCCGTTCAAAGACGGGCCGGACGGTACGCCTGCTGGCCGAGGTCCAGCAGCCAAACACCACGGCGACGGCCTCTTTGGTGATCAGGCGCTCTGCCTCAGCCGCGAAGACAGGCCAATCACTCTCACCATCGGCAATAACAGGAACAAGTTGCCGTCCCAGGAGGCCGCCTGATGCATTGATCTCCTCAATGGCAAGGAGGGTCGCATCAACGACGGCCCGTTCGCTGATTGCCATCGTGCCCGTGAGCGAATGCAGAATGCCGACCCGAACAGGGTCATACTTCGCCCGACAGCCCATGAGGCAGACAACCAACGCCAGAACGC
>CAZCDU010000036.1:0-3689 GCA_964497125.1 uncultured Victivallales bacterium | reverse complement strand
ACCATGGCATCGCGACCTGATGATGCCGGTGCCGAGTCAATCCACCGCTGAAGCGATGCCGGGTTATCGTGAGTCCAGCTGCGAGCGATGTTCTCGACAAGACGCTTGTTGCCCTCTACCAGACCTTGCTCCTGCACCCATGCCATCGCCGCTTCAGGCTCCCGTCTCCCCCACGCCTCGGCGGCCGAGACGAGAACACGCTTCTGAATGTCCGGTTCATCCCCCAGCGTCTCTGCCCAGGCAATTGCACGCATGGGATCCTCGCGGGCCCACACATCCGCAACCATTTTTGCCAGCACCTCGCGATGGGCCGGATCTTCAGATGATTCGAACAGGGCATGAAGTTTGTCCGCCCCCTCTTTATACTCCTCGTGAGATGAGAGAAACAGCGAACGGAGGGCTGAAGACTGACGGTGTGTATCTTCCATGGCCCACACGCGCGCCAGCGCCAGCTCCGGTGCGCCCTCATACAGTCCCCGCAGAAGGCTCGATCCCCTGATACGTTTACCGCTCTCTTTCTGTTCATCATACCACGCCATGGCGGCCTCGGGATCGCTTGCTGCCCAGACTCTTACTGATGCAGAGATAACCATTCGGCGGTCATAGGAGCTTTCGAGAGACTGCCCGAACTCAATGGCAGCTTCGGGATCGGTCTGCGCCCAGTACTCCACGAACGACTTCATGGTGTCCTGCTTCTCCCTGGACCAGGGCTGCTCTTTCAACAGGCTCCACGCTTCCGGAAGCTCGTCAGCATCGAGATCGCGCGCAAGCGAAAGGAACCGGGACCAATCGGGACGCACCGGATCCGAAAATGCGGCAGCGAAGTGATCTCGGAGTGAGGCATCCACTTCAACGATCAAGCGCGAGGAGCTCGTAGCGCCGGCCTCCCCCGCTGCCTCGCCCCCATCGCGGGCGAGCCAATCCTGCCCCAGCCCTGACGCCTCCGCGTCCGCAAAGCTCTGATCGCCAAATGCGTCTCCAGCGGCATCGCCTTCTCGACCGCGCCAGCGATCCCTGCCACGCAAGACTGGCTCGGAAAATTCTTCTTCAGGCGCCGACGACACCGTCTTAGGCCGATCGTCCTCTCGACCGACGATGAGCCACGTAAAGACCACCACCAGGAGAAGAATGATGACGCCAAAGATACTCTCCAACGTCGAAATGCCTGCTCTGCTTGAATTCGCCACTCTCATCTCCTCATTCGAATGGTCGTATCATGCCCCATGAGCGTCGCGAAAAAAAGACCTACCCGGAAATTTGCAGGTCCCAGTACCCAGCATCCAGCATCCAGTACCCAGCAAGGAGTCCCCAGCATCCAGCATCTAGCATCCAGAATCCAGCATCTAGCACCCAGCACCCAGCACCCAGCCCCCAGCGCATCAGTACGGCAAGATATTCACGGAGTGGTATTCATGGCCCGTAAGGGCCAGGAAGACAGCCAGTGCCGACCAGAACAGGACCGCGAACACCTCGCCCATGATCACGCCGATGAAAAGGGCTCGGGCTTTCCTGTAGGCCGTGGCGCCGCCGTATCGGATAACCAGGTTTTTCAGCAACCAGCCCAGGAAGATGTTGGGCCAGATAACCCCCACACACCAGGAACCGGCGCCCAACAGGCCGATCGGGTGCAATGGCCACCACGAGAAGCACTGGCAGAGCACGTAGAGCACCAGCGCCAACGCGCCTCCCGTCAACAGGTGTGGAATGCGCTCCATAACGTCGATGGGCGACGTTCCCCGAATCGTTTCAAGCAGAGCATCTTCGGCCGGCCGAAACTGGCCACTCCCCCACCATGCCAGTCCCACGCCATCGATCGCCTGGGTATGCGAGTATCCCGCCTTGAGAATGAACAGCCAACCTCCGACCACAGACAGGAGCAGGACAATCAGGAACAGCACCCCCAGCCTCACCTGGCGCCGCACACCAATGTCCTTCGCCAGACCTAATGCCTGCGTTGCCACGGCGCCCACACAGACGCGCTGGCCCGACCCAAGCCACACCGAAAAGATACCACCGAAATACGTTGCGGGCAGCGACCGCATGGACATCGGCAACATCCGTAGCGCATCGCGAAAGGAGTACGTCCCCAGGAAGAAGAGGGGCAGCCCGGTCTCAGCCACAACCCGCATAAGGGTCACCGTCGCCAGGACCGCCGCAAACACGAAGACAAGAGCGTAGGCGGACGGTATCCGTGCCCAGACAAACCAGCCAAACATGGCAACGCAACCCGCAACAAAGGCCCACCCTGCGACCGCGTAGGCACGGTCTTCGGGAGATTCGCTACGCCTGCACATGCAACGCACCACGGCGGCAAGGTGCGAGCGGGCAAGCCAGAGAATGAACAAAGCGTAAACAAGAAACGATCCGGTTCGATGCTCGCCAAAGGCGGACCAATTGAACGGGGGGAAGTAGGCGATCGCAATCATCATCACAAACGCGTAGACGATCTGCGTGAACCAGATCGAGAAGCTGATCCGGTTCTGCAGAAAGAAGGCCAACCCGAGGAAGGTGAAATAGATGTGGCCGTTCTTGCACCACCAACCAAGATGGTTCCATGGCATCTCCGAGAAGCAAATAGAGAGATTCCATCGCAACGGTATAGCAGGGACGGTGTCCGGCAGATACATATTGCCCTGCCCCATGGCATGAAGCACAAACACGATACCGCACCCCAGCCAGAAACCACGCGTTCGAAATACCGGGGGAATGCTGGAGCCTTCATCGGGCGCATCCGTCAGCTCCCGAAAAACCGTCATCAGCGGAAACGGCACGCGTTCGTGCTTCTGCCAGTACCGGCAGAAGATCACTGACATGGCCATCATCATCAGGTACCAGGGCGCGATCAGGCCGGACCAGGACATCATCGGTATGACCCAACCACCCCACGGGATGCTCTCACCATCGCGCAGCTCATCGACGAATGGCTGCACAACGGGAAGGTCCACGCCATATTCCAACGAATCCGGAAACAGGCAGCGGCGTGGATTGAGCTTGGCGTAAGCCTCGGCCATCTCCGGTTCGGTGTTTGCGCGTTGCACCGCGCGCCCAAGCGGCCAGGCAAGCTGTCGCAAGACCCCCGCGCTGGGCGGAAGCGCCGCCATGAAGAAGATGCCGCACATGACCGCCAGCTGATTGCGGCTAAAGGAACAGCGAGGACAGAAACGCCGTAGCAGCGGGTTAACCCCCAGCACAACCGCCATCAACGCCAACACGGACACCGGCAGGAGATAATCGTCGGCGATCAGGCCGTTGTGGACAGGAAAGTTATTCCAGACCGTCGCGACCCAAATGAAAACAATCAGGACCGCACAGATGCCCAACGCTAGTAGCCGCTTCATGCCCACTTATAATCGAATCGCCACACACCTAGCCAGCAAATACCGGATCAATTCAACCCCGGCGCCTCCGCCCAGTTCGCTGATCTGGTTTAGCATGGCTCGCTTCGTCACAGGGGACGAGCCACACAGAATCGTCACCGAGCCGCCTTCTCCGCCGGCGCCGTCTCGGTAATGCCACTATAGAAGCAGCATCCCGGACGCGACCAAAGAATATACACGAAGTAAGGCTTTTCGGTCATCACGCTCATAGCTTGGCGCATAGAAAGAAAAAGGCCGAGGAGATTATCCTCGGCCTCTCAAATTGGTAGCGGGAGTTGGATTTGAACCAACGACCTTCAGGTTATGAGCCTG